>CAZQPY010000069.1:0-26602 GCA_964595345.1 uncultured Occallatibacter sp.
CCGATGCCCAGCCAGATCCAGAACTTTTTGCTCTTTCGTGAAGCCACTCGCTTTACCTCCAGGAATCGTTTTATTGCATATGCCTTGGTAAATCCGATCAGACAAATGGGCGGACACGGATGCGGTGTTGCAGGCGGCCCTTGCGCGTCCCAACCGGGTGCACTGCTTACATACGCAAGCAGCGGGCGGATGGTTCCAAAGCACCTGCGGTGCGGCGGGCGCCTTTGGCTAGCCCGCGCCGAAACCAAGCGCGGGATTGGGGATCGTGCTTTCCCATGTCCCCAAGTGCGAGGGACATGGGGCACCCGGCGGATGGTTCCCAATGCTGGTCCTGGGATGGGCGAAGGGAAATTGGAGCACTGGAAAGCCCGAAGCAGCGCTGTGCCCTGGAAAAGGAAGAATGGGCGAATCGAAGTGAGGCGCTGAAAATGGCTCCAGCAGGGGCTAAAGCCCACGACTCATTCTATTGGCGTTATCGGCACGACTGAAGTCATGCCCTGTTACAAGGCCTGACAGTCCCGAGTTTCCCGCAGCCTTCCGAAGACCGTTGCACCGGGGACAGAAAAGCGATCGCGAGCCGAAACAAGTGCTATCCTCACAACCAGATGCACGAGCTAACCCTGCTGCAGTTTGTCGCCGTGGCCATGCTGATTCTGGCCAATGCCTTTTTTGTGGCTGCCGAGTTCGCCCTGGTGAGTATCCGCGACACCCGCATTGAGCAGATGGTCACGGCAAATGTGCCTGGGGCGCGCGCGGTGCGGCGGCTGCAAAGTGACCTGGACGACTTTCTCCCCGCTGTTCAGCTGGGGGTTACGCTCTGCTCCCTTGCGCTGGGCTGGATCGGCGAGCCGTTGGCCGCGGGCGTGCTGCTGGGGTGGATCGAGGTGCTGCATCTGAATCTTGCCCATGGGGCGATCTATGCCCACGTGTTCGCGGTTGCGGCGGGGTTCTCGCTGATTACCTATTTCCATGTGCTGGTGGGCGAGCTGGTCCCGAAGTCCCTGGCCTTGCGGCGCGCCGAGGCGCTTGCCGTCGCGGTCGCTCCGACCATGCTGATCTTCATGGCGATTGCCCGGCCGGCGGTACGCTTTCTGAAGTCTTCAGCGGCGGTGGTACTGCGCGGGTTCGACATTCCGATGACGGAGCGCGCCGCCATTCATTCCCCGGAGGAACTCAAGCTGATTGCCACCTCGGCGCGCCGGATGGGTGTTTTGCCCGCCTTTCAAGAGATGCTGATCCATCGCACGCTCGAGCTTGACGACGTCCCGGTGCGGGAGATCATGACGCCGCGGCAAAGGATCATTTCGCTGCCATCGGGAATGCCGATCGAAGAGGCGAGTTCGCAGGTGATCGAGCATATGCACTCGCGAGTGCCGATCTATGACGAAGCTCGCGGCCCGGAGCACATCATTGGCGTTGTCTATTCGAAAGATCTGGCGCGGCTGATGTTTTTCCGTCCCGCCGTGATTCCAACAGCGGTGGCCGACGTTGCTTCCGAAGGGGCGAGTGAGAGCACTGCAGGAGCGACGGGGCCGCCCAGGCGAGCCCGGTTTCCGGTTCCGTTTGTAGACCTCAAAGTCTCCCAGGTGATGCGAGATATTTTGGTGGTTCCGGAGACGAAATCGGCACTGGATTTGATTCAGGACTTCCAGCAGCGCCGCCGGCATATGGCGATCGTGGTGGATGAATATGGATCGACGGTCGGACTGGTCACCGCCGAGGATGCGATCGAGCAGTTGACCGGCGAGTTTGAAGACGAATTCGACTCACCGGAGCGCCCCGTGCTGACCACCGCCAGTGGGGCTCTGCTGATGGATGGGAGCGCCAACCTGCGCGACCTGGAAACCCAGATGCAATGGAGCCTGCCGCGCGATGGTGGTGTGGAAACCCTGGCGGGATTCATGCTGGCGCGGCTCGGCCATATTCCCAGGGCGGGCGAGAGTGTGGTTCACGATGGGCGACGCATGACGGTTGTTGAAATGGAAGCACGGCGCATTGCCAAAGTGCGTGTTGAGCCGTTTTCGGAAGAGGTTTCCGCGGAATAGCCCATTTTCCACCGGTAGACATTCTGAGAGAACTGCCGTCCAAGCAGAGGGTTTACGTTTTCCTGTTTTACCGATAAGTTCTCTCGTCTGTCAGAGCTTTCCGGTCTATATACCTTCCAACCTTGAACTGCAACTGATGAAGGAGAATGCGCGGTGCGAAGATTATTGTTTGCCGGAGGTTTGTTGTGTGCTCCCACGATCTGCCTGGCCATTCAACCGGGAGACGGCGGGTTTTGTCTTCGCGGCCATATTTCAGATGAAACAGGCGCAAGCGCCGCGGATGTTACTGTCTCCGTACGGCTGGTGGCGAGCGACGGCGCACGCCCGGCGGTGAGCAATTCGAGCGGGCAGTTTGAGGTTTGCGGTCTGGGCGCAGGGAAGTACCGGATCGATGCGCACAAGCCGGCGTTTACGGACCAAGTCAGCTATGGAACGCTGGGAACGGACGATGTTCCGCCAATCGAGATCGCCATAACCAGAGAGAACAGTCCGATTACAGCGGAGAAAGCGGAGATCGGCGCGGAATCGATCGAGGGTTTTATGGAGCATCCCGACACCGTTTCTTTGCGGGACATCGATGACCCGGTCTTCACGCGGAGAAATGTGGCGCATGGCCAGGCCGATCTGACCTGGGGATTGCGGTTGCACGCTGAGCCGAATGCGATGTTTTCGTATCCGCTGCCGGTTTCCTATCGGGATGCCTCAGTGGGTGGCGGAGCGGGAAAAAACTCGTATTTCGCCGGTCTCGAGCGGTTCGAGATCGATCCACAAAGGATGCTGGCGAAACTGGCGATCAACGAACTGAAGACAGGCAATACTCAGCTTCCGAATACGGCGAATACGCTCACTGCGAACGCTATTGTTCTTCGCGCGGACCGGCAATTCAGCGATCGCGATTCGGCTTACGCGCGGTTCCGGCGCGACGAACTGAGCGTGCGGCGCACGCGCCTGGATCAAGGGGACAAGGTGAGCAGTTCCGGCCAGGTGCTGAAGATGACCAACCAGGAGGTGAGCGCGGCGAACACCGTGGAGCTTTCCCCCTCGACGGTCAGTGAGACAAGCGCGCAATTGGTGGTAAACGAAGGACGGTTGCCCGGAGGCGCGGCCGCGCTGGGAGTACAGTCTGAAATGCCCACGGAGCGGCGCAATCGGGTGTTTGAGGCGGCCACCAATGTGTACCGGCAGACCGGAGGACAGAGCCTGCGGGTGGGGGCCGATTTCATGGCCAATCAGATGAACATTGCGTTCCTGGAATCGGGCGAGGGCCGCGCGAAAGCGGGGAACCCCTCGCTGAGCCAGTCGGATCGCTATAGCGGGCTTTACGTGGTGAGCGAGCACAGGCTGCGCCCGAACCTGGAGGCCACTACCGGAATTCGTTACGATCTTCAGGCTTTGCAGGGGTTCAAGCGAGATGCCAATAACCTTGCACCGCAGGCTGGATTGGCGTGGGCGGTGACGGCGAAGACGGTGATCCGCGGAGGGGTGGGCGTTTATTACGACCAGATTCCCCTGCCCGCTCTCGCCGGATCGAGCAGCCCGGAGGCGAGCGCCAACATAGAGGATTCGGCACGGTTTGTGAGCCGGAATGGCCACCCTGCCGGAGATCTGGCGAACTTTGTCACGCTGGTTCCGTCGATACAGAACTCCTATGCCGAGCAGGCCAATGTGCAGGTGGACCAGCAACTGGGAGCGAAGAGTGTTTTGTCCGCGCAGACCGAATATGTGCGAGGAGTGCAACTGGCGCTGCCGGTGCTGAAATCCGCGAACTTGTGCGCTTCGGCCGGCGCGTGCAATTCCGGCAATACATTTGCCGGGCAGGAGATGGGATCGGGCGCTGTCTCCTCGTATACGGGGTTATCGATTGCGTTGGCCCAGCAGCCGGTTCGGTGGGGCAGTTACAAGGCCTCCTACACCTATTCACAGGCGTCTGGAGAAGGAAATGCCGAGAACACATCGCAGATAGCGGACTCGATGCGGCGCGCTTCTTTCACCGGCAGCCTTCATTCTTCGGCGGGTCCGGCTTCGGATTTCTGGCAGCAGTTCTCCAACGGGTTTGCGCTGAGCGAGACCGTGGACTACACGACAAAGAGCGAGTTTGCCGGTTTGAGCTTCATCAACATCGACGCGCGTCTCACCAAGACTCTGGCATGGGGAAGGAACTTCCGCCTGGAAGCGATGGCCGAGACGTTCAACATGCTGCAACGGACGAGCGCTGCTTATGCGAGATCGGTGGCGGAGATGGGCCCCGGCGCATCCAGTGTTTTTGCCACCTATCAAAAAGTGGCGTCGATGCAGATTCCGAGTGGCAGCCAGATGGGACTGCGGATGGTCTTCTGAAGGATGTGAATCAAGGGGTAGCAGGCATTGGAATCGGGGCAGCCGAGGCTCTGCGGGGCATCGGTCTGCCCCGATGACTTTTTGCCCCGGCCATTCTTCCTATCTTTGGAGCACTTGTTGCGATTTGATGAATTTGATTCCTCGCACGCGGCTCTGTGTGGATAGTATGGTGGACAGTCCGCGATCAGCGGCAAGAGCGCTGCGAACGGTACCAGGAGGAATGGGATGGGCGGAAAGAAGAAGCACAAGCTGGAGAAAGCGGAACCGGAAAAAGCAAAAGAAGAGCCTCAACAGGAAACGCCGGGTGCGCATGCACCATGTGCGCCATCCCAAGTGCGCCTGGGCAAGGATCTGGATTACGAAAAGGAGCTGAGCCGCCTGCAGGTGGAGCTGGTGAAGATGCAGGAGTGGGTGAAGCACGAGAACCTGCGGGTGGTGGTGCTGTTTGAAGGGCGCGACGCGGCGGGCAAGGGCGGGGCGATCAAGCGGATTACGGAGTCGCTGAACCCGCGCGTTTGCCGTGTTGTGGCGCTGGGTACTCCGACCGAGCGGGAGAAGACGCAGTGGTATTTCCAGCGGTATGTGCCGCATCTGCCTGCGGCGGGAGAGATGGTGCTTTTCGACCGGAGCTGGTATAACCGCGCGGGCGTGGAGCGGGTGATGGGCTTTTGCACGGAGCAGCAGGTGCAGGAGTTCATGCAGAGCTGCCCGGAGTTCGAGCGGATGCTGGTGCGGAGCGGGATCATTCTGATCAAGTACTGGTTCTCGGTGAGCGATGGGGAGCAGGAAAAGCGCTTCCAGGACCGCATGGACAAGCCGACCAAACGCTGGAAACTAAGCCCGATGGATTTGGAGTCGCGCAAGCACTGGGCGGAATACTCGCGGGCCAAGGACGAGATGTTCGCGGTGACCGACCTGAAACAGGCGCCGTGGTACGTGGTGAACGCGGAAGACAAGAAGTGCGCGCGGCTGAACGTGATCCGACACCTGCTGTCGTTGATTCCGTACAAAGACCTGACGCCGGAGCCGCTGAAGCTTCCGGCGCTGGAGAAGTCGAAGTACGTGCGGCCGCCGATGCACGAGCAGAACTTCATTCCGGAGATCTACAAGTAGGTGCATGGTCCGGCCCCCTTTTCGGGCCGGACCATGCTTCACGATTGAGGACTACCCCACCGAGGGCGGCTTGAATGGCCCGGGCCTCTTGGCGGCAAAAAAGATAAAAAGAATCAAAGCGTCTCGCATGGTGAGATTTCTACGTACTTTTCACCATGGATGGTGCAAAAGTAGGGGATAAAAACCCATGAAGAATTTGACAGGACTGGCTGAAATCCGCGGATTTGGCGGGGAAAAAGGCCTGTTTCACAGCCCCCTGGAATGATGCGCAAGGGATTCCCGCAGTGAAACATCAAGGGGGGGGGGATGAGATCTGCGTTCTATCTATATTACTTTCATATAGATACGTGGAAAAATGGGGGCGCCTCACGGCGTTTAAGCGGGGCGCGGTGGCATTCAAGCGCAGCTTCGCGTGTTTTGCTTTGCCGAAGGCCATTTCCGACTCCCGAAGCAATTGTGCGCCAGAAGGCTTGAATGATCCGCAAAGGCAGGATCCCTGCCGCGACTGAAAAGCCCGGCGTGTCTGGCCATGATGCTGGAAGCGGCAGAAACGGATGACGGCGCATTGACCGGCAGCATCCCGTTGTACCCGGTGGGAGAATGCGCCGGATCCCGCATGTTTCGCGCCGTCTATGAGATATACAGCCTAGTTGGCGGCCGGCGTGATATCCGTAACCGGCAGATCCCAATGTCCAAGCAGAATCTCGAACCGGCGCTGCTCTTCCTTCTTGTACGTTTCCTGGTCGGGCCACAGTTCTTTGATGATTGCCGCCTCCTCGGGAAACGCGGTCGTAGCCACAGTGGAGTTCTTGTAGGTGATGGTCACGCGATAGTCCCACCGCCCATCCTCCGTGGTGTGCAAGGCCGGCGACTCGATCTTCACGGAAACAATGCGCCCGGTAGACTCGATCTTCTTCAGCAACGGGTAATGGTTCTTCAGAAACAAACCAAGGAACTCTTGCTGATGGCCCCATTGCAGCTTGTAGTAGTACTCCACGGTGTAGGGCTTGTCGGCGCTCCCTTGCGTCGGCGCGCCTTGGGCACGCAGCGGAACAGCAACGGAAGCGGCAAAGACTGCGATGAGAACAGCGAAGAGAATTCTGCGCATGGAGCCTCCTTGAAGTATATGGATGGAATTGTAGCCGGAATTACGGTTTGCCGGTTACGTTCGCAGTGCGCCAATGCACGATCCGCTTCAGTTCGGGTGAAAACTCTTGAATGAAATGCTCCGCACCCGTGAAGCTCGCAACGATATGGCCCTCCTGCACCCCCTGCACCAGCGGACTGTAGTGCTTTGGCATCCAGAGTTCCTGGGTCATCGTGCTCCCGTAAATGCCTACAATTTGGGGAATGTCGAGCGTCTTGTGACCACTCCGGTTATAAGTCAGGATACTCATCTCGACGACATGGGCGGTACGCCGCACAAACCCCTTGCAGGCGCATGCAAAATAGCGCGGATCGGTGCCTTCGAGGTCCGCCATGCCCTCATGGACCGAATTCTGGATCAGGTTGCCGCCGTAACTGCTCCCCGCGCGACGGGCAAATCCGCCCCAGCTCCGATTCCACTCCGGCGGCGCCGGAATCAACTGCAGGTAGGCTGCCGCACCCAGAGATTGAACGTGAATGGCGGCGCCTTCGCCGTCTTCATCGACCCAGCGACGCCAGCGCTCAACCCCGGTGAGGGGCTTGTAGCTCTGCCGCGCAAAGGGGCCATGAACCGTGAGCGCCTGGGAAAGCGACTGAAATTCCGATTGCGCATGGCCCACAATCGGCGAGATCACAAATGCGAAAAGAAGGAAAACGATACGAGAAGTCACTTCCCTATTGTCGGCGAAAACTCTCTTCGCTGGAGAAGAATCCCCTTCGATTGCCGAAGATTGCCTCTTCAACTCGCATCATGGAGGCGAGGCCGAAGATGCTCCCGTTCAGCCTGTACGGCCCCGCGTTTGCGGATCGCGCATATTTTCGCCTGTTGTTCGCTTATCGCGTATAATCACTCCCATGGATTTTCAGTTGGTTTCAAGCTACCAGCCCCGTGGAGACCAGCCTCGCGCCATCGCCGAGTTGATGGACGGACTGCAGGCCGGCGAAAAGCACCAGGTCCTACTTGGCGTTACAGGGTCGGGAAAGACCTTCACCATGGCCAAGGTGATCGAGCAATCGAATCGGCCGGCGCTGATTCTGGCACACAACAAGACCCTCGCCGCACAGCTGTATCACGAGTTCAAGCAGTTCTTCCCCCAGAACGCGGTTGAGTATTTTGTGAGCTACTACGACTACTATCAGCCGGAAGCGTATATCCCTGCCGGGGACCTCTATATAGAGAAGGAAGCTACGGTCAACGAGGAGTTGGACAAGCTGCGCCTGGCGGCGACGCGTTCGCTGTTTGAAAGGCGCGACGCGATCATCGTCAGCTCTGTCAGCTGCATCTACGGACTGGGATCTCCGGAGGCGTATTACGGCATGTTAATGCTGCTGGAAAAAGGCCAGCGCATCTCCCGCAAAGACATTACCCGGCGGCTGGTGGAAATCCTCTATGAACGGAATGACGTCGACTTTCGGCGCGGCACGTTCCGGGTGCGCGGCGATGTGATCGAAGTCTTTCCAACCTATGACGAACTGGCGTACCGCATTGAGTTGTTCGGAGACGAAATTGAATCGCTTTCGCAGATCGATCCGCTTTTTGGCACGGTCAAGCAAAAGTACGCGCGGTTGCCGATCTACCCGAAGAGTCATTATGTGGTGCAACCCGAGCGCAAAGCCGATGCGATCGACTCGATCGTAACCGAACTGAACAATTGGGTAGCTGAATTGGAGGCTCAGGGGCGCATGGTGGAGGCGCAAAGAATTCATCAACGCACTCGCTTCGATTTGGAAATGATTAAATCGATGGGTTATTGCCACGGAATCGAGAATTACTCGCGCCACTTCAGCGGCCGGCTTCCGGGCGAGGCTCCGCCCACGCTGCTCGATTACTTCCCCCGAGATTTCCTGGTATTTGTGGATGAAAGCCACGCGACCATTCCACAGGTGCATGGGATGTGGTTCGGGGATCGCAGCCGCAAGCAGAATCTTGTGGATTATGGATTTCGCCTGCCGTCGGCCATGGACAACCGCCCCTTGAAATTCGAAGAGTTTGAAAACCGGGTGCACCAAACAATCTATGTATCCGCGACACCGGGCCCTTATGAATTGACACGTTCTGCGGGAGTGGTGGTGGAACAAGTGATCCGGCCTACAGGACTGGTGGATCCGGTTGTGGAGATCCGGCCAGTAAAAGGCCAGATCGACGACCTTCTGGCCGAAATCCGCGACCGCGCCCAACGTAACGAGCGGGTGCTGGTAACCACGCTCACCAAGCGCATGGCTGAGGATCTATCCGGCTACTACACGGAAGTGGGCGTACGTTGCAGGTATATGCACTCGGAGATCGAGACATTGGAGCGCGTGAAACTGCTGGCCGGGCTACGCAAGGGTGAGTTCGATGTACTAGTAGGTATTAACTTGCTGCGGGAAGGATTGGATCTTCCCGAGGTCTCTTTGGTGGCCATTCTCGACGCCGACAAGGAAGGATTCCTTCGCTCGGCGGGCTCTTTGATCCAGACAATGGGAAGGGCGGCTCGCCACCTGGAGGGCAAATCGATCCTGTATGCGGATCGTATGACAGACTCCATGAAGCGAGCGATCGGCGAGACTGACAGGAGACGGGCAATTCAGCAGGCGTACAACGAAGAGCACGATATCACGCCTCAGTCGATCATCAGCCGAGTGGACATGGGCCTGGCAGCGATTCTGAAAGCCGAATACGGTGAGTTTGCCGAGGAGGACACGGCTGGCCTGCCGGAGTTCACGTCGCAAACACATCTGGACGAGTTCATTGCAAAGATGGAGACTGAGATGCGCGATGCGGCAAAGAAATTCGAATTTGAGCGCGCAGCCAAACTGCGTGACTCAATCAAGGAATTGCGAGAGAAAGAGTTCTTCTTCGGATAAATGCGCCGTGCGCCGGTTTATTCGGTACGCCGCAATTTCGGTGATCCCATTCAGCGAGCAGTACCCCGATCAACAAAAAGGGCTGGCCGGATGGCCAGTCCTTTTGCGTTTGAAGATTTCAACTACTTCGAGGAAGCCGACTTCTTTTGCTCAGCCCAACGCCGCTTCACGGCTTCAGCGATGCGCTTGCGGCCTTCAGGAGTCAGATTCCTCTTCTTCTTGACAGTCTTCTTAGCAACAGATGACGCCGCTCCCTTTTCTTTCTTGGACGTCACAGCGGCACCGCCCAACAGAGCACGCGCCTGTTGCAATTGCGCGATCTCGCGATCGATCTGGATCAGAATCTCCGAAACTCCCACATTTCCTCCTGTTACATCCATAAGTGGTTACTGGCCCGGCGCGGTTAATTGGCTGGCAGCTCTCCGATCAGCCACTGGTCCTAATTATGAACGATACCCAACTGTAAACTCTTTTACAAACAAAAAATGAGAGAGTTTGCCGGAAATGAAACATTTTCCTTCACATTGCTGCTTCTGGATCCCCGAAATCACGACTAGCTCCCTACTGCCGGGAGCTAGTCGAATCGATGTCGAATTCATGAAGATGAGATAGAGAATGGATGAGGTCAACGGAGACGCTCCAAAGCGAGCTACCAAGGTGCGGCGAAGAGTCATAGAGGCCGATGGCTTCAGGACAAATTCGAACTTTTCTGGGGAGCGTTTTGGCTGCTCCGGAAAAATGCAAGCCGTGGCGGAGGCACCGCTCGAGGCTTCCAGATACAGGTCATTTCGGATGGCGGTCCGGACAGTATTTCGGCGCCTTTACACTAGAAGAATGATTCAGGTATTCCACCCCATTCCTGTTGAGTCGTTAAAATTGCTGGTATTCGATCTGGACGGCACTCTGATCGACTCTGCCCAGGATCTATGCAACAGCGTCAACGCAGCACTGGACCATGTCAGCCTCCATGCGCTCCCGGATTCGTTGATTGCCAGTTTTGTCGGCAATGGCGCCCCTTTGCTGGTGCGCCGCGCATTGGCCAGCAGCACGGGCGGGGATCCGGAAGGCGTTGCGGACGACCTGCAGGCGCGCACCTACGGATTCTTCCTTGACTATTACCGAGAACACAAGCTCGACTTCACCTACGCTTACGGGGGGGTGCTGGAAGCTCTTGCTGCGCTCAATGCCTTGCACGATCTGCAAGGCGGCATTCGGCGCACCATGGCGGTGCTGACCAACAAGCCAGTGCGGCCGGCGCAAGGAATCTGCGATGGACTGGGATTGGCAGATTTCTTTCTCCATATTTATGGAGGGGACAGCTTTTCAACCAAAAAACCCAACCCGGAGGGATTGATTTCCCTGATGAACGAGGTGGGGGCACGACCGGAAGAGACGGTCATGGTGGGAGACAGCAAGGTGGACGTGCAGGTGGCGCGCAACGCCGGCGTGTGGAGCGTCGGATGCGCCTTTGGCTTCGGGCCGCAAAACCTGATGGAAACTCCCCCGGATGTCCTTGTGGACTCGGCATCGGAGTGGTCAGAAGTGCTGGTTCCGGGAAAGAGCGCCTCTCAGGTTTGATCATCAGGATGCATCGAGAGCCACAATCGCAGAGCCCTCATGGTTCCTTAAGGTTCTTCTGCGAGAATTGATTCTGAAAAACCGTTTTAGAAATCTCTTGCTACTTTGCGGTACTTTTTTTGCCTTGGAGTAATACATCATGCGCTCTTTTGCTCTTGCAGTCCTCCTGCTTGCGCCAGCTGCTGCATTTGCGTCCGAACCTGCCGCGGCGCCCTCTTCTGCCGCACCCGCGGTGCGTGGCGTGGTTGCAGATGCTACCGGGGCCATTGTTCCCGGCGCTGAAATCGATCTCCTGGATACTAACGGGACAGTGGCCTGCATCGTTCATTCAAGCGGCGACGGCAGCTTCCGTATTGTCGCCCCGCATGTGGGGAGCTTTACGCTGGTGGTCTCCGAGTCCGGGTTTGAGACTGTGCGCAGAACAGTTCTGTTCGAGGCGCCGGCTTCACCCGCGACGGGATCCGGAGCTCAACTGAATGCTTCAATGTCCGCCACGCTCCAAGTGGTGCTTCCCATTGCCTCGGTCGCCACAAGTGTCCATGTGAACGCGGAGACCAGCGTGGATCTGACCGACTCCGGGGAGAACCGCGACTCTTCGGTGATGACTTCGCAGGATCTGAAATCCCTGCCCATCTTCGACAACGACTACGCCACCGCGATGAGCGCGTTCATGGACGACAGCGCCGCGGGAACCGGCGGAAGCGGGCTAATCGTGGACGGGGTCGAGGCCAACCGGGCCACCGTTTCCGCTTCGGCGGTGCAGGAGATCCGCATCAACCAGGATCCCTACTCGGCACAATATTACTGGCCGGGGCGGGGTCAGATGGAAATCATCACCAAATCGACGGCTGACCATTATCACGGCGAGTTCAATTTTCTTTTCCGCGACTCGGCGATGAACGCCCAGAACGCGATGGCGCCGTCGAAGCCGTTCGAGCAGCGCCGGGTGTACGAAGGGCATGTCACTGGGCCGATTCCCCATGCGCCGAAGAGCAGCTTTCTGGCCACCTTCAACCGCGCCGAGGAGGATCTGGATTCCGTCGTCAGCGCAACCGTTCTGCCGACGGCGGCAGATCCGACGGGCGCTTTTGAGGCCAACGTTGCCGCGCCAACCCGAGATACGGAATTCAGCACCCGGGCGGCCCATCAATTCGGCGATCGCCATTCCGGCTACGCTCAATATAGTTACGAGGACTGGACGGGACAGAATCAGGGCGTGGGAGGGCAGTCTCTGGCTGCCAGCGGCACCAATAACGAGTATCGCGAAGACGATACGGTCGTGCATTTGGATTCGACGCTTTCGGCGACGCTTCTGAACCAGATCTCCATCGTCGGAGAGCGCGACTGGTCTCGCCACAGCAATATCGTGGAAGCGCCGCGCGTGAATGTCTCCGGCTACTTCAGCGGCGGTTCGGCGCAGGGCGACTCGTTCGGCACCGAATACAACTTCCGCATTTATGACATGGCCACCTGGACTCACGGGCGCAACCTGGTCAAGATGGGATTCGGCACTCCGCACATCGACCGCCGGGCGTACGACGACGAGACCAACGCACTGGGTAGTTACACCTTTGGCCCGACGCTGGACGCGAACGGAAACACGCTTCAAACGTCGCTGCAAAACTATGCGGCGAATTTACCCTCCGGCTACTCCATCAACATGGGCGACACGCACTTCATCTATCACCAGCAGGAGATGGGCGCGTTCGTTCAGGACCAATGGAAGCTGAACAGCCGGTTCGCGATCACACCGGGAATACGTTACGACTGGCAGAATTTTCTGGCCAACCGGCGGCTTGGCTTTTCGCCGCGCGTTTCGTTCGCGTGGATTCTGAATGAAGAATCGAAGACGGTGGTCCGAGGCGGCGGAGGCGTTTATTACGACCGCTTCGGCTCCGGCCCGCTACTGGACCTGGTGCGGTATGAGAATGCGCGCCGCCGGGCGGTGGTGCTGTCGCTCGATCCGGCGCAGATGCCGGCGACGGGCTGCGTCCCGATCACCAGCTGTACAACGCTGGCGGCCCAGCCGCCTTCCCTGACGGTGCTTGCGCCCCACGCGGCGATCCCCTACCAAATTCAGTACGGGCTCTCCATCGAGCGGCAAATCGGCGAGAAGGCAACGGCGATTCTGAGCACCTACTCGGCGCGCGGTATCGACAGCTTCCGCTCGGTGGACATCAATGCTCCGACAGCGGAATCGGGTTATACGACGCGGCCCAATCCCGACTTCGGGCGCATCCGGCAGATGCAGTCGGCCGGGTTCTGGGAAGGCAGCGGACTGGATTTCTCGTTCCGCGGGCGGGTGAACAAGTACTTCACCGGCTTCGGCCGTTATACCTGGTCGCACTACGAGTCGAACAGCAATGGAATTGGCTGGTATCCGCAGAACCAGTTTGCCCCCAACGACGAGTGGGCGAACGCGAGCTTTGACCGGCGCCACCGCGGCGGAATGTACGCGATGTTCAATCCGAAAGGTCTGTTGAATCTTGCGGCAGGTTTCTGGGCAAACACAGGAACTCCATGGACGGTGCTAACCGGCGCGGACCCGTATGGCGATGGCCTGTTCAATGCGCGACCGACGGGCCTGGCCCGCAACACACAGACCAATCCCAGCTACGTGAACATGGACCTGCGCTGGGGACACGATTTTGCGTTGACCTCGAACAAGGAAGAGGAATCGCCGCACCTGGGCCTCTCGGCCGGCGCGTTCAATGTGCTGAACCATGTAAACGACGGAGGAATCGACACGATTCAGAGTTCCGCCTCGTTCGGGCAGCCCACCTCGGTTGCTCCCCCACGACGGATTCAGCTGGGCATGCGCTTCGAGTTCTAAACGCTTTCCCCAAGCCCGCTGCTTCCTGTCGAGCCCATGGTCCGGAAGCAGCGGGCATTTTTTGCCTGCGGTCCCTGGCAATTCGGGGGGGACGGAAAGTTTTCAACTCCACCGCAACTAAAATGCGGGAATGCTGTCTGAATGAGCAGAAGCCAGCCTGAAGGAAACCGGCTGGCAGGTGCTGAGGACGGAGGGCGACTCCGGTATCCCGGCCGAGGTCGATCGGGCCAGGGCAGCACAGGGAGGGTTTTATGCGGAACATGCGCTTGGTTTTGATGGCAGCTCTTCTGACTTTGCCGTTTGCAACGATGGCAAAGGCCCAGGTTGCAGTTGGTGTGGGTATTGGCCCTGCAGTAGTGGCCGCACCTGCTGTCTATGGTCCCCCGGATTGCGAATGGGGCTATTACGCTTATTACCCCTATGCATGCGCGCCTTACGGCTACTACGGCCCGAGTTGGTTTGCGGGCGGATTGTTCATCGGCGTAGGCCCCTGGTATCACTGGGGCTGGGGCCATCGCGGTTGGGGTTACGGCGGCTACGGGCATGTCGGCTACGGTTATGGCCGCGGCGGATACGGGTATGGCGGCCGCGCGGCTTACGGCGCTGGACGGCCAGGCTACGGCGGAGCTCGCAGCGGATACGCTGGAGCACCCCGAGCTGGCGGCTTTAGCGGAGGGGCGCATGTAGGTGGCGGCGGACACGCCAGCTTTGCCGGTGGCGGCCACATGGGTGGCGGCGGACACGGCGGCGGTGGACACCGGTAATCATTGGCTCCCCTTACCTTGGACAAGGACCGCATGCTTCGGCGTGCGGTCCTTTTTTGCGAGGGTCTTGTGAGCGGTGGGCCATCCGAGTTTTCCCGAGTCCCTTAAGGGGAACTCCGGCAGCATCATTCGAGGGTGCATTCCCTGGTCGTTTTGATTTGCTCGTTCAACCATGAGATCAGCATTCGACTGGAGCGCGCAAAAACAACGTCGCCCCGTGCTGGAGAACCCAACGCGGGGCGTCTTTATACGGACGGAAACAATAGGAGACCGGAACCCATTTAGTTGGCCAGAACAGCCCTGTAGCGAACCTTGTTCTTTTTGACCTTCTCGATAGCCTCGTTGGCCTTGGCCATAGGAAAGCGCTCCGTTTGAGCCTTCACACCGTGCCGAGCCGCCACGTCCATCATCTCGCGGAGCCGATAAGGACTTCCCGTGGGGTTGCCGGTGATGGTGCGCAATCCTGAAATCAGCGGAAAAGCATGGACGGAGACCGGCGAGGGGGGAACGCCCACAAAGCATAGTGTCCCGGTCGGGCGTAGCGTCTGAATGTAGATTCCCCAATCCTGATCGGCATTGATGGTGCTCAGGATGAAGTCCATGGTCCCAAACACTTCCTTCATGGCCTTGGACTCACGGGTATTGATGAAGTTGTGCGCGCCCAGCTGGCGTGCCTCCTTCTCTTTGGCCGTCGAGGTCGAAAAGGCCGTAACCTCTGCGCCAAATACTCGCGCAAACTGGATTGCCAAGTGACCCAGCCCGCCAATTCCCACAATGCCCACCCGCGAAGAGGGATTGACGCCGTGGGTACGCATCGGGTTATAGACCGTGATGCCGGCGCACAGCAGCGGGGCCGCATGTTCGCTGTCCAAAGCGTCGGGGATCGGAATCACGAAGCGCGCGTTGGCACGGACTTTATCCGCGTAGCCGCCATGGCGGTGAACACAAGTGCCTTCCGCGGCAGGGCATAAATTTTCCATCCCCTGGGTACACCATTCACACACGCCGCAGGAGTTCGATTGCCAGCCCAAGCCAACCCTTTGTCCCACACTGAGCGACTTCACGTCGGAGCCGACCATGGTGATCGCGCCCACGACTTCGTGGCCTGGAATGAAGGGATATTGGCTGATTCCCCAATCATTTGCAATCAGATGAAGGTCGCTATGACAGACGCCGCAATGCGAGATGGAAATCTCGACCTCTTGGGAGGTCAACTTTCCCGGGTCATAACGAAATGGCAGGAGTTCGGCTCCCGCCGCATGCGCTGCTAATCCTTGTATTTGGCTCATGATCGGTCCGAGTCCCTCATCAAGATTGGCATATTTGAGCGAAACCAGAGTCCCTGTTTGCCGGTCAGTTTCTTGCACGGTCGCCGTTCCCTGACAGGCGCGTCGACTTCTATCCCAGATTCTGGTGCAGTGCTTCCGGTATACGCCAACTCTGGTTTCGCGGGGGCCCACGAATGCATTCGCGATACCGGCCTCACGTTATCAGAAACATCCTATACAGGATCTAGTCTACCCCGCCTCCCGATTCTATGCGCAGATTTCAGGCGACGGAATCCATGCGGGACATTTCATACTCAACAGGTCTACAGGAGTTCCAGTCTTTTTCCTTGTGAACCAGCGTCCCATTTCTTGAGACACGGCTGGCCGCTGGTTCCTTCCGTCGAACTTTCGCGTCTAAATCAGAGGTGCGGGACCGCCCCCGGGTTGACTGCGCTCACCGAAGGAATCACCCCGAGAAAGCAGGCTGAGTGGAAAGCACTCGGGCGGGCGGGTTGATCACTGCGTTCATCCCGTATGCTGTTGATCACAGAGGTCGTCATGTTCAGATTGCGTCGTTTCAGGTATTCGATTCGCTGCGGGTGCCCGCTGCTGCCTGCCCTGCTGCTTGCAATGCTCACGCTTGCGCTTCCTGGGCGTGCTCAGAACCAGCCGCAACAGCCCGGGCAAGCCACGCCAGACCAAGCCACGCCCGACTCCGGTGGGCCAGGGGCGGACTCCGGTGTGATTGCGATCCCGAAAAAGAAGGAAGCAACGGAGGAAGCGCCGCCGCCGGCTCCCGCCGCGCCCAAGTTCAAGAATCCAGAAGGCGCCGGCAACTATACGCTGCGGGTGGATGTTCCCGAGGTCACGGTGGATGTGGGTGTGCTGCTGGAAAAGACCGGGCAATTTGTGCCCAATCTGAAGCCTGGCAATTTTCGCATTTATGAAGACGGCGTAATGCAGAAGGTGAGCGGCTTCAAGCGTGTAGAGGCGCCCATCACGGCGTTGCTTCTTTGCGAATTTGCCAACACCAACTACAACTTCATCTACGACATGCGGAATGCCGCCTACGAGTTTGCGCAGCAGCTTCGGCCGCAGGACTACGTGGCCCTGATGACGTTCGACATGCGTCCGCAGATCGTTACCGACTTCACCCAGGACAAGCGCCAGGTGTTTGAGGCGATCAATACGCTACGCATACCCGGCTTCAGCGAGCGCAACCTGTTCGATGCCATCTACGAGGCCGAAGACAGGCTGGCGCGTATCGAAGGACGAAAATACATCGTAATCATTGCATCCGGGTTGGACAGCTTCTCGCGAATCACCTACGACAAGATCCTGCAAAAAGTGAAATCCACGCCGGACGTGACCATCTTCACGGTCTCCACAGGGGGTGCGGCGCGCGTGATGTCGGAAGGCCGGGGCGGATTCGGCGGGCAGATGCGCGACATCACCTACCTGCAGGCGGACAACGAGATGAAGACGTTTGCGAAGATGACGGGAGGGATGTCGTTCTTTCCGCGCTTTGTGGGCGAGATGCCGGACATCTTCCAAAGCATCAACGCGAACATCCGCTCCAAGTATCAGCTGGTGTACCGTCCGATCAACACCAAGCAGGACGGCACCTACCGCAAGCTGCGCGTGGAACTGGTGGACGACGAGGGCCAGCCGCTACGCATCCAGGACGAGAAGCATAAGCCGCTCAAATACGACATCATCGCCCGCGAAGGCTACAAGGCCAAGCAAGAGGTTGAATAGAGGTCGTTTGACGGGAAACGGAGAATCACCAGGGTTCTCCAATACCAGACGGGCGGCAGCCTGAAGCCGCCGCCCGCCGGGACGAATTCTACGCAGGATTGTGCCCTGAATGTCCAGGGATGAAGAGCAAGTCAAGGCTGACAAACGCAAACCTGACCGAAGAGCAGCTCAAGCTTAAAGGACGCCCAACTTCTTCGCGAAGTCCAACACATAGAAGCAGATCACGAAGGCTGTCGAGGCTGCGGCGAGCCAAGTGGTGACCTTCACCATGGGCTCGACTTTGTTGACCTTTGCCACAATCTCGGCCTGGGCCTGCTTCTCGTGGTTGAAGGCGTCGTCCAGATAGATCTGGTCGTCTTCATCCCGGGTCAGCCGAGAGCGATAAATGTACAGTGCGACGAGCGCCACTACCAGGACTGCCCAAACTGACCACATAACGGGAACAATCATGCTCCACCTCCAGAAGGATTATGGGTCCCAGATACCGGCGGGTCCGTGAAGGAAACGCGGTCTCGTGAGTAGAGGGGCCGTACGGTTGAACATCATAGCCCGGATCCAATGCCCGTGTCGTGACAATTATCACAGGCTATTTGAATTAAAAGAGCGCACAGTTCGCTTGCGAAATGAATTGCAAAATTCCGGATGAACCCCTGGCCCGGCGAGGAACCACGACCGCCATGCCCGTGGGACAGGAAGCTGCGACTTTCCCGAATTCGCCGCATCCAATGAGACAGCATTGCCGCTGGGGCTTGAATCCCCACCCGTAGCGCAGTAGAGTTACGGGTAGAGCATCTTCGATTCACATGTCGCCCTTTTCAGTTCCCGCAAGGTGGCTTTTTCTTGAGGAAAAGACCACTCGACCTTGAGGTTTCTGTAAAGAGCAGAATCGAAAATGCTGTCACGGCAAGAATCTCAACAACCGGGAGAAACCATGGCCACTGCATCCGCTACACCCACCCAGGAAACCGTCAAGAAAGCGCCCCTTACGCTGACCCCCCAGGCGATCGCCAAGGTGCGCGAGATCATGGCGACCCAGGACCCGCTGCCGGCCGGGCTGCGCATCGGCGTCGTTGGAGGCGGTTGCTCAGGCTTCCAGTACTCCATGGCCTTCGAGAACCAGAGCGGCATGATGGACAAGGTTTTCAGCTTCGAAGACCTGAAGGTCTTTGTGGACGCCACCTCGCTGATGTACATGAACGGCTGTACGGTCGACTACGTGGAAACGCTGGAGGCCGCCGGCTTCAAGTTCGACAACCCGCAGGTAAAGAGCACTTGCGGCTGCGGATCTTCTTTCAGCACCTAAACTCAGCGCTGAACGGTTCCGCAAGCTGCTCCGCACAGTAAGCGGAGTTGCGATTTCGATGAACAGAAGAGGCTCCTGCCGATGGCAGGAGCCTCTTTTGTCTGGGACAAAGACGAGAGGTTTTTGCAACCTGAATGGTGCAGAAAACGGGCATTTTGTTTACTTTCGGGTAAACATAAAGATCTGTCATCTTGTTTAGTTTCTTGCAGTTGACCGAACAATACGCCCAACAAACAGTGCAAAGCACGAAAAGACGGGGGGCATGTTTTTCGACCGTAACTAATTGAAATGAATGGACATATTACCGAGAAACGGGGCATTTAAGCGCCCAACAGGGGCTCTTAAGTGGCATTTCGCGGCAAGCAGCTTGCTGGGTTGGCAGGGCCGAGTGTGAGGATGCGAGCGCTTCCCTACTCTTCGTAGTATGCGGCGAGGAGAAGAAATTCATCGCAAAGGGAGACGCGGGATGTTTGCTCAGTTCGCGCTGGCTCATGCCGGGACGGGGGCGGGTTGAGAGGGTTGGCCTGCACCCGGCGGGTAGTGTTAAAATCAGTTTGCCGGGTCCTACGCGACGTAATCCCGCCAACCCCGCCAGGCCCGGAAGGGAGCAACGGTAACGGGCTAGTACGGGCGCAGTAGGTCACCCGGTATAAATATCCTTCCTCCCAACAATCCCTTTAGAATTCATTGCTTTGGCTCGGGTTGGCGCCTAAAATGCGTCGATGGACGAAGCCGCACGTTTGAAGCCCCTCCACTCGGATAACTCACTCAGTTCGGCAAAGCTTGAACAGTTGAATTCCCTTTCCACGGAAAAACTGAAAGCCTCTCTGCTTCCTGGTCAGAAGGACAGCTTGAAAGTTCGGCCAGACGGAACCATACTGGACGGGCATCATCGGATTTTCATTCTCCGGGGGCGCGGTGTCGATGTGGACGCGTTGCCGCGCGAAGTTGAGGTGAAAAGGAGTTTGTAGCAATGGGTACCCCACTGCATTGGGCGGACGGCCCCTGGCCGGGACGTCTTGCGTTGGCCGCGCGACCGCGGGGCGGTGACTGGCTCGAAGATGAACTGGCGGCCTGGAAACGCGCCGGGATCGATGTGGTCGCCTCCATGCTGACTCCGGAAGAAGAGCGAGATCTTGAATTGCAGCGGGAAAGCGGTCTGACGTGTGCTCTGGGGATGGAGTTTGTGTCGCTGCCCATTCCGGACCGCGAGACTCCGCCTTCGGAAGCGGCGGCGATCACAACCGTTGAAGATTTGAATCGGAAGTTAAGCAACGGGAAAAATGTTGTAATTCATTGCCGTCAGGGAGTCGGACGGGCGGGGATGATTGCTTCCTGCCTGCTCATCGCCAATGGAATCCCCGTCGAGAGGGCCATCGGATCACTCAGCGTGGTGCGCGGAATCCCGATTCCAGAGACACCGGAACAAAGCGACTGGCTCGATCATTTTGCGGAGATCTCGCGCGTATCGGGATTGCCTGTTGACGCGGTTCGCATGGCCAGTTGAGTGTTAAGAACAGTTTGCCGGGTGCTACGCGACCTAATCCCCCGCCAGGCCCGGAAGGGAGCAACGGTAACGGGCTAGTGCGGGCGCAGTAGGTCACCCGGTATTTTTTTGGTAATCGAAATCCCTTTCTGATTCTCCTTCCACAGTGACAATTCAGGCTTCCTTCCATCTCGAAGAGTTTACGGGGCTGCGTCCGGTTGGCGGAGTCATGAGAGCTGGGAGCCTTCGCGCGGCAGATTTTTCGTGGGGACAATACAGCCCGGAGGCGGGGCTTATAAGATTAGAGTGGTCGGCTCGGAGGTCGAGCTGTCCGATTCGAGGCTGCAGGCTCGAACCTCATGTTCAACAGCTGAGATCGACGTTCAAGCTCGCTTTATGAGTTCGCAATCAAGGAGAAGTGCTTTGACCCTTACCGTTCGCCCCATCGTGGGCTGCCGCGCCAAGATTACCGCGCTCGGAACCTACGTTCCCCCCGAAATCATCACCAATAAGGACCTGGAAAAGCTGGTGGATACGAACGACCAGTGGATCATGGAGCGGACGGGCATCCGCGAACGGCACAAGCTTGCGGCCGGCAAGGGCACCAGCGACATGTGCGCGGAGGCAGCCAAGAAGTGCCTGGCGGCGCGCGGGATTCCAGCCACCGAGGTGGAAGTCATTGTGGTGGGTACGGTTACGCCGGACATGATGTTTCCGGCGACGGCCTGCCTGGTGCAGCACAAGATTGGCGCGGTGGGCGCTTGGGGCTTCGACGTTTCGGCGGGGTGCTCTGGGTTCGTGTTTGCGCTGCAAGTTGGAGTGAAGCTGGTCGAGAGCGGCGCGCACAAGAAGGTCATGGTCATCGGCGCCGACGCCAATACCCGGATGACCGATTACACGGACCGGACCACGTGCGTTCTTTTTGGCGACGGAGCGGGCGCGGTGCTGATTGAGCCGGCGGAAGACTGCGAGATCGGGTTCATCGACTTTGTGCACGAGGTGGATGGATCGGGCGGCGTGAGCCTGAACCTGAAGGGCGGCGGCAGCCTGAATCCTTCAAGCCACGAGACGGTGGACAAGAAGATGCACTACATCTATCAGGACGGCCCAGCGGTGTATAAATTTGCCGTCCGGAAGATGTCGGAGGCGACGGCGAAGGTTTTGGAGCGCAACGGCGTGACCGGGGCGGATCTAGGATGCTTCATTCCGCATCAGGCCAACAAGCGGATCATCACAGCGACCGCCGACCGTCTGGGCATGGACCCGGATCGAGTCATCATCAATATCGAGAAGTATGGCAACACATCGGCGGGCACGATCCCCCTGGCCATGGAAACCGCGATTGAAGAAGGCAAGATGAAGAAGGGCGACCTTGTTCTGCTTGCGGCGGTGGGCGCGGGGTTCACAGTGGGCGCGGCGCTGCTAAGGTGGGAGATTTAGAAGGACAGCGGAGTTAGCGGTGTTAGCCGGGCTGTGCCCGTGTTCGCGGAGTTAGCTGGAACCGTTACCGGGTAGATTTGTGCGTTCCCATGTCCCTCAATGGAAGGGATCTCCACCCCACGGACGAAGACCTGTCCGTGGGGGCCCCGGACATGGGGCACCCAATAATCGTGCTAAGTTGGCAAGAACCGTCTGTTGAGCGGATTTCGCGAGTTAGCGGGTTAGCAAGTTGGCAAGTTGGCGGGGGTTGTCGCCGATTGTCGTTATTGGCGATTATCGTTATTGAAATCGATGGGCCGGTTCTTTCGGGAGCCGGCCTTTCTGTTTGTACGAGTAAAACTCGCTTTGCGCGAAGGGCGGACTGCCTTTCGCTCGCGAGTTTACGCGCGCAAAGCGGCTTCGATGGGCGGGGTGTAGTGGGGCAGGATTCCGGCTTCGGCAGCGAGGCGGAAGAAGGCGTTCATGCCGGCGAGACATTCGTCGTCAAGAACGTAATGGATGTTGCCGGTGAGGTAGGCGCGGATGGTCGATTCGGGGAGCGCGATTCTGGGCGCCCATTCCGCAGCCAGGGTCTCTCGGTTCTGGAGTCCATGATCGCGGGAGCGGAGAAAATCGGCGGCAATCCGCTCAACAGTCTGCCCAAGGGGCAAGTTGCTTTCCGCGACCGCCCAGACGGCGGAGACAAAGGGCAAGCCGGAAAGAGCGAACCACTCGGCAGCGAGATCGTGGTAGATGAGCTCTTCTTCGCCGCGCTCGAAGCGGTTGGACTGCTCTTCGAGGGCCAGCAGCGCGGGGTCTCCGATGAGGATTGCGGCATCGGCTTTCCGAAGCATGGCGTCCAGGTCGGCGCGCATGGGGAGGAACGGGACGTCAGGGTTTCCCCAGTGGCGGAAGAGGAGCCGGGCATGGGCCAAGGTGGTTCGGCTGGCGACGTCGGCGGCCACCGAACGCACTGCAGCCAGCGACTGCGAGGCGCGACGGACCAGGAGGAGAGAGCGCACGCATCCTTTGGAGGCAATGACGCAGCCGGGCAGGATGCGCAGTTCAGGAATGGTGGCGAGCGATGCGATGGGGATCAGTCCGATATCGGCCGAGCCCGCGGCAAGCCGGTCAGCGCATTCCGAGGGGAGCATCCAGTCGATGCTATAGCGGCCGGCGAGTTCGGAATTGAACGGTGGATGCTCGAAGTCCCACATCAGGGGAGCGGGATTGAGGAAGCGGATAGCGGCAACTCGAAGAAGTCGATCAGAGAGAAGGCTCACGGTCTTTTAGAGTAACAAGCCGGGGTGAAAGATTCCCAAGCAACGGAAGCAGTCGCGACTGGCTTGTCAGGCCAAGGCCTCGGCGGGTTCGGTGCTGAGGCAGAATCCGGTTGCGTGCGCGAGGCAGGTGTCGGTTCGGGGGTGGTCATCCACGCGGACGGACATGAGGTTGAAGATGGTGTGGGCTTCGAAGGAGTGATTGAGCTGTGCCTGGAGCGCCGGATCGCGCAGCGTGGGGCTTGGATAGAGGCTAAGCAGGCAGATCGAACGGGCAAGAAACCCGTTGCCCTTGCGCTCGACGGCGATGGCAATCGCGTCGTTGTTGCTTGGCGCTCTGCCCACGGCCAAGGGCAGCACCATGACGCCGCCCTCGTTGAGACATTGCAGCCAGCCCGGGTGTGGATGAGTGACGGTGGCATTGACCAGAATGGCGTCGAGATGATTGAGTCCGCGCGGGCCAGCGGCGAGTTCAGCGCCATCCTGATGGAGCACGGAAACGCTGGAATAGTTGGCGAGATTGGCTGCGGCGCGGGTTGCCAGATCGAGTTCCAGCTCGACCGCCATCACGGAGCCGTTGGGACCCACGACTTCGGCCATGATGGCGGTGTAATATCCAACGCCACAGCCGACATGGAGAGCGCGGCCACCAAGGCGCAGGTTGAGAGCTCCGAGGAGGCGGGCAAGCAAGGTGGGCTGGCCGTTGTTGAGAGCCTGTTCGCGTTTGATGGCGACAAGAACATCGTGATAAAGATCGCGGGGGTCTGTCGTGGAACGGTAGGCGGTGGAGGTGAGAGAAATAGGGGGCGCGACAAACCATGGCGCCGTGCCCAAAAAACGCTCCCGCGGAACCTGGCTGAATGCCGTAAACAGGTCGTAGGAGATCCCAGTAAGCGCACGGATTTCCTCGGCGTAAAAGCGCCGGCACTGCGCAACATTGAAATTCCCTTTTTCGATGACCTTCACGGTCTCATCTCCCGCTTTCCTTTGAGGATACGGCGCAGGACCAGGAAAGAGAACATCTCTTCTCATAATTTTCTCCTGCAAGGAAAATGCCTGTACAATTCTTGGACAGAAAATCAAATCGATGTCGAATGCACGCGAAATCACGGAGAACAAAGCAGTTCCTTCGCGAACGGAGGCAGTCCGGATGGATGAGGACTGTTTAGCGTGGCTGGCGCTGGCGCTCTCGCCGGGTCTAGGTCCGAAACGGATTCAGGACGCGATGCGGCAGTTGAGCGCGCCCGGGGAGGTGTTCGCGCTGGGACTGACGGCGCTGGAGGGCTTGCGCTTCCCTGCCCAGGCGGCGCAGTTCATTTTTGAGGGCAAGGCGCGCAAGGCCGCCGAAGAAGAGTGGGCAAGGGTGGAGGAGCAGCGGGCAACGATTGTGAGCCTGAGCTGTCCCGGGTATCCGGAACGACTCAAAGAGATCTACGATCCTCCGCCGGTGCTGTGGGTGCGGGGCCCGGTGGAATTGCTGAGCAAGGCGGCGATCGCGGTGGTGGGCACGCGGCATCCCAGTCCCTACGGTACGGGAATGGCGGAGATGCTGGCGCGCGACCTGGCGGCACGGCGGATCGTGATCGTGAGTGGCATGGCGCGGGGCATCGACAGCAGCGCCCACCGAGGAGCACTGGCGGCGCGGATGCCAACGGTCGCCGTGTGGGGCACGGGCATCGACGTGGTCTATCCGAAAGAGAACAAGAAGCTGGCCGAGGAGATTTTGGAGCTGGGCGGGGCGATTGTGAGCGAGGTGCCGATGGGGACCTATCCCGCGCCGCAGAACTTTCCGCGCCGCAACCGGATTTTGAGCGGACTAAGCATCGCCGTGCTGGTGGTGGAGGCGGCGGAGAACTCGGGTACGCGAGTGACGGCGCGTTGCGCGGCCGATCAGAATCGGGACCTGTTTGCCGTGCCCGGCAATGCGACCAACAAGGGATCGTGGACTCCCAACACGTTGATTAAACAGGGGGCCAAGCTGGTGGCAACCTGGGAAGACGTGTGGGAGGAACTGGCTTCGCCGGTGCGGCTGGAACTGGAGTCGCATGCGCCGGCTGAATCGAAATCGGAGACGACGGCATCTCTTCTGCCAGATCCGGTTCTGCGGCCCGAAGAGGCGGTGGTGCTGGAGGTTCTGCGTGCCGACCAGGCACTGCAACTGGACGAGATTCTGGAGCTTCTGGAGACGCAACTGACGTCTTCCGAAGTGTTTACTGCGTTGTTCGAGCTGGAGGTCACGGGGCGGATCCGGAGCTTGCCGGGGAAGAATTATGTCAGGACGATGTAAAGGCAGGGAACAGGGAACAGGGATCAGGGATCAGGGAATAGGGAGTAGGGAATAGGGAGTAGGGAGTAGTTGGAGCGCCGGCCTCCCGGCCGGCTGTAGCGTGGACCTCCCGGTCCACGCGGCATCTTCCTGACATGAAATTCATGCTATTTTCTTTGCCATGGCTTCGATTTTGCACATTCCGCTGCACGATTACCTCGACACGAGCTACCGGCCGGACCGTGAATACGTGGATGGTGAGATCAGGGAGCGCAATGTGGGCCAGTACGAGCACGCACGAATGCAGGCATTGTTGATTCTCTGGTTTGGACCCCATGAAAAGGAATGGGGGATCCAGGGCGTTACCGAGCAGAGGGTCCAGGTTTCCCCGACTAGGGTTCGAATTCCTGACGTTACGCTGCTTCCGCGCGGTGCTCAACCAGAGGTAATCACCAAGCCGCCCCTGCTGGCGATCGAGATTCCGTCTCCCGGATACCTACTCCGACACCCGGGAACGCGCCCAGGACTACCTTGCAATGGGCGTGGAAACGGTGTGGATCATCGATCCCAAGACGCGGTCGGGGCGGATGTGCTGCGGTGCGGAATGGGTCGAAGCCTCCCGCCTGACGGCCAAAGGGACTCTGTTGTACGTCGATCTGCCGGAAATCTTCGGGCAGTTGAAGGCTGCTTGAAGGTGCCGAATTAGTGTTTCTTCTAGTCTTTTCCCCTTGCAGCGATGGGACTGCATTGAATGAGAGGAGTCCGGACATCATTGTAGGGGAGTGTGCGAAAGATTAAACGTCCTCTCGTCCTGCTGCACAAACGCTTCCCTGTCAAAGCTCTGGTTTTCAATCCTTGCTACTATGTATTCAATTTCCATCCATGCTCCATTCGACAACTTGCGTATTTCATACACGCTGCTGTGACCTCCAAGAAGTTCGTCCTTCGTCACAGTGTTTAACGCGGTGTTGTTGAAACAGATTCTTGGGTCTTTAGTCCCAATTAAGTAGTCGAGTAACCGGGTAGCGGGACCACCATCTTTCTTTTTCAAGAGAAAGTGCTTCGTGATCTCCATAACGCTCTGATCAAGCGCGTCGAGAATCAGTGACCTTGCCCGCGTAAAACGTATCCCTTAGCAAGCTGTTCTAATGCGAAAGGG
>CAZQPY010000070.1:0-26539 GCA_964595345.1 uncultured Occallatibacter sp.
CGATGGCGCCGAAAGCCAGCGTGGAAAAGACCGTGATCCAGACAAAGGGATTGGCGGGGTCGGACCAGAGCACGGTCGGCAGCAGGACGGCGATGGCGATAAGGACGCCCCCCATGGTGGGAGTGCCCGACTTTTTCAAATGGGATTGCGGCCCATCTTCGCGGACGAACTGACCGATCTGGAACTCGCGCAACTTCTGAATGACGTAAGGACCAATGAACAGGGCGATCAGAAGCGCAGTACCGGAGGCAAAGGCGGTGCGGAAGGTGAGATAGCGAAAGATGCGAAAAGGATGAAAGAACGGAAAGAGCTTTTCGTAGAGCAGCCAGTAGAGCAAGAGGCCTCCCAAGCCGGAATCGAGCGGAGTTCAGGATGATTTTACTAGAGCGAAACCAGAGTGGGCGCGCACCGTTGAGATTCGTGTAAAAGTCCCGGGACCTTGTGGGCAGGTCAATTTCATAGCGCGCGAGCAGGATTGCAGCAGGGGAATGCGTTTCTGTTTGAGGAGGACAGTGACCGAAAGTGACTGCGCCGCCGGACGGGATGATGCGTAGACGCTTCGAGTAAGGCTTTCCCATCTCGTTAAAAAGCGCCGTTTTGGTTCGCACTCCGGCACTTCGGACATACGCCATTTTATCCGTGCGTATCCCCCGTTTGGGGAAGAGCCAAGCGGAATGGTCTGAACGATACTGGGAGCGGACGAGGCTGGAAGCGGACAGGTTTCTTCGAGCCCTTTCAAGAGCGAATGCAGAGTCGGTGTGCCCGGTTGAGTTCCGTGCAAAGTCGCCGCTCTCTCTACCCCGGCGACGAGGACCTGTGGCTGGGGGCCCGTCCTGGATGACGCGTCGACTTCCACCCCAGCGGCAAAGACCCGTCGCCGAGGCGGAAGTCGTCGTTGCGGTTACTGGAAAATTCAACCTGGTCTCGCTGGAAGCATCAGAAAGATCTGGAGCATCGGCAGATGGCATTGCGATCCGAATTCGACGTTTTCGACCGGAGCAAGGACCCCGCTCTGGACGAACTGAACGAATTGGCCGCAGTGCTTTGCGGCGCCGATTATGCCTACATCGGCTGGATGGACTTCAGCCGGCTGTGGTTCAAGTCGCGGTTTGGGTTTCAGGCGACCGAGCAGCCGCGAGCATCGACGGCCTGCCAGTGGATGCTGGAGAGCGGCGAACCGCTGCTGGTTCGAGACGCCGGCCGGGACCAGCGATTTCCGCCAGAGGGGATTCCCCTGGCCGGAGCGCGCCCCTGCCGAAGCTACGTGGGCGTTCCGCTGGTGACCAACGATCTCCAGATAGTGGGCACGCTCGCGGTGCTGTCGCGGGAGCCGAATCGATTCAGCGTGGAGCACGCTACATTCCTGCAGATTCTGGGACGCCAGACGATGACGCGCATCGAGCTTTATATGCGTATCCGGGCGCAGGAGCAGGCGCAGCGCGCCAGGCAGCGATCGGAACGGGCGTTGGCCATCGAGCGGTGCTTTGTGGCGGCGACGCTGGATTCGATTCCGGCACTGGTTGCGGTGCTGGACACGGCCGGCCGCATTGTGCGGATGAACTCGCCGTGCACGCAATTGACCGGCCTGAGCATGACCGAAGCCATCGGCAGGCCTTTTGTGGAAGTGGTGCTGGGCCCGGAAGACCAGGGATGGGCTGCGGAAAAGCTGCGGGCGGCGTCCGCGGGGCTGGTTTCAGGTCCGTATGAGACGGCATGGCACGTGGCTAGCCACGCGACCAGCCACGCGCAGAATGAACCATCGACCAGCCTGGCGCTTTCCCCGCATCAGAGCACCGCGTTGGCGACAATGGCTCCGCCGGTTCAAATTCGGCTGGTGAGTTGGACGCTGCGGCCGTTGAGCGGCCCGAGCGGTGAGATCCAGTACCTGATTGTGAGCGGTCAGGATGTAACCGAGCGGCGGGAAATGGAAGCGGCCCTGGCTTCGAGCGAGACCCGCTACCGGCAGATGGTGGAAAACAGCCTGGGCTTCGTCTTCACCTGCTCCATGGACGGCAGACTGACCTCGCTGAACTCCCTGACGGCCCAGACGTTGGGATACCGCATGGAAGATTTGAACGGGCGCTCGGTGAACGAGTTGCTGGATGGCGAGGGGATGGCGACCTTCCGGGAGTGCCTGGAATCTCTTGCGACCAATGAGGAG
The DNA here is from genome assembly GCA_964595345.1 of uncultured Occallatibacter sp. Lineage (GTDB taxonomy): Bacteria > Acidobacteriota > Terriglobia > Terriglobales > Acidobacteriaceae > Telmatobacter. The sequence continues at coordinate 2,162 of CAZQPY010000070.1, forward strand.
TGGCAGGGGGCTCTGCCGCTGCGCCGAAGCGACGGTGTTTTCCGGCGCATCGCATTGCGCAGCCGCCGGATGGAATTGCCGGGCGAGCGTCCATTCGCGTTGAATCACGGCATCGACGTCACCGAGCAACACGAGTCGGAGCAGGCGCTGCACATGGCCATGCGGCAGCGCGAGCTGATTCTGGAATCGGTGGGGGACGGCATCTTCGGCATCGACCTGGATGGATTGGTCACCTTTGTGAACCAGGCGGCGGCGCGGGTGCTTGGATATACGCCGGAGCGTCTGACCGGCCGCCCGATGCACGAGACGATTCAGCACAGCCACGCCGACGGGACACCTGCATTGCGGTCTTCGAGCCCGATTCTGGAAGGATTGCAACGGAATGAGACCGTCCGCATGACGGGCGAAGTGTTCTGGCGTCAGAACGGCACTGCGGTACCAGTGGAGTACAGCGCCACCCCGCTGATCGAGGGCGGACGGATTTCCGGCATGGTGGTCGCCTTCCAGGATGTGAGCGAGCGACGACGCCTGGAAAAGATGAAGGATGAGTTCATCTCGACGGTGAGCCACGAGTTGCGCACGCCGCTGACTTCGTTGCGCGCCTCGCTGGGACTGCTGGCAACCGGGACGCTGGAGAAGCGGCCGGAAAAACGCGGCCAGATGATCGAGATGGCGATCGGCAACTGCGACCGCCTCGTCAAGCTGGTGAACAATATTCTGGACTTTGAAGGCGTTCAGAAGGGCAAGCTGCCGCTGAACCGGCAGCCGGTGGACGCCGCCATCCTGCTGCGGCGTGCCGCCGATGTGGCGCACTCGGCCGCCCTGCAGGCGCACATCAACTTCCGCATCGAGGTGCGGCAGGCAGTGGTGATGGCCGACGAGGAACGGATTCTCCAGGTGCTGAACGAACTGGTGGCCAACGCCATCAAGTTCTCGCCCCCGCAGACGATGATCCGGCTTTCAGCCAAACCCGCCGAAGAAACGCCGTCGATCGCTGGCCAACCGGGGACAGTTTCAAAGGAGATCTGCTTCCGGGTGGAAGACCAGGGCCGCGGCATTCCGCCGGAGAAGCTGGAGGGGATCTTCGACCGCTTCCAGCAGGGTGACGCCTCGGACTCGCGCGACCTGGGTGGGACCGGCCTGGGCCTGGCGCTCTGCCGCAGCATCGTGGAGCAGCACGGCGGACGCATGTGGGCGGAAAGCACGCCGGGCAAAGGGAGTTGCCTGCTGTTCACGCTTCCCGTGTCAGAGTAAACACCCTCGATGCGGGCACTGGCCGTGTGGCCGCCTGCGGTGGGGCAAACTGCTTCGAGTGGTCCGCGCCAGAGATAAGGCGCGTGGTTGAAGACCAAGGGCCCTTGGTTGAAGACCAAAGGCGCAAGGTTTAAGGCCAAAGGCGCCGGATTGAAGCGCGCCATACCGGAAGCGACTTGTCGTCCGCGCCGGAGGCGCAGCGTCTGCCAGCCCAGCGCTTCAGCGCTGGGAAATTGCCCCTTCGAATCTCCGGAGTCCCGTAGGGACGGTGCCAAAGACGGAGTTGCAGCACGTAGTTCCCCGTGGATTGCCCGGCTTTCGAGCAGTTACACTGGGGATGTGAACGCATCCAGTCAGCCCATTCAGCCCAGCCGCAAAGAGTTCCTGGCACTTGCCAAGGAGCACACGCTTGTTCCTGTCTGCCGCATTCTGACCGCCGACCTGGAGACCCCGGTATCGGCATTCCTGCGGGCGGCCTGGTCGGAACGCGAGTGCTTTCTGCTGGAATCGGTAGAGAACGGGGAGCAGGTCGGCCGTTACACCTTTATCGGGTTGACGCCGTCCAAGCGCATTGTGGCGCGCGGCCGCGAGATCACCATCACCGAGGGCAAGAAGGTAGTCCAGTTTGACGATGACATCTTTATGGTGCTGCGGCGGGCGCTGAGCGGGCACAAGCCGGCTCGACTGCCCGGATTGCCGCCTTTCACCGCCGGAGCGGTGGGCTTCTTCTCTTATGACGCAGTCCGCCAGGTAGAAAAGCTGCCTGCGCTGACTAAAGACGAGCTGGGCGTGCCCGACGCCTGCTTGCTGTTTTTCGACGAAGTGCTGGCCTTCGACCATGTGCGCAAGGAGATCTGGCTGGTTGTGACTGCCGACCTGCTGCGCGGCAAGCCTGCGGCGGCTTATGAAAAGGCCGTGGAGCGGCTGGAAAGGCTGGAAAAACAGCTGGCTCGGCCTCTGCCCAAACTGCCTTCCGGGCCCGGCAAGGGCAAGCTGAAGGTGAAGTACCGGACCGCGAAGAAGGATTTTCTGGCTGCCGTCGACCGCACCAAGGAGTACATCGCTGCCGGAGACATTTTTCAGGCGGTGCTGTCGCAGCGCTTCGATGTGGTTCCGGAAGCTGACAGCTTCCAGGTGTACCGTGCCCTGCGGGCCGTGAATCCCAGCCCTTATATGTACTTCTTGCGTTTTACGCCCGAAGGTCCTTTGGGCGGCGAGTCGGAGAAGCGAGGGAAGGGATCGAAGCAGGCAAAGCAGGCCGCGAGGGTGGGAACCATCGAGCTGGCAGGTTCGTCGCCGGAGCTGCTGGTGCGCGTTCACCAGGGCAAGGTGGAGTACCGGCCCATCGCCGGAACGCGCCCGCGCGGAGCCGACGAGGCGCAGGACCAGGCTCTCGCCGAAGAGATGATCAACGACGAGAAGGAGCGCGCGGAACACGTGATGCTGGTGGACCTGGGCCGTAACGACGTGGGCCGGGTGAGCGAATTCGGTTCGGTGAAGGTGGATCGGCTGATGTTCGTGGAGCGCTACTCGCACGTGATGCACATCGTGAGCACGATTGAAGGCCGTCTGAAACCGGAGCTGAGCGCAATTGACGCTCTGCGCGCCTGCTTCCCTGCCGGGACGCTGAGCGGGGCTCCCAAGGTCAGGGCGATGGAGATCATCGAGGAACTTGAACCGGCGCGGCGCGGAACGTATGGCGGCACGGTTCTCTACGCCGACTACTCGGGCAATCTGGACTCGTGCATCGCCATCCGGTCGATGCTGGCAGTGGGCGGCAAGGGCTATGTGCAGTCGGGCGCTGGCATTGTGGCCGATTCGGTGCCGGAGTTGGAGCATCAGGAGTCGATCAACAAGGCGCAGGCGGTGATTCGGGCGATCGAGAGGGCGAGGGAGCTTTGAGGCAGGGAACAGGGATTCGGGAGTAGAGAGTAGAAAGACAAAAACGCGGGGCGCGAGTGATAGTTGACGCGCTCCCGAAACTGAACCGAATCAGAGCCGATTCCGAAATGGGATCGGCTTTTTTGCGTCGAGGGCAGAAGTGTACTCTTTTCGGACACTTTTCCGGTCCACACTGGTGACTCGGGCAGCGAGCGCAGGGTTGCGCCCGCCTCGAAACGAAAGCGAAAGGACCCTTCGTCCCATGCATATTTCCAGTTTGCAGAACACGAGCTCATTGTTCTCCGATCTCGCCGCCTCTTCGACCTCCTCAACGTCATCGGCCTCCTCCACCTCCGGTAGCAGCCAGAACGCTTTTGCCACGGCACTCAGCGGCCTGATGTCTTCCATCAAATCTGGCGACACGAGCGATGCGCAAAAGTACCTGGCGGAAATGAAGCAGCTGAGCCCGGCAAACGCGGATTCGAGCAGCCCGATGGGCAAGTTCCTGGCCAGCGTATCGTCGGCGCTCTCAAGCGGGAACATCTCGGCCGCGCAGACGGCGCTCACCGCGCTGCAGAGCGCTCCTGCGCCTGGCTCGACAAGCGCAGCGAGCAGCGACAGCACGGCGGGGATCAGCCAGATGGGCACGGATGTGCTGAAGCTGTTCAGCGCCATCAGCTCCGGGAACCTGCAGGACGCACAGTCGGCCTACGATTCGCTGACCAGCTTGATGACCTCTTCAAGTGACTCGACCTCAAGCACCTCGGGAACATCGAGCGGCAACTCGTTCGATTCCCTGCTCTCGCAGATCGGCGCATCGCTGAGCAGCGGAAACATGACCGGCGCGCAGTCGGCGCTGGACGGATTCCTGCAGAGCCTTTCGGCCGGTTCGCTGGTGAATGCCTCGGCTTGACTGGATGCGCCTCGAGAGAAACGAGGAATGCAGAAATCGGAACAGTTCGGCGACAGGGCGCGCATGAGTGCGCCCTGGTTTCTGCAGCTCTCGGACGAAGAGGGCCCCGGCGACGAAGAAACAGACTTGGAAGAATCAGACGAAGATTAGAGGTCGACGGTTCCGCCCCTTTGGGCGGGGCGTCGGGTGGAATTCCACCCGATGCGGGAGCGTTGGGCACCTATAAAGATGACGGTAGTGTCTTTAGAAACGGTCGACTTGTACAGGATAAGACACAGTGTCGCGAAGCGATTCACATAGCTGTATAGAAAGTGCGCAAATGGGAATTATTTGAGTTATTTATTGGAATTCACTAATGTTTCTTCTCAAGCGCCCGATAAAGAGATTGGGTAAGAGAAAGAATCTTTAGAGAGCAACGGAGGAGGTTCACCATGGCGACAGTACTGGTCGATATGCGTCCTCCACAAGTGAGCTATCAGAGCGAACTGCAGCGCCTCCAGGTGCAGCGTTCGTCGGCGCACAACAAGTCGAACGACTCGGTCAACGCTCCGAACAACCCATTTAACAAGGGCAACGCGCAGAACGCGCAAGTAACGCCCATGCTACAGTCTTCGCTGAGTCAGGATGAGTTTACCAGCGCGAAGGAAACTGCGAACGCATTGATGGCGGGAGCCGGCGGCGAAACCAGCGAGTATGTCGGCACGCAGTTGAATGTGTACGCCTGAGTTACCTTTCTTCCTGAGTTAGCTTTCTTATAGAACAAGTTATTCGTCCGCAAAAGCGCCCACTCAAAAACGAAGAAAAACAGCAGGTGCCAGAGGCGCTTGATTTCGATCTTCCGCGCGCAAGTTTTGTCCGCGACGAGTGCGCGCAAAAGCGAATGCGGCCGGTTTGCGCAGTGCGGATAACTGCGTTGACCGGCCGCGGAAGAAGCTCCTACTTGGTGGCGGAAAGCGTGCTCTTGATGAAGGCCGCGACGCGATCGTGGAGCTGTTTGAGGCTTTCGTCGCGGACATAGACCATGTGCCCGGACTCGTACCAGTCGTACTCGATGTTTTTGGCGAGGGACTGCGGAATGGGCAGGTGTTTCTCCTCGTAGAGCGCGGCGAAGAAGGGAGTGGCCAGGTCGTAATAGCCGCCGTTGACCATGACGCGCAGGCGGGGATTGGCCTTCATGGCCTCGGCCAGATCGTTGGCGACGTTGAGGCTGACCGGATTGCCACGATGCACAAAGTCCCACTGCACGGTGCCGAACTGAGCCTGGGGCAGATAGGTCTGACCCTCGCCGTACTTGAGATCGCGGCGAACATAGTCGTTGAAGACGGAGACGTAGGCCGAGGAGATGGCCGAGCTTTGCGGATCGTAGTCGGCCTGCTCGCTGAGGGGATCCATGGAAGGCCCGCTGAAGCGCGTATCGAGGCGCCCGGTGGTGAGGCCCTCGTCGTCGAGCAGGGTCTTGGTGAACTGGCCTCCGCTGACGCGCAGGTTGGCCTTGAGCAGATAAGGAACGGGCAGCCCGATGTACTGATGGAGCTTTTCGGCGACCTGCTGCTTTTCGTCCGCGGTGAGATCGGTGCCCTGAGAGAGCGCGTGGGCGTAGGGACCGGTGGCGAAGTCTTCGACTTCCTTCAGGAAGGGCTCAAGCGTGGCCGGCTGCTGGGGCAGCTTTTTGTGGTACCAGGCCGTCGCCGCGTAGGTGGGCAGAGCCATTTCATAGGGCAGATCAACGCCGGGATTGCCCGCAGGGACATCGATATCGGTAGTGAAGTTGAAGATCTGCGAAAGCAGGATGACGCCGTTGAGGTCGATGCTCTTTTCATTCTGTAAAATGCCGGAAAGCACCGCCGAGCGGGTCGTGCCGTAGCTCTCGCCGAAGATGTACTTGGGCGAGTTCCAGCGGCTGTATTTTGTAATAAAGCGGGCGATGAAACGGGCGAAAGCGTTGGCATCTTCGTCCACGCCCCAGAAGGCCTTTTCGGCGTCCTTGCCGGTGAGGCGGCCAAAGCCGGTTCCCGGCATATCAATGAAGACGAGGTCGGAGGTATCGAGCAGGGAGTTGGCGTTGTCGACGAGTTTGTAGGGCGCGGCGGGCAGGTGCTGATCGCCGTCGGTGATGACGTGCTTGGGGCCGAGTGAGCCCATATGCAGCCAGACGGTGGAGCTGCCTGGGCCTCCGTTATAGAAGAAGGTGATGGGCCGCTCTTCGGCCTTGGCGTCCTTCTTCATATAGGCCACGTAGAAGATATGCGCCAGGGGAGCGGCATCCTTGGGCTCCTTGGGCTCGTTGAGGGCGAGTTGGCTGCCCGGCTGCGGTTTGCCATCGGGGCCAAGCTGTGCGTCCTGCACGTCGGTTGCGCCGACGGTGATGGTGCCGGCGATGGCCGCATAGGCGATGTGCTGTCCTCCAACATCGATCGCCCCCTGCGTGGAAACCTCCGTAGGAGCGGGCTTCTCGGCTGGCTTGTCGGATGTCTTTTCGGAGGCTTTGTCGGATGATTTGTCGCCGGTCTTGGGCTTTTCATCTTCGGCAGAGAGGAATACCGGGGCGGCAACCAAGGCAGCGGCCGCAAACAGGATGGCGGCGAATCGAGCGAAACGGCGCATCGGGGATTCTCCTAAATCAGCAGTCTTGAATAAGCAACTTTGCGATAAGCAAGTATAGTGCGGGTGCGTCGCATAACAGCTGAGGCGAGAGCGAGGTTCAGCAGCCGAGAGCGCGTATGTAACCCTGGCGGCCGTAGTCGAGGAGCCGGGCATCGCGGGTAATGAGCAGATGGCCTAGTTCGCGGGCGGTGGCCGCGATGATGCGGTCAGCGGGATCGGACGGTGGAGTGCCTGGCAACGTGGAGGATGCGATCAGGATCTTCGGAGTGAGCGGGGCAAGGCGGATTCCAGGCATTTGAATCAGTGAATCGAACCAAACGTCGGGAGGGATGGTCAGGGTGAGACGGCCCTTGCTGACGAGCATTCCCACTTCCCAAGCGGTAAAAGGGGAAACATATACTCCGGCATTGGCCAGGTATGCCCCTTGAACGGCCTTGCGGCCGGGAGCTGCGAGGGGCATCTTCTTCATGATCCAGATTGCCGCGCAGGTGTCGAGAAGAACTGGGTCGGCCATCTACTTTCCCACGTCCCACACTTTCGCATCCCACGCATCCCACACATCCTCCATCGGCTCGGTAAGGTCGACGTCAGGAAGAATGGTGAAGGTATCGCGCATCGCTCCCCACAGCTCGAATGGATCCGCATCGGACTTTTCGATGGGAACAATGGCGGCAATCGGCTGGTTGTGTTTGAGCAGGATAATGCGGTCCGTTTTGCCTGTCGCCACATCGTCAATCAGGCCGAGGCACTTGGATTTGAACTCGGTGACCCCGATGGCGGATTCGTTCTTGGGAAGGGTGGCCATGATTCGCCTCCGATATGGTCCATTTTAAATGGACCATATCAGGAAAACAAGGGGCAATTACTTCTTCCAGGTGTCGTAGGGCTGCTTCTGGGTGATGCGGGGGCGGTTTTCGGCCTGCAGCTCTTTCGCCGTCTGCTCCACCTCGCGGAAGACGCGCAGGAGGTTCTCGCCCAAGATTTTGCGGCAATCCTCGGCGGAGTAGCCGCGCGCCATCAGCGCCTCGGTGATTCTGGGCAGGTCGGCGGCGGAGTCGATGCCCTGCGGGAGTTGTCCACCAATGCCGTCGAAGTCCGAACCCAAGCCGACGTGGTCGATGCCGGCGACCTTGGCGATGTGGTCGATGTGGTCGATGAGCGCGGAGAGCGGCGGGCGCGGGATCTTGTCGGCATAAGACCGGCGCAGCTTCTCGATTTCGAGTTCCGTCGCTTCCCTGCCCTCCGCCTTGGCCTTGTCCTTGAATGCCTGCACTGCCTTGTCCACTTCGGGTTCCAGTGCCTTCATGGCATTCCAGTAGTCCTGGGAGATGAAGCCGGAGAAAAAGGGGACCTGAATGACTCCGCCCTTCGAATTTGGCCCACCGGAGTTGGCCACGGCTCTCAGCATGTCGTCGGTCATGTTGCGAGGAGCGCTGCAGAGGGCGCGTGCGGCGGAGTGCGAAGCGATGACCGGTGCGCGGGTGATGACCAGCGTGCGGAAGAAGGTCTTGTCGGAGACGTGGCTGATGTCGACCATCATGCCCAAGCGGTTCATCTCGTAGACAACGTCCTTGCCGAATTCGGAGAGGCCTTCTTTGGTGTGGGGGATGGACTTGTCGTCGATGTCGCCGGAGCTGTCCGCCCAGTTATTGGAATTGGCCCAGGTGAGAGTCATGTAGCGGACGCCGAGCGCGTAGTACTGGCGAAGCAGCGGGATCGAATCCTCGATGGAATGGCCACCCTCGATGCCCATGAGGACGGCCATCTTGTGCTCGTGATGAGCCGCCTCGATGCCGCCCGGCGTGGCCACGAACATGAGCTGGTCCGGATGGCGGGCAACCTGCTGCTTGACTGCGTCAATTAGTTCCAGCGTCCGATGGGCGTACTGCCCCTTGTAACGGGTGGGCTCGACCCAGATGGAGAAGAACTCCGCCCCAAGGTTGCCGGCATGAGCGGACTCCAGATTGAGGTCGCCGCCCTGCAGCGGATCGGCAAGGTCGAAGTGCTCATCGACAAAGCGCTGCGGTGTGTCGGCGTGGGTGTCGATGACGAGGGCGGAACGATGGACAGCCTGGGGTGTGTTGGTCATCTTTCCCGTCGCTTTGGCAGCTTGCCTGGTTGGGCTCTGGGCCAGCAAAAGGGCTGGAATGGCGAAGAGCAGAATTGGAGTCAAAACTCGAACGCGCATAGGCTTGCGATTGAGTGTAACCCACCTCCGGGCACCTGCGGCGCGGCATACGGCTTCTCGCGGCCCGCGCCAGGAAGAAGGCGCGGGATTAGGCTTCGGTTGCTGGTTAAAAAAGACGAGGCCCCGGGTTCGGGACCTCGTCTTTTTGTTGGTTAGAAGTTTGTTTCACCTTGAATTGGCCTAGCGAGTTAGCGCCAGTGACCTTCAATCAGAACCCATTCGCCGTGCCGATGCTCCCAGCGATGAGCCACCCACACCGCGTGGTCATGGGGGGGACGTTCCCAGCGGCCGGGGGTCCAGACATAGTGGTCGCCTTCCCAGCGGTGATAGCCGGAGATCCAAACAAATCCGCGCTCCGGAGGATCGCCACGACGTTCAGCGACCGGGGGTGGCGGACCTTCACGATGGTGGTCCTGCGCAAAGGAAGCCGCAGGCATCAAGCAGAGAGAAAACAACACCGCCAATGCAATCTTCTTGATCATGGAAAAACTCCTTTTCGGTTTCCCTGTCGCGGTGGTTGTCTCCGCGTCCAGATCCGATGTGTTATTCAACGCCGAACTACGCGAAAAGTTGTTGTGAGAGAAAGTGGCAGGCAATCAAGGAATGCGAAGTGCAAACACACACGCGCATCGCCCTTGCCGGGGATGCGCGCGTGGAGGCTGAGTTCGGGTGCTTCTTTAGTTAATTAGCGGCCGAAGTGGGCTGCATTCTTTTCCGTAAAGCTGGCCCACTTTTCGGGCAGATCGTCTGCCGCGAAGATTGCCGAAACCGGACAAGCCGGCACGCAAGCGCCGCAGTCGATGCACTCGACCGGATCGATGAACAGCTGATCGATTTCTCCGTGACCGTCTTCATCTTTTTTGGGGTGGATGCAATCGACAGGACAAGCGTCCACGCAGGCGGTGTCCTTGGTGCCGATACAGGGTTCAGCAATCACGTATGCCATCTAAAATCTCCGGGGATTGAAGTCTCGACGTGATAGTAGCACAGGACCCCAGCCGCTGACTCCCCCTTGAAACGAAAGTCTTTCCATGTGGCACCTGCAGTGCGGCGCGCGCCCTTCTGGCACCTGCGGCGCGGCGTGTGCCCTTCGGCCGGCCCGCGCCAAGAGGGAAGTCGCGGGTCCGGAATTCGAGGCAAAAGCGTCTGGAATTACAGTTGCCAGAAGGATTTCGCGGAGCGAGCGGGGGCCTTTACAGGCTGCGGAAAAACGGCATCGGGAGAGCAAGAAGCGTCAGGGCACGACTTTAGTCGTGCCGAAAAAGCCAACAAAATGAACGGGGCTTTAGCCCCTGAGCTACGTTTACAGGCCGTTCCGCTCGAAATCCAGCCCTTTTCGGCAGCCTGTTTAGGCCCGGACCCTTCTCCCTTTGCGCCATCACGGAGAAGTACAACCGAAATATAATCCGCTTCAACCGGCGGCGCGTGCGTCTCTTTGCTCGGCAAATTCCCTGGGAGAGAGAATCGGAGAAAGGTCGCGCCCGGCGAACATGTCGGCGAAGAAGCCAAGCAGTTCGTTGTGGATCAGGCCGTTGGAGGCAAGGATTTCGCGGCTGTCGAGATGCCAGGAACCGCCGTCGAAGTTGGTCGTCAGGCCACCGGCTTCTTCCACCAGAAGCAGCCCGGCGGCGGTGTCCCAGGGGTTGAGGTTGAACTCCCAAAAGGCATCCATGCGGCCGGCAGCGATATAGGCAAGATCGAGAGCGGCCGAACCGGCGCGGCGAACGCCATGGGAGCGGAGGGTGAACTCCTGGTAGAAGTGGATGTTGGGGTTGTCGTGGCGTTTGCGGCTGGGAAAGCCGGTTGCCACCAGGGCCTCGGCCAGCACCGGCGTCGACGAAACGCGCATGCGGCGGCCGTTCAGCCAGGCTCCGCAGCCGCGCTCGGCGGTGAAAAGTTCATCGAGCAGGGGGTCGTAGATGACGGCGGCCATCAGGGTTCCGTCGTGGCCGGGTTCGAGGCCCGCGGGCCGCTGCTCCAGCCCCAGCGAGACGCAAAAGTGCGGGAAGCCATGGGCAAAGTTGGTAGTGCCGTCCAGCGGATCGACGTACCAGCGAAACTCGCCTTCCAGACGGTCGCGTGTGCCTTCCTCGCCGAAGATTCCATGTTCTGGAAATGCTTCGCTGAGGCGTGCGCGGATCAGTTTTTCGGCGGTTCGGTCGGCCACGGTGACCAGATCCACATCGCCTTTGTATTCGGTTTCGACGCCCTGTACGAAAAACTCCTTGAGACGCGCGCCGGCTTCACGAGCAATCGCGGAGGCCTGGGGAACCCACTGGAAGGCCTGAGCCTGTTCTAAACTCAATCGGATACTCCATTCGATGCTGTCTCAGCGCCCTCGGCCCCGGCTTTTGGGCTGGAGGCGTCATCGTCCTTATGGCGCGGAGACCGTCTTTTGCTTGCTTCAGAGATCGTGCTGATCTGATGTTTATAGATAAACAGGTTGGGCAGGCCATCGCGTGTCAGCCTAACCATGGAATCGTCGAAATACTCAATCCATCCGCGTACCACTTCTCCGTCGCGCAGTTTGATGGACACGGTAACGTGCCGGTCGCTCAGGGAACGCAGATAGAGTGCCTCCTGCCCGGTTTCTCCAGGCGGGGGCGTCTTGGAACGGCGTCGCACAGATATGGGAGAAGTCATGCAGACATTCTAGATCCATCTGGAGCAAAACAGCACAAATATACGGGTTTCAGGGCTTTGCCGGTACACTCCGGCTTCTTGGGACAGGATCCGGGCCTTTTTGGGCAGGAGGGGCATTGACCGCAGTTCATCGTATTCCTGCGGGTTTACCGGGTTGATTACAAGGTATTTTTTGAGCAGGCTACAATCCAGGCGCGGGGTCCGACCTGGCCCTGCGGCGTTCGAGCACCTATCGTTCTACGTATCTCTGATCGCAGGGAGCCGGCTTACCAGATGCGGAGTCTTGGAAACTGTTCGGTTTTGACAGCATGCGAGAAAACCCGATCCAATGCCTGAAAGAAAGATTCCGCGTTGCTTAAATGTGTCACGTACATCTGCAGCTCTGCGTAGTCAAGTGCGACACACGATATCTGGGTTTCTCTCCAAAGCTTGAGAATTGGTGCAGTGTAGACCGAGTATTCGTCGTTGAATAGCTCCTTTACCACGATCAAAGCGCGAACTGTCCGATTACCGATGTCTATCTCACAAGTCTCGCCGCCGACAACCATCTTTAGAGGTGACATCGATCTCAGATAACCAATAGCGCCGCTCACTTGGCTAATCGCCTTGCGGAGCGCCTTCCGAGTCGTAGCTTTCTTGCGGTCAAGCGGATTCTTGAGAATTCTTTCGATATTGGGGCTATCCTTTGCCTGCAACACAATAACCTCGGATTCAGTAATCACGAGAATATCCGCGATCTCGTCTCTGTCCGTAATTCGAAGCGGGTTCAGGTATATCTGCTCGGGGGAAAACAGATTCTTTAGAAGGCGTGCTATGTCCTGTTCTTGAAAAGTTCCAGGCTCCTGGCGCTTTAACTGTGAAAAGCTGAATTGAGGACTGCCGTGATACAGGTGAAAATCGGGGCGCGCGTCCAGAAACAGTTGGTCTTCTGGAACAAGAGTCTGGATGAACTCGACCCCTATCGCCGACAGATCATCGTCGTGTGTGCGTTTGCCGAACCAGATTGACATTTGACTGAATGCAGATTTTGCCAATTCGAGACCGAATGTACAATACGAAGAACCATTAAGACGATCTTTCGTCGCTGATGGGCATTCCAACTTAGATACATAACCGAGCAACTCGCGGTTGTGTTCGTCGAAACAATGCACATCCAATGTGTCGCAATCCATAGCTTTAAGCAATAGACGCGTGAGCTCGTTATCGAAGAGAGCGGTCCAAATCACCAGTGGCTCATCCTCGTCGTCAAAGAAGGCTGAAATCAAACCTACGGTGTCAACTCCGCCGAGAGTCATTGGGCAAACGTAGATCTTGAATCCATTGTTGATCTTGGCCGCGAGCAGACCTTCCTTCATCGTCTTGATTATTAGCTTGGGACTACTGCCAAGGCCAAAAATCGGGTAAAGACCAATTGGGTAGTCTTGAACAATCGGAATGATCTCGGGGTGAAGGATAGATAACATGTGGGCATCCAAACGGTGCGCTGACATCCAAAGGTAGAACAATCGAGAGTCGAGGGCAATTCCACCCCGTTGAGGTCGCCTTTCCGACTGTCCTCCGCGCATTTTGCACTCCAGACGAACGACCGGCAATTCGGACACGATCCATTTTGCCCCACACGCAGCCGCGCACCGGGGCGCGGGCAAAGGCTAGTGCGCCCTGGGGTGGGTCTTGTCGTAGACGACGGTCAACTGGGCGGTGGTCAGTTGGGTGTAGCGCTGGGTGGTGGAGAGGCGCTCGTGACCCAGCAGCTCCTGAATGGCGCGCAGGTCGGCTCCCTCTTCCAGCAGATGCGTCCCGAAGGCATGACGCAGAGTGTGGGGATGGACGTCGGCGGAAAGTCCGCGCAGAATGGCGATCTTTTTGACGATGCGGCCCACGCTGCGGGTGGTGAGACGGGCTTGTCCTCCGGGTTTTTCAAGGCCGCGCAACTGTAGATTGACGAAGAGGGCCGGCGTCGCCTGTAGTTTTTCGCGACCGGCGGCGGCCAGCAGCGCTGAACGCTCAGTGAGGTAAGTACGCAAAGCAATCGCTGCGGCATCGCCGAGAGGCACAAAACGCTGCTTCTTGCCCTTGCCGTGGACCAGAACGGCTTCGTTGGACCAGTGAATGTCATGGAGGTCCAGGGCGGTGAGTTCGGCATTGCGGATTCCGCAGCCATAAAGCAATTCCAGGATGGCCGCGTCGCGGGCCGGCCAGCTGGCCGCATCCTCGCCCACCGAGTCGACCACGCGGTTCATCTGCTCGATAGACGGAACGCGCGGCAGGCGTTTGGGAAGCTTGGGAGTGGAGACCAGCGAAGCGGCGTTCTGCTGCAGATGGCCGGTCCGCGCCAGCCACTTGAACCAGCTGCGAATGGCCGCCAGCGAACGCGCCGCCGAGGCCTTGGAAAGCCCGCGCTCGTAGAGCGTGCCCAGATAAGTCCGGATGTGGGTGTGTTCGATCTGCTCGACTCCCTGATCGGGCCCGAAGGTCTTCGCAATCCAGCCGGCAAAGCCGTGCAGCTCGCGCTGGTAGGCGCGCAGAGTATGCTCCGATGCGCCGCGCTCATTGGTCAAAACGGAGAGATAACCGGCCACCAGCGCACCGAGTGAAGCGGCGGGAGGGGCCTCGGTCGTCTCGCTCATGCCGACTCCTTGCTGCCGACTTTCACCGGCGCGGACTGCACCTGTTTGCCGGTGCCGGCCTTGCCGCGCCCAACCAGATGCAGGCCGGAGTGATTATCTGTACTCTGAACGGTCTTCGATGGAATGGCTTGCTCCGGCGGCTCGGCAAGCATCCGCTTGCCGCGCGGGTGATGCTCACGGTGAACGGCCTTCAAGCGACCCAGCGCCAAATGCGTATAGACCTGCGTGGTGGAGATGTCGGCATGGCCGAGAAGCAACTGCACACTGCGCAGGTCGGCGCCGTGCTCCACCATATGGGTGGCGCAGCTATGCCGCAGCCGGTGCGGGCTGGCGTCGGTATTCGCGGTCTTGACCAGGTGCCAGATCCACTGCCTGGTAAGGGGCATGCCCCGCAAGGAGAGGAAGAGCCGGACGCGATCCTGTTGCGGCGGCTGCTGGCTGCGAAGGGTTTCGACTTTGGGAAGCAGCGCCGGGCCCGGTTTGGCCGCGGGAGACTTCTTGCGGGCCGAGCTGATGCGGGCCAGATGGGGACGGCCTTCGCGCAGGTAGATCTCCAGTGCCTCGACGGCGGCCCGTCCCAGCGGCACAATGCGTTCCTTGTCGCCCTTGCCGCGCACCTGCACCCGGCCCAGGTCGAGAGCCAGATCGCCGGTGGTCAGGTCGGTGACCTCGGAGACGCGCAGTCCCCCTGCATAAAGCAGTTCAAGAATTGCACGGTCGCGCAAGTCGATGGCCCGGGCCTGGGGGTGGGCGGCGTTGAGAGTGGCGCGATCGAGCATTTCAGCCACCTCCGGCTCAGCCAGCGACTTGGGCAACACCTTCCAGGCTTTGGGAGATTCGATATTGATGGTGGGATCGTGGTGGATGCGGCGATCGAGCAGCAACCATTTGTAGAAACCGCGCAGGCAGCTCAGTTTGCGGGCCCTGGAACGGTCGTCGATGCTGTGGGCGCGCAGGTTTTCAAGAAACGCGGCCACATCTTCCTGCACGGCTGTAAGCAGCAGGCCATGACGCCCTTCGAGGAACTCGGCAAAGGTCTTCAGGTCGCCGTCGTATGCCTCGCAAGTGAGAGGCCTGAGCCCCTTTTCCACGCGCAGATATACCTGGTAGTCCTGAAGCAGCGTGAGATTGCGCAGAGTTTCCACACTCCTGATTATCCGCGCGGCGAGGCAACTTCAACCGGCAGCCGATGAGCGACTGAACCTGTTTCATCAAGGAATCAAATTCAGCAATAGAGAAGCGCAAAAAGGTTTGGATCCTTATGCAGCCAATATGGGAAGAAGCAGTTGCATATGCGGCCTGGCGGGAATGGGCAGAGCGAATTCAATGGATGTTCATCCGTCACATGCCTGAGCGGGGCCCTATGAATGAGAATAAAGTTGGACATATTTTCTGGAATTGAGGAAAGCTTGACAGCGACACATATGGGGATTTCCGCATGGTCCGCCCAGGAGTTCAAGAAGCTGGTTTTTGAGAACCGGCCTCGGGTGGCGGTTTTCGATTGCGATGGAACGCTCTGGAGCGGTGACTCCGGGGTTGGATTCATGGAATGGTCGATTGAGCAGGGGCTGGTTTCGCGCTCCACGGCCGACTGGATTGACACGCGTCACCGCGCCTACCAGGCCGGGAAAGTCAGCGAGCTGCAGATCTGCGGCGAAATGGTGCAGATTTACGCGGGGCTCCGCGACCAGGAAATGCGGGCGGCAGCGGCCCGCTTCGTGCAGGGGTTTGTGCCACCGCGATACTTCAGCGAGATGATCGCGCTGGTGGAAGAGCTGCGCGAGGCCGGGGTGGAGATCTGGGCGGTGAGCTCAACGAATAAATGGGTAGTAGCCGAGGGCGTGCGCTCCCTGGGCATTCCCGAGGAGCGGGTGCTAGCGGCTGAAGTGGCCGTGGTCGACGGCCTGATCACGACTGTCTTATTGGATGTTCCGACCGACGAGGGCAAGGCGGCCTCGCTCAGGCGTGCCGGTCTGGAACGCCCGGATGCGGTATTTGGTAACTCGATCCACGACCTGGCGATGCTGGAGGTTGCCCGGCATCCCTACCCGGTGAATCCCTCGCCCGGGCTGCTGGAGAGTGCCGCGCGCAAAGGGTGGGGCTATTTTGCGCCGCGCGAAGCAACCGGTTTCGCGTCCAAAGTGGGCGGCGAATAAACAGGATCCTGCGGGCGGCAGCGTAACAGGCTACGGAAAACTCAAATTCATCTGGCTTTGTATCAGGGCACGACTTTAGTCGTGCCGATAAAGCCAATGGAATGAGTCTGGGCTTTAGCCCCTGCTAAGACCCATTTAGCCGATTCACTCGAATCCTGCCCTTTTTCCGCAGCCTGTTAGGACCCTGCAGGCCGCGGCGTTGAAACAGGCCTCGGCCGGAGTATCCCCTTGGCTTCGGGTGGCCGCAGCGAAGGGGTTGCGGCTACACTGGTAGCGTGGAAGACGTCCAGAGCAATTTCAGCCCCAAGCCAGGCGGACCAGCATTGCGCTATGTGGTTGCCGCGTTGATTGTTCGCGGCGGCGAGGTGCTGATTTGCCAGCGACGTCCCGACCAGCCGATGGCCTTGCAATGGGAGTTTCCCGGCGGTAAGATCGAGGCCGGCGAGAGCCCGGAAGCGGCGCTGGCCCGGGAACTGGACGAAGAGTTGGGCATCCGCGCCACCATCGGCCCCCGCGTGACCCACATCCGGCACAACTATCGGCACGGCGGCGCGGTGGACTTGCTGTTTTTTGCGGTGCACGATTTCAGTGGAGAGCTGGAGAACCGCATCTTCAAGCAACTGCGCTGGACGAAGCTGGAAGACCTGCCGGACTATGACTTTCTGGCCGCCGACCGCGGGCTGATCAAGGACCTGGCGGCGGGAAAGCTTCTTTAAGCTGCCCCGGCCCGCCCATATTGGCAGAAATCCTTCTTGGCGCCCGTTACGTTACGCATTACGCTGAATTGTGATTCAATCGTTCCGCCACAAGGAGCTGAAGCACATGTATGAGGACGACGACCCTCGCGGCGTCATGGCGGAACATTTGACCAAATTGCGCAACATCCTCGCACGCTTGGATGCCGCCAGTTCCGTGGAGGATATGAATATCCCCGGATTCGCCCTCCACCCGCTCAAAGGCCGTTCAAGGGCTTTTGGGCTGTCACGGTACGAGCCAATTGGAGGGTCATCTTCCGGTTTGCGGATGGCCATGCGTTTGAGGTTGATTATTTGGATCACCACTAAGGAGGTTTCCCCATGCCGATGAAGAATCCGCCACATCCCGGCAGCTTTGTTCTCAGCGAATGCATTGAGCCGCTTGGCCTGACAATTACGGATGCCGCGCGCGCTCTGGGCGTGACGCGCACGACTCTGTCGGAGCTTGTGAACGGCAAACGTGGCATCTCGCCGGAGATGGCGATTCGGCTTTCGCAGGTTTTTGGGGGCAGCGCCGAAAGCTGGATTACGCAGCACGCGCATTACGATCTGGCGCAGATTCCGGCTGGGCGGATTCAATTGAAGCGCTTGGCCGTGGCTTGACCACCTGCGGTGGGCAGGCGCCCTCGGTTGAACAAACTGAGAACGTGTATCCCTTCCAGTCTCAGGAAGCCGGCCCTTGCACCAGTTTCTGGTCGAATCATTGCCACAGATCTGTGCCACCCGCCGTCCGCTGGGCCCAGAAATCAGTCGCCGAGAGCTGCTCGTCCGTTTTCCTCCTTGACAGGAACTCAATACTAGTTCACTCTAGGCATGTGCTGAACAAGCATTGAGCAAGCAAGCCTGTGAGCGAACAAGCCTATGACTGAGACAACTTCCCGCGACTTATTTCCCGGCGCACTCGAAATGATGATCCTTGAATCGTTACGCCGGCAACCGGCACATGGATACGCGCTGGTGCAACACATCCAGCAGCGGTCGAACAACCTGCTCCAGGTGGAAGAGGGATCGCTCTACCCTGCGCTGCAACGTCTGCTCAAGGCCAAGCTGGTGAAGGCGGAATGGGGTGTTTCGTCCACCAATCGGCGGGTCAGAACCTACCAGATCACGGCTTCCGGTCTGGGCCATCTGGAGCAGCAGATATCCAGCTTCGAGCGCATGTTCGAAGGCATCACGCTGGTCCTCAGTCCGGGGGAATCCCCAGCCAGCTGATCCGCCACTTAACCGGAAATCTGAGAGGAGCAGCTCATGAACTGGATTCCGCGTTTCTTCCGTCGCGCCAAGCTCTACGACGATCTCTCCGAAGAAATACGCCTGCACAT
The DNA here is from genome assembly GCA_964595345.1 of uncultured Occallatibacter sp. Classification (GTDB taxonomy): domain Bacteria; phylum Acidobacteriota; class Terriglobia; order Terriglobales; family Acidobacteriaceae; genus Telmatobacter. The sequence goes on from CAZQPY010000070.1 coordinate 20,505, forward strand.
TGAAGAGCGCGCGGAGCAGTTGATGGGCGAGGGTCTGAGCCCCGCGGAAGCCCAACAGCAGGCCCGTCGGGCGTTTGGCAATCGAACGCTGCTGGAGGAACGCAGCCGCGAAGTATGGCAGTGGCCGACGGTTGAGTCGATCTGGGCGGATGTGCGTTTTGCTCTGCGGCAGCTGCGCAAGTCACCCGGATTTACGATCGCGGCGGTTTTGACGCTGGCCTTGGCCATCGGCGCCAATGCGGTGGTGTTCAGCGTCATGAATGCCTTCGTTCTTCGTCCGTTGAATGTGCCTGAGCCGCAAAGCCTTTACGCACTTCAGCATGGAGGCGAGGTGGATGGCACTGAGTCCTATCCAGACTATCGGGACCTGCGCGACCGCAATCGCAGCTTCGAAAGCCTGGTGGCCTACACCGTGGCTCAGGCGGGACTGGATGCCGGCACGGATCCCACCAGCGTATGGGCCGAAGAAGCCAGCGGAAACTACTTCGACGCATTGGGACTTCAGCCCTATCTTGGCCGTATGTTCCATGCCACAGACGAGCATGGCCCCGACAGCGCGCCTTACATTGTGCTGACCTACGCCTATTGGCACACGCATTTCCAGGATGATCGAGGCGTGGTGGGCCGGGTAGTCCGGCTGAACAAACATCCCTTCACCATTCTCGGTGTCGCGCCGCAGGACTTCCATGGGACCCTGCTCTTTTTCAATCCCGATCTCTTTATTCCGATGGAGAGCCCGCTGGTGGCTGCCAGTGACCTGACCGCGCGCGGGAACCATTGGGTCTTCGAGACCATGGGACATTTGAGGCCGGGAGTGACTCCGGCCCAGGCCGTTGCCGATCTGAATTCGATTGGCACGCAGCTGGAAAGGGCCTATCCCAAGGACGAGAGCAAGATGACCTTCGCCCTGGTTCGCCCCAATCTCTATGGCGATTTTCTTGGACGCCCGGTAAAAGCGTTCATGGCGGGATTGATGCTGCTGGCAGGGTTGATTCTGCTGGCAGCATGCGCCAACCTGGGCAGCCTGTTTGCCGCGCGCGCAGCCGACCGTTCCCGTGAAGTTGCTTTACGGCTCGCCCTTGGTTCGACGCGCACACGTATTCTGCGCGGCCTGCTTACCGAAGCTGTATTGATTTCACTCGTGGGCGGGGCCGTGGGGCTCACCGGCAGCGTTGTGTTGTTGCGCGCGCTCAGTGCTTGGCAGCCCTTTCCCAGATGGCCCATTCATATCGGCGTCAACCCCGATGCGACGGTCTACGGAATGGCCCTCGTGCTTGCTTTAATCAGCGGGATTCTGTTTGGCGCGGTTCCGGTAAGGCAAGTCCTGCGCACCAATGCGTATGAGGTGGTCAAGGCCGGATCGGGCGGCAAGGCCGGCAGGCGCATCGGCCTTCGCGACGTACTGCTGGTGGTGCAGATTGCCATCTGCGCGGTATTGGTGACTTCTTCCATGGTTGCCGTGCGTGGACTGGCGCGCTCGCTGCACGCCAATTTCGGATTCGATGTGCAGAACGTCATGCTGGCGGAAACTGACCTGGGAATGGCCGGTTACAGCGCGGATCGAGTGCCCGCAATGCAAAAGCGAATGATCGACGCATTGAAGGCCCTGCCTGGAGTCGAGTCTGTGGGGTTGGCCGATGGCGTGCCCATGGGCGGTGGCGCCGGCAACTCGATGGTCTTCACCGACACTACCTCGGATTTGAGGCCGTCCAATGCGGTGACCGCTGCCCCGATATTCAACATCTCTCCAGAGTACTTTCGCGCCGCCGGCACTGCACTGCTGTCGGGCCGGATCTTCACCTGGCAGGACGACAAAGACGCGCCGCGCGTGGCGGTTGTGAATCGCGAGTTTGCGCGCAAGCTCTTTGGGTCTGAAATGGGAGCCTTGGGCCGCTATTACAAGATGTGGGATGGGACGCGCATCCAGGTAGTGGGCATTGCGGAGGACGGAAAGTATGGGAGCCTCACCGAAGATCCGCAGCCTGCGATGTTTCTTCCCATCCTGCAATCGCCCTCCAACTCCACGCAGCTGGTGGTGCGCTCAAGCCGCGATCCGCAGATGCTGGGCGCGGCGATGAGGAACGCTTTGCGTCAACTGGACGCGGGGCTGCCGGTGCTGATCGAAACGCGGGACAAACCAATGGCGGTGCTCATGTTTGGACCGCGCATGGCCACGGTGTCGCTGGGGGTATTGGGAGTCATGGGAGCGCTGCTTTCAATCACCGGCATCTTTGGAATGGCGGCGTATTCGGTGAGCAAGCGATTGAAGGAGCTTGGCATCCGCATCGCCTTGGGCGCACAGCGCAGGGAAGTGTTGCAAGCGGCGCTGGGACGGCCCTTGAAGCTGCTGGCGTTGGGTTCGGCGGCTGGTCTGCTTCTGGGCGTTCTGGCGAGTCGCGTGCTCGCGTTCATCGTGTATCAGGCGACGCCGCGCGATCCGGTTGTCCTGGGTGGCGTTGTGGTCGCCATGCTGCTGCTCGGGCTCATCGCAACCTGGATTCCTGCGCAGCGCGCAATCTCGGTCGATCCTTTGATCCTGCTGCGCGAAGACTGACAGCGCATTTCTAACCAGCAGCGAAGAAATGTGGCGCTGGCCTCCCGGCCGGCTGTGCGGAGATCCCCCTGGCCCTCCGCGACCTCACCATTCCATAGGCAGTGCTGCTGCGATTACCAGCCCACTTCTGCCATGTGCCGGAGGACGATCTGGCTGTGGTGCGTCATGCGCTCCGGGCGGCGCTTGCGTGGATTGGGGATGATGGAGACGAGCAACGCGGACTGCTGTCGGCCGATTGCCCGGGCCGAGGTCTTGTCCCAGTAATGGCAGGCCGCCTCCGCGCCGTAGATGCCGGGCCCCCACTCGATGACGTTGAGGTAGAGTTCCAGAATCCGTCGCTTGCCGAGGACGAATTCGGCCACCGGGACCAGCGTGAATTCCGCGCCCTTGCGCAGAAAAGACCGGCCGGTTCCGAAGAACAGGTTCTTTACCAGTTGCTGAGTAATGGTCGATCCGCCGCGCATGCGGGCGCCTTCCATGTCGTCCTCGGCCGCGAGTTCGATGGCGTGCCAGTCGAATCCATGGTGGAGATAGAAACGGGCATCCTCGCCGGCGATGACGGCATGCTGGAGGTCGGGCGAGATTTGGCTGAGGGGCACGAACTCGTAGCGCGAATTGTAGGGCTTGCCGTGGATGAAGGCCTGCAAGCGGCGCTGGATGTGCACGGCGGTGGTGGGCGGATCGATCCAGCGGAAAGCGACGAGAAGCAGCGCGGCAAACAGCCAAAGAGAAACGACCGCGAGCACAGTCCAGCGGAGGAAAAAGCGGAGACGGGTCTTCCAGGATCTGCGCTGCGAGGGCTTGGACTTCGGGGGCTTGGAGGGTTCGAGCGGGGCCTGCGGAAGAGGATTGTTCTGCGTCTCGGTCACGTTTCAGGATACCAGCCGGGGAGAAGAGGCGAACAGTTTACAGAACTCGGGCAGCGGTAAAGTTTTAACTAGAAAGTTGGCTTGTCCAATCCGGTTTCTCAATTGAATGCCCCGCAGGGCAGTGCAATTCCTCCCAGCACCAAGTTGCAATGTCAGCCTTGCGCTCCTCTTCGTTGGTGGCAGGGTGCCATTGTGCGAAGAGTGGTAAACGAGCTGGGCATTTTTCCTCATCGCAGTTTAGCGTTGATACTTGGACCGTGTCGCCGTAAATGGGTTCCGCTAGAATTGCCCCATTCCTTGGATCATGATTTGGGTGCTTTTGGTGCAGAAAGTAAATATCTATATGCTTGCAGCGTTTACACGCAACGGCTATTGCACGAGAATCGTTCGGTTGGGCATCTGGGTAAACAAATAGTCGCTCAATTGTTCCATGCAGAAGCCACATGGGCGTTCCGCAACGACAGTGCACGATCTGATGAAGGCGCGGTTCCACGATGCACTAATTATAGGGCGCTTCTCTCAGCAGTTAACCATTTCTTTGGTTAACCAAACAGGATCAGAGATTCCTGTCTCCGTTGCCGGGATCCCATCCTTGCGCTTTTCTCTGGCGCAAGGGTGGGAAACCACAATAGCCCCTGCGAGCGAGTAGCGAGCCTCTGCTGCATGCAATGCCTGGATGCAATGCTCAGGCGGCCATCGGCTTGATCTTGTGTCGCTGCTTCTGCGATTCGACCCACAGGTCGTACTGAAGCTGAGCCTTCGAGAAGAAATCGGGGGACAGCGCCAGGGCCTCTCCGAGCCGGATGCTCAAGTCCATCGAAACCGAGGTGCGGCCATTGAGGATGCGGGAGATGGTAGCGCGCGTTACGCCGATATGCTCGGCGAGTTGCGTTGCGGTTCTCTTCCCGAGGAACTCCCTCAGCAGTTCGCCGGGGCTGGCCGGGTTGTGCATTTTTGGCATGTTCATGGCCCCCTTAGTGGTAATCCAGGTAATCCACCAGGATTGCATCCTCGCCCTCAAAGGTGAAGGTTAGTCGCCAGTTTCCGCTGACTCTCACTGACCAGTGACCTTTGAGGTCCCCTTTCAGAGGATGCCAGTCCCAACCGTCCCGGTTCATATCAAGCGGCGTCGATGCCAGGTTCAAGGTGGTCAGCAGAATCCGCAATCGGGCTTCGTGTTTTGGCTGAATGCCCGCCTTTGAGCCGGTCCTGAAGAACTTTTCGACGCCTCGATGCCGGAACGTCCTAATCACAGCCGAAGTGTAACATGTACAGTTACGCTGTGGCGGCCGGCCGAGCAATTAAAGTTCGTCTTTTGAGACCGGCATGTACTGAAGGGCCTGCCCGGAGCTTGCCGTATGAGCGCAGTTCTCAGTGCCCGGGCATCATGCCCCAGAGCATCACCATCGTCATGCCGATGACGATGATGCTGGTGCCCCAGGCGATGACGTTCCACAGGCGGGAGTTCTTGTGCTTGCCCATCAGGTCCTGGCGGTTGATGAGCATCAGCATGAGGATGATGATGACCGGGAGCAGCATCCCGTTGAGCGCCTGCGACAGAATGGCAAACTTGATCGCCCGTTCCCGGGGCAGGATGAGCACAGTGGCCGCGCCGCCAACGATCAGGGCTGTGTACAGCCAGTAAAAGAAGGGCGCTTCCTTGTAGTTCTTGTCCACACCCGACTCGAAGCCCAGGCCCTCGCACACCGTGTAAGCCGTCGATAGCGGCAAAATCGAAGCCGCAAAGAGCGAGGCGTTGAAGAGGCCGAAGGCAAACAGGATATACGCATAGTCTCCCGCCAGCGGCCGCATCGCCTCGGCGGCTTCCGACGCATCGCTGATGGCCCCCATTCCATGCACAAACAGCGTGGCCGCGCACGCCACGATGATGAACCACGCAACGATGTCGGTGAACAGGCTTCCAACAATCACATCCAGCCGCGAGGCCGCGTAGTCCTTTACGCGAATCCCCTTCTCAACGATCGACGACTGCAGGTAAAACTGCATCCATGGGGCAATGGTGGTGCCCACGATGCTGATGGCCATGTAGATGTAGTCCTTGTTGCCCCACACAGAGCGCGCCGGCAAGCTCACCGTCGCCTTCAGCGCGTCGTGCCAGTCGGGCTGCGACAGGACGCCCGCAAATATGTATGCGATATATATGACCGAGGCCACCAGAAAGATCTTCTCGGTGGTCTTGTAGTTCCCCTTCAACACCATGAACCAGACCAGCCCGGCGCACAGGGGCACGGAGACAAATCGGGATACGTGGAAAAGCTGCAGGGAGCCGGCAATGCCGATGAACTCGGTGACCACGTTGGTGTAGTTCACCACCACCAACAGGACCATGAGGATGAAGGTGAGTCGCAGCCCGAACTCTTCGCGGATGAGGTCGCTGAGCCCCTTGCCGGTGACTACGCCCATGCGGGCGCACATCTCCTGCACAACGATCAGGGCAATGGTGATGGGGAGCATGGTCCAGAGCAGCGAATAGCCGAACTGCGCGCCTGCCTGGGAATAGGTAAGGATTCCGCCGGAGTCATTATCAACGTTGGCAGTAATGAATCCGGGGCCGAGTACGGCCATGAACAGAATGATCCGAATGCGCCAAC
>CAZQPY010000071.1:0-26039 GCA_964595345.1 uncultured Occallatibacter sp.
ATCCAGGCGGAAAAGGGCGGCTACAAGCACTTCATGCTCAAGGAAATCTGGGAACAGCCGCGCGCGATTCGCGACACCACGCTGGGCAGAGTTTCGCTGGACTCCGGCAAGGTGTTTCTGGGCGAGATGAAGATCGACGACGACGAGCTGGCCTCGGCATCGAGCATCAACATTGCCGCCTGCGGCACCAGCTGGCACGCCGCGCAGGCCGGCAAGTACATGATCGAGCGCTTGGCACGGCTTCCCGTGGACGTGGACTACGCCAGCGAGTACCGCTATCGCAATCCGATTCCCGACCGCAACGCGCTGGGGCTGCTGATCACGCAGTCCGGCGAAACCGCCGACACTCTGGCAGCGCAGCGGGAGATGATCAGCCTGGGCTCGAAGACCGTGGCCATCTGCAATGTGGTGGACGCGATGGTAGCCCGCGAGGCGCATGGCGCGATCTATACGCACGCCGGGCCGGAGATCGGCGTGGCTTCGACCAAGGCCTTCACGGCGCAACTGACGGCGCTGTTTTTGCTGGCGCTGAAGCTGGGCAAGCTGCGGGGAAGAATCGACACGCCCCAGTCTGTAGCCCTGATCGAAGAGCTGAGCAAGGTTCCGGGTAAGATCGAGGAAGTTCTGAAGGGCCGTTCGGCGCAATGCGAGTTGCTGGCGAAGGATTTTTCGAACGCCCGCGACTTCTTGTACTTGGGCCGGGGAATTCACTTCCCCATCGCTCTGGAAGGCGCGCTGAAGTTGAAGGAGATCTCTTACATCCACGCCGAGGGCTACCCGGCAGGCGAGATGAAGCACGGCCCCAACGCGCTGATCGACGAGACGCTGCCGGTGGTGGTGATTGCCACCCGCGACGAAGCCGATCCGGCGTCGAAGCTGCGCTACGAGAAGACGCTCTCCAACATTCAGGAAGTGACGGCGCGTTCGGGCCGCGTGATCGCCATCGCAACCGAAGGCGATACCACGATTGGCACGCAGGTGGAGCACGTGATCTTCATCCCGCCTGTGGCCGAGTTGCTGAGCCCGCTGATCGAGATTGTCCCGTTGCAACTGCTGGCTTATTACATTGCCGTCCGTCGCGGCTGCGATGTGGATCAGCCCCGCAACCTGGCCAAATCGGTAACCGTGGAATAACGGCGGTTCTGATTCGGCTGTGAACTTCCGATCACCACGGGCCCCGCCCTCTCCGCTTACATCTGCAGAAAGAGCGGGGCCCGATTATTGGGCGACCAACAGGACAGGCGCGCGCCAGAAGGTGGCCTTCGAGGTCACCGGATCGAGCACCGTTACCTGGCAGGTGTACTCGCCCGGCGCGAGTCCCTGCAGGTTCAGATTGAAGCTCATGGGAGTGACGCCCAACCTGCTGGCCGGCTGAGGCGTTACCGCGATGGGCTGCGTCTCATAGGCCTTGGTGTCCGCTGAGAACAGGCTGACGAAGCCAAGTAGAGGCTGCGCGGGAAGTTTGTTCTCCGGCTGCTGCGGCCGGTATGCCTGCAGATAGACATACATTGGGCGTCCGTTATTGAAGACCCGCGTAACGCTGGGGACAATCTTCTTGCCGGCGACCACGAGGGGATTGACAGCGGTTTCCGTCTGTCTGTCTTTCGTCTTTTCCGTGTCGAAGAGCGCTTCCTTGCGCTCGGCCATCTGGCTGCTCAGAACCACGGAGCTGATGGGAACCGCGGTCGCTTCCTTGTTCAGGTTTGGGATGGTGAAGACCGTTTCAAACGTGCCGATGCGGCCGGTTTCATCGTCGCGCGCCAGCAACTTGATGCGGTACTTGCCGGGCAGCAGCGTGTAGCCTGTGTCGTATTCGATGGGCCGGTGCGCCAGTTCGGCCGCGGTGGCGTCGCTGAGCTTGATGTTGACGTTGTCGCGCAGGTTGGTGACCGTCATGCCGGTGGAGAGTTCTTTGATCTCACCGACAAAGTCGATCAGTGTATGCTCCGCGCCTCCGCGCTTGGCCAGGGAGAGCTCGCGGCCGGGAATCTTGACCATGATGGGCACAAAGTATTCGGCGCGATTGAGCTGGAAGTAGTCGATCTCCATGGCGATGGAAAGCTCGGTGATGGGATCTTCGAGCATCAGCGCGTCTTCCAGCTGGCGCTCCTTGTCGACAGCATTGAAGAGGGCGAATTTCTTGTCTGCATAGTAACCCTGGCGATAGGTGAGCACCGCTTCCGAAGGCTTTGCGAGCTCGACCTTGACCTTGCGGAAATGCCCGTTCTGCAAGGTGCTGGTGGTGTAGTAGCCGAGGATGTAGTAGTCGGAGATGGATTGCTGCGCCTGCTCGATTCCATGCTCAAGATCGTTGTTATCGAAGAGCGCCTTGCCGCCGGTGTCGCCGGCCAGCGCGAAGAGCGTGTCCTGCGAACGTTGGAAGTCGTTGGTTGCAGCCTGCGCCGCCGCGCCGGTGTACATGCCGGCATTGCCAGCCGATCCTTGAGTTGCGTCGCCGAGCGGAGCGCCGGCCACCAGACCCCGCGCGTCGATAGGCCAGAACGCCACGCCAGCCCGGATGGCGGAATCCACCGTCGCGTGCAGCTGCGCCTGGTTGTCGGTGCCATTCAGGCGCAGTCCGCTGGAAAAGTAAACGAAGACCTTCTTCTCGTTGAACGATCCCAGCATTTTGGCCGCGGTTTGCAACGCGGAAAGCTGGCGGTCGGTATTGAAGACGTTGAACTCGGAGTCGTCCTGTCCGAAGGCCGCACCCGTGTCCGCGCTGCTGGCGTCGTCGGCGGTTTCGATGGAACCCTGGGCCTCGCCGACCGCGAGCGTCTCCAGAATCGAGAGCAGCTTGTTGCGGTCCGCGGTGAAGTCTTGCAGCACGTCAACGGATGAGCCCTGGTAGCGCAGGATCGAAATCAGATCGGCAGTCGTCATCTGCGTGCGCACGAACTGCTCGGCGGCCGCGATGGCGCGTAGTTGATCGGCCGGGCGCATGGCCGACATGTCGAGGTAAAAGGCAATCAGACGCCGGTCTTTGTAGCGCTCGTTTCCCGTGTCGCGCTCCTTACCTGTGGTCTCGGGCGCGAGGGCCGTGCGCGCTAGCTTCTTGTAGATGCGGATGTCTTCGCTGTCCTGTGGTGTCGCGGGCAACCGCTTGGCGGTGGTCAGGTCCTGGTGCTCGCAGAATCTGATGGTCTGCGGAACGCCGTCTTCGGCGACCGAGAAATCTTTGGCGGTGAGGCCGTGAATCGGGTTGCCCTGCTTGTCTTTTGCCACCACCGCTTCGACGACCAATTGGGTCTGAATCGACAGAGTGAATTCCTGCTCGGCTTGCGCGGTCTTGTTCTGGCCAATCTGCTGGGCTATTGCACAGGCGTTGAACGTGACGGGAAGAAGCAGCGGGAGCCAAAGCAGTGGGGACCGGAGCACTAATCTCATCCGCATCTCAGAACCTCAGGCGAAGCGTGGTTTGCAGGCTGCGCATTGCATTGGCGGCAACAGGCAGTCCGAACTGGGTGCTGTTGACGGTGGTATTCCAGCCGGTGAAGGCCGCTCGGTTGAGCAGGTTGGTGGCGCTGACCTGCAAGTCGATATAGGATCGGCTGTTGGGCCGAAAGGTCCGCGTCATTGCGCTGTCCAAGCTGAACTGGCTGGGTCCGGTGATGGAATATCTCCCCGCGGTTCCCCATTGGCCTGCGGCAGGCGCGGAATAGGCAGCGGGATTAAGGTGCAAACCCGCAGCGGATTTGTAGACCGATGCACCCGTAGAGCTGGGGCGAAGAGTGCCTGTGAATGCCGCGCCGGGCACCACCGCGAAGTAAATCGGCGTTTCCGGCAGGCCACTGCCCGCGGAGATCTGCGTGCTGACGGTCCACTCCTTGAGAAGCCTGCCGCGCCAGCCGGTAAGCAGGGTTCCGCCGTTGAGACCTTCTCCGCTGGTGTATTGCGCCTGCAAGGTCACAAGCTGCCGTTGATCGAAACTGGAGAGAGAGCGCTCGGCACGCAGGTCGCGCCAGTTCTGGGCAATCGACGCGTTGGACCCAGCGATGGACGCCGAAGCCGCCGTGCCCTGCCCGCTGGAGGCCTGTTGGCCTTGTCCGCCGAGGTAGGCGTCGTCGTCGAGGGATTTCGAAAAGGTGTATTGCAGGGTTGCGGTGAATCCGCTGCGCAGCCTGCGCCGCAGTTGCAACTGACCGGACTCGCGCGTGGAATCGCCGCCGGACGTGCGGTAGGCAAATCCGGAGGGACAGCTGGGGCAGGGGTTTGCCGCGCCGATGGGGTAAGTGTTGGGCAAGAACTCCTGCACCCCATGCGTGCCTTTGATCCCCAGGTAAGTTGCGGTCATCTGCAAGGCTCCCGGCAGGTCGCGCTGAATGGCCAGCTGCCAGGTCTGCGCATAGCCCACGCGGAAATTCGGGTCCATCGCGAAGGAGTCTATGGCAGCTGCGGCGCAAGGCATGAATCCGTTGGCGAGGCTGAGCGGGCAGGTACTGCTGTTGGCCGTATTCAGACTGGTCGAAAGCGGCGCCTGCTGAAGCATCTGCAGCGCGGAGCTTTGATAAACCGAGCTGTCGCGGTAGATTCCATAGCCCGCGCGAACAACCACTGTGGACGCCGGAATCGGCCTCCAGGCGAAGCCGATGCGCGGCTCAATGCCGCTGCGGTCGGCGCGGATGAGAGATCCCGGGTAGTGGGTTCCAGTGATTGCCCCGACTGGAGCGCTGCCCAGCACAGGGGCGGCGGCTGTGAATCCGGAAGCAATGTCGAGATTGACCAGGCGGCCTTTGAGTTCCGTGATCGGTTCGCTATCCTCCCAGCGCAGGCCGGCGTTGACGGTTAGGCCGGGCCGGATCCTCCAGTCGTCGGTCATGTACGCGTCGTAGACCGGCTCGCGCAGGTACTTATCGGGGTTGCCATAGGCTATGGAACTGGTATCTGGCACGCCGATCAGAAAGTCGGCCAGATCCGAACCCGCGCTTCCTGTGCCTGCAGTTGCCGCGCCGGTGAAGGCGAATCCGCCTTCGGGATTCTGCTGGAAGTAGTCGTTGTATTCCTGCTTGCGGAAGTCGCCGCCAAAGGTCACGTTGTGGTGGCCGTGATAAAGATCCGAGGACGCCGAAAATGAGTCAGTCCGGTTGCGGTTGAAGGCGCTCCGAGCGTCACTGAGTCCGGCGATGCCGCTGGAAAAGCCCAGCGACGGCGGACCCCAGTCGGCGGGATCCTGATCGCCGCCATCTATACCCGCCGCAGCAGCAACATTCAGCCGATTCGCGAAATTGGGAACAACCTCCGTGCGCAGGCGGCTGATGTGATAGCCGAGATTCATGTAGTGGCGCATATTGAAGCGGTGCCACCAGTTGATATGGCCGTCGAGACCCAGAGTGTCGGTGGTGTCGACGAACCCGAAGAAGTTTGTGCTGCCCGCGCGCGTGCTTTGCAGGTTGAGTCCGCCATAGAGGCCGTTCTTGTTACCCAGGGTCTTGTCGAGCCGGGTTTGAAGGACGTCCTGGTGACTGCTGTTCAGCACCTGCGCCTGGTAGTTGTAGAGCGATGTGCTGGCGATGTTCGACAGGGGATAGTAATGGAGCAACGCCTGCGCCTGCGCGCTGACCGGGACGATATTGCCGGCAAACGGGACGCCGGTTGCGGGATCGTATACCGTGACCGGCTGGCCCAGAGCATTGAGCAAACCTGCCAAATTTCCGCTGCGCTCGTCGCCGGTGGGGACGATTCCGGACTGAAGAGCAGCACTGTTGTTGCGGGTCCACTGGTAGGAGACAAAAAAGTTTGGCCCGCGCGGCAGCAGGCGCGGAATCTTGATCGGTCCGCCAAAAGTCAGGATCATGGTGACGCGATCGTAGACATCCTTGGGTGTATCGAAGCCGCTGAGAGAATAGGGGCGCGCGTCGAGCGCGGAGTTATCCAGAATGGCGGCAATGCCGTAGCTATAGATGCCCTTACCAACCTTGCGGGTGTTCCCGAAGGCGCGGTCCAGCGCGTACTGCGAAGTGGCGGCATTGCTGACGCTGCCATTGACAAGGAACCCATCGGCGGCCTTCTCGCTGTTCTCTGCTTGTTCTTCCGGCCGAGGAACCTCCGGCGCTGCGCCGGCTTCCGCCTTTTTGCGCGGGATAAGAGGAATGGCCGCAGATACTGCTGACGCACTGCTAAGTGGCGAAGCGGACTCCTGTACGGTTGCCTTGACCTGATCGAGAGGCAAAAGCTTCATCTCCCACTTGCCGACGGGAGTGTCTTTTGCAATCGTCACGTCGTCCCGGACAGTTGCAAAACACTGCATCTCGATGACGATATTCCACGCGCCATCGGAGAGGTCGGCAAAGGTGAAGATGCCGCTCTGGTCGGAGACGGAGACGAGCTTCTTTGCGCCGCGCTGGGCGGTGATGGTGGCGCCGGGAAGCGGCAGGCCGTTAAAGGTGAGGCGGCCATGGAACTCCGAAGCCGACACGACGCCGGCAGCGCAGAGAAAGAGTAAGAGTGCACAAAGCGAGATTCTAAAAAGGGACCGCGCCATCCATGAGCTCCGCGTCGTATCAGTTTTCCGAGGGTTTCTCGGCATGTTCGATGATCACAGCTTCACCCGGCTCCTTCTTGGTCTCCAGCTTCAGGCCGAGCTGCTCCTGAAGCGCAGTGAAGATGACCGGTGCGGAAGACACAGGAGTCGCCGAGGAACCGTTGTCCTGCGAGAAGCGCAGCTTGATGTCGTATACGCCCTTGAGTCCGGTTTCGTTTCTGACCGTGGCGTTCACCCATCAACTCAGATGAACCGCCAGGGAATCGAGAGAAATGAAATTACCGGTGATGACATATCCGCCATCTTCATTGCCTAATTCAATATTGTCGTGGCCGACGGGCGCAGTTGGAGTTGCCGCGGTTTCGGTGTGCGCATCCGCTGGCGGCGATTCCTGAAGCTTGGGCCTGCCCTTGGCGACGACCAGAGCATACGCTGGGAAAAGCCTTGTTTCCCGGCGAACCGTCAGCTTGAACCGGTCAGCAAGCACGGCCTGGAGCATGCGCCTGCGCGTTGCGATTGCCTCCTCCGACGGCAGCTTCCTCAGCGCCTCCACGGTCGCGTCATCCATCCGCGCCTGGACCTGAAAGAGGGCCGATTGAGCCCAGTCTGACCCGCCGGATACGTGGAAGCGATCGAGGCCATAGGCCATGCGGATAAGCGAATAAAGAGAGATATTCATTGCCGTGAGGCCGTTCGGGTCCCACCTCATGTCGGAGTAGAAGCTCCCGCCTTCGAACTTGTATTCCTTGACGGAGACAACGTCATACTCGAACATGGGCGCGGCAGCCGCGGCTTGCGGCGGCTTGGGCGCATCGGTTGGCTGTTGCGCATGCGATGGAGCCAAAGCCAAGCCGGCCGCTGCCAACCCGATCAACAGAAGACGTCTTCTTGAACACTGCCTGAACTCGGTGAGATGAGTCACGGTGTGCCTTTCTTTCATTGCAGTCAGATTTACCCGCGTAGAGGCGCCGTTTTGCGCGGCCACAGCCTAATTCTCCGAAGGCTTCTCGGCATGTTCCACTATCACTGCGTCGCCCGGTTCTTTCTTAGTCTCCAGCCTCAATCCCAACTGCTCCTGGAGGGCGACGAAGATGGACGGCGCTGAACTCTGAGAAGCGAATGCACTTCCCGACGGCCCGGAAAATGACGAAAGACTCGAATCTGGTGTAAAGCGCAGCTTGAAGTCGTAGACGCCTTTGAGTCCGGTTTCGTTTGTCACCTTGGAGCCCACCCATCCGTATAGATAGCCCACGAGGGTATCGAGCGGAACTGCGTCGGCGTTAAAGACAAGGGCGCCGTCTTCAAAAGTGATGTTCATGCTGCCGCGGCCCCCGAGAGCGGTTGGAGTTGCCGCAGGGTCCGCTTTAGGATCCGCAGGTTGGGCTTCTTGCAGCTTGGGCCCTCCCTTGGCGGCGACCAGCGAATAGGTCGAAAAGGTCCGTGTCTCCCGACGGACCTTCAGCTTGAAGCGGTCGGCAAGCACGGCCTGGAGCATGTGCCCGCGCACCGCTTTCGCTTCCTCTTTCGGAAGCTTCTTCAGTGCTTCCGCGGCAGCGTCATCCAAGCGCGCTTGCACCTGAAAGAAGCCGGATTTCAGCCAGTCGGGTCCGCCGGAGACCTGGTAGGAACTGACACCGTAGGCCATGCAGATGAGTCCATCGAGTGGGACATTCATCGCGTTAAGGCCGTTCTCGTCCCAACTCATCGTCGGGTGGATCGGGCCGCCATCGTATTTGAATTCCTTGACCGAGACGACATCGAATTCGGGTGTAGGCGCGGAGGCCGCCGCTTCCTGCGGCTTGGGCGCATCGGTTGGCTGTTGAGCAAACAACCCGGCCGAAGAGGGCAGGGTCAGCAAAAACAAAACAACGACGTACTGCATTCGCAGGTATCTTGCCATCACGATCAGGCCATCCTTTTAGCTCATGCTACGCGGCGGGGTTGCAGGCGCGCATGCGCCCCTTCCGCGGAAAGATGTCACCTATGAGACGCATCCAAACAACTTATAGTTCGGCGAAACCCGAAAAGATCTGCATAGCTAGCACCGTAGCCGTGTTTTTTCATAACTCACCCTAGGGAGTCTGGGTGCCCCAGGTGCCTCGCTTTTGGGCACCTGGGAGAGCACAAAACTACCGGTCCACTGTACTAGTTGTCGGTCGGCTTTTCCGCCTTGTCGATCACCAGCACGTCGGCCTCGGCCTTTGTGGCTTCGAGCTTGAGCCCGATCTGCTCTTGGATTGCGGTATAGAGGTTCGGCGGCGCGCTGGCGTTATCGGCCGGGGGAGGAATTCTGGCTCCGATGCCGGCGAACTGCGAGTCATCCGGGGTCCAAAGCAGGGTAAAGTCCCAGCGGCCGGTGAGCCCGGTCTGGTCGAGCACAGGCCGGTCGAGGACCATCGATTGCATCAGGCCGGTAAAGTCACCCATGGTCGCATTCCGAACGATCAGATCTCCCAGCTTGCCGCGAAAGCCGAGACCCGGAAGCCCGTTGGGGTCGCTTTCTTCCTTGGTCATCTTGTTCCCGGCCTTGCTCACACTGAGGATGTAGACGGAGAGCTCTCTCTTGTCGTGATGAAAGGTGAGCTTGAAGCGCTCGGCCAGCAGCTTCTGCACCATGCCCTTGAGCTGCTTGTCGCTGGGAGTGCCGTCGATGTCGGGTTTCGCGGTGATGTCGAACTTTTCTGTCTCCGCCCACGCGGGCAGCCCGGTCACCTGCTTCGAATGCACCCCGTAGGCGAAGGAAATGTAATCGGCGAGCGAGAAGTTGGCGCTGATCATGCGGTTGCCCTGCACGGTGAGATACTTGCCGGGCGCATCGGGCTTGGAGGGCTTGATGGTGGCAACTTCGAAGCTGGGGTTGGCGTCGGCCGCCATCTTCTTGGGAGGCTCGGGGATCGCCCATTCGGCACCAGCCGCGGCGCGCTCCAGCAGAAGCGCGAGCGGACTGGGGCCCTGGGACCACTTACCATCGATGCTCTTGCCGTCGGCGCTGAGCTTGCCCTCATAACTGCCGTTAATTGCTGGCACCGTCAGCTTCACCACCCCGTCCTGAAGTGTGGTGGTTTTCACCAAGAATGGAGTCCCGGTCTGGTCGATGCTATAGAAGTCCGACTTGTAGGTACTCGTAGCATCTTTGGAGATCTTGAGCACAATACGTAGATCCTTGCCCGCATGCAGCGTTCCCTGCCATGTGCCGGAGAGATCCTTGGTCAGGTTTTGCGCCGTGGCTGCGTCGCTTTGGGCAAAGGCATGGTTTACGTGCACCAGTCCGAAGACCATCGGGACAGCGATTGCGGCCGTTGCGGCCAGGCCGAGCAGCAGCTTTCGTCCCAGGTCGAGCTGACGCGTGGTATGTCCCGTCATGATGCGGACGATGCGCTTTTTAAGATCTGAACCGGTGACTCCTGAAACACAGGGCATGGGGCTCTCCAGAAAAAACTTGCAGACGTTGAGAATGCTTTCGGCGTACAGATCGGCTTGATTGCCCGACTGCAGAACAGATTCATCGCAGGCCCGTTCGCGCTCTTCCATCAGGCGCGTGTTGATCCACCACACCAGGGGGTGGAACCAGAACAGAATCTCGACGGCCATGTGGACCGTCGCCATGAGATTGTCGTGGCGACGAACATGGGCCATTTCATGGGCAATAACCGCCTGAATCTGCGCCGGCGACAGGCGGTCGACGATTCCCTCCGGCAGGCAAAGAACCGGATGCAGGATGCCGAAGATACCCGGCTCGATGGAGCTTTCGGTTGCCAGCACCGGTACATCGGCTACCAGCGTCATTCTCTTTGCCGCACGCACCAGGCGGCGCATATGCAACCACCTGCGGGTCCACACAAGTGTGAGGGTCAAAGCGCCGCAAAACCAGATGACCGACAGCGCCCAAGGCAACATATGGAAAGAAGAGGCAGACGCGATAGGCGCGGCAGCCATCGACGAGGAATCGACTGCAGAGGCTGCCGGCACATAGACCTGCGCAAAGGGCTGAGTGATCTGCTGCATGACCGCATCGAGTTGGGGTTTCTGAACTTGAGCAGACAGGGCAGCACGCAGCGTTTCGCCAGCAGCGATCAACAGCGAGAATGGAACCAGGAACTTAATGGAAGCCAGCGCCCACAGCGAGTAGCGCGCGCGGGCATGATTGGCGCGCAAAGCTAGAGCCAGCAGCGCAACCAGCAATGTGACCGCCGTCGACTGCCACAGGTGATTCAGCAGAGCCGCGGTCCAGATCTCGCCGGAAAGAGTGTGAAGAGTCATGACTGTTTCTCCCGATGAGAGAGGCGCTTGAGTTCCTGCTCGGCTTCCCTGACATCGGAAAGAGTGAGCTTTCCCGATTCGATCAGGTGGGCCATCACCGGCCGGGTTCTGCCCCCGAAGAGGGCCAGCAGATCAGCGATGAGCCGGCGCTGAGCCGCATCCTGTGTGATCGACGCGGCGAAGACGTGGAAGTTGCCCACCTTTCTTACCCGGTGCAGCACTGCTTTGGCTTCCATCCGGTAGATAGTCGTCTGGATGGTCGTATAGGCCGGGCGGCGCTTCTCCGGGAAAGCTTCCTGGACCTCGCGGATCGAGGACTCGCCTTTTCCCCAGAGCACCTCCATGATCTGAAACTCCAGCTTGGATAGTTTCGGTTCCGCCATTTGCATCTCCTATGCGCGTAATAACAATTACTACACTTGTATGCGAACGTCAATTTCTCTCTGATTTTCTTTGCGATTGAGCAGTTGAAGCCGGCGGCGTCCCCTACAGAACGGCACATCCCGGTCAAGGCTCAAGGCAACGCTGAACCGCTGATTTTGAAGAGCTTGAGGGCGGATCCGGATTGGGCGTGTGGCGGGCAATGAACTCGAAGATGTTACATCCCGCGCGGTTTGCAGCTCTCTTGCGCATGCTGGATGGAGAATACCGCTGCGGCGGAGCCGATTTAGTTTCAAATCGGTCAACAAGAGCGGCCTTTGTGCCGATAGACTCTGTATGCATCGGAAAGGCAAACCAACGGCATCCAAAGGAAGCTTCAATAACCAGGAAAAACTGAGTCGATGGCTGCTGATTGCGCCTGTCTTGTGCCTTTGCACTGGATTGGGCATCGCCCAGGCCGCGACAAAGCCGCTTATGCTGTCTACGGTCAGCCAGGCCCGAAGATTCAACTTCGACGCCGCGCATATGCCGGCGGAGGTTCATCTCCGGGGCGTGGTTACCTACTTCGATACGGTAACGCCGAATTTATTTATTCAGGATCAAACCGGGGGAATCTGGGTTGACCTGCGCGGGCTGCAGGCTACCCCTCCCCGGCCGGGCCAGCTGATCGAGCTTTGGGGTGAGGATGCGATGGGCTTCTCTCCCTATATTGCAAAGCCTCGCTGGAAGGTGCTCGGGATCGCTCCCTTTCCGAAGCCCGTACACGTCAGTTTCGAGCAGGCTTCCACCACCTCCTATGACAGCCAGTGGGTCGAAATGGAGGGAATTGTCCGTTCCTTCTCGAAGGAGGCGGAGGGAAACATCCTGGTCATGGATGTAGCGACTCCCACCGGCATGTACATGGTGCGCGTGCCCGACTATCTTGCTCCGGGCTTTCCCATGGAACTTGTGGACGCGAAGGTTCGGTTCAACGGTGTTTGCGGGGCATCGTTCAATCGGCGCGGGCAATTTGTAGCCATGCACCTGATGATGCCGGGACTGGCGAACGCGACCACGCTTGAGCCAGCGCCGGCCGATCCATTTTCGATTCCTGCGACGAAAATCAACAAGATTGGGCGCTTTTCAGCGGATCTGACGGATATCCATCGCCTGAAGGTTGTGGGTCTGGTGACCGCGCGCTACCCCGGGGTCGGGCTCTTCCTGATGGATTCCACCGCTGGCGTCTTTGCCGAAAGTCAGGACGGAACCCCGGTGAACCCAGGCGACGAGGTGGAGGTCATTGGGTTTCCAGCACCCGGCAGTTACAGTCCGGTGCTGAAGTCCGCCTCCATTCGGCCAACGGGGCGGCATCAACCGGTTGTGCCTTCCACAATCAACGGCAGTTTGGCCAGCAGGGGTGGTTACGATGCACAACTGGTCAAGATCACCGGAACAGTTGAAGGTGTCAACCTGCATCCGCAGGGGTATACGCTAGTTCTCCTGTCCGATGACAAGTTCTCGTTTGAAGCCAGGCTGGGCGACCCGAAGATCAAGAGCATTCCGCCGGCGACCGGGAGCATTCTCACCCTGACCGGAATCTGCTCGTTAAAGACGGACGAAAAGGGCAATCCGGGCATCTTTGAGATTGTCCTGCGCGATCCAGCGGACGCGCGACTGATCTCTGCGCCCCCGTGGTTGACGGGACAGCGCGCCCTGTCGGTTCTGTCCATCCTGGCGATCCTGACCGCCGCGGTGTTCGTTTGGGTGATCGTTTTGCGCCGGCGGGTGCGCAGCCAGACCTCGGTGATCAAGGTACGGCTGGAGAGTGAACTGGCGCTGGAAGCGCGCTACCGAAGGATGTTTGAGAGGAATCTGACCGGCTTGTATTTAGCCAGTGTCGATGGCCGCATCCTGGACTGCAACGATACCTTCGCTCATATTCTTGGGTACGCCGATCGCATCGCTCTGCTGGAGCACTGTTATGTGGCCGAGAAGGCGATTGCACATTTCCACGCGCATTTCTATGACGAACACAAAAGCGGAATCGATCAAATTCTGAACGCGGAACAGCAGTTGAAGAGGCCGGACGGGAGCAACTGCTGGGTGCTTGCCAACGTTCGACTGGTAATCCAGGCGGAGCCAGCGCATTCGTTCATCGAGGGCGGGCTGGTGGATATTACTGATCGCCGGGCAGCTCAGGATCAGGTGCAGTTTCTTGCCTACTACGATTCGCTGACCAAGCTACCCAATCGCAGCCTGCTGAAGGACCGTCTTGAACAAACCTTGGCGGCCGCGCGCCGGCATAAGGAGAAAGTTGCGATTCTGTTTCTCGATCTAGACCGCTTCAAGGACATCAACGATTCCCTCGGACACTCGATCGGGGATATGTTGCTGGAGCGGGTGGGGCAAAGGCTGCGGGTACTGGCCCGCGATGAGGATACCGTAGCGCGCGTCGGCGGGGATGAGTTTCTGATTGTGCTCACTTCGCTTCATGGACCTGAAGATGCGGCAGTCGCAGCCGAACGGATTGTGCAGGAGATGAACTATCCGTTCCTGATCGGGAGCCATTCCTTCAATGTGGGATGCAGTATCGGAATCAGCCTTTTTCCCGAACACGGCTCGGATGAAGAGACCCTGGTGAAGAATGCCGACGCCGCCATGTACCGCGCCAAGGAAAGTGGGCGCAATGCGTTTCGGTTCTATACCGAAGAAATGAACGCCGAACTGGTGGAGCGCTTAACGCTCGAACATAACCTGCGACTGGCATTGGAACGTAAAGAATTGTTTCTGGTTTATCAGCCGCAGATGGACATGAAGACCAGGAGCGTGATCGGGCTTGAAGCCTTGCTCCGCTGGCAGCAACCTGAATTGGGGTTGGTGTCTCCAGACAGATTCATCCATGTGGCAGAACTGACCGGGCTCATTGTTCCGATCGGCGAATGGGTGTTGAGGAGCGCGTGCATTCAGGCGCGAAAATGGCAGGAGGCCGGCTTTGACGTGAAGGCGGTCGCGGTCAATGTGTCCGCCGTGCAGTTTCGTCACGACGGTTTTTGCAAGATGGTAAGGACGGTTTTAGAAGAAACGGGCCTTGCCCCGGAATGCCTGGAACTGGAGCTTACCGAGGGTATCCTGCTGTCCAATGCGGACGTGATCTTCTCACTGCTGGAAGAGTTGAAGAGCATGGGTTTGAAGCTGGCCATCGACGATTTCGGGACCGGTTATTCCAGCCTGAGCTATTTGCGCCAGTTTCCTGTGAGCAAGCTGAAGATCGACCGGTCTTTCATCAACGATGTTGCGACGAATGCGGATGCGAGGGCCATTACCGCTGCGATCATCGAGATGGGCAAAGCGCTGAGCCTGAAGGTGATTGCAGAGGGTGTGGAGACCAAAGCGCAGCTCGCCTTCCTGGAGGCTCGTCATTGCGACGAGGTTCAGGGATTTCTGTTCAGCGAGCCGGAGACGCCAGAAACTCTGGAGCGCACCAACATGCTGGGGCTCGCAACCCTGTAGTGCTCTTGTTTATTCTGAACCGACGCCAAGCTGGACCGAACTCGGCCTGTATGATTTTGCTCTCTTTGTAGAGCTATCTTCGCCGTAGAATTGGAGCGAAACCAGAGTCGGTGTGGACCTGCGAGTACCACGCAGGGCCGCCGCTTCTTGGGGGTCGAGTCGTGTCCGATCCTGCGACGAAGACCTTACGCTGGGAGCTCCGGTATTCATCGGGAGAAGAGACAATGACTGCGCTTTCACCTTCAGATATTGCTTTGCGCCTGAGTTCGCTCCCTGCCTGGGAGGTCGCCTACGGCCAGTTGGTCCGGACATTTTCTTTCCGGGATTTCCGTGCTGCGCTGGAGTTTGTCAACCGCGTCGGGGACCTCGCCGAGGACGCCGGGCATCATCCGGATATCGACATCCGCTACAACAAGGTCCGCCTCGTGCTGATTACGCACGATGAAGGCGGCCTGACGGCGAAGGATTTTGAGATGGCCACAAAGATCAGCGGTCTCGGGTAAGGCTCGGATACGGCGACAGATCCAGGCGCAAGATCAGCAATCGGCCCGCAGCGCGTCGATCGGGTTGACCGAGGCGGCGCGATGGGCGGGCAGAAAGCTTGCGCACATGGAAGCAAGTCCAAGCAGAATCGCGACGAAGCCAAGAGTGGGCAGATCCCAGGCCTGGATGCCAAAAAGCAACTTTCGCATCAGCAGTGAGGCTCCAATGGAGCAGAGCAGGCCGCTCGCCAATCCCACGGCGGTGAGCCAGCCCGCCTGGCGCATCACCAATGTATAAACGGAGCTGCGCTTTGCCCCCAGCGCCATGCGGACGCCGATCTCGCGGGTGCGCTGACTCACTGCGTAGGCGATCACTCCATAAAGGCCCACTACTCCCAGCAGCAAGGCGGCGAAAGCAAATCCGCCCACAATCCACGTTGAAAAGCGGTGCAGAACGGCTGCCGGAGTCGCCTCCACTTGCTGCTGCATGGTCTGCTCGCCAAAAACGCCGAGATTGGGATCAATTTGGTGGAGGGTGCTTACCAGGACCGGCAACAATGAACCTTCGTCCCCCGCTGTCCGCACAGCCACATTGAAGTAATCATCGGTGCTTTGGTAGAGCGCCTGGTATTCGGTGGGCCAGACCGCGTCGTCGAGAGCCCCTTCGCGCACATCCGCCACCACGCCGACAATCTCGCGCATCGAGTCGGCAGTCAGGCCGCCGTTGCCGACTTTCTGGCCAATGGGATCTTCGCCAGGAAAATACTTCTTGGCCAGCGATTGATTGATGAGGATCACCTGAGGCTTACTTCCATCTTCATCGCTGGTGGGCATGCGGCCGGCAACCAGCCGGGCCTTCAGCGTCTGCAGGTAGTTGGGGCTCACATCGCGCTCGTCCACCTCGTTATGCTCGCCGTGAAATGGCTTGCCCACGATGCGAATCCAGTCCGTATTGCAGTTGCACTGTATCGGCAGCACGCTGGTGAGACCCACCGACTGCACCCCCGGCAAGGCGGACAAACGCCGCTCGATTTCGCGGTAGAGAGCGACGCGCTGCGGGTCCTTTCCATATGCGTTGTCTGGCGCCATCACATACACGGTGGCCAGATGAGTCGCGTCAAAGCCGGTTTGCACGTGCAACAGGCGATAGAAGCTCTGACCGAGCAGCCCGGCGCCCACCAGCAGCACCACGGCCACAGCCAGTTCCACCACCACCAGGTTGGCTCCCAGACGCCGCCACAGCCTTCCAGCCGCACCGCGATCGCCATCGGCGAGACCTTGACGAATGTCCTGAGAAGCGAGACGCATACCCGGAGTTGCCGCAAGCAACAGCGCAGCCAGCGCCGCAATGGCTGCAGCGAAAATCGCCACATGCGCGTTGAGGCCGACATTTTGCAGGAAGGGCGTGCGAAGGGCCATGTCTTTGGGAATCATGCGTGGTAGCAGGATCATGATCCACCAGGCAAGACCCAGCCCAGCCGTGCAGCCTAGACATGCAAGCAGCAGGCCCTCGGTGACAAACTGCCGCAACAGGCGAGCAAACGTGGCTCCCAATGCGCCGCGCACCGCAATTTCGCGCCGTCGGCTTTCAGAGCGCACCAATAACAGACTGGCAACGTTGACACAGGCAATCAGCAACAGCAGGCCAGCGCCGCCCAGCAACATGAGGAGAATCGGCCGAATGTCTCCCGTAATGATCTGGGTGAGGGGAACAAGATCCGCACTCTGGCCGTGGTTCGATCCGGGATACTGCTGTTCCAGTTGCGCTGCAATGGCCTTCAAATCGGCAGATGCCGCAGCGAGAGAGACGCCGTCGCGCAGACGGCCGAGGCCGTCGAGGTTGTGGCAACTGCGGCGCTGTTCGCAGCCGTTCTTATCCAGCAGCGGCGTCCAGAACTCGGCATTGCCGCGCGGAGCAAACGCGAATTCGCGGGGCAGAACGCCAACGATGATGTAGTTAGCTGCGCTCAGGCTGACACTCTGGCCAATCACGTCGGAGCGGCCGCCGAAGCGCTTCATCCAGGTGGCATAGCTCAGAATGACGATTTTCGCCTGGCCCGGCCGGTCTTCGCCGGGCAGAAATACCCGGCCCAGCATCGGGCGCACGCCCAGAGTGCTGAAGAATCCATCGCTGACCCGCGCCGCCGGCACTGGCTCGGTACCGCCCGCGGAGCGCAGCAGATAGCCTGTGCCGTTATACACATCGAGCGAACTGAGCGATTTGTTGAGCCGCTTCCAGTCGACGTAATCGTCATAAGAGAGATTCGAGTGAGGAAACATTGCGCTCGCCTCATCCACTGAGAGCAGGCGGTTCGGTTGCGCGTAGGGAAGCGACTGCAGCAGGGCAGCATCCACGAAAGCGAAGATGGCGACGCTGACGCCCATGCCGAGCGCGAGAATCAGGATCGCTGTTGCGGCAAACCCCGGGTTGCGACGGAACTGGCGGAGGGCAAAGCGCAGATCCTGCAGAACGGTCTCGACCCGAAAGGCGACCGCACAGACGCTCTGGTCCTTGAGCAGCGCGGCATTGCCAAACTGGCGTGCCGCGGCATAATGCGCGGCTTCAGGGCTCATGCCGCCGCGCACAAATTCCCGCTCCGCCTGTTCGCGATGAAAGCTCATCTCTTCTTCAAGCTCGTCGCTGAACTGCGAACGTCTGAAAAGCATAGCCAGTCTGGTCGTGAAACGGGTCAGCGGATTCATCTATGCCTCCTGCGGATCTTGCAATACGCGGCCAATGGCCTGAATCATCTGATCGAACTGGGACATTTCAACCCCCAACTGCTCAAGACCGGCGGCGGTGAGGGTGTAATAACGGGCGCGACGATTGGTTTCGGTCATCTTCCACTCCGCCTTGACCCAGCCCGCAAGCAAGAGGCGCTGCAATGCCGGGTAGAGCGAGCCCTCTTCCACCGTGAGCGCGTCCTCGGAGAGCCGCTTGATGGAAAGCGCGATGCCATACCCATGCAGCGGCGCGCGCTGCAAGGTTTTGAGGATGAGCATGTCGAGCGTGCCGTGGAGGAGGTCGGTCTTCCTGGTCATGGCTTATATATAGATTATCTATGGATAGAACGTCAACTGTATTTTTCGGGCATCCCTGTTCAGATGCCCAGATGCTCCTTGAGGACCCGAACACGATCGCGCGCCACCGGCAATCGCGTCTGGTGGCTGTCGCTGAGGGTCAGAAAGACCTTGCCGGCGAACCACGAGTTGACCTCCAGAATGGAATCCACGTTGACCAGGACGGCCCGATGGATGCGCAGAAACTTGGCTGGATCGAGCTTTCGTTCCAGATCCGCGATGGTTTGGTCGACACTGTGCTGACGCCCATTGACCACCGCGTAGGTCAGCTTGTCTTGCGCGACGAAATGGGTGACTTCGTTGAGCGGCAAGAAGGAGATTCGCTCGCCGACCCGGGTGGCGATGCGGTGTGGGTAGGCTGTCCTCTTTGCGCTGAGCGATGCGGCCAGATCCTGGAGCAAGGCGGGCAGATGGGGGTCACGCTGCCACTCGGGCTTAGCAATCGGACGCAGGCGATCAAGCTTGGCGATGGCGCGCTCGAGTTGCTCGCGCTCGATAGGCTTGAGCAGATAGTCGATGGAATTGACCTGAAAGGCGCGCAACGCGTATTCGTCGAATGCGGTGGTGAAGACGACGAAGGGCTGCTCGGGCAGGCGGGCGAGCAATTCGAATCCGTTCATGCCTGGCATTTGAATGTCGAGAAAGAGCACGTCGACCGACTTGCCCGCATCGCCGGATAGAAACTGCAGGGCCTCGGCTGGGTCGGTGGAAGTGCCGGCGATTTGGACTTCTTCGAAGTTCGCCAGCAGACGCTGGAGCCGCTCGATTGCCAGCGGCTCGTCATCCACGAGGTAGGCGCGAGTTTTCTCAATCTGCATATGCGAAGTCTGTCGATGCGCCGGTTTGGAAGAAATCACCCGCGCAATCACTGTACCGGAAAAGTGAGCCGGACAACGGTGGTTGAGCCTTCGCGAAGGACTTCGAGCCTGCCTTTGCCGGCATAGAGCAGTTCGAGACGCGCGACGAGATTGCCTATACCGTGTTCGGGCGTGATGGATTCCAGTGAAAAGCCGGGGCCATCGTCCGCTACTTCAAGCCGGACCTGGTTGGCAGCGGAAGATCCCGTGACCTGGATCGATGCACCCTGCGCACGTTGCGAGACCACGTGCTTGACTGCGTTCTCCACCAGCGATTGCACCGCGAGCGGAGGAACGTTGACCGTTTGCAGCTGTTCCGGCACATCGATCTTGTAGCTAAGCCGCGCGCCAAAGCGGGTCTTTTCAATCTCCAGATAGTCGCGCACAATCCGGAGTTCCTGGCCCAGGGGAACGAGGCCGCTGTGCTGCGCGCTCAAAGAGAAGCGTAGTAGGGACGCCAGCTTGCCGACCGTGTCTTCGGCCCGGACGGGATCGGATGGGATGAGCGCGGCGATGGAGTTGAGGGTGTTGAAGAGGAAGTGAGGATGGATGCGCGACTCCAGCGACGAAAGGCGCGCCTCGGCAAGCAGCTTGTAGGCTCGTTCCTGTTCCACTTGCCGGGTACGCAGTTCGAGGGTGGCTGACTGGAGTCTGTGGCGCATGGTTTCAAAAGACGTGATTCCGAGACCGACCGTTAGTGTGATCACCGTTGCAAAGGGAAGAGACAGCCGGAACTCGGGCCAGAGCTGGGCACGGGAAAAGATCCCGACAAGGAGAAAGAACAGGCACGCCGCGAGTGAACCGAAGGTTGCTGTGCAGAGCAGAGTGAAAATCTGCATCACGACTACGAGTCGCGGGAATCTCTCGGTGAACTTCACCGAAATCCAGGTGAGGAGCACTGCGGACGGCGCTGCAATGAACCCGGAATAACAGAGAGATTCGAGAAACCTGTAGCCGGTATCCGATACGCGAATGTGGCCCAGAACGAGGTAGATAACCACGATAAAAACCGCAACCGCCGGGGCAATCCAGATGGCCCTGCGCAGACCAGCGAGGATGCTGTGATTGTCGTCGAAGCAGGTTGGGACCGGGCTGGTTAAATCAGGTTTGCGCGTCATAGCTGAAAGCGAACTCCCATGGATGTTGCAGCGGTGTAAGGTGTGGCTCCGTATTCCGATGTCTTGCCGCCTTGCGGCGCTTCAAGGTGAAGATAAGCCGAGAAGCGATCTCCGAAGCGGCGGGTGGCCTCGAAGATGGCGGTGTAGCTGCGGTCGTCGAGATTGGCAACCATATAGGCTCCGAGGTCCCACTCCTTCCATCCCGGCAACTCGCGCAGGCGGGACTTGCTCACGTCGAGAAATGCGTAGTGCGGCCGGCCGGACGTTGGCGACAAAGCCTGATCCCGAAAATAGGCAGTGTTGGGAGGAGTATAGAACTCGCCGATGAAGGTGATGCCCGAAGAAGTGATGTACTTTGCGCCAAGCACCGCGGCAGCTTGTTCGCGCCAGATGCCCTCGCCGTGAATCTCCCATGCCTGACCGAGGACTCGCGTGAAGGTAAATCCGCCAAAGGCGTCGGCACCGCGGTCGTCGCCCGCAATCAGGCAGGTGTCGAATCCGTGCAGCAGGACGTTGTATCGGACCGCAGTGGTGTCGTGCGCATTGGACATGGGCGGCGCAAGCGCGGCGCTGGACCAGGCTACTTGAACAGCGTGCGGTCCGTGTACGTAGTCCACCTTGATCATGTCGCGACCTTCATTGAGATTGAGACGGTCGGTGGGATTGGTGGGAACGCGCGGGGGATCGAGAACTCCCGCGGGCGTAAAGGCATAGCCGGTGCCCCAGCGAACCAGCCTGCGTCCCAGCGTGAAGTCAAAGTCGCCTGCGGAAAGACCCGCATAGGCTTCCTTGACGCGCAACTGCTCATGCGCTCCGGTGTAACCGTCGAGAGCGGAACCGATGCCCTGGACGATTGCCTGATTGCCGGGCGGCGGATCGAATTCCGAGACCGAGAGCCCCCGAAAGGACTCGGCCAGGCCCGCCATGCTGGTGGACAGGCTCCAGCGCTGGCGGTAGCGCAGCGTAAAAGCAGGCTCAACGAGCAACTGATTCTGCAGCAGTGCAACCGTGGGATCGTTCAGCAGACTTGTGAATGCAGATGGAAGCGGGGGATGGAGATCGCTGTAGATGGTGGTGTCGTTGATGGCCGCAAACGAATAGCGGAAATTATAGCGCGGCTCGGGCGTCGGTTCATCCTGCGCCGCGGCGAGGCTGCAGACTGCGAGCGCCAACAGGAACGGGATTTTGCATGCGAGATTCATCGGATTTCCTGATGGCCTCTCGAGCATCCGCTCGGCGACGGCAGTCTGCAGGAGTGCGCAGTTACGGGCTGCGGATGAACGGGGCTTTCGCCACTGCAAGGCCCATCCGCCTGCGATGTCCGGCTCCCCGGGTTTCTGACGCGAAACCGTGGGAACCGATAGTTAGTTCGAATTACTGCCAATAGACCATCTTGATTTCGATTGCAGCCTCGGCCTTGTTCACTGTGAACTTGGCTTCCTCGGGTGTGGGCGGCCCGGACTGCGAAGGAGGGTTATTGGAAACGCCATAACCCTTGGTAGGAAGCCCTTGCGCGTCAAAGCTCATTTGTCCGCTCAGATCTTCGTCGTGCAGTACGGCCGCAGCGTAAGCGCCCTGGGGCAGCTTCTCGAAGATCGCTATTGCAACCAGGGTCTGCGGATCGATATCGACCCGCTTGGCGGCAACGATGCCCGAGGGGTCCATCGGGAATCCCACTGCGTCCTTGAAAAGGGCAACGCCGATCCTTCCCTTGGCGTTCCGGATGCCAGTAACGCGAATGGTGAGAGTCGCGGTTGCTGCCGCCGGTTTGGCCGCTTCTGCTGCCGGCGCCGTAGCCGGCGCAGACGCCGGAGCGGGTGCAGGTGCAGCCTGGGCAAACAGGTGCACGGTTGCGAGGATGGGCATGGAGCAAAAGAGAAGAGCGGTCGTGAACCTGGACGTTCCGAGCGAGAGTTTCATCTGGTTCCTTTCAGAGACGAGTTCGGGGGCGTCGATGTGCCGGTAACGCATGGACCAGAGCGAGACCAGAGGCCCTGTGGCCCGGTGAGTTTCGTAGAAGGTCGCCGCTCCCTGATGGTCGCGTCAACCTTGATGCAGTGCTTCCGGAGTACGCCAACTCTGGTTTCGCTGTATCCACGCACAATTCGGCGCGGTTACCAGTAAATCACCTTGATTTGAATGGCGCACTTTGGTTGCTTCACCGCGAAGGTCGTCTGTTCGGGCTTAGGCGGTCCAAATCCTTTGGATGGATTGTTGGAGAATCCGTAGCCTTCCGAAGGTATCCCGAAAACGTTGGAGTCCAACCTTCCGTTCATGTTCTCGTCGTGAAAGAGGGCGACGGAATAGACCCCTTGCGGAAGGTTATCGTAGGCGAGATCGGCGGTCAGGTTTTTGGCGTCGATCGGAACAACGCGCATGTCGACAGGATTCGAGTCGCGCATGAGCTTCACGCGGACGTTGCCCTTGGCATTGCGAAATCCGACGATATGTACTGCGAGTGCCGAGGAAGGGTTGGCGCTGGAAGCCGATGGCGCTGATTGCGCCACCGTAAGCCTGGCGAGAAGCGTGACCCCTAAACAGCCAACGAGCATGAACGCGGCGAAATATTGGAATCCTTCACGGGCTTTCATCTTTCCCCTTTCCCTTCCTGGCTCGAACTTCTTGCTATGTTGGCGTCAAAATCGGTCTGCGCGGCCCTGGTAAAAGAGTTTGTCTGGCAATTCGCGCGGAGCAATGCCGCTGTACTCCAGCACGCTATGGGAGTTATGGCGAATCTCGTCATAGAGCGTCAGCCGATGCAGTTGAGGTTTGCCGGCGACGGTCAAATATTCGTCGAAGGTAGCCGACTTGATGTGCTTGCCCGAGGTTAGATAGAACTCCGCCCGCACCGGCCGCGCATCTTCGGTGCGCACCCAATAAAGAATCCTCTGATAAGTGGATCCCTTGCGCTTTGCCGATAGGTCGAGAACGTAGCAGTTTTCGGTTCCCACCTTTTCGGTGCGCACGTAGACGGGCGTGTAATCCACGGAGAAATTGGTGCGCGCCACGTCGCCATTGGATGCGTCGCCGCTGAGACGTTCCAGTGGCGTAATGCGCACCGGGCGACTGGTGTCCGGCAGATAGATCCACATATCGTCTCCCAGCATCAGCAGATGACGGCCTTTGTCCCGTGGGCTCATGAAGTCCACATAAGTCTTCTCGGTTCCCTTTTGCGAGACTTCGTAGAGTTTTTCCTCGTCGGCCTTGCCGGACTCATAGCTGGTGATCTTCACATGGAGGACGTAAGAGTTCCATCCATTCCGATACGAATCCGACCGCTTGAGCAAAGCGTTGGCGTCAGGCGTCTGAGCGTGGCAAACCAGCGCGCAGGTAACGACAAGCCCAACGGCAAACAGGAAGAGGAAGGCTCTCAATACGCAGTTGACTTTAGACATGGGACAGTGCCTCCGCGATCTGCAGCTTTGAGGCTCGCACGGCGGGCAGGATGGAAGCAAACGCGAGCGAGACGATGACCAGAATCGACGATCCGATCATCTGGGCCGGCACGTGGAGAACTCGGAAGGCAATAGCGACTGTGTATCCGGGGGGCGGAGGCATGTGCAAGCCCGATGAGTTCAACAGAACGCCCAGAAGATTGCCGCCAATCACACCCACGATTGCGCCCATCACCCCCAGCAGCGTCGCTTCCAGCATGAACAGCGCTACAATCCACGAACGCGGAGTGCCCATGGCCAGCATGGTTCCAATTTCGCGAGTGCGTTCGAACATGGACATCAGCAGGGTATTCACGCTGGACATAAGAACCATGAAGAAGACGATGACACCCATGAAAAGGAAGATGCCGTTGAACATGGTGTTGACCTGTTTGTAATAAGTGGCCAAGTCGATCCATTTCTTCAAGATCATCTGCTGCGGCAAGCCCTGGAGGCGCGGAGCCAATTCGGCAGCCACCTTGTCGGTGTTGTCGGTTGCGTCGAGCCCGACAACCAGGTTCGTAACGCGATCGCTTTGCAGCAGCCGCTGCGCGGACGCGAGGGTGATGCGCAGATAGCGCGCATCCATTTCGGCGACGCCGGTGTTGACGATGCCGACGATCTGTACGTCGACGCCATTCAGCGCGCCATCGGCGGTCATTGCCAGGACGGTCAGACCGTCACCGACTCCGACTCCCATCGATTTGGCGAGTCCCTTACCGATTAACGCTTCGACCTCGCCGCCGGGCTTGGAATCCAGATCATTGCCGGTTTCCACGCGGGAGACGAAGCCAAGGGTGTCTTCAGCGGCCGGATCGACGGCGCTGCCCATGAAGCCGACCGCCTTGACCCCGTTCGAAACCATGCCGTAGAACTCGATGCGCGGTGCAACGCCGCGGACATGACCGCCGGTCGTGATGGTTGCGGCCACT
The DNA here is from genome assembly GCA_964595345.1 of uncultured Occallatibacter sp. GTDB lineage: Bacteria > Acidobacteriota > Terriglobia > Terriglobales > Acidobacteriaceae > Telmatobacter. The sequence continues at coordinate 24,516 of CAZQPY010000071.1, forward strand.
TGCCGCCAGTTATCGATGCCCGTGTCGAGCACGCGGGTTTCGTCGCGTTTGAAGTGCTCGGCAGTGAAGATCTGTATGTGCCCCAAGCCGTTGTTGATGGTGCTTTCCCTCAAGCCATGCGTCATAAAGGCGAAGTATCCGCCGGCCAGCAGAAGGCCGGCGACGCCTCCGCCAACCATGCAGAGAGTCATGAGGGTGCGGCGGCGGTTGCGGAAAATATTGCGGAATGCGAGAAGAAGATACTTACCCACGACTGCCTCCTTGGATCGACATTTCAATGTGTCCGTCAGACTGCCTGCTATCGGAGATCACCTGTCCATCGCACAGGCGAACAATGCGATCGGTGTGCTCCAGCAGACGCGCGTCGTGCGTGGAAAAAATGAAGGTGAGACCGAGACGCCGATTGAGGTCGTGCATCAGGTCGATCAACTGAGTGGCGTTCTTGGTGTCCAGGTTCGCGGTTGGCTCGTCGGCAAGCACCAGAGCCGGACGGTGCACAATGGCGCGGGCTACGGCTACTCTTTGACGTTCGCCGCCGGAAAGAAGATCGGGGCGCTGATTGGCCCGCGCGGAAAGGCCCACGCTTTCCAGTGCCTCTGCGACGCGCTTGCGCCGCGAACTCGGAAGCACTCCCTTGATCAGCAGCGGGTACTCCACGTTTTCGGCCGCGGTGAAGACCGGGATCAGATTGAAGGTCTGGAAGACGAAGCCGATCTTCTCCCTGCGAAGCCGAGACATTTCGCCGGGCTTGAGCGAAGAAGTGTCGACGCCGTCGATGTGGATGCTGCCGGTGGTCGGCTTGTCGATACAACCGATAAGGTTCAGCAGGGTCGACTTGCCGCTCCCACTGGGGCCGGAGATGGCCAGAAACTCTCCCGCTGAGACGTGCAAGGATGCATCGATCAGCGCGGTCACATATGCGCCGTTCTTCTCATGGTCGAGCGTGAATCTTCGGCTGACTGCTTCGACATTGACGAGTCCGTCCATTTCAGGTTTCCCTTCGCAAGCATTGTGCTCTGGAAGAAAGGTATCCGGACGGGGATCGTTTTGCGCGGAGATTTTGACGAAGGGTCGAACTCGTGGATGAAGGGCGGGAAGAAGGGGATGAACGGGAGGGGTCTGAAAAGGTCTCCCCCGCTGAGCAAAGATTGGCGCGGGGGAGATGGAAGGAAGGTGGGAAGGTGACTTTGTTGCCTATTTTTTTGGTGCGTCGATGCGGACAAGCAAAATGTCGTGACTGGGCAGGGCGAGGGCTTCGCCGTTGGTGAGCTCGACGTCCTTGCCTGTCCACAGATCCTTGCCTTTCTGCGGTCCGGTGAGGCCAAGTTTGGCGAGATTCAGATGGAAGGGATGAGTCGTGTAGCGATCGCTGCCTACGTTGACGACCGCAACGGCCATGGCTCCGCCAGCCAGCGGACGCGCCCAGACTTCAACCTCGCCGTCGGAGTAGACATGCGCAGCCTGCCTGCCCAGCTTGTCCTGATCGATGGCGATGACGTCGCGATTGGTGAGGATGGCCTTGAT
>CAZQPY010000072.1:0-25914 GCA_964595345.1 uncultured Occallatibacter sp.
TCAAGACCCACTCCATCAAGGCCGGCTTCTACTGGGATACCCAGGAGAACCTGCAGGCCAATGGCAGCGACATCAACGGAAACTACGACTTCGAGAACTGGGGCGCCACCTCGACCTACAACCTGACCCTCGATCGTTTGATGGGCCGCACTTTCGACTACGACGAACAGAACACCGACGTGGTTCCGGACATCATCTGGCACCAGTGGTCTATCTGGGCTCAGGATTCCTGGAAGACCTCTTCGAAGTTGACCATCAACGCCGGCCTCCGCGCCGACCACATGGGTCAGTGGTACGACAAACTCGGCGGCGTGCAAGTTTGGGACGCTGCTTCTTACAACAACGGTGCGAACCCAGCGGCCAACACCGGCCTTCTCTGGAACGGCGGTCCCGGCGGCAGCGGCATTCCCAAGTCCGGTTGGAAGAGCCAGCTCTTCTTCTACAATCCGCGCGTTGGCTTTGCCTATGACGTCTTCGCCACAGGCAAGACCGTCGTTCGCGGCGGCTTCGGCACCTTCCGTTATCAGGTTTCTTCCAATGACGCCAGCGGTGCCATGAACGGCCCGTTGGGTTCATATGACTTCAACACCCACAACACGGGCAACAACGGCTTCTACGGCTATAGCGTCCAGGCTGGCAAGGTTTGCACTGGCGTCACCGCCAGCAACAACGCTGCCTGCTCGGGTGGTTACACCACCTTCGCCATTCCTACCGGACTGAATCAGACCGGTGGCTCTGGCCTCAAGGCTGACGCGGAAGGCGACAACAAGGTGCCTTACGCCAACACCTGGAGCTTCGGTGTTGCGCAGGCGCTGCCTGCTCACACAGTTCTCGAAGTTTCTTACGTGGGCAGCATGAGCCGCAATCAGCTTGAGAACGGCGCAAATGGCCACATTGAAGACGTAAACCCGATCACCTACGGCGCGTTCTTCACCCCGGATCCTAAAACGGGTCTCTACGAAAACGTCAATCCGATCACTCCTCCCACTGCTGCCAGCGGCGACGCCTACAACGGTGTGAGCACCAACGATTGGCGCGCGTTGAACAACTATGGCGACATCTGGCTGCAGACCCATGGCGGCCATGCCAACTACAACTCCCTGCAGGTAGCCGCCCAGAAGCAGTCCGGAAACCTGTTCCTCTTCACCAACTTCACCTTTGGCAAGGTCCTCGGTACCCGCGACGGTTCTACGTCGAACGGTAACGGCAACGGCCCCGTCGTCAACCCGTACAACCTGGATGCCAACTACGGTCAGTTGGAGTATGACCACACCAAGACCTTCAACCTGTCGTTCAGCTACAAGCTCCCCAAGCCGATCCACAATAACTGGGCTATGGGCGAAGTGATCAACGGATGGCAGCTCTCTGGTTACACCACCTATGAAGATGGCGCTCCCTACCAGGACATCTCCAATAACATGAACATGAACTACGAGCAGTACACGGTGAACGGCAGCACCACCAACACCCCGATCACCATGCCGATGCCGGCAAACACGTATGCGGTTGACAAGAACTCTGGAAAACCGATCGTGGCCGGAAACACAACCGACTCCATCTCCTACAGCACCTGGGTAGGCAGCAACCAATACGAGAACGGCCTGCAGCCTGTGGTGGTTTGCGATCCCAGAAAGGGCTTGAAGTCCGGACAGTACTTCAACCCCCAATGCTTCGCGGCGCCTCTGCCTCCGACCGCTTCTTCATTCGGTCAAAATGGACAGACGATCTGGCCTTACATCCGCACCCCTCACTATTGGGGCAGCGATATGGCCATCTTCAAGGCCTTCCGCGTAACCGACGCTCAGCGCATCGAGCTTCGCATCTCGGCGACCAACTGGCTCAACCATCCGAACGCACAGTTCGGCTTGGCCGGCAATGCTGATAACCAGTTGATCTTCAACGGTCTGAGCACTGCTTCGGCCCTCACCATGAACTCCAACACCGGCGTTGGTGGAACCACTGGTACCCCGCAGAACAAGGTGGGATATCGCTGGATCCAGTTCGCTGCCAAGTACTACTTCTAAGCTTCTTTAGAGCAGTACAACGCAACGGGGGTGGCCTTTGGCCACCCCCGTCGCGTTTCGCCGTTATGTTCCAGAGAGGGTTGAACGGGCGGCGGTAAAACTCCTCCGGGCGGTAGGCCGGGGATTTATCCCCGTCACGTCGTCGAAGGAGCCAACAGTCCTGAAGGGTACGGGCTTTACAGGCTGCGGAAAAACTCTTTCCGGCTGCAAGAAGCGTCGGGGCACGACTTCAGTCGTGCCGATAAAGCCAATAGAATGAGAATGGCTTTAGCCCTGCGAATGCGTATTCCCACGAATCGACCGAATGCAGGCCTATTTCCGCATCCTGCTTGGCCCGCACATACGTGTTGCAGAATGAACGTGGCCTTTTGGCCCCTTCCAGACCCGCTCTGAAATCTTCTGCTGCTACTTTTTGCCCGGGATTTCCTTCTGCGCCCTCGCTTCCAGCTTCTCCACGATCGCGCGTTCTCGCTGGCCGTCGTCCGGCCGATGCATCTTGTAATAAAGCGCCGCCAGCTGGACATGCGGATCCGGCCACTCCGGACTCTTCTTCTCGAGATCTTCCAGCTCCTTCGCGGCTTCCTCAAGGTGTCCCGTCATGCTATTCAACTCAGCCATTTTCAGGCGTGCCAGCGGCATCGTGGGCTGAAGCTGCAGCGTGAGCTCCAGCAGTGGCCGTGCGCTCTCAAAGTCCCGCTCCTTGAGGCGGATGATTCCCATGTCCAAATTTGCCGCAACGTCGCGGGCATCGGCCCGCAGCGCCGACTGAAAAGCGCTCTGTGCCTGTTCGGTTTGCCCCAGTGCATAGCGTGCCTGTCCCAGCAAGCTGTAGGCGCCGGGCAGCATTGCATCCGCCGTGATCGCGGCATCGCAATCCGCGGCAGCCTCGCGAAACTCCCCCCGCTTGAAATGAGTTCCGCCGGCAATCATCCAGGCGTTCGCGGAGTGCGTCGCCCTGCCATACTTCTCCATCCGCGATAACCCCTCGGACACGCGTCCCGCTTGAATCATCGCGAATCCGAGAATGTACGCAAGCTCGTTATTGGCCTCATTGCCGCGTTCCAGTGGAAGCAGCAGATCCACCGCCTCCGCCTCCCGTCCCAGCTTCACGAAGGCGTAGCCGAGCTGCATGGAGATGCTCAGGTCCTGCGGGCGCTCCTCATGCAATCTCTCAAACTCGGAACGCGCCTGATTCAGATCCCCGTTGCGCAAGTACGCCGTGGCAAGGTCGGTTCGCGCCTCCACTAACTCCGGGTTCATCTCCAGGGCCTTCTTGAAGTCGCCGATTGCGCTTTCCTGATCGCCCCGCTGCAGAGCCGCTTTCCCGGCTTGCAACAATTCGGTCGCGCTTCCCGCCGATGCCGGTCTCTGCGCCTGCCCGGCGGCTGAAACAAGACTCTGCGCAAGCAGAAATGCACATATCCATCGCATGACTACCAGCATAGCCCAACCATCGTTGCCCATCCATCTCACTTCTTCGCCCCCGCCCAGCTCTGCTCGCCGCTGAACGCCTTGCTAAGCAAAGCCCGCCGCATCTCGCTGCCGGACCTCGATTGTCCGCCGCGAACAGTACAATGCAAGGGAGGGATGCTCTATTCTTCTCTCCCTTTTTTGCATCTTTGCCTGACCTTTCTATGCGCATACTGAAGCACCGTCTCCCACACCGCGCCGCGTTCATAATCTTGCCCTGCGCGCTCTGTTTCTTCTGCGGCCCCGCTCTCCAAGGCCAGCAACCCGCCGCGCCCATTCAGTTCGAGTACCATCGCCTGCCGGTTCATCTCGACAGCAGTGAAACCGCGGCCCGCAACGTGCCCGAGACCATGGCCGGCGGCGTTGCGGTCTTCGACTACAACGGCGACGGGCGTCCCGACATCTTCTTCACCAACGGCGCAAACATCGCCACGCTGAAGAAGGATTCGCCCAAATACTACAATCACCTCTTGCGCAACGACGGCAACGGCAAATTCACCGATGTTACCGATCAGGCCGGGCTGCGCGGCACAGGCTTCGATGTGGGCGTGGCCATTGGCGATTACGACAACGACGGTCATCCCGATATCTTTGTCGCCGGCGTGCATGGCAACACGCTCTATCGCAACAAAGGCGACGGCACCTTCGAAGATGTGACCAAGAAGGCCGGCTTGGATAAATCGATCGACCCCGAATTCGGCCCCCTCTGGGCAGTAGCGGCCGTCTGGGTAGACGTCAACAATGACGGCCTCCTCGATCTCTTCGTGGTGAATTATCTGCAGTGGGAGTACTCCGGCATTCCCAAGTGCGTCGTCGAAACCATGGCCGAGTATTGCCATCCCCGCTACTACAAGGGACTGCCCGACCAGCTCTTCCTCAACAACGGCGACGGCACTTTCACCGATGTCTCGAAAGAGTGGGGCCTGCGCGAGCACATCGGCAAGGGCATGGGCGTGGGAATGGCCGATTACGATCTCGACGGCAAGCCCGACCTCTTTGTCACCAACGACTCCGAGTACAACTTCCTCTTCCACAATCTGGGCAACAAGTTTGAAGAGGTTGCCTTTCAAACCAACGTGGCCCTCGCCGAAGACGCCGCATTCATCTCCGGCATGGGCCTCGACTTCCGCGACATCAACAACGACGGCTATCCCGACATTGCCTACACGGCGCTCAAGAGCCAGACCTTCCCCGTCTACCTCAACACCGGCAAGGGGGACTTTGTGGAAGTCACCGCCCCCAGTGGGATGCGCGCCCTCAGCCTGCCCATGGCCGGCTTTGGAGTCGCGCTTTACGACTTCGACAACGACGGCTGGAAAGATATGCTGGTTACGCGCGGACACGTCACCGCGGTATGGCCGCCGGGCTCGCATTTCGCCGAACCCAACACCATCTTTCGCAATCTCGGCCCCAGCGGAAAATGGGCCGCATACACCGCCGAAGCGGGATTTGATCAGGCCCCGGTGGCGCGCCATCGCGGCTGCGCTATGGGTGATTTCGATGGCGACGGCAAGATCGATTTCGTCGCCGCGGGACTGGCCAGCGACGCCGAACTGTGGATGAACCGCAGTCCCAACCACAACCACTGGCTTGACTTCGCCCTGCGCGGCGTCAAAAGTAATCGCGACGGTATCGGCGCGCGTATCAAGGTGACTACCAAATCCGGCGTCCAGTACAACCACCAGACTTCCAGCGTCTGCTACGCCTCCTCGACCCTTGGTCCGGTGCACTTTGGTCTCGGCCCCGATGCGGTTGCCGCCAAAGTCGAAATCACGTGGCCCAGCGGCATCGTGCAGACACTCGAAAACCTCGCCGCCGACCGCATAGTGCCAGTCACCGAGCCGGTCCCCGCAGCGTCCGCACCTCCTGCAGCGCGCTGACCCGCCATGAAGCGGGTGCCCCATCCTTCCGCAGTCTTATCGCGGAAGGGTGGGAGAGCAAAGACAATTCATATTCGCAAGGCGTCCCGCATCCGGATTCTCGGATATGGGAAAGCTCTACGCCACGCTCTGTCATCCTGAGCAGCCGACTCGCCGCGTCGAGTTACGGCTGAAATGAACAATGGGCGCAACCCGCAAAGGCCGCCAACTCGCCAACTTGCTATCGCGGCGAAGCCGCGGCCAACTTGCTGATTCTATATAACCCTATTTTTTGTTCATAGGGAGCGTAGCGAAGCGGAGTCGAAGGACCTGCGGTTGCTTTTCGGCGGAGCATAGCGAAGGGAGCCGAAGGACCTGCGGTTCGGTTGAGCGAAGCGCGGCGAATTCGAAGGATCTGCGTTTTTGCACGTTTGCGGGCAGGGCGGGGAGAGATCATCTCCGCCTATGGCCGAATAAACAGGAGTTCAATCTGTCTCGCCGCTTCTCTACTGCTTCGGCGGTCCCGCCTTCTGCTGGCTGGCTTCGAGCTTCTGCACAATCTCCCGCTCTCGCTGCCCATCCTCCGGGCGATGAAGCTTGTAGTAGATCGGCGCAAGCTCGATGTGTGGATCCAGCCAGTTCGGGTCGGCCTTTTCCAGTTCTTCCAGCGTCGCCGCGGCCTCGGCAAGCCTGCCCGTCATGCCATTCAGCTTGGCCATCTGCAGCCGAGCCAGTGGTGCGGAGGGCAGCAGACGCAGCGCCATCTCCAACAGCGGCCGCGCGCGATCAAAGTCCCGCTTCTTCACCAACATTGTGCCCAGGTAGAGATTCGCCACAAAGTCCTTCGGGTCCTGCTTGAGCGCTGCCTCAAAGGCCGGCTGTGCCGCTTCGGTGTCTCCCAGCGCGTCGCGTGCCTGCCCTGCCATGGTTGCCAAACCCGGGAAGTCCGGCGTCAGCTCCATCGCCGCGTCCAGATCTTTGCGGGCCTCGTGAAATTCGCGCCGGTGCAGGCGCACATTTCCGGCAATCACATACGCCTCGGCCGAACGCGTGGCCTGCGCAACCTTCTCCATGCGCGGCAGCCCTTCGGTCTCCTTCCCTGAAAGGATGTACGCATAGCCCAGCACGTACTCGAAATCGAAGTCGTTCTCGCGGCCCGCTTCCAGCGGCGCAAGCATCGCCGCGGCATCCGCTCCCTTTTTCAGCTTGATGTCGGTGTATCCCTGCAGAACGGCCGTAGCAACGTCGCCGGGACGCGCCTGGTGTACCTGCTCGAACTGCTCGTGCGCATGCGCCATATCGCCTTTTTTGTAGTAGGCGAGGCCGAGATTCTTGCGCAGTCCCGCATTCTTTGGTGCAGCCGTCAACGCGCGTTCGTCTTCGGCAATCGCGGCGTCGAACTGCCCGCTGTCGGCCAGCGAAGCGCCCAGGTTGGCGCGCACATCCACTCGTCCCGGATCAGCCTCCAGAGCCTTCCGGTAGTCTTCAATCGCGGTCTTGAAATCGCCGCGCTGCTGCGCCGAGATTCCATCCCGCACCAACTCGTCGGTGTTGGCTGCGGGCGTCCCTTGCGGGCTTTGCCCGCTCGCTGTCACGATGCCTGAAAACAGAAGAAAAATGCATGCAATCCGCATATCTACAAGCATAGAACAGCGCGCACGCTCGATAAGTCGCGTTTGGTCGTGACCGCAGGGCAATCGCATTTGGATTTGAAATCCCGATATGGAGCGGTTTTGAAGGGGCACGGCTTTACAGGCTGCGGAAAAACTCGGTCTCAGCCTCAGTCTTGAAAGGGCACGGCTTCAGCCGTGCCGTAAGTGCAGCAGAATGAACGTGGCCTTTAGGCCCCGAGGGGCGTTTTGAGGGAATCGTGCCCCAACTCCGGCCTTTTTCCGCACCTGTTTAGCCGTGCCGCAAAGGGGACCAGAAAAGTCTGGGCTTTAGCCCCTGAGGGATGGTTGATGAAGCTGAAGACCTTCCTTTGACGGCGAGAGCCAGAGTCTTTATGCCCAGCAATCTGCATGCCTGAGGCCGTGCCCTTTTCAAAACGAAAGCCCCCAATCCAAATAAGATTGCCCTGGTCCCGCTCCGTCGCGATCGGTCGCCCATCATCCCAATCCCAATCGCCGCATCATCACCTTGGGCAGCGCCGAGCCGCATCTCTCCAGCACCCACCGGGCCACCAGCAGCCACAGCAGCGTGCCGGCCAGCAGAATCGCCACATCGATCAGCCGCGCCTGGCGAAGAATGCGCTCTCCCAGCAGGTATGCCACCTGACCGAAGAGCTTGGTGAAGACGGCCCACACAACCGCTCCGCCCACTACACCCGCCAGCAGGCAGCGGCCCATCTCCGCATAGTCCAGGCTGGCCAGCGAAACCATCCGCCGCTTGTGCAACAGCAGGCCCAGCACCACCGCCTGCAGGGCAATGCCCACGTCCGAGGCCAGCGCCAGCCCGGCCGCGCCATATTGGTGGAAACCGAGCTTGTACAGCGGGAAGGCAATCACCAGGATCACCATGCTGGCCAGCATGGGCAGCCAGGTGATCCCTGCGGCATAAAACGAGCGCGCATAGATCGCCTGCGCCGACCAGCAGAACAGCGAAACGGTGTACAGCGCAAGATACAGCGCCGTCTGGTCCACGTCGCGCGGCGTATATTTGCCGCCGCCGAAGATCAGCCCGGCAATGGGATGCGCCAGGGTCACCATCAGCGAAGTGGTCAGCAATCCAAGCGCCACCACCCGCGACACCGAGTCGGCCACCCCGAGCGCAAACTCGTAGCGCTTTCCCTGGGCCCACAGCTGCGAAAAGAAGGGAAGCGACGCCACCCCCGCGGCCTGCGCCAGCATTCCCATCGGCGCGTTGAACAGCTGCTTGGCATTGGTGAGCAGGGTGATGGCGCCGGGGCTGCTCGACGCGTAATAAGTGACGAAATACTGGTCCAGAAACGGCAGCCCGAAGCCCAGCATCAGCGGCAGCGTCATATGCAGCCAAACCTTGACGCCGGGATGGCGGAGATCGATGACCGGGCGGTAACTCACCCCTGCGCGGAAGACGCCAAGCACGTTCAACGCCAGCGACCCGATCAAAAAGCCGGTTGTAGCCCCGATGGCCAGTGATGAAACCCCCAGCCGCGACGCCAGCAGCACCCCGCCGCCAATGATGCACAGGTTATAAATGATCGGCTGCATCGCCTGGTACAGGAACTGCTTGCGCACCAGCAGCGTCGCGCCCAGCACGCTCCCGGCAAACAGAAAGATCTGCCCCGGCAGCAGGATGCGGGTCATGCTCGCCGATAACTGCACCTGCTCCGCTGTGAAATGGGCAACGGTGAGCCGGATGTACGGCGCGGCCAGCAGCATCAGGATCAGCGTCGCGCCGGTCAGCACCAGCGTCATGAAGTTCAGCACGGTGAACAGCAGCCGCTCGCCTTCTGCTTCTTCGCCCCGCTCGCGATAGCGGTTGAGTAGAGTGACAAAGGTGATCGAAACCGCCCCGCCCACCAGGAAGTTGTTCATCAAATCCGGAAGCCGGAACGCCGCGTTGTAAGCGTCGGTCTGCAAACCAGCGCCAAAATGCGCCGCAATATACTTGGCCCGTACCAGCCCGATCGCGCTCGAAAGCAGCGACGACGCCGCCAGCAATAGCGACGCGGTATAGGCGCTATGGCTGTGCGAAGGGCGCAAAATCCCCAAGGCGCGGGACCACCGCGACTGCCTGCGCCTTGCCGGATTTCCTGAAGTCGAACCAGCCACTTCAATTGATTCTACCGGGGTTGCGTCCCTATCCCACAGAATGAAACGCATCCCGGCGCAATCCAATTCCCATCTCCACCGCACAAAATGTTTTCCCCTTCGCGTATGCTGTCGCCATGAGGCAAGTTACCCCTCTTCTCCTTCTGGCCCTGGCCTTCTTCACCGCGCCTGGAATCGGGTCTGATTTCGCGCCTTGCGCACAGGCCCAGGTCGTGCCCGGACGCGGCGGCATCAAGCTTCCTTCGCCTCCTGAAGCCGAGGTCGAGCCGGTCGTCGATGACTACTTCGGCATCAAGATCACCGACAGCTATCGCTGGCTCGAAGACGCAAAATCCCCTCGCACTCGCGCCTTCATCGATGCGCAGAACGCCTATACCGCCCGCTACATGACCCAGGCCCGCATCCGTCCCGATGTCGCCGACGACCTCGATGCGCTGGAACGGGTCTCGCGTTGGTCCGTGCCCATCCAGCGTGGCGGCAGCCTCTTCTTCACCAGGCGTCTTGCCGGCGAGCAGCAGGCCTCCATCTATATCCGCCGTCCCGCCAAGATTGGCCATGCGCACGCCACGGCCGCAAAATCCAACGCCGCCCCCGCCGCCCAGCCCGTCCCCAATGAAGCCCGCCTCATCGATCCAGCCCAGCTCAGTCGCGATCCCAACACCTCGGTCCGCATCGCCGACGTCTCCCGCGACGGTGCTCTGCTGGCCTACGAGCTTCGCGAGGGCGGAGCCGACGAAGCCACCATCCAAGTCGTCAACACCGCCACCGGCAAGACCCTTGAAGACGAACTGCCCGCAGGCCTCTACCGTTCCGTGTCGTTCGCGCCCGACGGCAAGGGAATCTACTACGCCCGCTCCAGCCGCCAGGGAAGCCTTCTCTACCTGCACACCCTCGGCACCCGCTCGTCCCGTGATACGCTCCTTTTCGGCCGCGAATTTCACGGCGAAGAGCTTGGCCCGATCGACCTTTTCGCCGCCTCCGTCACCGACGACGGCCGCTATCTCGTCGTGCGCATCAGCCGTGGCATTCCCGCGCGCCGCGTGGACATCGTCTTCCGCGACCTCACCAAGCCAGGCGCGCCCTTCGAAGACCTGGTCTGGGGCACCGATGCTCGTTTCACCGCCATCTATGCAGCTGCCGGCGCAAAGGCCAAAGCCGCCTGGTATGTCCAAACCGACTACAAGGCTCTCAACGGTCGCATACTGCGTGCCGACCCCGGAATCATGCCCGACGACTGGCAGACCATCGTCCCTGAAAGCGCCGATGTTCTGCAGGGCTTCTCCATCGTTGGAGAAAAAATCTATGCGCAGCACCTCCACAATGTGCAGCCGGTCAGCTCCATCTATGCGCTCGACGGTAAGCCCCTCGGCGAGCTTCCCGACGATGGGTTGGGAACAGCCTCCCAGATTGCCGGCCGGACCACAGACCGCCTCGGCTACTACAGCTTCGAGTCCTTCATCGTGCCGCCCGTCATCTATGAACTCGACACCGCCACCGGCAAACGCGAAGTTTTTGCTCAGGCGAAGATCCCCTTCGACTCCAGCCTCTACTCCCTCTCCCAGTCCTTCTTCAAATCCAAGGACGGCACTTCTGTCCCCATCTTCATTGCCGGCAAGAAGGGCTTGAAGCGCGATGGGTCCGAGCGGCTGCTGATGACCGGCTACGGAGGCTTCAACCTCAGCATGACCCCGGTCTGGAACCCCGCTTTCGCTTGGTGGCTCCAGCAAGGTGGATGGTTCGCCCTGCCCAATCTGCGCGGTGGAGGTGAATTCGGCGAATCCTGGCACCGCCAGGCCATGTTCGAGCACAAGCAGAACGTCTTCGACGACTGGTTCGCCGCCGCCGAATACCTTATCGCCAACAAATACACTTCGCCCCGGCACTTTGCCATTACCGGCCGTTCCAACGGAGGGCTGCTGATGGGCGCTGCCATCACCCAGCGTCCCGAACTCTTCGCCGCGGTGGTCTGCGGCTACCCCCTGCTCGACATGCTGCGCTACCAGAAGTTCCTCCAGGGCCCGCAGTGGACCACCGAGTACGGCTCTGCCGAGAACGAGAAGCAATTCCGTTCTCTACTCAAGTACTCCCCCTACCAGAACGTCAAAGCAGACACCCGCTATCCCGCCGTGCTCTTGTTTACCGGCGACTCCGACACCCGTGTCGATCCGCTCCATGCCCGCAAAATGGCCGCCCTCCTGCAGTCGGCCGCTACTCCAGGTCGCCCGATCCTGCTGCACTACAGCCTCAACGGGGGCCACTCCGCCGGCGTCGGCGTCGACCAGCAGATCCAGGACGACGCCGACCAGATGACTTTTCTTTGGACCGAGACAGATCGATGAAACACTTGAAAGTAACGTGAAAGTTTTAGACACTTGGTACCCTTGGTCCGCATTCCTCGGTAATCTCTTGTAAGCGTTTCACTCGACCGATAACAATAGTACGAAGCAGAGAAAAAATGCTTCCTGGTGGCCAGTCTTCAGTTCTTGGAGGCGGGAAGACCGGGGAGCCGGGCCCAGCCAGACCTTCAGTTGTCAGTCGTCGATGTGGTCTGCATTGCAAACGTTTCAGCGTTATGGAAATCGGAGTGGATGCGCTCGGTTGACGTCGGAGGTCGATCGAAAGCGTCCTGCACTCTCTGCTGGTGTGGTATCAAACGCTGTAATGGGCTGCGTACGAATGCCGTCGAAGACTCGAAATTGAAGGGCGGAATCCTACTGGCTGGAGATCATATGCCGCAAGCTGCCTTGGAAACGACCCCGATCTGTCGACAAAAAGAGGACGCCCGGTTGGCGGCCCTGGCTTCGGTCGGAATCATGGACACGGAAGGCGAGCGCTGTTACGACGCCATCACCGAGTTGGCCGCCGAGTGCTTCGGCGCCGACGTCGTCCTGCTCGGCTTTGCCGATCGCAGCCGCGTCTGGTTCAAATCGAGCTGGGGCGATGTGCTGCGGGAAATGCCCCGCCAAAACTCCCTCTTCGACCTCGTCCTGGCCGCCGACGGCCCAGTCTGCTCCTCCGATATCCCCCAGGATGACCGCTCACTTGCGGGCATACTTCTCTTTCAAAGGGCCGAGGTGGCCTCCTTCGCCAGTGTCCCCGTTCGCAACTCCTGCGGCCGGATTCTGGGCGAGCTGGTGGTCGTCCATCGCCGTTGCGGAATGGAGTTCAGCCGCAGCCAGGTGCGCAAGCTCGAAGGCCTCGCCGAAATCGTCTCCAACCTCCTCGAACTGCGCCGGATGAAGAAAACCTTCTCCGTGCCCGGCGCGCGCCGGGCGCGCCATCTGGAAGACGCCATCGGCGCATTTCCCCGCTGCCAGGACCTCCGCCGCGCGCTCGACGAGCGCCAGTTCGTCCTCTATTACCAGCCCGAAGTTGACCTCTCCACTCGCCGCATCGTCGGCCTCGAGGCTCTTATCCGCTGGGAGCATCCGGTGCGCGGGCTCCTGCCTCCCATGGACTTCATTCCCCTCGCCGAAGAATGCGGCCTCATTCTCCCCATCGGAGACTGGGGGCTCTCCGAGGCCTGCAGCCAGATCAAGCGCTGGACGCAGGCCGATTGCCGAAACGGATCGCTCCGTGTTTGTGTCAACCTCTCTGCCCGCCAGTTCTCCCGCGACGGCCTCGCCGACCACGTGCGCGCCCTCATGCTCCAGTCCGGCATCTCCAGCCACCAGCTGGGTCTGGAAATGACCGAGTCCAGCCTCATCCCCAACCTGCGTACCGCCCAGGACGTTCTCGCCAGCCTGCGCGGCCTCGGCGTATCCCTGCTGATGGACGACTTCGGCACCGGCTATAGCTCCCTCAACAACCTCCATTCCTTCCCCTTCGACGTGCTCAAAATCGACCGCTCCTTTGTCGATCGGATGACCGACGGCGATCAGGCCATGCAGATCGTTCGCACCATTATCGAGCTGGCCCGCGTCCTCAACATGGACGTCGTCGCCGAGGGCATCGAGACCCACCAGCAGTACCGCCTCCTCCGTCAGTTAGGCTGCCGCTACGGTCAGGGATACCTCTTCGCCCGCCCCATGAGCGCCGATGCGATTGGAGAACTGCTCCGCCTCCCCGGTCGCGTCCTCCCCGAATTCGAAATGCTCGCCGTCGCGGATTAAAGTGGTTCCAGGAATCGCCTCCCTCCGAGCCACTTCACTCAGGTCCACGCGAGCGCCAGCGAGGGGCGACAAAAACAAGGTCGAAAAGGGCCTGGTTTTCCTGGAACCGCTCAAATGAATCACTTCCAGTGCAAACCGCCTTGCCGATTTCGGAACCAGACTGGTTATTCCCATTTCTGGAACCTGTCCGCTACTTCTGGTGGGAAAACTCTCACGTTTCCACCAAGACTGCAGATATGCTCCTATCCATGCAGCAATCTGGCTCAGCCCCGCCCTCGCCCAACCTCGCCGGCTTCGCCAGCCTGCTTTCATCTCTGATGGCCCCCAGTTCGGCCGCCAAAGCTGTGCCTGCCTGGAGCGATGACGAACCGGCTGAGGATGTCGCAACCCTCAGCTACGAAAGTGCCCTGCGTTCGCATTCACGCTATTCCGCAAAAGGCGAGGAAGAAGCGTCGCTCGATGCAGGCGATGACCTGATCGCGAAGCGGCTCAAGGCGGCTTTCTCGAAGTCCGGTTCCACCACGGTTTCCGCGCCGCCGGCCCAGCCCGTCCAGCCCTACGAACTCCGCGACGAGGAGCAGGACCCGATTCAGGAACTGATTCAGGACCAGATCCACGCTCGCACTCAAGTCAAGGCCGTCCCGCCCCCGCCCCGTTCCGCACAAAAGTCCGCTACCCCCTTTGAGCGCAATCTCAAAAGGTCCAGCATCACCATTCGCATGAGCGAAGAAGAATGTGCGCAGTTGCATCGCCGCGCCGCCGAGGCGGGTTTGACGGTTTCCGCCTATCTCCGTTCCTGCACCTTCGAAGCCGAGGCGCTACGCGCGCAGGTCAAGGAAGTTCTGGCGCAATTCGCCGCCAATGCCGAAGAAGAGGCCGCGCCGGCGAAGCAACCCAAGAAATTCGGCCCGGCTTCGGCTCATCGGGAACCCGAGGGGACCCCGTCGGGGCTGGGGTGGCTCAAGCGCCTCATTCCGCAGCCCCGCAAAAACCAGCAGGCCATGCGCGCCTGAGCCTGCGTAGCATTTTCGGAATGGGTTCTGTCTCAGAGGTTCGCATCATAAAATCGCTGTCATCCTGAGCAGCCGACTCGCCGCGTCGAGTTACGGCTGAAATGAACAATGGGCGCAACCCGCAAAGGCCGCCAACTCGCCAACTTGCTATCGCGGCGAAGCCGCGGCCAACTTGCTGATTCTATATAACCCTATTTTTTGTTCATAGGGAGCGAAGATTGGCGCAGTTTCATCGCGCCAAGCGCAGTCGAAGGACCTGCGGTTGCTTTTCCTCGTTATTTAGCGAACTTCAGAGACACGAAATAACAGATCCGGCAATGAATTACTAATCATTGGGTGCCCCATCCATTCCGTGCCCTTTGCGGAATGGGCGGGAGGCAACAGCACTTTAATTGCCGGATCACAAACTTGGGCGCGTTTTACTTATTCCACTTCCAGCACCAGGCACTTCAGATACTCGGTCTCCGGCAGATTCATCACCACCGGGTGATCCAGCGAAGCGCCGCGCCGTTCCAGCAACCGCACCCGCCGACCCGCATCGTGAGCCGCCGAAGCCACCGCCGCTTCCAGATCCTCCCAACTTACATGGTGCGAGCAGGAAAAGGTCGCCAGCAGACCGCCCGGTCGCAGCATCCGCAGCGCCCGCAGGTTCATCTCTTTATAGCCGCGCAGTGCGCTTTCCACCGCCCGCTGGGTCTTGGCGAAGGCCGGCGGATCCAGCACCACCACGTCGAACTTTTCGCCCTTGTCGCTCCAGTCCCGCAGCAGTTGGAAGGCATCGGCCTCGATCCAGTCCACCGTGGCTTTCAACCTGCCTCGATTGGTCTCCAGGTTCCGCTCCGCCACTTCCAGAGACGAATGCGACGCGTCCACGCCGGTAACCTGCCCGCAAACCTCGGCCAGGTGCAGTGCGAACCCGCCCTGGTAGGTGCACACGTCCAGAGCCCTTCCCGTTGCGCCGAGCTTCGCCGCCCAGTCGCGCACCGCGGCATAGTTCGAGCGCTGGTCGAGAAACGCGCCGGTCTTCTGTCCGGAGTTCGCATCGAAATGGAACTTCAGGCCGTTCAGCAGGAACTCAACCTCCCCTGAAGCCGAGCCCTCGCGGACAAACAGCGGTTCTTTGGCGGGCGCTGAAAGCCCTTCCAACTCGCGCGTCTTGGGGTCGGGCCGTTCCACAATCGCTATGGGATTCAATTCCTCGCGCAACACGCGCACGCAGGTCTCGCGCACCGCCTTCGAGTCCAGGCCCTTGGCCAGCAGCTGCAGAATCACCAGTCCCGCGTATTTGTCCACCACCACTCCGGGCAGATCGTCGGCCTCGCTGAAGCACAGCCGCGCGGAGTCGGTCTCCGCATTCAGCAACCGCTTGCGCTGATCAATCGCCGCGCGCAGCCGTTTGGCCAACAACTCCAGCCATTGCGACTCACTTACTGCCTCGCGGGCGATCATACGCAGCGCAATCTGCGATTCAGGGCTGTAGAGCGCGGTTCCCAGCAGCACTCCCCGGTTGTCGGCAACCGGCAAAAGGTTAGGAACCTCGCCTCCCTCAGGCAAACCAATGGATTCGATATCCGAGGCGTAGACCCACAGATGACCGCCCCTCAGCCGGTCTGAGGCTCGCCTTGTGATGCGCGCGCCAATCTCCGGACCCTTGGCTTTCGGCGCATCCATGGCCCGGGTCTGAACCGGCCTGGGAGTCTTCGCCGCCAAAGCATTCGCTGCGGGCTTTTTCCCTTCGGAGTCTCTTGCGACAGCTCTTTTCGCGTCAGGCCTCTTCGGGGCCTGTCCTCTCACGGCAGGTGCGTCCTGAGGCCGCTCCGGCTTCTGCCGGACGCCCTCGTCTGCGCGGATGTTTGGCCGCGCCGTGCCTGGCCTTGACGAGTCTGTCCGCCCGCTTTCGCGCCGTACCGCGCCTGCGCCGGCGCCAGCTGGCCGACTCGTGCGCTCAGCCGGGCGTTCACCCTGCGGCCGGGAAGTGCTGTTCTTGGAGCGATAAGGAGAAGTCGCAAACTGCTTCGGTCGCGGCGTCTTTCCGGCGGTTGCTGGTCTGGTGCGGGTGCGGTCCATATTGCTCCTTCAAAGTCCACAGGCTCTGGGGCTTGGAAGCTCCTGGCCGGGAGCAGATTGAACCGCCGGCCCCTACCGAACCTGTATGGTTTCCAGGTAGCGGCTCAAATTGCAGATTCTGAGCAGTCGGTCCTGGGGCTGGTTCATCTTACCAAGAATTGGGCCCCAGGCGGGCATTTCTGTTCCGCGGTGGGCGGGAAGCTCCTTCCCGAACTGCAGCACGGAGACAATATGAGCATCCGGAAACACTCCGTGATTCGTCTTTGCAACGGCGGTCAGGTCCGTCGGCTGGGTTCGCAGCGCGGAAGCAAACGCCCCGTGTCCTCTGCCGTCCGCGCCGTGGCAAGGCGCGCAGTAGCTGCCATACATCTGACTGCCGCTGGTGGCCGCGGTCTTGCTGACCGGAATCACGATCTTGCTTTTGCTCTGCTCCGAATAACCCATGGTTGCAGTAAGTGCCACAGCCAATCCAATAAGTAAGAGGCGTTTCATCGCTAAGTTCCTCCTTGTTTCCTCTACTCCGCAGCAGACTCTACACCCGCCCCAAGATATCTGCGATGTGATGGCTGGCACATAAGTCCTCCCCACGCCGTACAGATACGATAAGTAGGTAATCGTCAGTGTTTATGCGCATAATATTGAATATTTATTGACTGAATCGTTATAAATATGTAGGCGTGTAAATCGATGATCCAGCCTTCGCGAGGTCCATAACTTCGCAACATAACTGTTCGTCCGTTCGCAAAGAATAATGCGTGCCCCGCCCTTGCCGCGCTGTTGTTTCTGCGGCCCAACTGGGCAGGAAGCATTTTTGTTGATCGACCGAATCGGTCAGCCGAGAATGGCTCCTGCGGGCCGTGCCCGCGCAATCAACTCGCGCCGTCCTGCCCGGCAAACTCTTGCGCGTTAACCGCAATAAACCAATGCGGCCTATAATGAAGCATGGCGACGGTCCGGCAAGTAATCCCGGAAGACGATTCCAGAGCCCCTCAGGCTGCTGAGGAGGATGGCGCGGCTGCATTGCGCGCCGCCCTTCAGGCTTCGCCCGACCGGCGAAACGCCGAAAGGAAGGCTGAGGAGCGCCAGGCGATTGACAATCGCTTCCAGGGTCTTCTCGTCCAAGTCCACGCCAACCGCCCCAGCGAAGACATTTCCCTCATCCGCCGCGCCTGGGATTTCTGCGTCCGTCATCACGAGGGTCAGATCCGCGCCTCCGGCGAGCCCTACATCGTCCATCCGCTCAAGGTCGCCGAGGTCCTGGCGGAAATGAAGATGGACGCCACCGGCATCGCCGCTGGCCTGCTCCACGATTCGGTTGAAGACACCCCCGCCACCAGCGAAGAAATCGCCACCGAGTTCGGCGATCAGGTCGCCCACATCGTCGAGGGCGTCACCAAGATCGACAAGATCCAGTTCGCCAATCGCGAAGACCGCCAGGCCGAGAGTGTCCGCAAAATGCTTCTGGCCATGGTCTCGGATGTGCGCGTGGTGCTCATCAAGCTGGCCGACCGTCTGCACAACATGCGCACCCTGGAGCATCTGCAGCCCGAGCGCCAGGAAGCCATCGCCCGCGAAACGCTGGATATTTATGCACCGCTGGCCCATCGTCTCGGAATGGGAAAAGTGCGTGGCGAACTTGAAGATCTCGCTTTCCGTTACACCGATCCGGTCAGTTGGGAGCAGGTCTCCGCCGCCGTCGAACAGCGCCGCTCCGAAGGCGAGCAGTTCATGCACACCGTCGAAGACACCTTGCTCGAACAGCTGCGCGAGAACGGCATCGAGGCGCGCGTCGAGTGGCGCATCAAGCGCCTGTACTCCATCTTCCAAAAGATCCAGCGCTCTAATGTCTCCTTCGACCAGGTTTACGACCTGCTGGCCATTCGCGTCATCACCCAGGACGTAGCGGCCTGCTACGCCGTCTTCGGGCTCATCCATACCCAGTGGAAGCCGGTTCCGGGGCGCATCAAGGACTTCATCGCCATGCCCCGCGCCAACCGCTACCAGTCCCTGCACACCACCGTCATGGGCGCCAGCGGACACCAGTTCGAAGTCCAGATCCGCACCGAGGAGATGCACCGCATCGCCGAAGAAGGCATCGCCGCCCACTGGAAATACAAGGCCGGCGACGGCATCGTCACCACCCGCGACGAGGAACGGCTCAACTGGATCCGCCAGCTCGTCGAGTGGCAGAAGGAGATGACCGACCCCAACGAGTTCCTCTCCAGCCTGAAAATGGACCTCTACCCCGACGAGGTCTACACCTTCACGCCCAAAGGGAAGGTCGTGGTTGTCCCCGCCGATGCTACCCCGGTGGACTTTGCCTACACCATTCACACCGAGGTGGGCCACACCTGTGTGGGCGCCAAGGTCAATTCGCGCATGGTGCCGCTGCGCACCAAGCTGCGCACCGGCGACATTGTCGAAATCGTCACCCAGAAGGACCACCGGCCCAGCCGCGACTGGCTCACCTTCGTCAAAAGTCCGCGTGCCCGCAACAAGATCAAGCACTGGCTCAACGAAGACCTGCGTCGCCGCGCCGTCGACGTCGGCCGCAAGCTGCTGGAGCGCGAGGCGCGCAAGTTCAAGCTCCCGCTCAACCAAATCGTGGACCAGGATCTCAGCCGCATTGCCAACGAATTCGGCGCCGCCACTGCCGCCGACCTGTATGCCATGCTCGGTCAGGGCAAGCACGCCGTCCACAGCATTCTCAACAAGCTCTCTCCCGGCTACTCCACCCACGGAGAGCCGGAGCCCGAGCCCAAGCCGGTCACCAGCGTCGAGAGCGCCATGTCCGACGCGGTGCGCAAACTGCACCTTACCGGCTCCGACGCCTTGCAGGTCGAGGGACAAAGCGATCTGCTCGTCTACCGGGCGCGATGTTGCAACCCCATCCGCGGCGAAGAGATCATCGGCTACGTCACCCGCGGCAAGGGCGTCGCCGTCCACGCCCGCAACTGCTCCAATGTGCAGAACCTCCTTTACGAGAGCGACCGCCGCATCGCCGTCGAATGGGCGCGCACCCCTGAGAAGGACGGCGGAAAGTCGCTGCGCTACCCGGTCAAGATCACCGTCTCCTGCGACGACCGCGCCGGAATGCTGCGTGAGCTGACCGCCGTCATCAGCGACGACAACACCAACATCCGCGGCGTCGACATCAAGCAGGACGACGACGGCGAGGCGCAGATCGAGTTCGTTGTCGAGGCCCAGGATGTCCGCCATCTCAACAAGATGGTCCTCGGCCTCCGCCGCGTCCACGGCGTCCGCGCCGTCCAGCGCACGCAAAAACTGTAAAAGCAGCCATAGCAGCCACTATTAGTCCTACACGGCTGTCATCCTGAGCAGCCGACTCGCCGCGTCGAGTTACAGCTGAAATGAACAATGGGCGCAACCCGCAAAGGCCGCCAACTCGCCAACTTGCTATCGCGGCGAAGCCGCGGCCAACTTGCTGATTCTATATAACCCTATTTTTTGTTCATAGGGAGCGTAGCGAAGGACCTGCGGTTGTTCTTTGTGATGTCCGAGTTGCCGGTGGACACTCTCGGAACTCCACCAAGGTGCGCTGCCAACTCTTGATTCACCTAAGAAAACGGGTGCCCCATCCTTCGCGCCTTTTGCGAAGGGTGGGTTGGCACAATTGCCAGTTAGCCAGTGTCGGATTTTCCTTTCGGTGGTTTGCCCACTCAGAATCGATCCCCAGGGTGCGAGGACGGCGCCGTGGAGTTTCGCGCTCACCCACCCTTCCGCGGAGTACGCGGAAGGATGATTGCATGACAACGTCGGCTCCTCGCCATCCGAGTAGACTGGTTGCTGCTAAAACGACCAAGACGCTCGGGAGGAAAGGAGCCGAGATGCTGATTATAGGATGTGATTTTCATCCGAGGTTCCAGCAAATTGCGTACCTCGACAAGGAATCCGGAGAGTACGGGGAGCGGCGCTTGAACCACCCGGAACAAGCCGCCCAGTTCTATCGCTCTCTGGCCGGGCGGCAGTTGCAGGTCGGTCTGGAGGCGACGGGAAGTTATGGCTGGTTCCGGCGTTTGCTCGGCGAGATGGGCCATACGATGCTGCTGGGCAATCCGGTTGCGATCCACGCTTCGAACCTGCGCAAGCAGAAGACCGACAAGCGGGATGCGCGGGCAGGTGGCCCCAGTCTCGGGGCTCTATTCAAAGCACGAGGAGGGTGCCCCTGGTCCCTCGCTTTTGGGGACCAGGGTAAGCACAAATCTACCCTATCCCACGATTACCTTCTCACCAGCCGCAGCTTGGCGCTGCCCTTGCGCCGCGGAACAAATCCGTCCCTGCGCCACGCAATCGACAGCGTCTCCATGTTCAGCAGCTTGTGGATCTGCCCGCGCGCGTGATCCGCCCACGGTCCTTGACCGTCCAGCCGGATATACGCTTCCCAGTGCCGCAGCGCGGCCCGGCGCTGTCCTTTGCGCTCGTAGGCCAGGGCCAGGTTGTAGTGCACGTCCGCGTACTTGGGAGAAAGCGCCACGGCTCTGGTGTAGGCGGCAATCGATTCGTCAGGCCGGTCCAGCTCGTCCAGCACGTTGCCCAGGTCGAAGAACGCCAACACATACGTGGGATCGGCCTCGGTGGCATGCCGGTACAACTCCTCGGCCCGTTCGAACTCGTGCAGGTGAAAGTGCAGCGTGCCCAGGTTGATGAAGGCCGGCGCGTAGCTCCCGTCGATCCCGATGATCTCCTCATACAGCCCGATGGCCCGCTGTTTCTCGCCCGCTTCCTCCGCCTGCACCGCCTGCAGAAATAGATCCTGCACGCCTCGCTGCGTATCGAATCCCGGACGCCGCATAGGCTCTGCCACCGCGCGCGCCGGATCGAAGCGGTCGAAATCGAAAAGCAGTTGCCGCCGAATCGGATCCACGATCGCGCCGTGGTGCCGGAAGGCCAGCCGCGTCCCGGTGCGCACCAGGCAGGCTTCCACCAGCGGATTCGCCATGCCTGCCACAGCCTTCATCGCCATCACCGAGTGACGGATCGACGCCGCGGGCACCAACTCCTCGCGCAGAATGCGAAGCGTCCGCAGCTGTCCCAGGTCCTGGAATGTGTAGGTTTGCTTTTGAGGAATCAGTTCGGCGCGCTCCCAGCCCTGCAACTGGCGGGAGCTGATCTGCAGGATGCGCAGCACTTCCTGTCGGCTATAGCTGGTCACTCGTCGATACTCCTGTGGGTGGCCTGGCAAGGCATCTGATCCGGTTTCCCGATCGGGCGCTCTTCTGTCTGATCGCGGGAGTCGGAACAGCTGCAAGGTAACCGCTCTAGCTGCGATTATGCCAAGAGTGTAGGTGGATAAGCAGACAAGAACTATCGTTGCAACAAAAAAAAACGTGGATAACCCGTATCGAGTTTGGTACATTGATCTAGTTTTCTATATCTAGTTTGATTCCCGAGCCCAAAGATGCCGCTCGCGGGGGTTGTGGATAACCGAAGGGAAATGCACAAATGCCGATGCAGCGCGGACCCAAACCAACAATTCCCGAGGTATGCTACCTACCGTGAGCGTGGAAATCTAAGGAACCTCTGATTAAGCCAGGGTTTTTGGATATGCCAGGGATTGAAAGGGCACGTCTTTAGCCGTGCCACAAGGACCAAAGAAGCAACGTGGGCTTTGCAGGCTGCGGAAAAACTCTATATGGAAGGCACGAAGCGTCAGGGCACGACTTCAGTCGTGCCGATAAGACCAATAGAATGAGTCGTGGGCTTTAGCCTCTGAGGAAATGTGTCCACAAGGCTACGGCGGTTCCACAATTTCTGTACCCCGGAACCGCAGCTCTAAGGTGGCTTTTTCCTTAAGAAAGAGCCACCTTTCGAAGGACCACAAAGGGCACGTGAATTGTGGAACCTCGTACTTGATCAGAGCTTTCTTAACCCCGCTCCTTCACCCCGATCAAAAAAAACGAGCGCTCGTCTGAGCGCCCGATGGTGGTCGAAACAACTTCTTGCGGCTTCTTAAACCGATTCCACCGCTTCAATCTTCCTGGCCACTTCGTCGGCCAGCGCCTCTACCTCCGCATAGAACAACCTGCGCTCCCGGGGAGGCAGTTCGTCGCGCAGTTCCAGATAAGGCGTCACCTGGCAGCCGGCAAAGGCTGCATAACCCACCGCGTCCGCCATCCGGCAACTCACGTTGATCAGTTCGGCCATTCCCCACGCGCTGTCTTTCTGGCGCGCCAGATGGTGGTCTGCGGCGATCGCCTCAAAGTCGTTGGGCAGTTTCCAGTCTGCAATCAGCTGCTTGCCAATCGCGCAGTGATCGGCGCCAAAAACCTCCTGCTCTGCCCACAAAGCGCTTGCCGGTGTTCCGATGTGGGTTTCCAGCAGCGTCGCGTACTCCTTGGGACGAACGGCGGCAATCCCCAGCCGCCCAATGTCGTGCAGCACCCCGCAGGTGAAAGCCGTGTCCTTGTCGATGAACCCTGCTGCCGCCAGCTGTTCGGCAATGATCGCCGTGGCCAGATTGTGCCGCCAGATCGTGCGCATCGCAGGGAAACTGAGCACCTTCCCCAAATACGCGCGCGCCCCTACGGTAAGGCAAAGCCCCTGCAGATTGTTCACCCCCAGCACCGCAATCGCTTGCAGGATGCTGTTCGAAGGAAAGCGGGGTGCATACAGCAGCGAATTGGCAATTGTCAGTACTTCGCTGGCAAACGCGGGGTCGGACGAGATCAGGTCGCTCAGTTCGTGCAGTTGCACGTTGTCCCGGTTGGCCAACTGCAGGACGCGTACCGCCACCTGGGGAAAGGGAGGCAGCCGCAAATGCGTCCACGCCACATTTCCCACTTCATTCCTGCGTTTATCATCCTGCGCCATTAATCAAACCCTTCCTCGGTGCATCCCGCCGCAGAGCGGGGGCTTTTTGGAGAATACCATTCTTGTAAATTCGGACACTACGCCTTTTGGGGCACCGGACCTCCCTCTCTTTGCTTCGGCGGGAACACCATTTGTTTGAGTATTTGCCCTTCAAGAACATGTAATTGCTGTGTGGTACCTTCCCAATTCACGTCGCGTTTCACAGTGGTCCCGTGGCGCTCATCGAGCCGCTCGCCGGACCCGTGTTCCGGCTGCGCGCGCCCGGGCCGTTTTTTTTCTTCGCTGCGCCTTCGCTTCTCGGCCGGACTGCCCGCACCCCGCAGATTCTGTTGATTTTTTCCGTCTTGCCACTTGTCAGAGGGGGGCCGCTGGGTCTACCCTGTGTGCATGCGTCGATGTCGCTAACACCGCTCTGGTGCCTGCTCCGACGCTGACGTGCGCTTGCTCGTTTTGTTCCCGCCGTTCAGCTCAGTTTTCATCCCCCAAAACCGAAAAACGAAAGCCCCGGGAACCTGACCCGGAGAGGAGACCATCATGGCGCAGATTGCCGCAAACGTTACCGAACTCATTGGCCGCACCCCGCTTGTGCGGCTCAACCGCATCGCCCAAGGCTTGGGAGCCACTATCTTGGTCAAGCTGGAGAGCCAGAACCCCGTTTCCAGTGTCAAAGACCGCATTGGCCTGGCCATGATCGAGGCCGCCGAAAAGGAAGGCAAGATCAAGCCGGGCGAAACCGTCCTCATCGAGCCCACCAGCGGCAACACCGGCATCGCGCTGGCCTTCGTGGCCGCCGTCAAAGGTTACAAGCTCATCCTCACCCTGCCGGAGACCATGAGCCTTGAGCGCCGCGTCCTGCTCCTCGCTTTCGGCGCGGAAATCGTCCTTACACCCGGCCCCAAAGGCATGAAGGGCGCCATCGCCAAGGCCGAAGAGATCAAGGCCAACACACCCAATGGTTACATCCTTCAGCAATTCGACAACCCGGCCAACCCCGCCGTTCACCTTGCCACTACCGGCCCCGAAATCTGGAACGACACCGACGGCAAAGTCGATATCCTCATCTCCGGCATCGGCACCGGCGGCACCATCACCGGAGTATCGAAATACATCAAGCCCAAGAAGCCCAGCTTCAAGGCCATTGCCGTCGAGCCTACCGATAGCCCGGTTCTCAGCGGCGGCAAGCCCGGACCGCACAAGATTCAGGGTATCGGTGCGGGCTTTGTGCCCAGCGTCCTCGATACCGGCCTGATCGACGAGATCATCCAGGTATCCAACGATGACGCCATCGCCACCGCGCGCCGCCTGCCTCTGGAAGAAGGCATCTTCGTCGGCATCTCCTCGGGAGCCGCCGCACATGCCGCACTCCAGGTTGCCGCCCGCCCTGAAAACGCCGGCAAAGTAATCGTCGTCGTGCTGCCCGACTTCGGCGAGCGCTATCTCACCAGCGCGCTCTTCGACGGTTTGCGCCAGAAGGCCCTCGCTCAGGCCACCGAAGAAGTAACCTTGTAGGAAAGGAAGTTGGCTCATCAACCGTCTTTGCGTCCTGCCGGGCAAAAGCTTTGAAAGGGCACGGCTTTACAGGCTGCGGAAAAACTCTATTTGGCCAGGCTTTGTAACAGGGCATGACTTTAGTCGTGCCGATAAAGCCAATAGAATGAGTCACGGGCTTTAGCCCCTGCTAGGCTCATTCCAGCAATTCACTCGAATTCGGGTCTTTTTCCGCAGCCTGTTTAGCCGTGCCGCTAGATCCTTGATAAAACCGGCAGGGCTTTAGCCCCTGAGGGAGGTTTTCCTCGGTCCACGGGGATTGATGAGACGAGTTCAAGCCCGCAGAGCACCAAATTGGGTCTGCGTCTTCAGCCTGCATATCCGTGAAGGCGTCGTCCCTCAAATCCCAAAAGGCTTCTCGCGGGTCGCGTAATCCGGCGGCCTTCAAGCCGGGAACGACCACACACATGCCCATGCTTGCCCGCATTCGTGAAGATATCGACTCCGTCCTCGACCGCGATCCCGCCGCTCGCTCGCGTCTCGAGGTTTTCCTCTGTTATCCCGGTTTGTGGGCCGTCTGGATCCACCGTCTCAGCCACAAACTCTGGCGCTCCCATCTGCGCCTTCCGGCTAGAATGCTTTCCCAGGTGGGCCGCTTCTTGACCGGTGTCGACATCCATCCCGGCGCGCTGCTCGGCCGGCGTCTCTTCATCGACCACGCCACCGGAGTCGTCATCGGCGAAACCGCCATCGTCGGCCCTGACGTCACCATTTACCAGGGCGTCACTCTTGGCGGCACCGGCAAAGGGCATGGCAAGCGCCACCCCACCATCTGCTCCGGCGTCTTCATCGGCAACAATGCCAACATCCTCGGCAACATCACCGTCGGCGAGAACTCCCGTGTCGGCGCGGGCTCGGTTGTCCTCGCCGATGTCCCGCCCAACTCCACCGTCGTCGGCGTGCCCGCTCACATCGTCTATCGCAATGGCGAGCGCATCCTCGTCACCGACCCGCACGACATCAAGGACCCGCTCTCCGACGCGCTGATCGCCCTCTCCACCCGCGTCGAGATCCTTGAGGGTCAGTTGGGCCGCCGCGCGCAGACTGCCGAGCCCTTCGCTGCCGAGACCGCAGAGCGCAACGCCTACCGCGAAGAACTCGACCGCATCACCGGCCTCGTCTCCATGGGCGAAGGGATCTAGTACTACAGTTGAAGATAGGAACTTACGGAGGGAGCAGCGGCCTCTACAGGCTGCGGAAAACTCCATCGGGAAGGCAAGAAGCGTCAGCCACGA
>CAZQPY010000073.1:0-25342 GCA_964595345.1 uncultured Occallatibacter sp.
AATCCGTGCATCTGGTCTCTGATCCGAAGAACCTGGATGCGAGTGTACAGGAAGTTTTTCAACTGATGCTGGGGGTAGAATGCCACCAGATTGAGGGCCCTGCGGATGTTGAGCCGGAGTCAGTGACCGCCGTGGTGGGTTTTGGCGGAGTGCTGAGCGGGGCCTGCGTCTTCAAGACCGGCAGCACGGCGGCCATGAACATTGCCGCACATATGACCGGCATGGAGTTTGAGGAGATCGACGATATCGTCAAGGACGGAATCGGCGAGATCTGCAACATGCTGGCCGGTGCGTGGAAAGGCAAAGTTCCGGATTTGGCTGCCAATTGCGGTCTCTCGGTCCCAGCTGTGATTACCGGCCGGGATTACAACCTGCACGTCCAGGCGCCGGAGTTCAAGGTGTCCCATACGTACCGGTTCGAGAAGGCTACTTTTGAAGTGACCATTATCTGCGATGGAATGCAGTAGGAACGATGCCTGCGCGGTCGGGTGCATGCCGCGCACGCAATGGCCGATCATAGATGGCTATTTCTGCCTGGCATAGGCTGGTCTCCCGCGATGCGGGGAACGGCTCTGGGCCCGAAGCAGTCCGGGCTGTGGCCCTCTGCTGAAGGGACCCGGAGGATCTCAAGCCATCTGAGTGGGGGAGATCCTGTATTCTTTGTTCTTTCTCATGAGGCATTTGGCGGTGTGGGTTTCGGCATTCGGATCCACACCTGTCGAAGTTGGCTTGGATCCCGCCTGAGAAGGCCTTGAGAGTGTCTCAAATCCGCGCAATTCTAATCTTGCTCTAATCCCTCTTGACAACTTCCGGTCCTTGAACTGCTACACCTCCTGTGTTTCGGGAGGTGTGTTCGATGGATAGCGGATATTATGCGGCATTGACCGGACTGGTCGCGCGCACACAGGCGCTGGATACGGCTGCCGCCAATCTTGCTAACACCCAGACCCCTGGCTATCGTGCCGAGCGGGAGTACTTTCGCTCCGCTCTTCTGGGACCGGACAGCGCCAACTCGCAGTTGGGGCGCACAGTCAACAATTACGGGGTTCTCGGTGGCGACCGGTTGAACATGGGCCAGGGAGCGATTTCGCAGACCGGCAATCCGCTGGACCTGGCCATCGAAGGCCAGGGCTTCTTTCAGATCCAGACGGCCAACGGGCTCCGTTATACGCGGGACGGGAGTTTCCACCGGACCCAGCAGGGGCAACTGGTAACAGAATCGGGAGATCCAGTGCTTTCCGCCGCGGGCCAGAAGATTCAGGTTCCACCCGGGCAAGTCTCGATCGGCGCCGACGGAGTGCTTTCGGTGGCAGGAGGCGCTGTGGCGACGGTGGGCGTGTATACGTTCCCGGCCGCGGCGCAACTGACTCCGGAAGGCGCCGACCGGTACATCGCACCGCAGGGCATTCCGCCGACTCTCACGAAGAGCGCAGCCGTGCACCAGGGAGCCATCGAGGCGGCCAACGAAGATGTGATTCAAGGGACCCTGAATCTGATCGTCATGCAGCGGAGCGCGGAGATGATGCAAAAGGCGCTGACTGTCTTTCATACCGAATTCAACAAAACTGCCAGCGAGGATTTACCCAGAGTTTAGTAGAGCGGCGGGCAGCACCTAGTCATTCTCATGCGAGGGCGTGAGAGAAGTTTCAGTTGAGGAGTCAAAATGATTCGAGCTTTGTATACGGCAGCCAGCGGTATGAGCGCGCAGCAGTTGAACTTGGACACGATCGCCAACAACCTGGCGAACTCATCCACCACCGGATTCCGGCAGTTGCGGCTGGAGTTTCAAGACATGGTGTACCAGAACATGGTGACGCCGGGAGCTGCCCAGAGCCAATCCACGGTTTCTGCCGGGTTGCAGATCGGCCTGGGCACCAAATCGGCGGCTACGGAAGTCATCATGACACAGGGTTCGCTGAATCAGACTTCAAATCCCCTGGATGTAGCGATCGAAGGGACCGGGTTCTTCCAGGTGCAGCGCCCGGATGGGACGATTGCATACACCCGCGCCGGCCAGTTCCAGATGAACAATCAGGGCACGATCACGACCGTGGATGGCGACCCGGTGATTCCCACCATTACCGTGCCAGCCAACGCCACCGCCGTCACCATCACCCAGTACGGAGTGGTGAATGCGACTCTTTCCGGCCAGCAGAATCCATCGCAGCTGGGCCAGTTGCAGCTGGCGACCTTTCCCAACCCCGGGGGGCTGGAGAGCATGGGGGGAAATCTGCTCAAGTCCACCCTGAGTTCCGGTGACCCGGTTCTGGGCAATCCCGGCGGTACTGAAGGACTGGGAACGTTGCAGCAGGGGTACTTGGAAAACTCCAACGTGGATGTAGTGACCGAGTTCGTCCAGATGGTTCTTGCGCAGCGCGCCTATGAGTCGAACTCCAAGGTGATCAAGGCGGCCGACGATATGTACTCCCAGGTCAACAACATGACGCACTGAGTCTGGCTTGCGTGGACGGGGCGGCGAGAGGGACCGGATGGGAATGACAAAAGAGAGACAAATCGGCAGCGTGCTGGCAGGGTGGTTGTTCGTCTTGGGTCTTGCTTCCGGGCCCGGCATCGCCACGGCCCAGTCGGCCTTGCCGGGCAAGGGTGCCGGGCTGGACCCGGAGTTGAAGACCGAAGTGCACACCGTGTTCGTTGTGAGCGCCACGCAAACTGCCTCCGAGGCATCTGCTGTGCGCACGATTGACGACCCGCAAACCGGACATCGGTGGCTGTTGATGAAGGACCCGGAACACCCGGGAGGACCAGGAAGACTGGTACTGAGCACGGAATCGCCAACGGGTATGACAGCGTCCGGGCCGGTCTCCGACGGCCGGAGCTCTCTACCAACGATCGGACCATCGGCCAAGGTGGGACAGGCTCCGCAGGCGACCCCTCAACCGCAGATTCGGGCCGGTGACCACTTGCTGGTGGAGGAGCATTCCGCAGTTGCGGACGTGCAGCTTACGGCGATCGCTCTTGGGCCCGCCATGACTGGTTCGGTATTGAATGCACGCCTGGAGATCGGCGGCAGGGTGGTAAGGGTTGTCGCCGATGGACCTGGGCGCGCTTCCTTTGCCTCGGGAAGGGAGATTCATCCATGAGGTATCGAGCAGCGATAGTTTTGGCATGCACAGTGCTTCTGGTTTCTTCGGCGGCGTGGGGTAGCAAGAGGGACAAGCCCGCGAGCGCGCCCAAAACAACTCCACCGGAGACTGCGCTCAAAAACTATGTCGAGAGGGTTCGCGCACAGCAGGCTGCCGAGGTTCTGTCGCCGGGTTCGATATGGAGTCCCGAGGGAACGCTGGTGCGTTTTGGCACGGACGCCAAGGCGGTACGGTTGCATGACGTGGTTTCGATCGTAGTCAATGAGAGTCTGGCGGCGTCGACCGACGGCCAAGTGAAGAATTCACGAGCGTCGAATATGAGTTCGGGTCTGACCGGGCTGTTTGGCAAGCTGAAAGCCTCCAACAATCTGCAGAACCTGCTGGGAGCGACGGCGGCGAGCGGCCTGACCGCGCAGGGACAGAGCACCACGAATTCGAGTTTGTCGACGACCTTCGGGGCGGAGGTGGTGGATGTGCTGCCGAACGGAATGCTGGTGGTGCAGGCGACCCGTCAGCTGACCTTCTCGCAACAGACGCAGCTGATCAAGCTGCGCGGCCTGGTGCGGCCGGAAGATGTGAGCGCACAGAATGAGGTTGCCTCGACGGCTATGACCGACCTGGA
The DNA here is from genome assembly GCA_964595345.1 of uncultured Occallatibacter sp. Taxonomy (GTDB): domain Bacteria; phylum Acidobacteriota; class Terriglobia; order Terriglobales; family Acidobacteriaceae; genus Telmatobacter. Next base: position 3,727 of record CAZQPY010000073.1, read on the forward strand.
GCTGGAAGTGACGGGCAAGGGCATTGTGAACGACTCCACGTACCGGCAGAATCCGGTGGTGCGATTCCTGGAGCACTTGCTGGTCTTCTAAAGAATTGGAAGATGAGCTGACTTGGGAACAGGTTTGAGCGGAAGGAATAAACCGACAGAGGAGCAGGGGAGGTCGGATGCGGAACTCCGGTGTGGATGGGAAGATGCGTGAGATGAAACAAAACTCGAAGCTGCCACGTAGAGCGAGCGGGACTGCGCTCGCCGCAGCGCTCATGCTGGCATCGACACTGGCGCTGGCGGAGCCGAATATCCAATTGGCCCGGGTCAAGGATGTCGCTTCGATCGAGGGGATTCGCGACAACCAGTTGGTGGGCTATGGGCTGGTGGTTGGTTTGCACGGGACCGGCGACAGCTCGCAAACGGTGTTTCCTGCGCAGACCCTGATTTCGGCCCTGGAGCGGATGGGCGTCACGGTTCCTCAGACGGGAGCCAACAGCGCCGCCAACATGCAGGTCAAAAACATGGCCGGCGTCTTCGTGGTTGCCACCCTGCCTCCTTTTTCGCGCTCCGGATTCAAGATCGATATCACGGTATCGTCCGCAGGCGATGCGAAGTCGCTGGACGGCGGGATCCTTCTGATGACGCCCCTCTACGGGCCGGATGGAAAGATCTACGCACAGGCACAGGGGCCATTGGTTCTGGGCGGCTACATGGCCGGCAGCGGAGGCAACAGCAAATCAATGAATCACCCAACCACGGCGCGGATTCCCGGTGGGGCGCTGGTGGAGCGCCAGGTGCCATTTGACCTGAAACAGATGCATACCGTCGATGTGCTTTTGAACGACGCTGACTTTCATACCGCCGAGCGGATGGCTGCATCCATGAACCTGGCGCTTGGCGCCGATCGGGCACACGCAATCGACAGCCGCCGGGTAGAGATCTTGACCACTCCCAACGAAGATGTCGCCGCACTTCTGGATAAGGTCGAAGAGGTCCAGATAGAGGTCTATCCGCGCGCCCGGGTGGTGGTGAACGAACGGACAGGCACGGTGGTGATCGGAGGAAAGGTGCGCCTGCAGCCGGTCTCCATTTTGCATGGGGGACTGTCGGTCAACGTTACGACAGAAACCAAGGTGTCACAGCCCAACGCGCTGAGTACAGGAACGACCGAAGTGGTGCAGCAGACGACGGTGCAAGCCCAGGACAAGCCGGTCAACCGGATCGATTTGAAGGAAGGGGCCACCGTTGAGGATTTGGTCCAGGAATTGCAACGTACCGGAGCGGGAGCGCGGGATGTGATTTCGATCCTGCAGGCCATGAAGGAAGCTGGCGCGCTCGAGGCAGATTTGGAGGTGCTATGATACCGACCTTGGCAGCCGTAACCGGCGGATTAACCGAGCCGAAGGCCGACGCTGGCACGCCACAGCCGCGTCTGGTGAAGGCGGCACATGAGTTTGAGGCGCAGATGATGAAGGAGTTACTGAAGCCGCTGAATTCAGGCACTTCGATTACGGGAGAGGAAGACGACTCCGACTCCGGCTCGAACGGTGCGCTGGCGGAATACGCGCAGGAGGCCCTTGGACGGGCGATGAGTGATCATGGCGGATTAGGAATCGCTCATCAAATCATTCAGCATCTGTCCGGTAACCAGACAGGTAACCACGCGAAGAGCAACGCCGTGACAGGTAACCTTTCTAGTAACGTTGTGCGGTTGGCATCCAAAGGAATACATTGAGTTCAAGGGTGCCAGTGGGTGCCTTGAGGAGCAAATGATATGGATATTCGCAGTGGATTTGAGGGTCTGAAGTCGATTCTAGGGGTTTCACAGCCCGCTCCGGCACCGACGCAGCCCAAAAGTAACTCGGCGATCGGCGGAAGCGGCTTAGGGAACGATCAGGCGACCTTTAGTAACGCGGCAAGCGCGGTTTCCATGGGATCCGCGGACTCCGGCGTGCGCATAGACAAGGTTGCGCAGATTCAGGCGGCTCTTGCGGCGGGGAGCTACAGCATATCGACCTCGGCACTGGCATCGAGGATGGTGGATTCCATGCTGGGCAGCGCGCAGTAAGAGCTGTCCAAGGACTCATTCGGAAAACGCAGTGTGCTTTGTCCCCGAAGGATTGCAGGGGCCCAGGACGTGTGCAGCGCGCAGGTTGGGAAAGGATTGCGGTAAATGCAGGAGACTGTGGAGCATCGGGTCTATCCCTCTTTGAAGGAAATGGTGGTGGAAGCGTCGCGCGCTCTGGCCCTTCTAGACGCGAACCGGCTGGAAGAACTGGCATTGAGCTGTAAGGCTCTGAATCGTGATTTCGCAGCCTCTTCCGGGCGGGCCGATGCGTTTGAGCGGGCGCGCCTGAAAGCTCAGGCGCAGGAAGCAAAGAAGGAGATGGCGGTATTCGCACGCGTGCTGGAAGCATCGCGCGCCAATCTGACCGTGTTGAACCGGCTGCGCGATTTACAACTGGGGCAATTGGAGTATCGCGAGGAACAACTGCACGGCTGGATGCCGTCGGAGAGCGCTCATGGGAACAATTAGCAATGCTTTCAGCACCATTTCGGGAGCGTTGGATGCTGATCAATCTGCGCTGAATATCATTGCGAATAACGTCGCCAATGCGAATACAGTTGGATACACCCGCGAGAACGCCACCTTTCAGGAGAACGACCCGCTTACCATCAATGGTGTCTCTTACGGCCAGGGGGCCTCGCAAGCTGGCCCGACTTCAGTGCGGGATCGAGTCTTGTCGGAACGTATCGATCAACAGCAGCAGCTGGCTTCCGCCTCGGGGACACGGGTCGCTTCTCTGAACACGGTGCAGGCTCTGTTTACGCCCGATTCCGGTTCGTCCAGTTCGGGGGCCGGAGATATCGGCGCCGATATAACCAGCTTTTTCAATTCTTTTTCGAAGCTCGAAGCCACTCCCACCGATAACTCACTGCGACAGAATGTACTGAGCACCGCGACCAGCTTAGCGGGAGATATCTCGAATGCCGCCTCCAGCCTGAATGCGCAGCGCGCGAATCTGGATCAGGAGGCGTCGGGCGTTACCTCGCAGGTGAATTCGCTGACCGCCTCGATCGCCCAGCTAAATCAACAAATTACGACGACGTCGCCGAATGGCGATGCGGGGACACTAGAGGATCAACGGCAAGCGGATTTGAGTCAGCTTTCCAACCTGGTCGGCATCAACCAGATCACAACGGAAAACAACGGACTATCGATCACCACGACTTCGGGCGCGGAACTGGTCTCAGGATCCACCAGTTATCAGATGACCAGCGGTTCGGTCAGCGGTGTGACCCATTTCTATGTTGGGACAGAGGATGTCACTTCTGGACTGACCAGCGGAGGCGGTGAGTTGGGCGGGTATCTCACGGCGCGCGACGTGGATATACCGAATGTGATGAACTCTCTCGATCAACTCGCGTACAGTGTTTCGACGCAAGTCAACTCCCTGAACAATGCCGGGACCGATCTCAATGGAAACTCGGGGACGGTGGTGACCAATGGCGTTTCAACGGACACGAACAGTCACGACATCTTTGCGGAGCCCGCTGCCAACAAGGTCGCGGGGAGTGCCCTCAACATGGCCGTGGTGATGACCGATCCGGACATGATTGCAACAGCGGCGTTCGGGGCTGGCACGGGCGACAACTCGAACGCAGTCGCGCTTGCCAACCTGGGATCATCGCAAATCGTGACGAACCCGACCACTGGAACCAGCGAAACCCCCACCAATTTCTATTCGAGTTTTGTCTCCGCGCTAGGTTCGACCATTACCGAGGCACAAACAGAGAACACTGCGCAAACCGCTTCGGTGACCCAGTTGCAGACGCAGAGCGACTCCCTCTCAGGTGTCAACCTCGACGACGAGGCTTCTGATATGACCACCATGGAGCGCAGCTATCAGGCCGCAAGCCAGGTGTTTACGATGATCAACTCGCTCATGGCTTCGACGATTAACCTCGGGGAAACGACGACTGTCACGTAATCGGATGAGCATCACCGGAGTGCTTTAGAGCGAGGTTCGAAAGACGGACGACGACTGTTTTTTCGTGGAAGGAAAGCAATGCGAGTAGATCCCTATTACGTATCGAATTTGTCAGGCGCGCTGGATCAGACGCAACTGTCTCTACAGAATCTGACGAGCGAACTGTCGAGCGGTGTCAGCGTGAATTCCTTGAGCGACAACCCTGTGTCCGCCGGGCAGAATGTGGTTCTGCTCAACCAGATACAGCAGGATGATTCGTTTACGCAGAGTTCGAATTTGGTAACAGGCCAATTGAATGTCGCCGATTCGGCTCTGGGGAGTGTCGTGACTCAACTGACGCAGGCGATCTCGCTGGCGACCAGTGCGAATAACGGCACCATGAATGCGAGCGATGTCCAGTCGATTGGAAACCAGATTTCCGGTATTCTCGGCGAAGTGATGTCATTGGCCAATACCAGTTATCAGGGGCAGTACATCTTTGCAGGCACGCAAAACTCGACCGTTCCGTTTTCGACTTCGAATTCAAATCCATCCCAGACAACGTATGCCGGTGATCAGGGCGTCAACTATCTGGACGCGCCTAACGGGCAGAAGATACAACTGAATGTTCCCGGTAGTCAGGTGTTTATGGGATCTGGAACCAAAAGTGTATTTGGTGCTTTGAATGCTCTAGTGGCCGATTATTCCAGCGGAACGGTGAATACGACTCAGGCGGTAGCGGATACCGCAGCGCTGAATACCGCGCTGAACTATGTTTCCCAACAGCGCGTCACCATCGATAACTCCATCAATCAGGTGACTGCGGCTGCCGATGCGGTCACCAATGTTGGCACCGAGTTGACTTCTGCGCAGAGCAACCTGATGCAAGCGGACTTTTCGCAAGTCTCCACAAGCCTTTCACTCAGTGAGACGCAGCAGACGGCACTGGAAGACGTGATTGCACAGTTGGGGTCGACCTCAAACAGCCTGTTCAGCAAATTGCAAGGATAACCAAGCCCACATTACGGCTGCTTCGAGTGCCCACTCGAAATTACGTTGGAGATTTCTCTTGTTCGGTCTGTGTTCGGCGCACATCGCAATGAGAGTCCTCTTGTTCCTGCGCTGAGCGGATGGCGGTGCAATCCATTTATATTGGGTGCAGGGGAAGATACTGTGTTTGCAGCCCTTCGGTTTATCTGGAACTCGACGAGAGGCCATCGATTGGCTCCCTGGCGGAGCGAGTTTCTGCGTTGGCGCGTTGAAACGTACTCCGGCAAGCCGGCTGAAAGTCTAACTACGAAAGATGTATTGAGCTTTCTTTGGACTTCTCGGTGGGAATTATTGGGCTTTTTGGTCTGGGTAGACGAATTGGACAGGGAAGTTCACCGGCGAGCCTCCAACAGGGCTTAAGGGACAGGCCCCGGTGGTGGTCTATTTGCATGAGACTCTTTAGGTTTATCGCTGCAAGTTTAATATTCTTCAGCACTTCGGTCGTTGGCGCAGCACAGCAATTGCCGCCGATCGAACCTCCAGCGTCGATTCCTTCCGTGCACTCCGAGGCACCCACCCTGCGCGTGAATGCGAACGAGGTGCTGGTGCCCACACTCGTGGAAAAGCGGGATGGGGGAGTGGTCTACGGCTTGAAGCCGGAAGATTTCATTCTGGAAGACAACGGCGTGCAGCAGAAGATCCGGGTGCAGGAAGAAATGGATACGGCCCCGGTTTCCCTGGTTGTCGCGGTGGAAGAGGGTGGTGTAGGCGCCCTTGAATTCGACAAGCTTGCCAAGCTCGGTCCCTTGCTCGATATGTTCCTCTTTGACGGACGCAGCCAGGCGGCACTTCTTGGATTCGACTCGAAACCGCATTTGATTCGGGACTATACGCATTCCGGCGAGGAGATGAGCGAGGCCCTCAAACACCTGCAACCGGGCGACGGCGGGGACGCGATTCTCGACTCTGTCAGCTATGCGGTTGATCTGCTGGAATCGCAGCCCAAAGAGTATCGGCGGGTCTTGCTGCTGATCAGCGAGGCGCGAGACCATGGAAGCAAGCACACGAAGCCGGCACAACTGATTCAGAAGATTGGCGGTTCCGATGTGCTGGTTTTGAGCGTCTGCTTTTCCCCGGCGCGAGCGGAGTTGCTGCACGACATCAAGGACAATGGCGACAATCGGGTGATGAATCCGATCATGACCCTGTTCATGCTGGTGCAGGCATTCAAGAAGAATGTGGCCAAGGAAGTGGCGCAGATGAGCGGCGGCGAGTACACGACTTTTACCTTGGACAAGGGGTTCGAGAATGACGTTCTCAAGGCGGCCAAGCACACGCGCAACCGCTATCTGTTGACCTTCAGCCCCACGGACTCCACGCCGGGGCTGCATTCCATCCGGGTGCGCACTGCTGTCGATTATGGAGCGCGGATTGTGGCGCGGGCCAACTACTGGTCCGAGGCGCCGCAGTAGCGGTTATTTACCTGCTGTTTGAGGCCGCTGGGCAGGATGGATGGGCGCCCACCAGACGGGAATTATCCTGGGCAGGCGAATGAAGCGGGCGATGGGGGCCAATTCTGGAGCGAACTCCTGGGCAAGGTTTCGAATGGCGATCTGACCCAACTCCGAACCGGTGCGCTGGCCGGCTTTGGCAAGGGTGTTGTAGCCGGGAGGAAGATCGGCCATTCCAACGGAACCTCCGGCAGCAGCGCCGGCAAAATGGGGCAAGGCAAAAGCTGTCCTGCCAGAATCGGTTTTTTCCACAAAAACAAAGCCCACAGCGTGAGCGGCGCGGGCCAACTTCTCATCGCTTTTGGACGGGGCATAGCGGGCGTCGTAGTGGAAGGCTGCTTCGGCGAGGAATTCGGCGGTATGCTTGCTGGTCTGAGTGGCCAGCGTGCTGCCGTAGAGACGGCCGAAGGCTCCGGCTCCGTCTTTCCAGTCCTTCGGATAGTCGCTGGGTGGATTGGCCATGCGGATAGCGGCTCCAAAGGCTGGGGAAAAGACCGCCGGAGGACCAAAAGTTTGAATGGCGTAAAACCTGAATTTTTGCTCGGTGGTCAGGGGTTTGCCGGAGGTCCTCATGCGGCCCCACAGCCAGGGAATAGGTGCCTGCGCGGATTGCAGGGCGGGTTTTGGCTGCAGGGCTTCAGGAAGGTCGGCCGAAGCTTGAGCGGGTGTCGCAACTGATTGTGGAACGGTGTTCTGGGCAAAGACCGGACAGGCCGAAGCCAGCAAAAGGCAAACAGCAGCCGCCACTATGGAGTAAATGAGTGCAGGTCTTTCCGGGTCGTATCTGTACATGGTTATTACTGTAGACGGTTGAGTGGAGCGTTGGTTTTTGTATTCCGCGATTGAAATGGGGGGCGGGGAAATAATCCACATCAGGTCCGTAGGGCGCAATTGACTCAATTGCCTCAAAGTGTGTCGACAAGCTTTGGTTTGCAGTGTGGTGCACGCGGGGTGCGGATGTCGCGTTGGTGGGGCAATTCATGGTAATCTCACTTTAGACACTTAAGAGTGGACCTGAGAAAACAAGAGGAGTCACACCGCCGTGCTGGCGACTGCCAAGAAAACCACACTGATTGAGACCTTCCGCACCCACGATTCAGACACCGGATCTCCCGAGGTCCAGATCGCAATTCTGAGTGCGCGTATCGCTGAACTGACCGAGCACTTCAAGACCCACAAGAAGGATCACGCTTCACGTCGTGGTCTCTTGCAGTTGGTCAGCAAGCGTCGCCGCCTGCTGGATTATCTGAAGTCGCACGATACCGACCGCTACCGCGATGTGATCGGCAAACTCGGAATCCGCAAGTAGTCAGAAAGCCACCTTTGAACCGGAAGCGCCCACACCGGACGTTGGTCACGGCCCCTGTTTCACCCAGATCATGGGGCCATGGTGTCCTTGGCGAACTGTATCCGTTGCCAGGACTTGCGCAGAGCTATCGTCTCTGCGCAAGCCGGCAACACCCTCGGACCTGCAGGCTGGGAGAACTCTCTCCCGCGCGTACGCTTCACAATTCTGTACGCGACCTGCAAAATGCCGGGCATGGGACTCTTCCCATTGCCAGTGTTGACCTCTTCTTCGGCGCAATTCCCGCACAAGTTTCCCAAGAGCACAAAACGAAACGAGGACTCTATGTCTAAGCATGAAGTAGCCGTCGAGCTTGCTGGTGGCAAGCGGTTGGTTTTTGAGACCGGCCGCATGGCCAAGCAAGCCTCTGGCGCAGCACTTGTCAGCACCGGTGAAACCGTTGTTCTGGCCACTGCCGTCGCATCCCCCGACCCAAGGGAAGGCATCGACTTTTTCCCGCTCACGGTCGACTATCGCGAATACACCTATGCAGGTGGCCGCATCCCGGGTGGATTTATTAAGCGCGAAGGCCGGCCCAGTGAGAAGGAAGTTCTCACTTGCCGCCAGATCGATCGCCCGATCCGTCCGTTGTTCCCCGACGGCTTTCGCAACGAGACCCAGGTGATTGCCTTGGTTTTCTCAGCTGACAAGGAAAATGATCCCGATGTAGTGGCTATCAACGCCGCTGCATGCGCCCTGGCGCTCTCCGACATTCCTTTCAGCGCCACCGTGGGCGCCGTTCGCGTGGGCCGTGTGGATGGCGAGTTCGTCGCCAACCCCACTTACTCCGAGCGCGCTGCCACCACCGTGAACATAATGGTTGTCGGCCACAAAGACGGCATCGTGATGATCGAGTCGGGCGCCAAGGAAGAGACCGAAGAGGTCATTCTGGCGGCTATCGAGTTCGCGCATACCGAGATCAAGAAGATCGTCTTCGCCATCGATGAACTGGTTGCCGTTGCCGGCAAGACCAAGCGGACCTTTACGGCCCCCGAGTTTGATCAGGCTTACTACGACGCGCTCTACGCCAAGGTTGGCGATCGCCTCAAGGATGCCCTGGACACCAAGACTCATGCCAAGACCGAGAGCTATTCCCTGATCAAGCAGATCAAGGACGAGCTGGTGGCCGATCTGCCTGCCGACGATCCAGGCGTCAAGAAGAAGTTCGCTACCTATTACGAACATCTTCGGGAACGGATCTTCCGCGCTCAGGTCACCAAGGACCGCATCCGTCCCGATCGTCGTCAGTTTGACGAGATCCGCGCCATCACCATCGAGAACAGCGTTCTGCCCCGTACCCACGGATCGGCCCTGTTCACGCGCGGTGAGACGCAGGCCCTGGTTACCTGCACATTGGGTACCACCGATGACGGTCAGCGGCTTGAGTCGTATGAAGGCGAGCAGCGCAAAAACTTCATGCTTCACTACAACTTCCCGCCCTTCTGCGTAGGCGAGACGGGCCGCATGGGCGGCACCGGAAGGCGTGAGATTGGCCACGGCGCACTTGCCGAGCGTGCCATTTCCGCAGTTCTGCCTTCGGCCGAAGAATCGCCTTATAGCATCCGCATCGTCAGCGACATTCTGGAGTCCAACGGCTCCTCGTCGATGGCTTCGGTCTGCGGCGCCAGCCTGGCTCTCTTCGATGCCGGCATCGCGCTCAAGGGCGCGGTCGCGGGCGTTGCCATGGGCTTGGTCAAGGAAGGCGACGATTACGCCATCCTGACCGACATAGCCGGTGCGGAAGATCACTACGGCGACATGGACTTCAAGGTGGCCGGTACCCGCAAGGGCATCACCGCTTTGCAGATGGACATCAAGATCGGTGGCTTGACGCGTGAGATCTTGCAGCAGGCCATGGAGCAGGCGCGTCAGGGACGCATCTTCCTTCTCGACAAAATGGATGCAGTCCTCGACGGACCTCGCACCGAGCGCTCCGCTTATGCGCCCCGTATCGAGACCGTCATGATCCCGACCGACAAGATTCGCGATCTGATCGGCAAGGGTGGCGCAACGATCCGCGGCATCATCGAGCAGACCGGCGCCAAGATCGATGTCGACGACACTGGCCGCGTCAATGTGGCTTCCTGCGATGCAGAGGGCCTGAAGAAGGCGCTTGAGCTGATCGGCAACATCACTGCCGTGCCCGAGATTGGCAAGATCTACCTGGGCAAAGTGGTTCGCCTGGCTGAGTTCGGCGCTTTTGTCGAGCTTTTCCCTGGCACCGACGGACTGCTTCACATCTCCGAGATTGCAGAACACCGCGTCAAGGAAGTGAAGGACGAGCTGCGCGAAGGCGATCAGGTCATGGTCAAGGTTCTGGCCATCGAAGGCAATCGGATCAAGCTCAGCCGCAAGGCGCTGATCAAGGAGCAGAAAGCCAAGCTCCAGCAGTCGGCACCGGCAGAGTCGGAAGCGACAGAAGATGTTGTGGAGACGTATGTTGCGCCGGGCAAGACCGGAAATGAATTCGACGAGCGTCAGCCGAAATCGAATCAGAGCACCATTCTGATCGAAGGCGGCGACGATTTCGAAGATGAAGACGGCGAAGAGTTCGATGAAGAGAACGAGCCGAACTTCAATCGTGTGGATGGCGCTCCGGTTCAGACTGTTCCAGGCGCGACTCCCGGAGCAGGACGCCCAGCCGCAGCGAACAGCAACCGTCGCCGCCGTCGCCGCCGTCCAGGTGGTCCTGGAGGTCCCGGTGGTGGTCGTGGACCGGGCGCTGGTGGTCAAAGCTAAACGCCCCTGCAACAGAGAAACAAGGCCCGAACCACACGGTTCGGGCCTTGTTTTCTTTGGGTACGAATGCTTGAAGGAACCGCAGCGATGGGGGGCTACAAGTTGATTCCCAGTTTGCCAACGGATCCGGCTTGAATTCTCGAAATGGGTGGACCGCTGGCGGTTGCATCCAATTCGTCCTGACTCCGGGAGCTGTATTTGGCCTCATACATCCGCTTGTCTGCTGCGATGCAGAGGTCGTCGATTTCGGTGGCGTCGGTCGGGAAGATGGAAATCCCCACACTGGCCCCGACCCAAACCAGGTGGCTCTCCAGTTGAATCGGTTCTTTGAGCAATTGCAGCAGCGACTGGCCGACCTTTGTCGCGTCTTCCTGGTCGATCGGCTCTTCGAGAATGACGGAGAACTCGTCGCCGCCGGTACGAGAGACAGTGTCTGAGCGACGAACCCGACCTGCAAATGCTGATCCTACATGTTGGAGCAATAAATCGCCGACGTGATGACCGAGCGTGTCGTTGACCTGCTTGAAGCGGTCCAGATCGATCACCAGCAATGCCGCCTGCGAGCCGGTGCGGCGCGCCCGTTCGATTGCACTGGAGAGCCTGTCCTGAAACAATCGCCGGTTCGGCAGACCGGTCAACACATCATGCAACGCCAAATGTTTGTTGTGTTCGATTTGATTCTCGAGCAGAAGAAGAATCATGCCGACGGCAACGACATATTTTGGGAGATTCCAGACTTCGCTTTCCACATGTGCCTGCGGGACAAAAGCAGCCATCATGGGGCCTGCAACGAAGACCATGGACCAGGTGAAGAAACCCGCGATGGTGACAAAAGCGCCAGCGGTCGCGCGGCGGTATGCAAACAGAAAATTGATCGAGCAACCCAGATAGACGGCGCACAGTAGGCCATTCAGGGCCAGCTCGGTACCATCCGCAGGTCGTTTCTGAACCGCAAGCAGATAGATTGCCAGCAGGATATGCAATACGACCGTAGTCCAGCGCAGTGGATGTGAAAACCCGCGAATAGTCAGCAACGCAACCGACAACGGTCCGAGGGCAAACAAGGCCGCAACCGGCTTCAGTGCCCAGGCAGCGGAAGGCCCCCATTGAAGAACCCCAATATAGACGGTATTGACGGCCAGAAAAATGCCGAACATCCAGATTGCCGATTTCTCACGACGGAAGGGAACAGCGGCAAACATGAAGAGGTGCCCAGCCCAGGTGAGAGACGCTGCAATCAGGATCGAAACAACGATTCCGGTGAAGCCCGCAGTAAAGGCAAAGAGGGCAGCGGCAAAGTGGAGAACGATCATCAGCCATCCGCGCAGCCACGTTCCGGAGACATGAATCTGACTGCCGCGCGCAACCGACGCAAAGGCGCAAGCCAGCAGTGCAATCGCCATTAGATCCGGAAGCCCGCTCCAATTCAATCAACCCACCTCTTACACGGATGCCTTGGTACTAGCATCGGCTATTCGCCTGTGAAAGACGCCAAACTTTTGCGAAAAAACGAAAACTGTTGAGTATACAAAAGTAACATTGATTATCTAATCATGGCCTGAAAGTTGTACCCGTTATTGATCAGATGCCGGTCAAGATTTTTTTGGCTGGATTGGGCGCAGGCTCCTCTAGACTCAAATCGATGCCAGCCAGTCTATATATCGTCGTCGAAGGGGAAGATCCTGGGTTCGACATCTTCGTGAATGGCCACGCTCTGGCCAGGAACGAAGGTGTTCTGGAACGGCTTGCTATCTCTCTGAACGTGAGTCCATTGCATTCATTCTTATGCGTGGATGAGGAATCCATGGCAACGCTTGTGGAGAATGGCCGAAACCAGGACGATAGCCGGGATTCTCAACCGCGAGTCCAGTGGTTTGACCCGCTGGATGGGCTGTTGACCGTCCAGATTCTGCTGAGCCATCTGGACTATAAGCCTTCCAGCCTCGGTTCGGAGACCGCAGCGGTTTTTCTGGAGCTTCGCGAGTATGAGCGGGTTCTGCGCAAGACAGTGGAACGTGGGCTGCAGTGGCACCTGGAACTGAGCCTGGATTGACCGATCTTGTTCTTGCGCGCGAGAAACAAGCCGCAGGTTATTCGCATGTTCGCCCCCGCTGGCGCGGGGATGGCGAGTTGACAGGTTGGCGGTTCATCCGTCCAAGAATAGTTGAAACGCCGAGCTATTCCGATGCGCCCTCATCGTCTCTGCTTGGAAAGACATTCCCCAAGCGGCGGATCTGTGCGCCGACTCCGCGCAGTTTTTCTTCGATTCTCTCGTAGCCTCGGTCCATGTGATAAACGCGATCGAGAATGGTCTCACCGTCCGCCACAAGGGCGGCGAGTACGAGGGACGCCGAGGCGCGCAGGTCTGAGCACATGACGGCGGCCGCCGACAGTTTGGAAGCCCCGCGCACGGTTGCGGTACGCCCATCGACTTTGATGTTCGCGCCCATGCGCACCAGTTCCTGCACGTGCATGAAGCGATTCTCGAATATGTTCTCCTTGACGATGCTTACGCCGTCGGCCTGGGTGGCCAAGGCCATGTATTGCGCCTGCATGTCGGTGGGAAAACCTGGATATTCTTCTGTTGCAAAGTCGGTTGCGTTCAGTCGTCCTTCAGCCCGGACACGGATGGTGTCGGGGCCGAGAATATCCACGCGAACGGCGCTTTCCTCCAGTTTTGCGATGACTGCGCTGAGGTGAGCCGGGTTGCAGTTGGCGACGATCAGGTCCCCGCGTGTGATTGCGCCAGCAATCAGGAATGTTCCCGCCTCGATACGGTCCGGATTGATCCGGTAGCGGGCTCCGTGGAGTCGGCTGACGCCGTTGACGCGAATGGTCGAAGTGCCTGCTCCTTCAATCTTTGCGCCCATAGCCGTGAGCAGGGCGGCGAGATCGAGAACTTCCGGCTCACGGGCACAGTTCTCCATGAGGGTCTCGCCCTCGGCCAGCACGGCCGCCATGAGAAGGTCTTCGGTACCGGTAACCGTGATCTTTTCGAAGACCAAATGTGCACCGCGCAAGCGCTCGGCGCGGGCTTCCAGGTAGCCATGCTCCTGAATGATCTTTGCGCCCATCTTTTCCAGACCCTTAATGTGCAGGTCGATGGGCCGGCCACCGATGGCGCATCCGCCGGGCATGGCGACACGGGCTAAGCCCACGCGCGCTACCAAGGGTCCGAGCACCAGGGAGCTGGCCCGCATGGTTTTCACAATCTCGTATTTTGCTTCTGGCTCAGAGAGAGTCTTGCAGCAGATGGTGGTGCGATGCTGGGCGCGGCCGTATCCAAGCTCGACTTGCGCTCCCATCGAAGCAAGAAGTCGGCGCTCGGTTTCAATGTCTTTGACCTGGGGGATGTTCTCAAGCGTGACTTCCTCTTCGGTGAGGATGGCTGCGGCCATGCAGGGCAGGGCAGAGTTCTTGGCTCCTGAAATACGAATGGTTCCTACCAGCGGATTACCGCCGCGGATGACATATTTATCCATGAAAGATATGAAGCTCCCTATGCTCTAGTGTAATGCGGTGGTCTGACTTCTGTTCGCGGCGTGGGACGTTATACTGGCTGCATTGCTTTTCTATCGCGATAGCGGTTTTCTGATAGGGAGATGGGATGAAGAAGTCGTGGTTTGAGAGGAGCGCGGCGATCTGCGCTTTCTTGATGTTGGCAGGAATGGAAACGTTTGCAGGATCAATGCCTGGCTCGGCCCAGGCTGCCTTTGCGGCCAAGCATGCTCCCGCCGCTTCCGTCCCGTACATTCTGCAGAAGGATGGCAGAGCGGCCTTGATGGTCGACGGGGCACCCTACCTGATGTTGGGAGTTCAGGCCAACAATTCCAGTGCGTGGCCCGATTATCTGGGCAAGGTGTGGCCGGCGGCGGAGCAACTGCACGCGAACACGGTTGAGCTGCCCATCTACTGGGAGCAGTTCGAAGTCGCGCCAGGCAAGTACGATTTCAGCGTTGTGGATCTGATCCTGAAGCAGGCACGCGAACACCACGTGCGGCTGGTGCTGCTGTGGTTTGGGACTTGGAAGAACGGCAGCTCCCATTACACCCCGGAGTGGATCAAACTCGATCAGGCGAAGTATCCGTTCGTGGTGAACAAGGACGGAAAGACAATCGACTCGCCTTCGACTTTTTCCCCGGCGCGGCTGGAGGCTGACAAGAACGCTTTAAAAACCCTCATGCAGCACTTGAAGGATACGGATGCGCAGCGCACGGTCCTGATGGTGCAGGTGGAGAATGAAGCCGGAGTGTGGGGCGGGGTTCGCGATTACTCTGCCGATGCGGAGAAGGCATTTGCGGGCGCGGTTCCGGAGAAGCTGGCCGTGGGCCTCGGCAAACAACCAGGAAGCTGGCGGCAGGTGTTTGGCGATGACGCGGATGAGGTCTTTCAGGCGTGGTGTATCGCGACCTATATCGAACAGGTTGCTGCTGCGGGCAAGGCCGCGTATGCGCTGCCGCTCTATGTGAATGCAGCTCTGCGCGACCCCTTCAATCCCGGCAAGCCGCCCAGCTATGAGTCTGGGGCCCCGACCGACAATGAGATCGGGTTGTGGAAGATTGCTGCGCCCTCCATCAGCGTGGTGGCCCCGGACATTTACATGCCGGAATATGCGAAGTACCTCAAGGCCATCGACCTTTATAAGCGCGGCGACAATCCGCTGCTGATCCCGGAGACGGGAAATTCCGCGATCTATGCGCATTATGTGTTTACGGCCATTGGTCACGGAGCGATCGGTTTTGCGCCTTTCGGGCTGGACCTGAGCCGCTACAGTAACCAGACCGAAGGTCCCGAGGCGATGGAGTCGGAAGCGCTGAAGCCCTTTGCCCGGCAGTATGCATTGCTTGCGCCGATTGCCCGCCGTCTGGCCAAGGGGAATCTGGAAGGCAAAGTCCAGGGCGCAAGCGAAGATCCGCAGGAGCATCGCCAGACTTTGACCTTCGACCGCTGGACTGCGCAGATCTCTTACGGGATGCCTTCGTTTGGCGACTGGATGCAGCCCAAAGGCAACTCGCCCGCGGACGGCGGCGTGGTGATCGAGCAACTTGGACCGGATGAGTTCCTCATTGCGGGCCATCACGCCCGTGTGGACTTCAAACCCACCTTTGTGGAGGGCAAGAAACGCCTATGGCTGAAGGTGGAAGAGGGCAGCTACGACGCAGAGGGGAAATGGAAGATGATTCGCATCTGGAATGGTGACCAGACCGATTACGGGTTGAACCTTAAATCGGATGAAAACGTGTTGCTGAGGGTGAGCATGACCACGTTTTAGCGGAGGTTTTTGAGTGTCGCAGTGTGCTCGCCGCACGGGTGATTTATCCTCATCAAGTGGACCACTCTCGTCGACTTGGGCTAGTACGCCGCCGCATGACCAAAGCCGGGCTTCCGGGCCTGCTGGTGACCCATCTTCCTGATTTGCGCTACCTTTCGGGGTTTACCGGCTCCAGCGCGGCATTGGCGGTGACTCGACGGGCGGCACGGCTGTTTACGGATGGCCGCTACATCGCGCAGGCCGCGCAGGAAGTTTCTGTAGCGCAGGTGGAGATCGTGGCCAGTTCGCCTACGGTGGCCGCTGTGCAGTGGCTGGCGGCCCAGGCAGGAATCTCGAATGCGGGCTTCGATCCGGTACACACCACCGTTGCTCAACTGGCGCGGCTCAAAGCGGAGTTGCCGTCGGCACTGCGGCGCAAGTTCCTCGCCGAACTGGCAGGCCCCCTGGTGGAGCCGCTGCGGCTGGTGAAGGACGAGGACGAGCTCAAGATCATGAGCGAGGCGGCCGCGTTGGGCTGCCAGCTTTTTGACCATATTCTCAAGTTTATTCAGCCCGGCGTGCCGGAGTTTGAAATTGCTGCCGAGTTGGAGCACCAGGCGCGACGCTTGGGCGCCGAAGGGATGTCGTTCGAAACGATCGTTGCAGCGGGGGCGCGATCGGCCCTTCCGCATGGACGCGCGACCGCCGCTCCCTTGCCCCGCAGAGGCTTCCTGACCATGGATTTCGGTGTTATCCTCAATGGTTACTGCTCGGATATGACCCGCACGGTGTTCGTCGGATCTCCGAAAGCCAAAGAGCGGGAGACCTATGCATCGGTTCTTGAGGCTCAGGAAACGGCTATCGCCGCGGTGAGCGCAGGGGTCAGTTGCGGAGAAGTCGATGAGGCTGCTCGCGGCGTCTTGCGCAATGCAGGATTGGCCGAAGCGTTTACCCACTCCACCGGCCACGGTGTCGGCCTGGAGATTCACGAAGCGCCGCGACTGGGAGCCGGACAGACAGCCAGACTGCTTGCGGGCATGGTTGTGACGATCGAGCCGGGAGTTTACTTGCAAGGTCAGTTTGGCATTCGCATTGAAGATATGGTGGCAGTAACCCGAACCGGAGGGCAGGTGCTGACGTTGGCGCCCAAGGCTCTGATCGAACTCTAAATTGAACCCGTCCCGCTTGCGTGGGGGACCCAAGGAACGAATGAAACCACAGGATATTCAGGATCTGAAAGAGCTGATTGAATTTCTGAAGGCCTATCAAGTTGCCGAGTTCGATCTGGATCGCGGCGATGTGAAGATCAGGCTCAAATTCAACCAACCCGAGCCGTCCCCATCGAGCATGACCGATCTGAGCCGTCTTTTTGCCGGTTCACAGGCAATGGCTGCGCCGGCTGCTGCGGCCGCTCCCACGGCTCCTGCGGCGACTTCACCTGCTTCCGATTCCGATGCCGGCCTGCACATCGTCAAGTCTCCCATCGTTGGCACGTTCTATGGCTCGCCGGCACCGGGCGCTGCAGCGTTTGTAAGCCCCGGATCGCGTGTGGAAAAAGGCCAGGTGATTTGCATCGTTGAAGCGATGAAGCTGATGAACGAGATCGAATCCGATGCCGCTGGAGAAGTTGTCAAGTGCCTGGTTTCCAACGGCCAGCCCATCGAGTTCGGGCAGCCCCTGTTTGCAATTCGGGTTGGCTAGAAAGAGAGCGGCGTTAGCGGAGTTCGCTGTGTTTGCGGCGTTAGCCGTGCCAAGGCAAGTCTCACAGTTTTGACCTTGAGCAGCTTTCTCCTTCTCCAGTTTGAATGACGCCGCGAAACGCTAACCCTGCTAACTCCGCCAGCACCGCTAACCCCGCTAACACGCTCTTAAGGGTCTTGAATGTTTCGTAAGGTATTGGTAGCCAATCGCGGCGAAATAGCGCTGCGCGTGCTCAACGCGTGCCGGGAGCTTGGCATTCGCACAGTCGCCGTTTATAGCGAAGCAGATCGCAACGCATTGCATGTCCGCTTTGCCGATGAGGCTATCTGCATCGGCCCTCCGCGCCTCGCGGAGAGCTATTTGAACGTGCCCGCGGTGATCTCGGCGGCCGAGATTGCGGACGTGGACGCGATCCATCCCGGCTATGGATTGCTGAGCGAGAATGCCAACTTCGCCGAAGTCTGCCGCGCGTCGAATATCAAGTTCATCGGGCCCCCGCCGGAAGTTACGCGGTTGATGGGCGAAAAGGAAAAGGCGCGGCAGGCCATGAAGAAGGCCGGGGTTCCGATCCTTCCCGGCTCGGATGGGGTGATCGATTCGGCCGAGGAAGCACTGGGCTGGGCCGAGAAGGTTGGTTATCCGGTAATCCTAAAGGCGAAGGCAGGCGGCGGCGGACGCGGGATGCGTATTGTGCGGAGCGCCGAGGAATTGCCCAACCTGTTCCACGCGGCATTCAGCGAGGCGGCGAACGCATTTGGCAATGGCGAGCTCTACATGGAGAAGTTCATTGAGCAGCCACGGCACATTGAATTCCAGGTTCTGGCCGATGAGCATGGCAACGTGGCAAGCCTTTATGAGCGTGAATGTTCAATCCAGCGCCGCCATCAGAAGCTCATCGAAGAAGCCCCGTCGTTGATGGTGACGCCGAAGCTCCGCAAGGAACTGGGCGCGACGATTTGCAGGTGCCTTACGGATATCGGCTACCAGAACGCCGGCACGGTTGAATTCCTGATGGATGAAGACGGGCAACTCTACTTCATCGAGATGAACACGCGCGTGCAGGTGGAGCATCCGATCACCGAAGCGATTACCGGCGTGGACATTGTGAAGGCGCAGTTGCGCATCGCGGCAGGTGAGAGGCTGGACGCAATCCTGCCGGCGAAGATTGAGATCCGCGGCCACGCCATCGAGTGCCGCATCAATGCCGAGCATCCGGTGAAGTTCACGCCGTCGGCCGGCAAGATCACGGCCTTCAACGTGCCCGGCGGAAACGGCGTGCGCGTAGATACGGCGCAATACGCCGAAGGCGTGGTTCCGCCTTACTATGACTCGCTGATTGCCAAACTGATTGTGCATGGCTGCGACCGGGCCGAAGCCATTGCCAAGATGGAACGGGCATTGAGTCAGTTTGTGGTGGAGGGGATTCACACTTCGATTCCCATGCATCAGACGATCTTTCAGGACCCGGATTTTCGCTCGGGTAACTTCGATACCAAGTTCATGGAGCGCTTCCTGGAAAAGAAGAGCTAATTCCAGGGGAAGCAGGAAACACGATTTTGAGGCCGGGTCTTTTTTCCGAGATCCGGCCACTTTCTTTTTGTTGAGATTCTTCTTTACTGCCGTGGCCTTCCGCGATAAAGTTGCGGGCAATCGGGTAAAAGAGGATTTTCATGATGAATGGTTTGCAGGACCTGCAGTTACAGCAGGTGATCACCGCGATTGGCGGGTTGGGCACGGCCGCATTCGGCCTGGTGGATGCCGCCAAGTCCGCCTTCAGCAGCATCAACAGAATCGGCTTTGACCACATCCGGGATGTTGTTTCGAGTTTGACGCCTGAAGGTACGAGCGCGGGTTCGCCAACCAATGCATTGCCTCGCGCAAATATCCTGGAGACGCTGGAAGCCAACTGGGCAAATGGGAACGATGTTACGAGCCAGAAGGCAATTGCAAAATCTTTGATCAAGCTGCACCTGAGCGCCGCGAGCGCGACCGACGTCGCGGCGAAGGCCAATGTCGATCCGGCGCTGCTTGCCGAGATTGCGGGAAGTATCGTCAGCGGCACATCCCTGACCCAACAGCAGAGCGATGCGTATGCGCGCTTCGACCTGATCGTGACTGCACTGCTGGACGAAGCCTATCAGATCTCCGAGCAGGTCTATCGCAACAGGACGCGCACGCTTGCGGCGATTGTGGCCGTAGTGCTGGCGGTTGTCGGCGGTTGGACCTTGGTGGGCACATGGGCCTACTGGATCTCCACCGATCTGTTGCTTGCTGTGTTGGTCGGCCTGTTGGCGACGCCGCTGGCGCCGATTGCGAAGGACCTCTCTACCGCACTGGCCAGCGCGGTTAATGCGATGCAGGCCGTCAAGAAGGTCAAGTAGCCATGACGTACTTTCTCGATCTCCGGCATGCTCCCGTCGGTGGCGGACTTGCGCCCTCCGTCGCGACCTTCGCGGGAACCAGCCTTGCGGATTATGCCGGCGTTCGGCAGGATGAGCTTCTGACTGCCGTCAGTGGCCGGGATGTGCTGATTGCCACGCACGGCTTCAACGTGAACCGGGCAGATGGGATTGCATGTCTGTCGAATTGGGGCAGCCTGCTGCAGTTGCCTCCCAACGCAGCCTTTGTGGGGCTGCTGTGGCCCGGCGATTCGATCTGGGCGCATGGGTTGGACTATCCGGAGGAACCGAAGATCGCCAATGAAGCTGGTTTGCTATTGGCGGGATTTCTGGACAGCCATTTTGCGGGGATCGCGAGCCTTTCATTCGCTTCGCACAGCCTTGGCGCGCGGGTGGTGCTGCAGACCATTCAAGAGCTTCAGATGCCGGTTCGCAGAGCCACCATCATGGCTGGCGCCATCGAAGACAATTGCCTGAATACGGAATACAAGAATGCGGCAGCAAAAGTGGATGAGTTTTCAGTGTTGTCCTCCAAAAAGGACGAAGTGCTGTCCGTCGACTTTCCGATCGGCAACTTCATTGCCGGGATCATTGCCGAAGGGCATCCGTGGTGGCGTGCCGCGCTGGGGCATTGCGGCCCGGTGAATCCGCGGCCGGGAAACGTGCTCGTGCCGTTCGAAATCCCCGATAACTGGAAGTTTGAGCACGGGAATTACCTGCAGATCGACAGCGCACCGGTCCCCGTTTTGCCGGTTCCAACCAACGTGCCCCCCAATGGATCGCCGATACCGGCGCTGGACGGGGCAGGGAACCCGGCGAGGGGTTGGCAGGAGGCGTTTTCCTCGGCGTTCGCTTCGACGCGCTTCCGGTAGGGCGCGGCCGGCCGACTGGGGAGCCTGAAAATTTTATCGCTTTTTGTTCGCCTTTTCACAGGAATCTCGGGTATGCTTGCTTGGCAACGTGGAGGTTGCCCGAATGGACATTCAACAAGAACTCATCGCCGAATTTGACCGCGAAACCGCGAAAAACCGCAAGATGTTTGAAGCCATCCCTGCCGATGCAGATTTCTCCTATAAACCCCACGCCAAATCCATGAGCCTCGGCCAACTGGCCGGCCACATTTCGGATACGACGGGGGACTGGGTATCCCACACCCTAAACCAGAGCGAGCTGATGTTCCCCGCCGATCACAAATTTGAGCCTTACAAACCGGCCAGCAAAGAGGAGATTTTGGAAAAGTACGACAAGGCAGTTGCCGAATCGAAGGCTGCTCTCGCCGCTTTTTCGCCCGACAAATGGGACGATAACTGGAAGTTTGGAATGGGCGGCCAGGTGTGGATCGACGACTCGAAATATCGCGTTTTTCGCAATTGGGTGCTGGATCACATGGTGCACCATCGCGCTCAGCTGGGGGTTTACCTGCGCCTGCTCAACCAGCCGATCCCTGGCTCGTTCGGCCCCTCGGCGGACGAGATGTAACCTGCGAAACTCTATCTTGTTGAAAAAGGAAGGCGGCAAACCTTTTATGGTTTGCCGCCTCGCATTGTTGGCAAAGGAAAGTAAATTACCGCAGGGGCTCAAGCCCCATTCATTTCCTTGGCTTTATTGGCACGGCTGAACAGGCTGCGGAAAAAGACCCGAATTCGAGTGAATTGCTGGAATGAGTGCGTATTCCGGTCCATGTGGGCACCCGATTCCATTCGATGTGGGCACCTGAT
>CAZQPY010000074.1:0-25206 GCA_964595345.1 uncultured Occallatibacter sp.
ACTTCCTGTACACTCGCATCCAGGTTCTTCGGATCAGAGACCAGATGCACGGATTCCCGCAACGATAGCGTCATCGCACGCTCCATTTCCTTTGCACCGCCAGATCGCGAAGTTGCGACAGCGGACCTGCGTACACCGTTTAACAGCAAGTGGATACCTCCTGGCTACGCCGCGTTGATCAGCGGCAGTACGCGTTCCTTTACTTGCTCAGCAGTAAAGGGCTTCCGTATGTATCCCTGCGCCCCGGCCAGAATGGCCTGCTTGACATGCTCCTCACTCGACTCGGTGGTAATCATCACCACCGGGACACCGGGAGCTAAATTCTGCGCACGAAGCTGGCGCAAGAACTCCAATCCGTCCATCGATGGCATATTGATGTCGGAAAGAATCAGGTCCACTTGCTTTGCCCTCAACAGGTCCAGTCCCTCGGTCCCACTGCCCGCCTCGTGCACGATCAACGGATCCAACCCCGCCTGACGGAGCGAACGCTCCACTATCTTGCGCATCACCGAAGAATCGTCAACGATCAAGGCTCGTATTTCACTCATTCGCAAGCTCCTCTACTTTGAAGTCTATCGGCTCAAATGGCGATTTCATGAGCCTGCTTTTTATCCTCCCCATTTTCAATGCAGACCAATGGAGCAAATCAGATCCTGAACCTGGCTGGTCTCCGGCAACGGCCCACTCTGAGTGCGTCGCCACATGCGCAACCACAGGCAATCGTGCATTCTCACCAGGCGCGACTCCACCGGGCGAGCCCGTTCGACGGCCTTGGCCAGTACATGCACCACCGCCGACTCGGAGGTAGCTTCCACCAGTTCGACAGCAGGGAATTTCGAGTTCAGCAACCGCGTATGCGCTAGCCGGAAAACAGATCCCTGCACCAGGCCACTCTCCACCCGCAAACCCGTCATCCGTTCGGCGGCCAAAGCAACCACTGGATCTAGTCTGTCCTCAAATCCCATGTAAAGCAACTTGCCCGCAGCCACCCGCAGCGGCAAAACGCCATATGCATCGACGAAGAGCCTTGGCATCAACGGGGTAACCGCTTCCGCATCGTGAAAATCAAGGGGCAGAACCGGGCAGCTCCATTGCAATCCCAGCGCGCGCGTCACTAGCTGCTCGCTCACTCCGGCCTTTCGCACCAACCAGTGTCCCAGCCGGCCTGCCCCTGCAGCCTTTTGAGCCTCCAGTGCCTCCTTCAGCTGGCGAGACGAGATCCATCCCTGCTCCAGCATCATCAGGCCCAGCGGAATGCGATGCCGGTGGCTCTCCGGCGCACTCCCCCGCCCTTCCAGTTCCCGCCGCACCGCCGTCTGAATACGCGCGGCGGTACACGCCGCCGAGCAATTCCATCCGCCCTCAAAGACGGGCGCGGTCCGGCTTCTCAGCAGGTGCATCCAGCCCGACCCGCAACTGCGGTTGGAACACGTTTCAAAAAGACCAGCCGCCCTGGAGCGAACCGAGCCTGAGTGAGCCGGACTGGAGCGAAGTAGGCTAGAATCCGTCAACGCCGGCGCAATCTCCCTGTGTACCGCGACTGCGGGAGAACTGTCCGACTGCACCATGGCGCGAAATGCCGCCACAACCTCCTCGCTCGACCTACGTTTTAGAACAGGCATCGTATCGTCTCCAACCGCTTCTTGGGCATCGCCACTTCGGTCACCCGCAGGCCGAAATTGCCGTTCACCAATACGACTTCCCCGCGGGCAACAATCTTGTCCCCCACAATCAGGTCCACCGGATCCGAAACATGGCGGTCCAGTTGCACCACATCGCCGGGACCAAGATCCAGGATGTCGCTCAGCGGCATCTCACGGCAGCCAAAACGAAGCGAGGCCTCGAGTTCCACGTCCAATAACAATTCGATGCCTGGGTTCAGCGGAGCCGCCTCAGGGGCAGGCGCCTGAGCCTGAGGCGGAGATTGAGGCGCCGCCGCGTTCGCCTGTGCAGCCTTGGGCGCTTCCGCCTTTACCGGCTTGGGCGGCCGCACTTCGTCGCGCACCATGATTGTCCACGACCGGTCCCCGGACTTGAGTTGAAAAGCGCGCGATACTTTCGCCTCCGCACTGACTTCCTCGAATTTCTCCACCCGGCACTTCTTGCCCGTCTTGGCCAGCAGGTCCCCGGCCGCGGCATCCGCGACCTCTTTCAAAATCTCCGCCCATCCGGACTTCTGATCCATCCCCTCGCCCATCAGCGGCGAGTCCAGAAGGGACTGGTCCAGGATCACAACAAAACGGCCTTCATCGTCTCCGCTCACCGTTGAGGCAAAGCAGAAAGACCCGCCGGCCATAGGCTTGGGCAACGACTCAACCAGCTCTGGTTCCCCTGCCAGTGCCTGCGAAAACAGCGCTGCGGCTACATCAATCCAACAATCAAGATAGGTTCTCATGCCTCACCTCCGGAGAGCTGCCGCTCAATGCGCGCGGCGCGATGCGGACCTTGGCGAATCGCCATAGCCTGGGCCAGCGACTGGCCCCCCACCCGCCATTCCGGCAGGACATTGGCGGGAAGGTCGAACCGCAGGACCGATCCCACTTCAAGGTTTTCAATCGTGCTGGCAGCAAGCTTCACGGTCGGCAATTGCAGCGACGCGCCAAAGTGGATCTTTTTCGCCGAGTCTTCCATGCGCGTCCGCGTATCGCCGGCGTGGCGGCGGCGGCGTCCCCAATCGGAGGTCAAGCGGCGCAGGATGGTGTTCGCCACCACCGCCGGGAAAGCCAGATTCAGCAGTCCGGAACTGTGCGGCATGCGGATTTCAAAACTCAGGCAGAGCGTCTTCTCCGTCACCGACATGATGCGGGCCACTTGGGTCTGCATCTGTCGCCGCTCATAGTTGAAACTCAACCCCACCGGCTGCCAGGCTGCGGTCAGTTCGCGGCAGATGATCTCCACCACGCTGCCCAGAATCGACTCCTCGATATCCGTCAATTCGCGCAGCGCTCCGTCCCGGCCCTCGCCACCCAGCAACAGATCGATGATCGGAGGCGCCAAAGCCAGATCCAGTTGCAGCACCGAGAGCGCCCCCAGCGGCTCCAACCGTACTGAGGCCACATAGCTGATTTCCGGAATGCGCAACAGGAACTCGTTGAACTGAATCTGCTCGGCCGACACCAGGTTGACCTGGAAGCGGGTCCGCAGCCAGGCCGCCAGATTGTGCGTCAGGTTGCGGGCAAACAGGTCGTTCAACATACTGATGGCGCGCAGCTGGTCGGTCGAAATCTGCCCCGCGGAGGAGAAGTTGTAGGGCACCACCCGGGCGCGCACCTCGGTTTTCCCGGCCTCCGGTGTCGTGCTTCGGGCTTTTTGGAACAGGGCATCGATTTCGTCCTGTTTAAGCGTCTTTTCCATCATGATTCAGCCTCTTTTGGCGCTACGGTATCAAGCCCGTCCGGAGGTTCAAGTGCTTCGCCCCGGTTCCAGGTTGTTTCTTCTGGTCTCCGCTTCGCCTAAACGCCCCGGATCCAGATCAATCTGTCTTCGTCAATGCCGCGCCCGGTCCGACGCCCGCCCACGCGGTCGATCAAATGCTCCCCGCGCCGCCAGATCCTTGAGCGCCGCGCGCAGGTGTACCACCGCCGACGCGTGTACCTGTGAAACTCTCGACTCAACGACTCCCAGCGCCAGACCGATCTCGCGCATGGTCATCTCCTCGTAGTAGTAAAGGCTCATCACCAGCCGCTCTCGATCCGGCAATTCGGCGATTGCTTCGGCCAGTCGTTCTTCCAGTTCGCCGCGCAGGCAGCGAAACAAGGGATCCTCTTCGGGACGGCCCGGCACATACGCCAGTTCTTCTTCCCCCGAGTCCTCGTTGCGCTCCATGTGCAGAGTGCCGATCTCCAGACCCTTCAGATCCCCCAGAAGCTGCTGATACTCCTCCAGGCCCAACGCCATCTCCTGGGCCACTTCGTGTTCGCCCGGCGCATGCCCCATCCGCGCCGTCAGCACCCGGATCGCTTCTTCCACCGCGCGGCCCTTGCGCCGCAATTCCCGCGGGCTCCAATCCAGTGTGCGCAAGCTATCCAGAATCGCTCCCCGGATGCGGAACTGCGCGTAACTGCGGAACTGGACTTTCTTAGCAGGATCAAATTTGGAAAACGCATCCATCAGGCCGACCACTCCGGCCGAAACCAAATCCTCGATGTCCACGTGCTGGGGCAGCCGCTCGTGGATGCGGCGCGCCAGAAAGCGCACAATCGGCAGGTGTTCGAGAAGCACCCTCTCCTGCTCGCCGGTGAGCATCGATACCGGTCCAGCCACGGGCGGATACTCGCCCCCCGCAGCAACCCGTCGTACCGCCCTCTGATTTCCAGCTGAACCTGCCGTTTCCATTCCCATTCCCATCCCCTTCAACAAACTTCCAACTCTACCCTACACCGCAAACTCGTCCGAGCCTTGCTCCTTCACTTCTGCTTCCCGGCGTTCCGTACCCATTCTCACTGCCTCAGCGCACCGTTCCCACCGGACGCAACCGGATATCGGGAGGAATTTCACCGGCTGCCACCACCGCCAGACGGGGCAAAACCGGCTCCAGCCAGCGCTTGACGTGATAGCGGGCCGGACTCGGACATAGGAGCACGGGCAGGGCCGCAGCCGATGCACCTCCGATAAGGGCCCTCAAAGAATCGGCCAGACGCCGCACCACCGGCGTGCCAGGAGTCCCGCTCGAGGACAGCAAACGCTGCCCTTGCTCAGGCGAAAGCGTAGTCAGAATCTCTTCTTCGAGCGCCGGATCCAGCAAAAGAACAGGCAATTGTCCCTCCCCATCCAGCAAGGGACGGATCAGCCTTCTGCCCAGCGCCTGGCGCGCCGCCTCCACCATCACTACCAGATTCTTGTTCAACGGCGCAATCTCGATCAGCGCCTCCAGAATCGTGCCCATGTCGCGGACCGAGACTCGCTCCCGCAGCAGCTGTTCGAGGACCTTGCCGACCTCGCCCAGAGTCAACAGTTTGGGTACCAGCTCCTCAATCAGCTTTGGATGGCTTTCATTCAACGTATCCATCAGGCGCTTGGTTTCCGCCCGGCCCAGCAACTCGTATGCGTGCTGCCGAATCAGCTCGCCCAGATGCGTGGTGATCACCGTAACCGCGTCCACCACCGAATACCCTGCGGCAACCGCCTGGTCCTCGAGTGCCGGAGCAATCCAGATCGCCGGAACCCCAAAGGCTGGCTCGCGAGCCTCCTTGCCTGCCAAAGGACGGCGCCCCGGCGCTCCCGACACCGCCAGCAGTTGGTTGCCCTCGGTCGCCCAGCGGCCGATCTCGATGCCTCGCAGTGAAACCAGGTACTCACGCGGCTTCAGACGCAGGTTGTCCGAAATATGCACTGGCGGAACCAGGAAGCCAAGCTCCGAAGAGAGATGGCGGCGCAGCGAACGAACTCTGCTCAGCAGTTGCCCACCCTGCTTCTCGTCCACCAGGGGGATCAGCTGGAAACCGATCTCCAAGGTCAGATCTTCCAGGCGCAGCAGCTGCGCCAGGTCGTTCCCTTGCGCCTGCTGCTCGGCCTTCTTCTTCTCGCCGACCGGAACATCCGCGGGCGCCACTGCGGGCGGCGGGGCAATCGAGACTCGCCTTCCCACCCAGAACAGCACCAGACTCACTGTGAAAAATGCAATCTTGGGCAAGCCCGGAATCAGGCACATCGCCCCGCAGACCACGCTGGAGATATAGAGCGTCGAAGGCTTGTTGAACAGCTGCGCGCGAATCTCGCCGCCCAGCAGGCCAGCCGAATTGGCCCGCGTCAGGGTGATGCCGCCAGCCACGCTCACCAGTAGCGAAGGAATCAGCGTAACCAGTCCATCGCCCACCGTCAAAACCGTATAGGTGCGCGCCGCCTCGCCCAGTTCAATGCCCTGCTGCAAGGTTCCGATCAACAGACCGGCAATGATATTAATGCCGGTAATCAGAATTGTGGCCATCGAGTCGCGCTGGTTGAAGCGCGCCGCGCCGTCCATGGCGCCGTAGAACTCCGCCTCGCGAGCGATTGCCTGGCGCCGCTTGCGCGCCTCCGCCTCGTCGATCAGCCCTGCGTTCATGTCCGCGTCGATCGCCATCTGCTTGCCCGGCAACGCATCCAGGGTGAAGCGGGCCGTCACTTCTGCGGTGCGCACCGCGCCATGGGAAATTACCAGGAACTGGATCGCCACCAGGGCCAGGAAGAGCACGAATCCGACGACATAATTGCCGCCCACGACGAACTGTCCGAAGGCTTCGATCACCTTGCCGGCGGCCGCCGTTCCTTCGGATCCGTGCAGCAGAATGCGGCGGCTGGAGGCAATATTCAACGACAGCCTGAAAAGGGTCAGCAACAACAGCAGGGTGGGAAACACCGACAATTCCACCGCGCGGCGAATCTGCACCGCGGTCAGAAACACGATGATGGATGCGGCCATCGAAATTGCCAGCAGAAAATCCAGTGCCCCGGCCGGCAGCGGGATCAGCATCACGAAGATCACGCTGATCGCGGCCAGAGGCAGCACGTAGTCGCGCATGCGAGCCAGAATTGAAGGGGCGCGCAAGGTGGTGACGGGCATGGCAGTCGTGCTCATTGTGTGCCTCCAACAGGCGGATTCTGCTGATTACTCGCGGTTCGGTTCGGTGGTCGCCAGTTCTGCGCCGCTTCGGCCTGCGCCCTGGCCCTGGCCGCCGATTCGCGGGCCCGCCGGTCGCGCAACTCCGCTTCCACCCGCTGGCGGTAGAGATACGCCAGAATTGCGGCCACTGCGGCATACAGATCGACAGGAATCGACTGGCCAACTTCGACCACCTTATAAAGAGAGCGGGCCAAGGGCGGGTTTTCGATAATCGGGATTCCATGCTCGCGCGCTTCGGCCTTGATCTCCTCGGCCATCAGATTCCGTCCCTTGGCCACCACTTTGGGAGCATCCATGGTTGCGAAATCGAAACTCAAGGCAACGGCATAATGCGTGGGGTTCACCAGGACCACGGCAGCCTTGGCGACGTCCTCCTTGACCTTGCGGCGGCGCGCCTGGCGCTGCAGGCTGCGGATGCGCCCCTTGATCTGCGGATTGCCCTCACTCTCCTTCATCTCGTCGCGCTGGTCCTGTTTGCTCATCTTCAGACGAGTCTCGCGGCTCCGCCACTCCACCAGGTAGTCGATCATCGCCCAGCCAAACAGGAGCCAGGAGGCGGCCAGCAGCATTCCATAGATATCCGACCCCAGCATTTCCAGGCGTTGCATGGAAAACGGCGGCAGCGTGAGTTGGCGCGCGATGCGCTGGACCGCGAAAACCGCCAGCACCGCGGCGGGAACCAGCGACTTCGCCAGCCGCGCCCCGGAACGCAACGAAAAGAGGTTTTTGACGTTGGAGACAGGGTTCAAACGGTCCATCTTGAAACCGATCGCCGACACGTTGAAGTTGACCCCACCGGTCTGCGCAACGCCTACCCCGACAGCGGCCAGCGCAACCAGCGACATGATGATGCACGAAGGTCCCAGGACCCCGAGAGCCAGACGGCGCACAGCATACATCGTGGGCAGGAGTTCGCCCGTTTCCCAGTGCGCCGGAGCGCCGAGAGCGAGAAAGGCGATGAAGGTGCCCTTCCAAGCCACCACAATCTTGCTGCCCATGGCGCCCAGCACCATCACGCCAGCCAGGGTTCCGGCCGCCGACGAAAGCTCCTTGCTATGGAGGATGTCGCCATCTTGGCGGGCCTTCTCTCGGCGATGCTGCGTTGCTTGTTCTGTCTTTTCCCCGGCCATCGGCTAGCCCCCCAACCCGGTGCCGGGAGTGCTGATCAACCGCTCAGCCATGTCCAGCAGGCCGCTGAAACGTGCCTCGATGAAGCGAGGCCACAAGGCTAGCGAGCCGGTCAGCAGGGCAAAGCCGGTCAGGGTTTTGATCGGCACGGTCAGAGACATCACGGGCAACTGCGGGCTGAGTTTGCCAAGGAGTGAGACCGCAACCTCCACGAGCATGGTCGCGGCCAGCACCGGCGCGGCCAATTCAACACCTGCCAGAAAGATCCCTCCGGCGGCGCGCACAATCGCCATCGCGCTGGTAGGCGCAAAAACGAAGCTGCCGATGGGGACCACCCTGAAACTGCGCACCAGCGAAGCCAGCAGGATGCGGTCCAGACCCGCGGTGATCACCACCAGCGTACCCATCAGTTGGAAAAGATCTCCCATCAGGGGCGTCTGAATATTCGAAGTCGGATCGAGCAGGTTCACCATCGAGAAGCTGAACTGCGCTCCCACGATCTGTCCTGCGAAAAGCAGCATCTCGTTTAGCAGGGTCAGCGTCAGCCCATAGACGAGACCAACCGAGAGTTCCCCCACCAGCGCTGAAAAGCTGATCGAGACATGCGCATTGGGCAGTGTCGCCACCAGCGGCGCCAGCAGATAGGCTACCGCTCCCACGAAGACAGCCTTGGTACGCGGACTCAGCGAGGTCGAAGAGAAGAAGGGGGCAAACGCCACCATTCCGCTCACTCGCACCAGAGCCAGGGTCATCGCACTTAGAAAACTGCTCCATTCGGGCATTGTCTACATCCTCGGAGTCACAGCGCAGGGAAACTAGCCCAGATAGCGGTGGAAGTTGGTCATCAGCGTGATCGTGTAGGTTGCAATCCGGCTCAGGAACCAGGGCATGGCCACCAGCATGATCGTCACCACAGCCATCAGGCGGGGGACGGTGGTCAGAGATTGTTCCTGCAGGCTGGTCAGGGTCTGCAGCAAGCTCAACAGGAAGCTCAGGATCGCGGCCGAGAGCAGCACCGGCGCGGCCACGATCATCGCCTCTTTCAGCAACTGCCGCATCAGTTCGGCAACAAGGTCAGGGGTCATCGGTTTCTCCTTAGAAACTCTTGATCAACGAACTGGCAAGCAGGTTCCATCCATCCACCATCACGAACAGCAGAATCTTCAACGGCGTCGAAACCACCACCGGCGGCAACTGGAACATGCCGATGGAAGTCGTGATCGCGGCCGTCACCATGTCGATCAGCAGAAACGGAAGAAACAGGACCGCGCCGATCGCGAAGCCCGCCTTCAACTCCGAAAGGATGTAGGCCGGAACCACCACCCGCATGGGCAGGTCCTCCGCCTTGTTGGGGCGCTGCACCTGTCCGGCAGCCGTAAACAGCGCCAGGTCTTTCTCCCGCGCATAGCGAAGCAGAAAAGTCTTCACCGGCTGCGTTCCCTTGTCGATCGCATCCCAACCGGTCAACTGCCCGGCGCGATAAGGTTCCACGGCCTGCTGGTCGATCTGATTCAGCACCGGCGTCATCAGGAACCAGGTCATCATCAGGGCTAGGCCCATCAGGGTGGGATTCGAAGGTGCGGTCTGTGTTCCCAGCGCCTGACGCAGGAAGTGAAACACCACCAGCAGGCGGACCATGGGCGTCATGGCCATCAGGATCGCCGGCAGCAGAGTGATGATCGTCAGGACAAAAAGAATTGTCCATGGAGTCGAATCCGAAGGATGCATTCGGGAGCTGAGGTCCGGCAACAGCGGCGCGGAAGCGGCGCTGGAGGTTTTGACAAATGCCAGCAGAGCTACCATGAAACCCTCGCTCCCCGGCGTGCATCACCGTTGGAACGCGATGCGGAGGCTCGGTCGTCCAGGGCATAAAAAGCGGGCGATCCTTCCGGCGAGGTGGCCACCAGGAACCGGCGTCCGTCGGCCTGCACCAGCGCCAGCGATTGCTTGGGTGCGATGTTGATTCTTTCCAGCAGGGCCAGTTTCGGCTGACGGCGGCCTTGTCCCTGGAGCTTTCCCAACAGCCAGCCGGCCAACCCGCCAGGAATCGCGGCCCCAGCCCGTTTGCCCGCTGCGTGCTGGTCCATAGAGGCTCCTTGCGCTCCACCCTGCCCCGCGTTGCCAATCCAGCTTGTAAGATTTCCCATCTGCAAAATCACCCTGCTCCCTGATACTTCAGATCCTTCGACAGCCTCTTACGACAGCCGGGTCACGCGAACCGCCAGCTGCGTATCCACCACTTCGAATTCGCTCCAAGCCAGTTGCACCTTGCCAGACGACAGCGGCATATCCTCGCCGTGCGCCCAGTCGGTCTCCACCACCTGCCCGGGCTCCAGCGCCAGCAGGTTGCGCACCCGGAACTCGCGCACCGGTACCATCACATCCAACTGGACCGGCAGGCGCGCCAGCGGCGCACTGAGCTGAATGTAATCACCCTCCCCGTGTTCCAAGGGGGCGGGTACAAGTGCCTGCTCGGCTGCAAGTTCAACCTCGTCGGGCGTGGGCATGTGCGCGGGTGCCGGTAATGTGGGTGTAGTAGCCATGCGACCCAATCCGTTGCAGCAGAGTGACCAGAAGTGAGACAGTCGCATTGGAATGGCTTAAGAATTGCGCCCAGCGCGCCCGTCTTCCACCCTGTAACCGCCCGTCAACATCGCTGCTACACTGATAGGGATTACCAAATCGCGGCAACCCTGTTCGCGCAGGTTGAGTGGCCGCTTCGAATGAGGTCGAGGAAAATGCCGGAACAGAATGAGAAGACGAGCTTTACAGGAACCAGCCTGCGCCTGAAGATCGGTCTGGCGGAGATGCTCAAGGGCGGCGTCATCATGGACGTGATGAATGTCGAACAGGCGCTCATCGCCGAGGAAGCCGGGGCCACTTCGGTCATGGCGCTGGAGCGCGTGCCGGCGATGATTCGCGCCGAGGGCGGCGTGGCCCGCATGGCCAAGCCCAGCCTTATCAAGGGCATTATTCAAGCCGTCTCCATCCCGGTCATGGCCAAGGCCCGCATAGGTCACTTTGTCGAAGCCCAGGTCCTTCAGGAACTCGGTGTCGACTTCATCGACGAGAGCGAGGTCCTCACCCCCGCCGACGAGGCCCACCACATCGACAAGCACGCCTTCACCACGCCCTTTGTCTGCGGCGCGCGCAACCTGGGCGAGGCCCTGCGCCGCATCGCCGAGGGCGCGGCCATGATCCGCACCAAGGGCGAAGCCGGAACCGGCGACGTCGTCCACGCCGTGCAGCACATGCGCCAGATTATCCGCGAGATGCGCGCTTTGACCGTTCTCAGCGACCAGGAACTCTATTGCGCCGCCAAGGAGCATCAGGCTCCTTACGAACTGATCCGCATGGTCGCCCAGACCGGCAAGCTTCCCGTCCCCAATTTCTCGGCCGGTGGAATCGCCACCCCCGCGGACGCCGCCCTCATGATGCAGCTCGGAGCTGAGGCGGTCTTCGTCGGCTCCGGCATCTTCATGAAGGAACGCGCCACCCCTCTGGATGTCGAAAACGACCCCAAGGAACGCGCCGAAGCCGTCTCCCGCGCCAAAGCCATCGTGATCGCCACCACCCACTTCAACGATGCCAAGATCGTCGCCGAAGCCTCGGAGATGGTCACCGGCACCATGAAGGGCCTGGCCGCAGCCGCCATCGAAGAGTCGCAATTATTGCAAACTCGCGGCTGGTGAGCTGGCCGCTCGGGCGGACGCTCGCTGGTCGCTCGCATGACGTTCGTGGCTTCCCGTCCTTGCGCCAGAAGATGGCGCAAGGATGGGGACTCGCGATTCAGATTCAGGTCTAGTTTTCAGGAATGCCTGCTTTTCTGTTATGCCATTGACGGAAAGGAGGTTGCGCGCTACTCTTCACCCATGCAAGATAAGCAGAAATCAGTAGCACACGGGCACCGGTGGGGAGAATGGCAGTTCGATGAACGCAAAAACTACCTCGACTATTTGCCGCACAAATACAATGTTCCGCTTTCCAATCACAATCTAGTCGCCCAAGTGTTCGACTGTCTCCGACAGGTCGCGGCTAAGACATGGGGCACGAAACAGGTTCTCCTCGACCTGATTCAGGCCTACAGTGAGATCTTCTCGTGCAGCGCCGAGTTTTCGAAGCCCTTCCAAAGTGAAATTGCACCACGAATTGCAGCATGGGAGCAGTTTCTCGCAGAAGTGAGTGCACTCGCAAGAGATGAAGGTGCAGATCGACCAAGCTGGAATCGAAGGCTGGAAGAGTCCTGCAACCGGTTCAAAGTTGCCTGAAGGTTTAACGGTGCGGGTGCCCCTCTGACTAGAAAAGTGCTTCAGAGTGGGAACCCCTCCAATTAGCCCAGGAGGGAAATCAATGGGTTCGAAGAATGCAAAGCAGGTTGTGTATCGGTATAACGGGATTGAAAGTTCTGACGAGCTTGAGGTTGATATCGATGGTGAGATTCCAACCCCGTCGACCGGAGGCATCGTGAACCGCAAGGGGCAGGTGTGGAAAGCCGTTCACATCGATACCCAAGTGTCATCTGATGGCTCCATACCCGTTGTCCGAATATTCCTTAGCGACCAGATGTGAATCTTCCACGGGTGCCCCATCCTTCGCTTTTTTCCAGCGAAGGGTAGGAAGCCACGAACCTCATGCGAGCAGAGAACGAGGGTCCGCCGCACCGCCGGTGCTCAACAGGTCGATCTTCACATCCCCGTCGGGAAACACGGCGCGAATCTCCAGCGATCCACCCATCGCCTCGACGTAGCTGCGCAAGGTGCTGAGGTACATATCCGTACGCTTTTCCAGCTTGGAGATATTGCCCTGATCCATCTCCAGCACCTCGGCCAGACGGGTTTGGGTCATCTGGCGCGCGTTGCGCAACTGGTGCAGCGGCATGTTGGCAAGCTCCTCCTTGGCACGGGCTGCATTCCGCGCCCGGCGCTCTGGAGACATCTTCGCCCGCAACTCTTCAAACTTTCTCGCCATCGCTTGACTCCTCATCTAGTTCGCGCAAGTGCTGCGCGTAGATTGCATCTGCTTTGGGTACGAACTCCCGGTACCAGCGCGGATTTCCTGTCTTGTCTCCGCCGATCAGCAGAACTCCGGTGCGGCGCGGATCGAACGCGTACAGCACGCGGTAGGGTTGGCCTTCATGCTGAATCCGTAGTTCGCGCATGTTCGGAAACTGCGAATTGCTAATTGTGTCGGCATATGGCCTGGCGAGCGCCGGACCAACGTCCTCAAGCATATACACGGCGGAATCGATACTGTCCTGTTCCTCAACCGACAGACCTTCCCACCACTCGCCAAACTCATCCGTGAATTCGACTTCCCAAGCCATGCGCCTATTATGTATCTGCCTACATATATCGTCAAGGGAATATAATCAAGCCTTCACCGTCGATTGTGTGCATCCCTTTTCGAACCGTTTAAAGTGGAAGTATTCAACCCCTTCGGCTATTCGAGAGAGGAAGGAAATTGACTCAGGGATCAAAACCCACCATCGGTGTACTCGCCATACAAGGCAATTTTGCCAGCCATGCCTCGGCTCTCGCCGAAGCCGGAGCCGAGGCCGTCGAAGTGCGCAAGCCCGAGGAACTCGCCGGCCTGGACGGACTGGTCCTGCCCGGCGGCGAATCGACCACTATCCTCCGATTCCTTGATCGGCTCAACTTCTTTGAGGCGCTTCGCGCGTTCTGCTCGCAGCTGCCCATCTTCGGCACCTGTGCCGGAGCTATTCTCCTGGCTCGCAAGGTTCTCCATCCACCTCAGCGGTCCCTGGGTCTTCTGGATGCTATCGTCGAGCGCAATGCCTACGGCCGTCAGATCGACTCTACAATCCTGACGGCCCCAACCGCACTTGAAGGGGGACCGCTCGAAATGGTCTTTATCCGCGCACCGCGAATCGCTGAAGTCGGGCCGGAAGTTGAAGTGCTGGCCCGCCGCGACGGTTTTCCGGTCCTCGTCCGCCAGGGAAAGATTCTGGCTGCCACTTTCCATCCTGAGCTTTCCGCCGACCGCCGCGTTCATCGCCTCTTCGTCGAAATCGTGAGGGGCTTCCTGCAGAATTGACGATCCCGCAGTTCGCGCAACCACCGTTTTCCCTGAATGAAATCGCCGCAACAAATGCTTCTCGTCAGGGGCTTGAGTCCAGCCTAGCGCTGGCCGATGGGTCAAGTGTGTCCAGTCCACAGAGGGCCCCATGCTGACCACTTTTCCAGACACAGTCGACGAGATAGAACTCAAAGAACCGGGCTTTGGCGGCAAACCCCCGGTCGACGAGCGCCCGACCGGCGGAGGTGGGAGCGGCGGCGACGACGACTGGAATACGGGGGGTCGTGAGCCCCGCCAACTTCTCCATCGTTTCCGTCGCATCCTGTTTACCTCGCTCGCCGTTGACGTCGTGTTTTTCACGGTCGTGCTTTCTGTCTATCTCGGACACATGAACGCAGTTCAATCGCTCCACCATGCGGCAGCGCGGCCCATAGGCTGGCGTTTCGTTCTTCTCCCGCGCATTCTTTATCTCAACACCGTGACGCTCGTCCTCGGCAGCCTGACCATCGAATTGGCCCGGCGCAACATCTTTCGGGAGATCGATGTATTGGAGGAATGGCTCGGCCTCGGTTTTCCGGCCCTTCGCCGCACCCTGCCCTGGATAGGAGCCACTCTCTTTTTTGCCGCCGTCTTCCTGAACGGCCAGAAAATGGCCTGGAAGCAATTGGCCGCGGATGGCTTCCCATTCAGCCCAATTGCCTCCTCGGACGGGTATTTCGCTTATCTCACGACAGGAATCCATGCCGCTCACTTCGCCATAGGTGTCGTTGCCCTGATCCTTTGCCTCACTGCACTGGAATGGCTCAAAAGGGTCGAGTTGCGCCAGATCGCGGTGGACGTCACCGCCTGGTACTGGCACTCCATGAGCATCACCTGGATCATCCTGCTCACCGTGCTCGCATCTGCGTAGCTCTGATTGACCCCCCGCACAGCGCAGGCAGGCACTCTTGATCGGTCCGCACAACTCTCCTCAAACCGGCGAATTCGCAAGACCTGCCCGCTCAATTTCGCTAAGTTTTGGTCGGAAGAATTTGCAAATTCAGCGAATCTCGAGAGCGGCCGCGCGCAGGGAGGTCGCCTATTGGACCCGCATGCAATGGCCACTTCAATCCGTGGGGCCGCTCAGCTATCGAAGCCGCCGTCCCCGCCATCGGCCAAGCTCCATGCGTCCGCAGAAACGAATGCCAGGTCTCCAGAAAGGACGGCACTTCCGGACACTCGAAATAAATCTCCCGATTGATTGCCATCAACATCCTCCCTGCCTGGCATCGCGGATCGCTTTCTTCGAAGGGCTTGCCTTCGGAATCCGCTTCGTCAATCAGGTATTCGATGGAATGGCCAAGAATCTCCAGCGCGTGCCCAGCTTGCGAGGAAATGCGACGGTGAACTAGCTTGACCCGGCCCGTAAAGGCGTTTGCCGAAGAGTCGGGAATCGGAAACCCATTGGTGGTTGCTACTGCGATACTCATGTTGACTCCCCCCCTGTTCTTCGGCCATTCATGCGACTTTCACACGCAAAACTGAACGTATCCCTGGTCCATTCTCCCGTTCTGGTCCATTTAGATCATTGACCGGCCAGTTCGGCCTTGTTGCTTCTGTTGCAATTGACTCGCCATTCTCACGACTCCAATAGACCCTGCCCACGGAAGAATGTTCCGGCCATCCCTCCTTTGGGCATCCATCACGATCTCCAGGTCAAGCAACGCACGAACCTGCCAAATTATCTGCAATGATGCACTTGCTGTCCTGCGGGCCTTTGCTTTTGAGCGGATGAACACCCCCCTAAATTCTGTTCCGGTCGTTTCGCCCCGCACCCCCGCTCTTGTCTTGACGAGACGAGAGCAAGAACCTAATCTCAATCAGGTATTCTGTTGTAGAAGAAGGGCGGGGACTACTTCCCAAAGCACCACCTCGCTAATTTCGCTCATGAATACGAAAAGGTTTTCGGGATTGGACAACCATGCCCTACTATTGGCAATACCTTCCGCTCATGTTGCAAATCCTTGCCGCCTTTGGGCTCGGATTGGGCATGGTGGTTGCGTCCTGGTTTATCGGTAGGCATCGCAAGAACGCCGCCAAACAGGCTGCTTACGAATGCGGTATTGTCGCCGTTGGCGATGCGCGACAGAGATTCAGTGTGCGCTTTTACCTGGTGGCTGTGCTGTTCATTCTCTTCGACGTGGAAACAGTCTTCATCATGCCCTGGGCGGTGATTTACCGTCAGCTCTACCACATTACCGGGCAGCGGTTCTTTGGCTTCTGGGAGATGTTTGTTTACCTCGGCTTTGTGGCCGTGGGCCTCTACTACATCGTGCGCAAGGGTATCCTGAACTGGAGCCAGGACAAGGCGGATCTCTAAGGTGAGCGAACCATTGAAAAATAA
Source organism: uncultured Occallatibacter sp. (assembly GCA_964595345.1). Lineage (GTDB taxonomy): Bacteria > Acidobacteriota > Terriglobia > Terriglobales > Acidobacteriaceae > Telmatobacter. The sequence continues at coordinate 16,149 of CAZQPY010000074.1, forward strand.
AGACTTGCTCGGCCAAGTTTTGCTCGGCAAGGAGGCCGTTCTTGCCGGCCTGCCCGAGCACCCGGCGGTGAAGGCGATTCTCGCCTGGAATCCGGAAGCTCTTGTCGACGCGAAGTTTCAGTTCGCTGAACTGACCCTGACCATTGCCGCCAGTCATCTCCGCGCTGCAGCTGAGTCCGTGCAAGCTGCCGGTTATAACTTCATGGAAGACATGACCGCGGTCGACTGGTTCCCTTCCTCGCCGCGTTTCCAGCTCAGCTATCACATCCTCTCCCACTCGTTGAAAGAACGGATCCGGCTCGTGGCAATGGTCGATGGCAGCCAGCCGTCCATTGAATCCATCACTCCGGTCTGGCCCTCCGCCAACTACTATGAGCGCGAAGTCTTTGATCTATTTGGGATTAGCTTCGAAGGCCACCCCAATCTCCGCCGCATCATGATGCCCGAAGAATGGACCGGCCATCCGCTGCGCAAGGACTATCCAGTAGAGGGGTACCGCTAAATGACTGAAACAACAGGCACACCCATCCTGGAAGCCCCCGTTGCCGAAGGCGCACACGACCAGCACATGGTGCTGAACATGGGCCCGCAGCACCCTGCCACCCATGGCGTTCTACGCCTGGTCCTCGAAGTCGATGGCGAAATCGTTGTTCGTCTCTATCCCGAGATCGGCTACCTGCATACCGGCATCGAAAAAACCTGCGAAGCCAAGTTCTATCAGCAGGTTGTGCCGCTGACCGACCGCGTCAACTACCTAGACCCGATGTCCAACAATCTCTGTTACGCCCTGGCCGTCGAAAAACTGCTCGGCCTGGAGATCCCCGACAAGGGCCAATGGCTGCGTGTCTTGCTGGCCGAACTGAGCCGCCTCAATTCGCACCTCATCTGGCTCGGCACCCACGCCATGGACATTGGCGCCCTCACTGTCTTCCTCTACACCTTCCGCGAACGTGAGGAAATTCTAAGACTCTTCGAGGCGCTCGCCGGTCAGCGTATGATGACCAGCTACATCCGCATCGGTGGCGTCTCGATGGATCCGCCGCTGGACTTCCTGCATCGCGTGCAGCAGTTCATCCGCACCCTGCCCGAGAAGATCGACGAGTACTCCAATCTCCTGACAGGTAATCCGATCTTCCGCAATCGCCTCATGGACGTCGGCCACCTTTCTGCCGCGGACACTATTGCACTGGGCGTAACCGGCCCGCCGCTGCGCGCTTCCGGTGTCGACGTCGACCTGCGCCGCGACATGCCGTATTCCAGCTACGAGAAATTCCAGTTCGCGGTACCAATTTCAAACGGCTGCGATTGCTGGGCGCGATACGAGGTCCGCCTCATCGAAATGCGCGAGAGCATCAAGATCATCCAGCAGGCGCTCGACGGAATGCCGGAAGGCAGTTACTCCGCCGTAGCCCCCAAGATCATCCTGCCCGACCGCGAAAAGATGAAGACTCAGATGGAGGCGCTCATCCATCACTTCAAGATCGTCACCGAGGGTTTTGCGGTGCCGGCTGGCGAAGTTTATCAAGGCATTGAAGCGGGCCACGGACAGACCGGCTACTATGTGGTTTCCGACGGCACCGCCAAGCCCTATCGTGTCCATATGCGTTATCCGTCCTTCGCAACATTGCAGGCGCTTGAAACCATGTGCAAGGGCCGCATGCTGGCGGATGTAGTGGCAGTCATCGGCTCCATTGACATTGTGCTTGGAGAAATTGACCGGTAGGGACTAGGGACTAGGGACTTAGGGACCTTGGGACTTAGGGACTAAGGACTTTCGGATAATCAGGTGGTTTTGAAAGGGCACGACTTTAGTCGTGCCGCAAGCGCAAAAGAAGATGATGGGCTTTAGCCCCTGAGGGAATGCAAGTTGGGACAAACTGAACTAATCGCTGCTTGCCCCAATCTGGACACTCAGCTTTTCGGCGAGTTTTGGATTTCCCTGGCTTCCCTGTTGCGCAGCTATACTGCACTTCACGGAATGAGCACCAAGCGCCAGGCAAACGTTGAACAGGACACGAATCGCATCCGCGCCACTTGCAATAACGCTTGGCTGGAATTGAAACGCGAAGGCGCCACGGTTCAATGGCAATGCGCGGATGGACAAAGTGGGACCATGGAATTCACGGAAGCCGGGCGCTTGCGCTCGATTGGACTGGGCCTGAGGAAGCTAGACGAGGAAGAGATGGATATGACCGCCGAACGCTGGGCACGGGACCTGATGCAGGAGTTGCCGCAATGAGTCCAGAAACCATGACCGTCTTTTCGCCTCGGTTGTCGGAACGCTTTGATGCGCTGATGACCAAATACCCGTTGAAGCGTTCAGCGCTGATCCCCATGCTGCTTTACGCGCAGGACGAAGTCGGCTACCTGTCGGACGCCGTAATCAGCGAAGTAGGCATGCGCATCGGAATCACCGAACTCGAAGTGCGCAACGTGGCCACTTACTACTCCATGCTGCGCTTCAAGCCGGTGGGCAAATACAACGTCCAGGTCTGCACCAACATCAGCTGCATGCTGCGCGGCGCTTACGACATCTACGAGCGCTTCCAGGACGAGTTGGGCATCGGCCCCAAGGGCATTACTCCGGACGGCGTCTTTTCGCTCGAAGAAGTCGAGTGTATCGGTGCATGCTGCTGGGCGCCGGCCATCCAGATCAACTACGACTTTCATGATGAACTGAGCCCGGAGAGCGTCCCCGGCATTCTGGCCAGCTATCGCGGCAAGGCGCAAAACGAGGTGCCTCATGCCTAGATTGGTCAGTCATCCCGATGAAGTAAAGCTGGTCAGCCGCCGCTTCGGCCTGGGCGCGGCGCAGATCAGTCGTTACGAAGAACTGGGCGGATACGCCTCTGCTCGCAAGTGTCTGGAGCTTGGCCCCGAATGGATCATCACCGAAATGAAGGCCAGCAATCTCCGCGGACGCGGCGGCGCAGGCTTCCCCACCGGTCTCAAGTGGTCGTTCGTTCCCAAGCAGAGCGCCAAGCCGAAATATGTCCTGGTAAACGGCGACGAGAGCGAACCGGGCACCTGCAAAGATCACCTGATCTTCCTACACGATCCGCATGCGGTGATCGAAGGCACCATCATCGCCGGCCTGGCCATCGGCGCAAAGATGGGCTTCATCTATCTGCGCGGCGAATACCGCTACCTGCTGGAGATCATGGAAAAGGCCGTCGCCGATGCCTATGCCAAAGGCTACCTGGGCAAGAACATCTTCGGCACCGATACAGAGTTCCAGATCATGACTCACACCGGCGCGGGCGCTTATGAAGTGGGCGAAGAGTCCGCGCTGATGGAGTCGCTGGAAGGCAAGCGCGGCGTTCCTCGCATCAAGCCGCCGTTCCCCGCCGTTGTCGGTCTCTATGGCGGGCCAACTGTGATTAATAACGCCGAGACCATCGCTACCGTTCCCCATGTCATCGAAATCGGCGCGGCGGCCTTCGCGGCCACCGGCTCCGAGCGTAACGGCGGAACCCGCCTCTTCGGCATCAGCGGCCACGTGGAGCGTCCCGGCGTCTACGAGTTGCCCATGGGTTACAACCTCAAGAAGATGATCTACGAAGTCGCCGGCGGCGTGCGCGGCGGACGCCAGCTCAAAGCCGTTGTCCCAGGCGGATCTTCTACGCCGGTTCTGCTGCCCGACGAAATCGACATCGGCATGGACTTCGATCAGGTGGGCAAAGCGGGCTCCATGCTGGGCTCGGGCGGCGTTGTGGTCATTGACGACCAGACCTGCATCGTCGAATTCGCCCTGCGCACCATCAGCTTCTATCAGCATGAAAGCTGCGGCTGGTGCATTCCCTGCCGCGAAGGAACCGACTGGCTCAAGAAGAGCCTGACCCGCTTTCACGCCGGCTTCGGTGTCGCCAAGGACATCGACAACATCAAGTACCTGGCCGAAAACATGATGGGCCGCACCTTCTGCCCGTTGGGCGACGCCGCGGCCATGCCCACGCTGGGCTTTGTCAAGAAGTTCCGCAAGGAATTCGAAGATCACCTGGACGGCAAAAATTGTCCGTTCGCCAAACATCGGATTCCACAACTCACCGTTGTGTAGCGGCGTAAACGCCGTCGGATCGAGGAGGTATATGTCGGATATGAACGAACTGGACATTCCGGGCCTCTTCAACGATCTACAACGGTGGGAAGAGTGCGGCAAGAAATTGCAAAAGATAACGGCCGAAATCAAGCAGAGAATTGGGGACGCCCCTATTTACATTGATGAAATCGGGAAGTTTCATATTCATCCCGACCTCAATGCGGAGAAAGATCGGCCCGAAAACGAAGGACTGCAAGAATACCTCCTGTATTTGCAGAAAATCAGCGAAGCTGAGGCGAAACAATGAGTAGCTGTGATCGATGAAATACCGAGAATTCACGCGCGAATTGAGGGACGAGGGATGGAGGCTTAAGAGCCAAGAGGGCAGCCATCAGCAATGGGTTCATCCGTCGAAACCGGGTAAAGTAACAGTAGCGGGACATCCAAACGACGATATTCCGCCCCGAATGCTTAAGGCGATGCGCAAACAGGCAGGGATGAAATGAAACAGCGATTTCTGGTCGTTTTTGAGGTTGGGAAAACAAGCTTCGGAGCTTCCGCGCCGGATATTCCGGGCTGCTTTGCAGTCGGACCGACGCTCGATGAAACACGGCTGCGTTTTCTTGAAGCAGTTGAAGCACATTTGCGCTGGATGGCGAACGATCACGATCAAATGCCAAGCCCATCGATAACGACGGTCGATTTCTCACGCGAACCTGGCGACGAAGAATCCAGCTTTTATGTCGAGTGGCTCAACATTTCCGTACCCGCCGAGACGCGCGAGGCAATCTCGGCCTAAGGACACGAATGGCAGACGTAACCATCACAGTAAACGGCAACAAGATGACCGCCCCGGCTGGTGCGCTCCTGATCGATATGTGCCGCAAGGCGGGCATCGAGATTCCGGCATTCTGCTACTATCCCGGACTCAGCCTGCAGGCCGCGTGCCGCATGTGCGTCGTGCGCCAGGAGAAGGTGCCCAAGCTTCAGACCGCCTGCACCACCACGGTCGCCGAGGGCCAGGTCTTCGTCACCGAATCCGACGAGATCACCCAGGCGCGCAAGGCAACCATCGAGTTGCTGCTGGGCAACCACCCGCTCGACTGCCCCGTCTGCGATGCCGGCGGCGAGTGCGAACTGCAGGACATGACCTTCAAGTACGGTGCCGGCGAGAGCCTTTACACCGAGGCCAAGCAGCACCGCGAAGAGCAGCAGTGGTCCCCCGCGGTCTTCTATGACCGGCCCCGCTGCATCCTCTGCTATCGCTGCATCCGCATGTGTGGCGAAGGCATGGACGTGTGGGCTCTGGGAATCCAGAATCGCGGCGTCCACGCGGTCATTGCGCCGAACGGTGGCGACCATCTGGACTGCGAACAATGCGGCATGTGCATCGACGTTTGCCCGGTGGGCGCGCTCACCAGCGGAAGCTATCGCTACAAGACGCGGCCCTGGGAGATGAACCACGTTTCGACTGTTTGTACGCATTGCGCCGACGGCTGCAAGGTCACGCTTGGCGTGCGCCAGTCCAACGACGGAGCAGAGATCCTCCGCGCCGACAACCGCGACAAGAGCGGCATCAACGGCGATTTCCTCTGCGCAAAGGGCCGTTTCGGCTTCGACTTTGTAGCCAATCCCGAACGCCTTACCCAGCCGCTCGTCCGCAACAGCGAAGACACGCTGGAGCCCGCAACTTGGGATAAGGCCCTGCGCTTTGCCGCCGCCAAACTCAAGGAAATCCGCGACACCAAAGGCGGTTCGGCGATTGGTGTGATCGGGTCGAACCTGACCACCAACGAAGAGAACTATCTGCTGCAGAAGTTTGCCCGCACCGCGCTCGGCACCAACAACATCGACCATGAGCGCACGGCCGATTACCCAGCGTTTGCGCGCGCACTCGCGGGGCAAAAGGACAAGGCGGTCAGCCTGCGCGACACCGCGACCGCGCCTGCGATTCTGCTCATCGGCGGCAATCCGACCGAAGAGCATCCGCTGCTGGCCTGGAACCTGCGCACCAATGTCCGTCTGAACCGCGCGCGGCTCTATGTGGCGAGTGCGAAACAGATCAAGCTGGAGCGCCAGGCGAAAGCCAAGCTCCGCCTCGGCGAAGGCGGCTACGCTGCTCTTCCCGCTTATCTTGAAGGCACAGATTCTAGCATCACCGATCTCTCGTTCCGCGATGCCGTTCTCGCCGAAGAGTCTTTGCTCGTCATCTTCGAGCAGGAATACTCCGGCGCGTCCATCGAAGCCCTTGTCGCATGGGGATTGAAGCGCGGTAATGTGCGCTTTGCCTTCCTCGGCGATCACGCGAATTCACGTGGCGCGGCTGACATGGGCCTGCTCCCCAGCCTGCTTCCCGGTTACATTCCGGTTGCAGCTCCGGCGTCCTTTGCAACCGAATACCCTGGTCTCCCCACCGTTCCCGGCAAGACCGAGGCGGAGATGTTCACCGCGGCCGCAGCCGGTGAACTCGGCGCTTTGCTGGTGGTCGGAGCCAATCCAGCCGCAAAGCCCGGGGTTGATGCATCCACGCTGAAGAACACCTTCGTCATCGTGCAGGACATCTTCCTCACCGAGACCGCGGCGCTTGCGGATGTTGTGCTCCCCGCCGCCAGTCTCTACGAGAAGTCCGGCACCGTGACCAACACTTTCGGCGATGTCCAACTCGTCCAGAAGGCCGGTGACCGCGCCGGCGTCAAGGCCGACTTCGAGATCATTGTTCGCCTCGCCGGCGCAATGGGAGTCGATGTCAAGACTTTGGTTCCGTTTGGCACTGGCAGCCTTACCTCGGACCTCGGCCAGTCGCGGGGCGCGCAGGCGGGCGAAGCCGATCGCCACTCCGTTTATCTCGCGGCGAATGGGCTTGAACCGAAACTGAGCCCCTTTGATCCGCTCGCGGTATTGGACGAAATCCAGCGATTGGTCCCGGGCTATACGCTTGATCGCCTCAATCTGCTGGGCGGCAACGATGTTAAGACCGAGCCTGGATTTGTGCCCGTTTCCGATCTAATCGCGCCGGCAATGGTTCGCCCGGAAAGCGTGTTTCCCGCGCACGACGGCCTGTTCACTTCCGGAACCCTTGGCCGTTACAGCACCGGGCTGAAGGAATTGCAGGCGCATCAGGCGCGTGAGTTGGCAGAAGCGGGCAAAAAATAGGTGCCCGATTGGCGATTTTGAGAAGCAAGAGAGGCTGAAGGCACGTGACGATTTTGCAGTTTTTCCTGTGGAGCCTGCTGAAGGTTGCCGTAGTGACGGTAGTGATGCTCATGGGCGTCGCCTACACCGTGCTGCTCGAACGCAAGCTGGTGGGCCGCATTCAAAACCGGTACGGCCCCAATCGCGTCGGCCCCTTCGGCCTGCTGCAGCCGCTGGTGGATGGCGCTAAGTCCTTCCTCAAGGAAGATGTGGTTCCCGACGGAGTGTACAAGCCGCTCTATCTGCTCGCCCCCATCATTTCACTGGGCTGCGCGCTCATCTCGATTGCAGTCGTCCCCTTCGGCGAGCCGAACGTCGGCCCTGCCGGGATGCACCTTTTTGAGATCTCGGATATCAATATCGGACTGCTGGTGATTCTCGGCGTCACTTCTATCGGTGTATACGGAATCGCCCTCGCCGGCTGGTCGTCGAACAACAAGTACTCGCTGCTCGGTTCCTTGCGTTCCTCCGCACAGCTGATCAGCTACGAGCTCGCACTCGGCATGTCGCTGGTAGGCGTCGTCATGCGCGCCGGCACCTTCAACCTGCGCCAGATCGTGGAGCAGCAAGCAACCAAAGGGATAGTCACCTGGAACATCTTCGGCGGCCTTCAATTCGTTGCTTTCTTCATCTACCTAATCGCGGCGTACGCTGAAACCAACCGCTCGCCCTTCGATCTGGTCGAAGCGGAAAGCGAACTGGCCGGCGGCTATAACGTCGAATACAGTTCCATGAAATTCGCCATGTTCTTCATGGCCGAATACGGCAACATGATCATGGTGGGCTGCGTTGCAACCCTGATGTTCCTGGGCGGCTGGACGAGCCCCTTCGGCAACCTCATCGACCCGCCGCAAAACATCTTTGTCCACGCGCTCTTTCCCATCTTCTGGTTCGTGCTCAAGGTCTTTTGCTTCCTCTTCCTTTACGTGTGGGTCCGCGGTACTTTGCCCCGATTCCGCTACGACCAGTTGATGGGCTTCGGCTGGAAGTATCTGATGCCGATTGCCATGCTGAACATTCTGGCGACCAGCATCTGGCTGGCATATCGCTCCTAGACCTCAAACTGGAAGGTCCCCGGCGTTGTACATTGGCCGGCTCCTCCCCACAACCTGCCGGCAAACTTGTACCGGCACAAGCTCGTAAGCGACGGAACGATGCACCTGATTCTGTTTATCATCTTTGCCGGATTCTGCCTGGGCGGAGCCATCAATCTCCTCCTCCAGAGCCATCCCATCAACAGCGCTCTCTCGCTGATTGTGGTGATGTCCTCGCTGGCTGTGCTGTACCTGCTGCTGGGCGCCGAATTCCTCGCCGCTGCGCAGGTCATCGTCTATGCCGGCGCCATCATGGTGCTGTTCACCTTCGTCGTCATGCTGCTCAACGCCGGACGCGAAGAACGAACCCTGAGCAGTCGCGCGGCGCGTGCCGTCGGCTTCCCTGCGGTGGTTGCCATCCTCAGCGTCATCGCCACGGTGATCGTGAAGACCCAGGGCATCGGAACAGCGGGCTTGAACCAGGGAATTACCACCACCCAGGAACTCAGCAAGGTGCTCTTTACCGAACTGCTGCTGCCCTTCGAGGTGACTTCGGTGCTGATCCTGATCGCGATCCTCGGCGCTGTTGCGCTGGCTCGTCGCGGCCACGGCGAACAGCCCTTCGAAGCTGAGTCCAAAGGCAACGAAGAAAGGACGGCCGCCAAGTGAATCTCGTCCAGTTCCAACAGGCTGTTCCGCTTGAGTGGTATCTGATCCTCAGCGCCACGCTCTTTGCGTTCGGCGTGGTCGGCTTCCTCATCAAGCGCAATCTCATTACCGTCTTCATGTCCAT
>CAZQPY010000075.1:0-25021 GCA_964595345.1 uncultured Occallatibacter sp.
CGCAAAGACTAATACTGGGCCGTAATCTAGTCAATCTTTATCTTAGCGCTTATGGAGGGGTACCCCAGGTCCCCCCACATTTGGGGACCTGGGAATGCGTGAACTCCTACCGCGCCACCACCGGCAGAATCAGCGCGCTGGGATGCGACTTGCCGTGAAAAATGATGTTGGTCGCCGGAACAAAGGCCGAGCTGCTTGCTCCGTCCTTGCCCGTATTCAAATTGCGGTCGAAGCGCGGAAAGTTGCTGCTCGAAACTTCCAGCCGAATCCGGTGCCCTTTCAAAAACACATTGCTCGTTGACCACAGATCGATCTTGTACTCGTAGATCTTTCCCGGCTCAATCGGCGTTGCTTCGCTGGTGGAGAGCCTGAATTTGGCGCGCAGGATTCCCTCGGTCAGGTTATAGGCGCTTCCGTCCGGATACACATCCACAAGCTTGGCCGTGAAGTCGGTATCCGGCGCTGTGGAGCTGGCAAAAAGATCCAGCGTCACCGGGCCGGTCACTTCCATGTCGTTTTCCAGCGCCGGTGTCGAGTAAACCAGCACATCCGGTCGAGCCTCAACCTTCTGCTGATTCTTCGGCCCGGCTGGCTCATGCCACCCGTCGCAGCAAAGCGGCCCGCCCACGGTGGGAACCGGATTGGCGGGATCGTATTTCAGCCGGTCCGCAGTATCCACAACTGCCGCGGAGGTCGCCAGAGTTCCGTCGCCGGCGGCAGTGTTCGCTCTCCCGCCGGAATTCAGATAGTAGCTGGTCGCCTTTGCGCGTTCCAGCGGCCACGCAGCCTCGTCTCTCCATTCGTTTTCGCCCATCACGAAGATGCGCACCGGCTTGTCGGAGGCCCAACGGTTCTGTTTGCCCATAAAGAGGTAGTCGTACCAGTCAAGCGTGATGCTGTTTTCGTCGTACTCCTCGGCAGCCTTGCCGAAGTCGAGATCGCCAATCTTGCGGCCCCCTCCGGCATGTCCGCCGATGGTCACCAGCAGTCGCTGGCCCTTGCGGGCGGCGGCACTTCCCGCGAGTTTCTGCAGCCCGGTAAAGTTGCGCAGCGAGCCTCCCTGGAAGATGTCGTACCAGGCGGCAATGGTCAGTGCAGGCACCTGAATCGAGGCGTACTGTTCCTCAATTGCCCACTGCTTCCAATAGCCGTCATAAAGCGGATGCGCCAGCCAGTCCAGGAAGTACGGCGCCAGCTGCTGCGTCCGGCTTTGCCTCTTGGCTGTCGCATCCTCGTTGAAGAGCGGGTAATTCGTCAGCGGCAGAACCATGTCGCCACCCAGTGCATTGCTGCGCCTTGCCAAATCGCGCTCGGCCGTGTCCTGCGCCAGGCCGGAGGTCCACGACTCGTTGAACCACTGCTCGAACGCGCCGCCCTGGTAGGTCCAATTCTCGTGGTAGTTGCTCGCCGTCACCACCGGGCAAATACCCGCCAGGTGCGGTGGATGCGCAATCGCCGCCAGCATCTGCGTCGCGCCCACATACGACCCGCCGAACATGCCCACCTTGCCATTGGAGCGGGGCAGCGCCGCGGCCCACTCCACTGCGTCGTAGCCGTCGTTGCTCTCGTTCTTGAAGGTGTAGAAGTCCCCTTCCGAGGCGTAGCGGCCGCGTACATCCTGCACCACCACCATGAATCCGCGCGCCACCGCGCGCAGGGCAAAATCGACGGCGTTGTATTTGTTATAGGGCGTCCGCTGCAACAGCACGGGGAACGGCCCGTCGCCGGCCGGGCGATACACATCGGCGCGAAGCACGACGCCGTCGCGGGTTTTCATCGGAACGTTGCGTTCCAGCGCGGGCGTCAGCGACGCAGCAGTCTGGCTCCAGCCGGAGACGGCTAGCAGGAGAGCCGGTAAGGCGACAAACAATGGAAGCGTTTTCTTGAACATCGGGTCCTATTCCCTCAAGACAAAAGTCATCCCCATTCTATAGGTACGGTGAAAAGTCGAAGGAGCAAAGGTTTGTTGCTTGACAAGGTCTTGATTTTATTGCACATTGAAGGCGCTTTGCTGTTGATAATCCTTTCCCACCAAACTGTGAGGATCCATGAGGACGTTGAACGATGCCAGGCAAACAACAGCCGTCTTGGCGGCGGCAGTGCTTCTGATGAGTGGTTGCCGCAGCACGATGGGACCGAAAATGCCCTTCGAACTGTCCGCGCCTTCCCTCACTGCTTACGATGCAAATACATTCAAGGCGGACGTGCAGAACTATCGCGATGCCATCAAGAACAATGAACTTCCCAAAGCTCAAAACTTGCGCAACCAGATCGCATACCGGGTAATGGGTGGCATTGAAGCGAGCTATCAAAGATTCGAATCAAGCCTGACAACACAGCGGGCTGGCTTTGAGACGGGAAGCGATGCGATTCAGCTTGGAATGACCGCCGCGACTACGCTGGTGGGAGCCGGTGATGTGAAGGACATCCTCGCCGCGTCGCTGTCGGCTGTTGAGGGGACCCGGCTCTCCATCGATAAGAATTTCTTCCGCGAGAAGACGACCGAGTCGCTCATCTCGCAGATGAGGGCATCACGAAACACCAAGAAGGCGCAGATCATTACCAGTCTGGGGAATCGCGATGTTACAAGCTATCCCTGGGACGCGGTATGGCCTGACTTGGTCGACCTCTACTATGCGGGGACCGTACCTTCCGCATTGGTTGAGATTGCCAGCGGCGCAGGCGCCAAGGCCGAGGCGGCGACTGCGGACCTGAACAGCGCGATGGCTCAGCAAGCCAAACAGGCCATCAGCGCTCGCACAGCTTACGAGAAGCTGAAAGCCGCAGTTGCCAGTCCCGATCCCGCAAAAGCGCAAAGCGCCATCGAAGCTTTGAAAAGTATCCTCATGGCCACCGGATATCAGCCGCCCAGCGACGCGACCGCATCGGATCTGTTGGCGCTCTTGAGAAAAGCAATGAGGGATGCCGATCAGGATGCAGACCCATCCGGCAAGAAACTCGCCGCATTGAATGCGGCAATTGCCGCTGCCAATGTGAATTAAAAGGAGGACCTATGTTAGGAACCATCCCGGAACCCGGCGATTTATCGATGAGTGATCTGGCGGCGCGGCTCACTAATAAGGAGCAACTGGACCTTGTGCGCCTGACCGCATTAAATGTTGACCCGGCGGCGGCCTCAACGCGCAACCTCGCAACCTTTGTCGATGAACAGAACCAGCTCGGAGCGCTTTCGATTTGCGCGAAGGGCGGGGCATCGTCCGGCACGAAGATACTCTCGACTACGGCCTTTGTAAGCAACACAAAGACCGAAATCGACGTATATAGGCTGCCGGCTGCGGGCTGAAGACGATTCCCAGGACTGTTGCGCGCCCTTCAGGGTGGTTGCCCCGCCTTTGAGGAGTCCTCCATCCTGAACGGCGCCCGCTGCAATCGTGTTCTTCTACACCCCGCCCTTGCCGAGCAGGATGCCGATGCCGTAGGTCACCGCGCCCTCAAGCGCGCCAACCACCGTCATCTCAAATCCAGAAGACCACCAAGACCGCACGGTAATCAGGCTCTTGGCCGCGCCGACCGCGAAGTGTGCCGCCAGGGAGATGACGGCAGCCGCAATCACCGCCGAAATGCCGTGCATGAAGAAAAACGGAATGATGGGAATGAATGCGCCAATCGCCGTGGAGAGCGCCCCGGATCCCGCCGAAACAATCGGGTTGGAAAGCCCTTCTTCCGAGGTCCCCAGACGCTCGCTCACCAGCACGCGCAGCATCTGTTCGGGATCCCGCGCCAGATGGTCGCTCACGCGGTCGGCATCGGCCTCGGGCAGACCTTTTACCTGGTAGTAAAGCGAAAGGAGCTCTCTTGCTTCGGGGCCATTCATGCGGATGGCTTCCCGCTCGCGCGCGACCTCCGCATCGAAGATCTCCCGCTCGCTCTTGGCCGCCAGGTAGGCGCCGGAGCCCATGGAAAGCGCAGAGGCGATCATGCCCGACAGGCCGGCCAGCAGGACGTAGGTATGCTGGCTTGCCGGATCGCCGGAAGTGGCTCCCGCCACGCCGCTCACGATGCCGAAAATGGCTCCCAGCCCGTCGTTGACGCCATACACCGCGTCGCCAATCCAACTGCCCGGCTGCTTGCGGCCGTTGGAGCGCTTGGCAAGCAGCTCGTCGAGCACCGCCTTCGGGTCCACGCCCGGAGCACCGGCAGGGGCACTGTAGTGGCCGCGCAACAGCGATCCGAGTTCGCGATGGTGATCCTTTTCGTCCTCGATGACATGATCGAGAATGGCAATCGACCCTTCGTCGCCGAGTTCCTTGAGTTGCGCGCCATAGTTCGCAATGTGGCGGCTTTCTTCGACCTCCAACCGGCGCAGGGCCATCCGCACCCCGCCGGCGCGGTTGGCAAGTGAGTCGGCATCGCCGCCGGGGCGGCCCGTATACACCGGTTCGCTTCCGCCAAGCTCCTGAATGCGGCTGAGCCAGAGGGCGGCGTGGTCGAGTTCGGCAGCCGCCAAGTGGCGCAGAACCTGGGCGCGCACCGGGTCCGTATCGCGATCGGCAAGAGTCTGGTAAGTGTGGTAGCCCTCCATCTCCGCCTGCCAGTTGCCTTCCAGGGCCCCAAGAACCTTCTTCAGCTTGACGCCGCTCAGCGTGCCAGTTGTCACGAATGTCTCCTCACTTGCTTCAAGAATAAGCCATTTCGGTGCAATTCTCGGCGGTTTCCCGCCTGATGGGAAAGGAGTTGTTCGCTCCCTGATGGACAGGGAAGCAAACTGGCCTTCCCGCAAAGTGTATTTGCCCGCGTGCCTCGCTGGCCGCCCGGAATATCTCCTATCGGTCGTCCATGCCTATCCGCGTATAGTTCACACTTGAAAATGTTTACAGTTCAAACGATTGTTCTCGGGCTTCCCTTGGGCCGGGCTTTCCATATAGTGTTGTGTGGAGTCAAGCGAAACCAGAGTATCTGTATCCTGAAGCTGTAGCGCCCTAGTCGACGCGACCCCCAGGCCGGGGCCCCTTCGGACAGGTCTTGGTCCGAGGGGTGGAGTGAGCGGCGACCTTGTACGGAACTCATCGGGGCACATTAGCTCTGGTTTCGCTCTCAACCACAGGAATTCCGGCCTTCCAGAGCCGCCCAGAGCCATTTTTTGCCAGCGGAGCCGGGGCCGAAACGTCCTGTACCCAGGACGCACCATCAAGCCCTAACCGGGCGAAATTAAGGAAGCGGAGAATCTCTTCTATGGCAACGCGATCCACACCTCCGGTGGCACAAAGCACACCGAACTACACTGGCCCGTTCATTACGGTAGCCATCCTGTTTTTCATCTTCGGGTTCATCACCACCCTGAATATGGCGCTTGTGCCCCACCTGAAGAGGCTCTTCGACCTTCCCTATGGGTGGGCGATGCTGGTCGAGTCGGCTTTCTTCCTGGCCTACTTCGTCTTTGCCTCTCCAACTTCCAAGCTGATCGAGTCCATCGGCTACAAGCGGACCATGGTGGTTTCCCTCTTCATTCAGGTCGTCGGCTGCCTCATGTTTGTGCCGGCCGCCATGTACGTCAGCTTCCCGCTCTTTCTGACTGCGGTTTTCGTCGTGGGCGCTGGCGTTACTGCCTTGCAGACCTCGGCAAATCCCTACGTTTCGATCCTCGGGCCTGAAAGCAGCGCCTCGGTTCGCCTGACGTTGGCGCAGGCCTTCAACTCCGTTGGCACCACCATCGCGCCTCTCGTGGCTGGCGCCTTCATCCTCACCGACCCCGCAAAGGTGGCCACCAAGGCGGCCATTGCCGATACGGTACGCCTTCCTTACATCCTGATTGCCGCTGCTTTGCTGGCTCTGGGCATCATCGTCAACTTCCTCCATCTGCCGGCTATCGCAACCCAGGCTTTCCGCCCCGCCAAGGCAGGCGACCCGATTCTGAGCCGCAGTATCTGGGCCTACAGGCACACGGTCCTGGCTGCGGTTGGAATCTTCGCGTATGTCGGCGTGGAAGTCGGACTGGGCTCCATTGCTGTGAATTACTTCCTCGCCCAAGGGGTGAATAGCGCCAAGGTGGCCGCTTTCTTTACCTCCATGGGAGGCCTCGGTGCCCTCATCACGGGATGGGTTGGCCCGTGGACCGTGGTGAAGATCGCCGCCATCCTGGTTTCACTCTATTGGTTCGGTGCGCTGGTCGGCCGCTTGCTAGGGTCATGGATCCTGACCAAGATCGAGGCCGGCAAGCTGCTGGGCATCTTCGGCTTCTGCGCAGCTGCCATGATCGTCCTTTCCATGATGACCAGCGGCCAGGTTGCCATCTATACCCTGGTTCTGTGCGGCTTCTTCAACTCCATCATGTTCCCAAATATCTTCGCCCTGGGCATCAAGGGTCTGGGACCGATGACCAGCAAGGGGTCGGGACTGATTATGACGGCAGTGGTGGGTGGCGCCATCATTCCCCCGGCGCTCGGCAAACTTGCCGACATCGTGGGAATTCAGTACTCCTTCGTGCTGCCCATGCTGTGCTACCTGTTCATCGCCTACTACGGTGTGCTCGGCTCCAAGCCGAAGCGGACCATTGTTTAAGCCAGCTACACCTGAAGCGCAAAGGCCCTCCGGCGATCCCGGAGGGCCTTTGCAATTGTGCGAGAGAATCATTCAATGAGATCCGAGAGACGCAAGAAGGAAGATCGACGCCCCGGGGCATTGCTGCTGGTATTCGTTGCCATGGCAATCGCACTGTTGCTGCTCCGCATGTGGGTCTTCGTCCACGGGAAACACTAAAATGCGCCGTTCAGTTTTGAAAGGGCACGGCTTTAGCCGTGCCGATGAGGCCCACAGAATGCAAAGGGCTTCAGCCCCCGAGGGAATTCAAACTGAACAAAGTGTCCGAAATTATTTTGGACACTGATCAAAGTCTTTAGAATGTGCTGCCCACCATGCTTTGATGAACTTCCAGTGGATATAGACGGAGTGGTTCAGGTGCAGCAGCAAACCCTCCCGCCCATCCAGAAAGCCCAGCCGGAAAAAGTAGTTATAGACAAACGTAGCTGCCGGGTTCAGCACCGCATTCCAGATGAAAACAGGCCATGACCGGCTGGTGCGCCCGCGCTTCACCAGCAGCGCGGCAATCTCGCTGCTGTAGCGGTTCATGTGCTCCAGGTAGATCACCATGTTCGGATAGGCGTAGTGCAGCATATCGTGCTTGAGCTTGCCGCGCGGCCCCTTGAACTGCGGAGTGCTGTGCGGCCCCACGCCTTCGCTCAGCCTGGCCGAGCCTCGCTTGAAAAGCCGCAGCTTGTGATCCGGATAAAAGCCGCCGTGGCGCATCCACCGGCCGAAGATCAGGTTCAGGCGGGGAATCCAGTAGGCATCGTACTTCGGTTCGCGCCCATCCTCGCACGCCAGCAGTGCGCGGATCTCCGATTGCAACTCCGGCGTCAGCGGTTCGTCCGCGTCTTGAAGAAGAATCCAGTCGCAGGTGCACAGGTCGAGAGCCACATTCTTCTGCTCGCCGTGCCCGCCAAAGGCGTGATAACTGGTCTTGGCGCCGAACAACTGCGCGATCTCGATGGTGCGGTCCTTGGAGCCCGAGTCGACCACGATAATCTCGTCGGCCCAGCGTACTGTTTCGAGGGTGCGGGCGAGGTTCGCCTCCTCGTTCATGGCGATCATGGCGACGGAAAGTGTCTTGCGCATCGACTCAAGAATAACCGGTCAAGAATAACCGCGCACACTCGAAGCGTCGAGCGCGGCTCCACAAGCTGTGGAAGAGCCTGAATTCGCCGGGCTTTGTAACAGGGCACGACTTGAGTCTTGCCGATTAAAGCCAATAAAATGCTTGGGCTTTAGCCCCTGCCAAGGCCAATTCCGGCGATAGACTCAGATTCGAATCTCCTCCGTAGCCTCTATTGATGCTCTGGAGCCTTCCCCTGCTCAGCGTTGAGCAGCCCAGCCACCCGCGCGATGGGCAGCCCCACCACATTGAAATAGCAGCCCTCGATACGCGGAATCCAGCGCGCCGCCTGCCCCTGAATGGCATAGGCCCCAGCCTTGTCCATCGGCTCGCCGGTAGCCACGTACCCGGCAATCTCCGCGTCCGTCAGCGGCTGAAAGAAGACCTCCGTCACCTCGGCTGTCGCTTCGCTCGAAAACGCCGTCACCAGCGCGACACCCGTTGCCACCCGGTGCGCGCGGCCTGAAAGCATGCGCAGCATC
Source organism: uncultured Occallatibacter sp. (assembly GCA_964595345.1). Lineage (GTDB taxonomy): Bacteria > Acidobacteriota > Terriglobia > Terriglobales > Acidobacteriaceae > Telmatobacter. The sequence continues at coordinate 8,152 of CAZQPY010000075.1, forward strand.
CGCGCCGCGTCGGCCGCGTCTTCCGGCTTGCCCAGAATGTGGCTGTCCACGATCACCGTGGTGTCGGCTCCCAGCACCTGCGCGCTGGCGTCACCGAGTTGCCCATAGACGGCCTGCGCCTTTTCCAGCGCCAGCCGCGTGACATAGGCAATAGGGTCCTCATCTGGAAAGGGATCCTCCGGGATATGAGCCGGACGTACGGTAAACGAAAAGCCTGCCTGAGTCAGCAGTTCGCGGCGGCGGGGTGAGGCGGAAGCAAGAACCAGCATATGTTGATTATGCTGCCTTGAGCCTTGAATTAACGATCAGAACGTTCACTCAACGGCATCTGCTGCATTCTTGGGATATGTCTGTAAACCTTGGCTACTTCATACCCAATGTTTGCATAAATCCCCGTATCGTCATCGCGAATTTGCTTGATGACTAACCGGGCCTTAAATTCGTCCCCGGGGGCAATCGTTATCCGGTGCGCAAAAAACTCGTCATAGAACCCCTTATCTAACACTGCAGCCGAAATTCTGACACCGCGCCAGCGGAATTCCCATTTGCGGTCACTTCTTACCAAAAGAGCCTTCACAATTTGCAAGTCACAGTCTTCCTCGACAAATCGCTGATTGCCCTCGTCATGAACAACTGGTGCAATTTCCGAAAGCGCATTTCTTTCTATAACAATTTCCGGATGAAAGTTGTTTACATTTGAAACGAAGGCTAAGCCAGAAATCTTCTCGTCTTTGGATATAGACTCCATCGTCCGCCCAATTGCGCCTACAAATTGCGGATTAGACTCCACTGAGCGTGTGGCGTCGTAAACATTTCTCGGAACAACAATTCGTTCGTTTCCTCTCTCTATCAGTACTTCGTTCGTGCTAATTTCAACCTTCACGTCATCGTGCACGGCAAATGTACGTTCGTATATAAAGCTTGCGATCATTGACAGCACAATTGCTTGAAGTGCTTGCTTGGAAAAAAGGTTCCCAGCATTGGTATAAATTGCACTAATCTTTGCGCGAAAACTTCCTTCGCCGAGCGACTCTACAACAATTTCAATATTGTGGCCAGGATTTACGCTTGCATTTGCGGCCTTAGCTGCATCAGCCAAACCGACTAAAGTAGACGCGAGCGTATAGGCATTAATCTGCTTATCTTTCGTAGCAAAATGTATTACAAAGTCGTTCCCGAACTGAGAAATATCAAGAACTTGCATGCTTTCTCCTAACGCCGATAGGTTTCGACGAAAAAATAAATCGCCTCAAATAGAACGGGAAATAATAACAGCTACGCCGAAAGCCCCGTCTGCAGCCAGCTCTCGGTTGCCAGACCCCAGGCCATGGCGGGGGTATTATGGGCAAAGCCGAATCGCCCGTCCGGTCCCAGAAGGATGATCCCTCCATGCCCGCCCAGCCGGTTGAAGAGATACCGGATCGCTTCGCGGGCCGCAATCTCGGGCGCCATTCCGCTTCCAACGCGATCGGTGGCCCACTTGCCCAGCACCAGCTTCATGATCGGTTCGCCCCATCCGGTCAGCGAAACCGCGGCGGAGAGATTGTCGGCATAGCAGCCGCAGCCAATCAGCGAAGAATCCCCCACCCGGCCGGGCGTCTTGTTCAGAGTCCCGCCGGTGGAAGTACCCGCCGCCAGGTTCCCCTGCGCATCCAGGGCGACCGCGCCCACCGTATCGTGCGAATCGAAATCATGTGAGTCCAGGCCTCCTGCGGCGTGAACGGCTGTTTCCGGCCCCTTGTCGTCGCGTAGCGCCGGATGTTCCGCCTCGGGCCCGGAGAAGGTCTGGTCGGCCAGTCCTGCCGCTTGCCGGGTCTGGGCAAACGCCAGCCGCTCCCGCTCGCGGTCCATCACCAGTTCGGCGTTCTCGATCAGGGACATGCCCAGCGAATGCGCAAACTCCTCCGCGCCCGCTCCCACAAAGTACACATGCGGGCTGCGCTCCAGCACCAGCCGCGCCGCCTGGATCGGATTCCGCAACCGCTCCACACAGGCCACTCCGCCAGCTTTCATGCGCCCGCCGTCCATCAGCAGGGCGTCCATCTGCACCCGTCCATCCGAGGTCAAAAAGCTCCCCCGCCCGGCGTCGAAGGTGGGGTCGTCTTCCAGAACCGATACCGACGCCTCCACGGCGTCCAGAGCGGATCCGCCCTTGCTGAGGATCGCGTGACCGGCCTCTAGAGCCCGGCGAACGCCATCCTGGTGCGCCGCAGCCGCATCGGCCGGAATCGCCCAGGCTCCGCCATGTACCAGAAGCGTGTGTCGGAACGGTCGGTTGGACATGACACTTATCCTAGCGCAGCGGGGGAAGCCGATGGCCAGAACTTCGGTCGTCCGATAATGCTGTCACTTGCGGGTCTCGGAAAGCAGCGAGATTGCCTTCAGAATCGCTGCGGTGTTTCGGGTGGAGATCGCTTTATCAAAACTCATGTGAGCGCAAATCAGGATGGCCAGCCCGGTGAACCCGGCCACGTGTTGCAGGTATGGATCGTGGACCGAATTCATGGCCAAAAGGAAGAAGACCGCTGCCACGACCAGGGCTATGGCGACCACGGTCAGAACCTTGCGCCGCCGGTCAACTGCGTCGAGAGACTTACGGAGTGCGAGATCGATGGAATCGGGCATAATGCGTCCTTTCAGGGTTGCGGGTCTATCGGATTGTGAGTTGGGCGGCGGCGCGCAGAGACTTCAGTCCGTAAGCAAGGCGTGACTTGACCGTGCCTATATCCAGTTGCAAAATGGCGGCGATTTCTCCCAGGGTGAAGTCCTCGAAATAGTGGAGCGAAAGCACGGCGCGGCTGGCGGGGGAGACGTTGTCCATCATCCGCAGCAGTTCGCCGGCCAACACGGCGTTTTCGATGTTTTCCTCGACCGACAGGTCTTCCACCTCGGCCTCCTTGTCGTGACGATCGAGCCAGAGGCGGAGACGGACGCGTGATTTGAGGGCCGCGCGGGTAGCAATCCGATAAGCCCAGGCACGAAAGAATTGCAACTCCCGGAGCAGCGGAAGGTTTCGGCAGATCTGCAGAAGCGTGTCTTGGAGTACGTCGTCCGCCGCCTCAAGGCCAGCCACACGCCGGATATGGGCGCGAAGCCTGGACTGCATCGCGCCCAACAGCTCCTCCAATGCCGCCCGGTCTCCGCATTGGCAGCGGAGAACCAGTAGCGTCTCGTGGGTACGGTCGTCCAAGAATGCCCTCCACCTGTTGAGAGGCGAGCGAAGGCGCAAGTGTTCGAAGGGAACTACACATAATCTGCCCGCAGTGCCAACGGCTCGTGACGCTGGAGCTCTTCTAGCTCAACTCGGTGACCTTGAGGTTCAGTTTCTCGAAGTCCACCAAGCCCAGCCCCCGATTCGCGGCCATCTGCAGATAGGGCAGATGCTCGGGGTCGAGGTTCCAATAGGCCTTGGCGACGTAGGCGTCGAGCGCGACCGGGTCCGTCCCGGCAACCATGGTCTTCTGCACGGACACATCCTCGAGATTGCCGCCCGTTGGCCCGTTGCGCAGCAGGATGCGGTAGCAGTCCATCAGAGTAACGGTAGGCAGCATGAACGCAGCCAGATCGGCCAGGCTCTGGTGAATCTGCTGGTGCAGGCGGTTGCGCTGGCCGCCCAGGATTCCGTACCAGTTCTTCATCCCCAGGGTGCATCCGGTCAGCCCGTGATGCTTGGCGATGGGCAGATTGATGATCTTGTCGGCTTCGAGAAAGGGAATGAACACCGGCCAGGTCTTCAGCGCCACACCGCCCATGTCGACCTCGCGGAACAGCTCGGGATCGGGCAGAATCACTTCGGCCCCGGCGGCGCGGGCGGCGGCCTGAATGCCGGATCGCTGGAAGCAGCGGCGGGCCTCGTTGCAGCTGACGTCGGTGACGATGACCCTTTTCGCGCCGGCCTGCCAGCATTGCCGCACGACTTCCGCGACGACCTCGGGGTTGGTGTTGGCCGCCTGCTCGGGTGTGCGGTCCCAGGCGATGTTGGGCTTGATTACCACCACGTCGGAGTGCCCGACGAAGCGCCGCATTCCGCCCAGGTTTTCCAGCGACTTCTGCACCAGGGCCGCCGGCTCGGCGCCCTTCACAACAGAAAGCTGCGGCAGCGCAGCGTCAATTGGAGTCCGGTGATCGCGCCGGGCCTGTTCGGCGCGCACGGGAACGGGCCGGAAGCTTTGTTCATTGAGCCAGGCGGCAGCGCCCGCAGCGCCAACCGCTACTCCGCCGACGCGGAGAAGCTGGAGCATCGCCTCGCGGCGGGTGAGGCCGTTGGTCTCGGCGGGCTTGCGATCGGTTTCTTCGGCCATGGTGGTTCTCCGGAAGGTCTTCCTGGTTTCCATCCTTCGCGCTATCGGCACGCGAAAGATGGAAACCCATCTTTGCAGCAGTTGAATCGGGTCAAACTTCCATCAGGTGAATGCGGCTGGGATCGTTGGTGCCCAGGTTGTGCGCGGCATCGGCTGCGGTGGCGATGTAGAGCGGCGGACGCTTGGCGCTTTCAAAAGTGGGCATGCCCACCTCGGCGCGCTTCTTCTCCAGAATCTGCCAAGCTGTATGATCGATGGCGACGCGGTCTTCGCCGACGATCAGGGTGTTGGGCTGCCACAAGTGCTCGGGGCGGAAGCCCGGACCGCCGTTATAAACAGAACTCATGGCGTCGCCGATGGTGAAGCGCACCTTTTCGCGGACCGTCGGAATGCAATTGAGGTCGGCCACGCCGGGGTTGCAACCGCCGGCATGCAGATCCTGCGGCCGGTCCACCACGCCGTACATGTTCTTCATGGCAAAGGTGACGCCGGCCATGCTGTGGTCCTTGAGAATAGGCAGGCCGATCACCATGGCGCATTCCTGGGTGAGGATCTTCGAGAGCTTGATGCTGGCCGAGCCCCAGGTTTCCTTCTGATCTTCATAACCCGAGACATCGGACCCGAAGACGCGGACCTTGCTTGAATCGGTTTGGATGGTGAGGCCGCAGGCCTCAAGGTCCCGCGCATTGCGATCCCACACAATGATGTTGCCCGGCTTCACACCCGCCTGCTGCAGGCGTTCGCAGACGGCCAGAACCAGGGCCAGGTGGGTGGAAATTCCCTTTCCGCCCAGGCCGTTGACCTTCAGGCCGATCACCTTGTCGGTTGGTACGAGGTGCTTCCAGGAGTCCACCGGACGGTCATGGCCGGTATAAGACGCAATAGCCCGGTCCAGCAGCTCAATAACTCGCTTGTCGTCGAGTTGGCCGGCGGCGTTGTGCAGCGCGGGATCCTTGGCCACGACGACCTTCGACTTGCCCGCATCGGCATGGCCGGTGACTGCGGCTGCCAGGCCAAGTTTGCTCTGCGAACCGAGCAGGACTGCTCCGGTCGCAGCAACCTTCAGAAAATCACGGCGATTGCTCATAACGATTCCTCGCATTTCCATCCGTCACAAAGAGGCAACGGGTTTTAGAGCTTTGCTTCTACACCGTGCGCAAGGGCAAGCAAAGCCTGCGGTGCGCCGGGGGTGGATTCGTAAGCGACGATGCGAACCAGTGTGGCTCCCTTGCGGAAGACGATGCTCTGTGCGTAGCTGATGCCGGCGTCGCCCACCTGGACGGTCACCGCTTCCTTGGTCTTCCCGGCGTCGAGAATCTTGCCTGCGCCGGCGGCATCTCCCATGGTGTAGATGTCGACGACGGCTTCCAGTTGGCCCTGGTACTTGTAGTCGGACGTGGATGTGGAGACGACTCCGGCCGAGATGTACTGCTCAGCGTCGCCGTCGATGTATTGCCAAAGATCCTTGGCGGCGAAGGTGCGCGTCTCGCTGGTTTTTTCCCAGCCGCTGACGGCATTGGAATCGGGGAGAGGATTGCCGGGCTTCTTTTTGCAGCCAGCCAAAGCGAGCAAAGACACGAGGGAAACAACAGCAACAGCAGCCAAGCCGTTCTTCAAAAGGTGCTTCATGCAAACTCTCCTTGCTTCCTGGGCGTTCTATTTCCTGTTGAGCAAAATCTGGCTGGCCGGCGAGCGGCTTTCGCCAATGCTGGTCACGGCGACAGCTGGCCGGTCCTGGAGCGGGCAGGCAAACTCGCATGCGCCGCAACCCACGCAGCGGCTGGGATCGACGCGCGGCTGTTTGAGTGTCTTGGCGTTGCCTCCTGAGTCGATGACCTGCGCTTCCTGCACGTAAATGGCTTTGGGCGAGACCGGACACCACTCTTCGCAGACGATGCATTCGGTGGCCATAGCCCAAGGCAGGCAGCGTCCGCGATCGTAGGCAGCAAGCCCGAGGCGAACCGGCTGGCTGGTCTGGCCGACGCCGACCACCCAGCCCTTTTCTTTGGGCGTGATTTGCCAGATCGCGCCGGTCGGGCAAACCTCCGAGCAAAGCACGCAACTGGGCTCGCAATAGCCGATCTTGGGCACCAGAGTCGGGGTCCACAAACCTTCCAGGCCGGCTTCTTCCAGCGTGGGATGCAGAGCGGTGTTGGGGCACACCTTCATGCACTCGCCGCAGCGGATGCAGCGGGACAGGAACTCGTTCTCGTCGAGCGAGCCCGGCGGGCGAATCAGGTTCGCGTGCCGCCCTTTGCCAATGCCGGTGTTGGCGCGCATCAACGGCACAATGGCCATGCCCGCGGCAATCGAGGTGAGAGTCTTGCGACGATCCAAATCGGGCGCGGCGAACTCCTTTTCTTTGCGAAAGAAGGTGAACTTCAAGCTCTGGTCCGGGCAGGCACCGACGCAATTCATACACATCAGGCATTCGGGCTTGTGCCATGCCGCCCCGCCCACGGGGTCGTCTCCGCCCTGGCAATGCAGTTCGCAGATATTGCAGTTGTTGCACTTCGACGGGTCTTTATGAAGTCCGAGTATTGACCACCGCGAAACCAGCCCCAGCAGCGCGCCCAAGGGGCAGATGGCGCGGCACCAGAAACGGGTCACGCGCAAGCTCAAGGCCAGAATCGCAAAGAAAAGAACGCCAAGAATCAGTCCCTGCCCAAAATGCGGCTGACGGAAATCGAGCACCGTGTACTGCAGGATGGAATGCAGGACTCCGGCGGCGTTTTTGACCGCCGCAATGTGGCTGTGTTCAAAGGGCGCAAGCACGGAGCGGACGGCGTAGTTGAAGGCCGGCAAAATACTCAAACCAAAAGACCGAACCAGCAGGCTGAAGGGGTCGAGCCAGCCGATAGCGGCCGATCCGAAAAATGCCGCGACCAGGCCGGCGATCAGAACCACGTACTTGGTGTTTTGCCACTTTTTGTAACGATTGCTCTCGATGCGCTTCTTGCCCTTTTTGGCTTCAGAGGGCAAACCGCCGACATAGTGCTGCAGCGTCCCCATCGGGCAAATCCAGCCGCAGAAGAAGCGGCCGAAGAAGAGCGTTGGCAGCAGGATCAAAAGGCTCAGAATCAGGCCGCGATAAAGGCCGTGGCTGGCCAACGCGTTCACCAGAGCAACCAGCGGATCCCACTCGAAGAAGAGGCGCACCGGCGCGCGCAGATGGATGTCGGTGCCCGCGCCGCCCGAGGGGCGCAGTGAGGTGAATACGAGCAGTCCGAGAAACAGGAGCAGGAAGAAGATCTGTGAAATCCTGCGCAAAAGCGGCAATCTGGACCGGGCCACGAATCTCCTCCAAGGCAAGTGTCTTCACGTCGACAGTGAACAACCGCTCACTCTAATTGCATAAACATCGAGGTGGTCGGATGTGCGCCGCGGAAAATCATTTGGCTAATCGCAGGTTCCTGCAGCGTTCACGCAGGCGCGCAACCGCGGTTGGCGTATGAAGCATGATGGTGGCTGGGAGGAGCGCAGGACAGTGATCAGCGTCACGGATCGCAGCATTCGGGAGATTCGAGTTCACTCTAACTATAAGAAAATAATGAACGTTTAACAGACTCCCGCGCGCGGATGGGGGCGGGAATCACATTCGGTTGATCAGCGAAGCAATGCAGGCTGCGCCGAAGCCGTTGTCGATGTTGACCACAGAGACGTTGGGGGCGCAGGTGTTCAGCATGCCGAGCAGGGCCGCCACGCCGCCGAAGGACGCTCCATAGCCGACGCTGGTAGGTACGGCAAGCACCGGCGCGTTCACCATGCCGGCAACTACGGTGGGCAATGCTCCCTCCATGCCGGCACAAACAATCAGCACGCGCGCAGCGCGCAGGGAGTCCTTCTGGGCCAGCAGGCGGTGAATGCCGGCCACGCCCACATCGGCAATCAGCTCAACCGTATTGCCCATCAGCCGGGCGGTAACGCAGGCCTCTTCGGCGACCGGCAGGTCGCTGGTGCCGGCGCAGACCACGGCGATGGTGCCTTTTCCCGGCGTTGTTTCGGACTGAGTGAGCGTGATGCAGCGGGCCATTTCATGAAACTCCGCACGCGATTCAACGGCGAGCACTGCCTCATAGGCTTCGCGCGAAGCGCGTGTTGCCAGCACATTGCCGCCGGCAATGGCCATGCGGCCGAAGATGGTCGCGACCTGCTCGGTGGTTTTACCCGCGGCGAAGATCACCTCCGGCATGCCCGTGCGCAGGGCGCGGTGGTGGTCCACTTTGGCAAAGCCAATGTCTTCATAGGGCAGATCGCGCAACTTTTCGAGCGCCGCGGAGACTCCCGTTCGGCCTTCGCGGACTTCGGTCAGCAGCGATTCGATTTGCGTACGATCCATATTCTCTTCTCCAAACTCAACTCGTCAGGCTTTGTAACAGGGCACGACTTTAGTCCTGCCGATAATTCCAACAAAATGGATTGGGCTTTAGCAGCCCTAGCGACTCGGTTTCGCGTTGGCGGATCTCACCAGAGCCGAGTAGGCCTGCGTAGCCTTTTCGATCACTCGCTTGAGCGGGATCGAGTGTTCGGCAGCAATCTTCTTGCAATCCTCGTATTCCGGCGTGGCGTTGGCCTCATCGCCGTTGGGCCAGCGGGCGATCTTGATCTTGACCGGTCCCCAAGGGGTTTGAGCTTCTGCGAATTCGCGGGCCAATGCAATCTTGTTTTCCAAGCGCCAATGCAAGCCGATGGTAGTTGTCTCGCGGAAGATCAGGTCGCGCATCTCGGCAACCCGTTCGGGTGCGCACAGCACGGTCAACTGAACCCCGGTGCGGCCCTTTTTCATCTGCACGGCCACCCTATACACGTCCCATGCGCCCGCAGCGAGCAGCAACTCGCTGACATAGGCGATGACCTGCGGGTTGGTGTCGTCGATGACCGTTTCCAGGATGGCGATTTTGCCTTCTGTCTCCGGCTCGGACGCGGATGAGATCTCAGCCGCTTGTTCCCCGATGAGCATGCGCAGCAAATTGGGCTGCCCCGGCGTGTCGCGCCCGCCCGCGCCGTATCCAGTGGCCACGATCCGCATGGTTGGCAGCTTGGCGTACTCCACATCCAGCATGCGCAGAATGGTTGCGCCGGTGGGGGTAACGCGTTCCATCGGCGGGCCGTCCGCATAGACGGGTGCATCGGCAAGAAGAGCGAGAGTGGCCGGAGCGGGAACGGGCAGGGTGCCGTGCTGGCACACAACAGTCCCGCTACCCACATTCAGAGGCGAAGCCAGCCAGCGGTCCACGTTCAGGTATTCAGCCCCAGCGGCGGAGCAGACGATGTCCACGATCGTGTCTACCGCGCCCACTTCGTGAAAGTGCACCTCCTCGATAGGCATGGAGTGAATGCCGGCTTCTGCCTCGCCAAGAAGCTGAAAGGCGCGCATCGAGCGTTGCTTGACGCGCTCTGCCAGGGGCGCGGAGCGGATGATGCCCAGGATCGCCGCAAGCGAGCGGTGTCCGGCGTGGCTGTGCGCGTGCGCTTGAGGCCCATCGTGCGAATGCCCGTGCGCATGCGAGTGGGCGTCCTCATGAGAGTGTTCGTGCGTGTGCCCGGAAGCTTCTGCATGCGAGTGGGCATGCGACCCATACTCGTCGGCGTGGGAATGCGCATGCGCCTCGTGCCCGTGTTCTCCGTGCGAGTGGGAGGCTTGCGCTTCGCCATGAGAATGGCCCTCATGCGAATGACCGTGCTCCTTGTCGCCCGGTGGGATCACGTCGACCTTGGTGCCGGTCAGCCCGCCGCGCATCACCTTGCGCTGGTGCAGGTGAGCGCCCACGCCTAGCTGGGTACAAGTTTCCTGAAGCACGGAGAAAGGGACGCCGGCATCGACAAGAGCACCCAGCAGCATGTCGCCGCTGATGCCGGAAAAACACTCAAGGTATCCAATACGCATCGATTGCGATTTTAAACTGCCGGTCAGGCGCCGCGTCGTGCCAAGACCTCGACGGGAAGAAGATCGTTCAAAGAGCCGGAACGAAATCCCGCGCAATCCAGCGTCACGTATTTGAAACCGGCCTTCTTCAGCGCGGCGGTAATGGCGTCCAGCATCGGCATGGTGAGCGCCTTGGGCAGTTCATTGCGCGCAATCTCCACCCGCGCCACTTCGCCGTGATGACGCACGCGCAGTTCGCGGAAGCCCAACTGGCGAAGTGCCTCTTCGCCCTGCTCAATTTGAGCCAGAACTTCGCGGGTCACCGTCCGGCCGTATTCAACTCGCGACGAGAGGCACGGTGCGGCGGGCCGATCCCACAGCGGAAATCCCGCGGCCTTAGAGAGTGCTCGAACTTCGAGCTTGGTGAAACCAACTTCGGCGAGCGGGGCCAGCACATCCTGCTGCTCGGCGGCGCGCTGGCCGGGGCGGTAGTCGCCGCGGTCGTCGGCGTTCATTCCGTAAGCAATGCGCTCAAAGCCCAGCTCCGCGCCCAGCTTCCTCATGCTGGTGAAGAGCTCCGTCTTGCAATGGAAGCAGCGGTTGGCGTCGTTGCGGGCGTAATCGGCCTGATCCAGCTCTTCAGTCTGCACAATGTGCAGCGGCATCCCCAGCGATTCGGCAAAAGCCTTGGCCTGCTCCATATCGCGGCGGGCAAGGCTGGCTGAATCGGCCAGCACGGCCAGCATGCCGCTGCCCAGCACGCGATGCGCGGTGGCAGCCAGAAACGCGGAATCCACGCCTCCCGAGTAGGCCACCATGAGGCTGCCCAGTTCGGCAAGCCGCGCTTCCAGCGCATGCAGTTTCGCGATGGTCTCCGGATGCGCTGCCGCCGCGCCGGCCGCTGCTTCGAGTGGGTCCAATTGCGTCTGTGTTTCTGCCGCCATGCGGCGATTATATCGCCCTATGATTTCTCGATGTTTATGAATTCGTTTCCGAGGTCAATAGGGGGCCTTCGCCCTCGACAGCAAGAATTCTTTCGTAGAGTCGTTTCTTGATATCTTCATCGGAATCAGTATATGTAAGGAAATTAAACTGTCGAATATCGAAATGCAGGCCTTTCTCGGGCGTCAATTCATTCTCGTGGCACATCCAGATCACTTTTCTACCTAGCCCGTGCATCATTCCAGCCTCAAAATAGACTCCGCCTCGTTGGAGGGTGAAATCTGCAACCATAAATCGTGATCTGCGGATCTGGGCGATGATTTCATCATCAATGCGATTTACATGGTGTTCCCGATCAATACGAAACGGCTTATAACCAGATTCCTTGATAGACGGTTCGATAGCGGTTCCCCAAATCGCGTCAGTGTCCTTTCTGAAGGCCATTGCAACGAAGCACTGTGTTAGGGATCGTCCGGACGTCTTAAGGTCCTCTATGCGGCTCCATCCATCCATGGTCACAACTATGCTTGGTCCACTCGGTACCGTCGTATCGTTCGAGACAAACCTCTTTTGAAAAAGTGCACCCATAAGGTACTTTGCCTCATTCCAGCCGTTCGCCGCGATTAGAGGATAATCGCTCATCACATTGAAATCAGCAGGTTTACCTAGCTTCGTAGATCGCTCCCCAAGAACTTGAAGAAGCCGATCAATCATTTCTGGCGGGCTATATCGCGGAACGAGGGTGCACAGCCCTTCAAAATTACTGTTATCAATGGAAACCCAAATCCCTGGATTTCGCCGACAATACGCAGAAAGCATAGCCCTCTGGTCATCCGAGCAGCCCAATCCAAAAGATGGGTTTATCCGAAAGGTTCCACAAGTTTTGCAGTCGTAGCAGAGATTCACCCGAGCTGGATCACCAAAAAAAGAATCGGCGTTACTCCCGCATAGGGGGCAACGCCGTTGCTTACTTTCAATAGACATATGTGGCTGATAGCTGTCCATTCCTTGCCTCGGGCTGTAATGTTTTCCCGGCGATCCTAACACATTCTGAGTTCGGATCTACGGATCAATTACCCGAGAGGTAAACTGACGGTCTACTCGCCCTTTTCCCAGCGCTTGGGACGCCGGTTTGCCTGCAGGATCTTCTTGCGCAGGCGCAGCGACTTCGGAGTGACCTCGACGACCTCGTCTTCGGCGATGAATTCAATCGCCTGTTCGAGATTCTGCGCCTTGTAAGGAACCAGGCGGATGGCGTCATCGGCGCTGGACGCGCGCATGTTGGTCATCTTCTTTTCGCGGACAACGTTCACGTCGAGATCGTTGTCGCGCGAGTGCTCGCCGACAATCATGCCCTCGTAGACTTCCACGCCGGCTCCGACAAACAGAATCCCGCGCTCCTGCAAACCGTTCAGCGCATAGGTCGTGGTCGGTCCCTGGCGGTCGGCGATCAAAGCGCCGGTAGGACGCTGCGGAATCTCGCCCTGGTAGGGAATGTAGCCATCGAAAAGCGCGTTCATCACGATGGTTCCGCGGGTCTCGGTCAGCATTTCGCTGCGCAGTCCGATGATGCCCCGGCTGGGCACGCGGAACTCCATGCGCACGCGGCCTGAGCCGTGATTGTGCATCTTGGTCATCTCGCCCTTGCGCGGTCCAAGCTTCTCGATCACCACGCCGGTGTGCTCTTCGGGCACATCGATGGTCAGGTGTTCGACGGGCTCCATGCGCGTTCCATCCACCATCTTGGTGACGATTTCAGGACGGCCGGCCATCAGCTCGAAGCCTTCCCGGCGCATCATCTCGATGAGAATGGCAAGCTGTAATTCGCCGCGGCCCAACACTTTGAAGGTATCCGGCATGCCTGTGTCTTCCACGCGAATGGATACATTGGTGAGCAGTTCCTTCTCCAGGCGCTCACGGATGTTGCGGCTGGTGACGTATTGGCCTTCGCGGCCGGCAAACGGCGAATTGTTCACGCTGAACTGGATGGCGATGGTCGGCTCATCGATGACGATCAAGGGCAGCGGCGAGGGCTTGTCCACGGAGGTGATGGTCTCTCCGATGGTGATCCCTTCGATGCCGGCCACAGCAATGATGTCGCCGGTGGTGGTCTCGGTGGTCTCGGTCCGCTTCAGGCCGCTGAAGGTGAAGAGCTTGGTGATCTTGGTCTTCATCAACGACCCGTCGCGCTTGGAGATCATCACCTCGTCGCCGGCGTGCAAAGTGCCCTGGAATACGCGGCAAATCGCGATGCGGCCAAAGTAATCCGAGTAGTCGAGGTTGGTCACCAAAATCTGCAGCGGGGCTTCGGTGTCGCCGGTCGCGGGGGGAATGGTGCTGACGATGCTCTCGAAAAGCGGCTGCAGATCCGTCCCGGGATTGGCCATGTCGGTGGTTGCCTGCCCGAGTTTGGCCACGGCATAGAGCACCGGGAAGTCGAGCTGCGTTTCGTCGGCATCCAGATCGATGAACAGGTCATAGATCTCGTTCAGCACTTCCTGGGGGCGGGCGTCGGGACGGTCGATCTTGTTGATCACCACGATGGGCTTGAGCTTGGCTTCAAGCGCTTTGGCCAGGACGTAGCGGGTCTGCGGCAGCGGGCCTTCGGCAGCGTCCACCAGCAGCATGACGCCATCCACCATCTTGAGCGCGCGCTCCACTTCGCCGCCGAAGTCGGCGTGGCCCGGGGTATCGACGATGTTGATCTTGCCGCCTTCGAAAACAATGGCGGTGTTCTTGGCGAGAATGGTGATGCCGCGCTCGCGCTCCAGCTCGTTGGAGTCCATCACCCGTTCGGCGACCTGCTCGTTGGCGCGGAATGTTCCCGACTGCCGCAGCATGGCATCTACGAGGGTTGTCTTGCCGTGGTCAACATGGGCAATGATGGCGATATTGCGTATCGTCTGGGTCACAGGTGCAGATTTCCTTCTCTTGGGTTTGGCCACGCGGGGCCGGTGTTGGGAGGGCAGAAAGAGTCGTTTCACCGCACACTGCGGCACCATCCATTGTAACAGGAAGGTGGCCGCAATGTGGGATGGCGTGGCAGGAGATGGTTCGAACCTCCGCATGGGACTATCTCAAAAGCTCCTCCCCGCGTACACTTTGGGTCAAATGACGAACGCCGCCGCTGCTCCCGCCAACCGTCGAATGGTTTCGAATCACCCTTTTAGCGCGGGCTTTGCCCGCCTTTCCCGCGGAATAGCCCTGCTGGGTTGCGCGCTCCTTCTTGTTCTGATGAGCGCCCGGCCCACGCTCGCGCAGGCCGCGTCAATTCACCCGCTTTTGATCTACGCCATTGACGTCGAGGGCGGGCAGGCTACCCTGCTGGTTGCACCCTCGGGCGCGTCATTGCTGGTGGATACTGGCTGGCCGGGCGAGAACGGCCGCGACCCGAGCCGCATTCAGGACGCCATGCGCGATGCCGGAATCACGCGCCTGGACCACGTGCTGATCACCCACTTTCACGTCGACCACGTCGGAGGATTACCCGAACTGGCCAAAAGAGTTCCGATAGGCGAGTTTCTTGACCACGGCGTCAACCGTGAGGATTCCGACATCACACGGCGGGATTTCGCCGCCTATCTGAAGGCCATCGAAGGCAAGCCGCGCCGCATTCTCCATCCCGGCGACACCATCGACTTGCCCGGCCTGACGACGGTCGTTTTGACCGCCGGCGGCGACCACATCAAATCTGTCCCCGGAATTGCCCCAAAGCCGAACCCTTTCTGCGCCACGGAGCCCGCCTGGCCGGCCGACACCACGGAGAATCCGCGCTCGGTGGGTATTTTGGTGCGCTTCGGCGGCTTCAGCTTTCTCGACCTCGGCGATCTGACCAAGGACAAGGAAGTCGCGCTGGTGTGCCCGGCGAACCCCATCGGCACGGTGGACCTTTACCTGGTGACGCATCACGGTTTCAACCTGTCCAACTCCCGCGCCATTGTCGACGCGATTCATCCGCGGGTGGCGATCATGGACAACGGCGCGCACAAGGCGGGCAGCCCCGAGGCCTGGCAAACGGTCCACCAAAGCCCGGGATTGCAGGACCTGTGGCAGTTGCACACGGCCGAGGATTCCGACGCCGCGCATAACAGCCCAGCGGCCCTGATCGCCAATCCGGCCGGAAGTGGGCAGGACGGAGCGTTCTTCAAAGTCGTCGCGAACGCAGACGGTAGCTTCACCGTAACCAACTCGCGTACAGCAGAAGCCCGCAACTATCCGGCGCCCAAGAGATGAAAAGCCTGCGGAAAAACTCAAATCTACTAGGCCTTGTAACAGGGCACGACTTCAGTCGTGCCGATAAGGTCGATAGAATGAATGCCGGGCTTTAGCCCCTGCCAAGACCCGTTCCGCCACTTCACTCGTTTCTGGGATAGTTCCGCAATCTGCTTCTACCGCAGGGAGCTGTTCCAGGATCGCGCTGAGCGGCCTGCGTTACCATAAAAGAAGTTCAGGGGATCCGCATGTTCGTTGTCATCTGGCAGTTCGAGATTGCCGAGGAGAAGGTTGCCGTCTTCGAAGCCGCCTATGGGCCGGAGGGCGCCTGGGCCCAGCTCTTCCGCACCTCGCCCGACTACCTGGGCACCGAGCTGCTGCGCGACGCCTACGTACCGGGCTCATACCTGACCATCGACCGCTGGGCCAGCGAAGAGGCCTTCCGCGCTTTCCGCAAGGACCACGACGGTGCCTACGAAGCCCTGGACCGCGCCTCCGACGAGCTGACGGGCAAGGAAACGCGCATCGGGGCGTACACGGTCTGATTAGCGTCGTTCTTTTACTCGATGACAAGAACGTTTCTGCTGAACTCCTGTCCGGCCAAATGCAAGATCCCTTTGTCAAAGGTGACCAGAATACCGTCCTCGCTGATCGCAAGACCCAGGAGGTATGCGTCCGTCACCTGTTGATGACCAACGATTCGTCTTGCGAATCGAACGGTGGTCTCGACCCAGCTCTTTTCGATACTCATATACAGGTAATCCGGATGCCCCTTAAGGGCCTGGAGTACCGCTATTGCATGTGGTACGGTGCGCGGTCCGGGTCGAAAACTGGGATTCGCAGTCAAGCGGACAAAACCCGTCTCCGTCAAGGGGCAAACGCAGAAAATGCCTCTGCGAGATGAATTGAACCAGTTCTGCACCTTTTGGTGGTGCTCATGCCCCGGCTCCAGCAAGGCGATAAGAACATTCAAATCGAGCAGGTTATTTCGGCTCATATTCTTCGGCTTCCAGTTGTTTAATCTCTTCAGATGTAATCGTTCTTCCGGTTGGCGGAAAAATGGGCAGACCATTCGGCAAAAACTGGATCTCCGGTACCGCTGCAGGCGTAGCGGCCTGCGCATTTTGAATCAACTCATCCAAGGCAGCGCCCAAGGTGAGTCCGCGCGCTCGTGCATAGTAGCGGACGTAAGCGTGTGTCTCGCGTTTCAATGTCACTGTGGTTCTCATGAGCGCATTATGCATCATTTTCAAGTTTGATGAGACTCATAAATTCTGATGCGCTTTCAAGCCATCGGTCGGGCCGTTTCACAACTTTCCCGTTTTGTTCGCTTTTTTGCTATCATTGGTTCTGCAGCCCTGCTACAATCCCATCGAAATCCAAATCAAACGCCGCGCCACGAACTTGTACAAAATCAAGCATCCTGGGCGACGAGAACTCAGAGGAAACCTTCTCATGGCGATAGCCGATGACCGCAGTAAAGCCGTTGAACTAGCCCTTGCACAGATCGAAAAACAGTTTGGCAAAGGGTCCATTGTCCGGCTCGGGT
>CAZQPY010000076.1:0-24620 GCA_964595345.1 uncultured Occallatibacter sp.
CCCCGTCAAAAACTTAGTCGAACATCTCCGCCCGACTCGCTGGGGAAGTCCCGTCGGAGTTCCGCGTGCTCTCGATTCCGAAGCTTTCGCGATGCCGTCCGAGCTTCCAAATCCGCGCGTGTCCGTTCCGCAAAGGAGATCGGTCGCGATGTGGATCAAGTCCTGTAAACAAGCAATGATTGTCTTGTCCACTTCGTCTCTCGTTCGGCTGAGACCCGTGCTTTCCCGGTCCCCAGAAGACACCGACCTTTCTCGATTCGCATATCGCGAGTCGAGAGAATCCATTGATTTCGATTGAGACGAATCCAGTTGGGAGGGCTTCAGATGAAAAACATTTTTGCGATAGCTTGCTGCCTCTGTGTCTGCTCGATTGCCGCGCTTGGTGAGAAGAAGCAGACGAAGCGGCCCGCATCGAGCGTCCAAAGTTTTATCAATTTTGCGGCACAGACCGACATGGTGGAGGCCCATCTCGGGCAAATGGCGCAAACCGCAGCTGGCTCGGAGCAGGTGAAGAATTATGCTCAAATGCTGGTGACCGACCAAACAAGCGACTTCAACCAACTCTCTAGCGTCGCTCGCCAGATCGGTCTAATTGTGCCACGCGCAATTGACAGAGAACAGGACAAGACAATCGTTGACCCCGTCGAGAAGCTGCAAGGCACCACCTTCGATCATCGCTATATCGAGGACATCATAGCCGGTCACGAGAGAGGTATCGCCATTTTCAGGAAAGAGGCGAAAGAGGCGAGGGATCCGGCTCTGAAGTCCTATGCGGACCATGCGTTGCCAATCCTTGAAAGGCATCTCGCTGCCGCGATCAAATTGGAGAAAACCAGATCGTGATGAAGCGCCAATTCGAACCGAGATCGAGCTACGGCCATTCTCGGTCGTTTACAGTTCTCTTGGCAGAGAAGCTTTCGCGCACCGGATGCCGGCCATTTCTAAAGGATCGGTTAACCTGCTTCGATCCCACCACTAACTCCCGGAGGTTTTTCGATTCTATCGAGCGACAGGACTTTGCCACGTCGGCATCCGATACGTCGGGACGAATCTAGTTGCGAAAGAGTCTGTCGCCCCGTGTGCAGACATGAACGCGTTCGGTCATGTCAATTCCGAGAGTTCCTGAACTTTCTTGTCGATTTCTCATCAGTTGCACAATGCCGCGCTGTAACGCGACCATCGTAGCCTCGACACGCCCTGCTACTCCTAACTTGGCGAGAATGTGGTTGACGTGAACCTTTACAGTGCCCTCCGTCACGTCAAGAGACGAACCAATCTCTTTGTTGGACTTTCCCACCACCATCAAGTGAAGGACGTCAATCTCCCGAGATGTCAAATGTGGCGCTGTCTCCCGGGCTGTGAGTCCCGCCGCTGCGAGCGGATGAATCCAGATTCCTCCACGGGAAACAGTCCGGATGCATTGGAGTAAGTCTTCTCGACCAGACTCACCCTTGAGGACATATCCACGTGCCCCCATGGAACACACCTGGTATACTTCTTCGTCCGTGCTGAATGCCGAGTACGCAACAATCTGAGTGGCTGGGCAGTTCACGCGTATCGCAGCGACTCCATCAGCCGGCTCCATCCCGCGCATGTGAAGGTCCAAGACGGCAATCTCTGGAAGGGTTTGAAGAACTTTGTCGACTGCTTCCGGCCAACTTCGGGCTTCGGCAACGAGTTCCATGTCGGGTTCACGGCTAATCACCGCGGATAGGCCCTCACGAACAATGGAATGATCGTCCGCAATAACCACACGAGTACGAGACGACCTCTCCATCGACACCCTTTCAGGACATCGACATAGGAATCGGGATCGAGACTTGGACATCGGTTCCGCATCCCGGTTCACTATGAAGCGTCCAATTACCCCCCGAGGACTGAGCCCTATTTTGCATTGAAATCAAGCCATAACTCTTCGAAACCTGTTCAGGTATGAATCCTTGGCCATCGTCTTTGACGTGCAGCCGTGCCTCTTGGGAATCGAAAGACAATTGAATTCTCACCTCTCGCGCCTGCGCATGCCTGACAGCATTTGAAAGGGCTTCCTGGCAAATCCTCAGTAAGGCTTTTTCTGTTTCAAATGGGAGTGGACGAGGTAAGCCATTCACAGAAAAATGGACTTTGAGCCCTTCACTTGTTGTCCAATCCTTCACCAAGCATTCGATTGCACTCTTTAGGTCCAGTTTCTGCAACTCTTCGG
The DNA here is from genome assembly GCA_964595345.1 of uncultured Occallatibacter sp. Taxonomy (GTDB): domain Bacteria; phylum Acidobacteriota; class Terriglobia; order Terriglobales; family Acidobacteriaceae; genus Telmatobacter. The sequence continues at coordinate 2,201 of CAZQPY010000076.1, forward strand.
GGTACAGGTCCCACAAGGCGCAACGCATTCCTGTCATGCATCCGCAAAGCAACTGGAACGCGCTTCGGACATGTTCTCGCGCGTCTTGACTAACAGCTAACGAATCGCTCGCCAGTTCCAAGTGCAAGATCGCGCCAGTAAGAGCTTGCCCAACCGAATCATGGAGCTCAAGAGCGATCCGTTTGCGCTCATCCTCTATCGCCTCCCGCATGAGCCTTTCTGTCGAGATTTCCAGCGCGTGCTTTGAGTCCCAACGCGAGACCCAAGCATATCCAAGCAAAGAAACCACGATGCCGATTAGTAAATCGTTGAGAGTGTTTGTCGCGTGCGCGCCGTCTCTGCGTGAGACGAAAACATCCAAAAAGACATTGGCCAACGCAACGAATACGCCGAAGACAAGGGAGCCGATGATCCGTCGTCCAAGTTTCTCGCCAGGGGACATTTTCTTGAACACCTTGCGCTAAAACCGATGCACGATCACCACATTACTCAGCGGGACACCTGTATTCAACGCTAGCATTCACTCCAATTCCTGTAAAGACTTTGCCCCATTCTGCCCAGTTGCGGTCCGACCCTGCAAGCGTAGATAGTTGAAATTACAAACGATAAGGATTCATGGCGGTTGTAAGAATATTGCGTCATCACGGGCATGCGCGCCCGTATCGATCTCAGATTCCGGGACCGTTCCCTTCGGTTTGCGACAGGGTTTGGTTGAGGTGTTTGCCAGTGAAGCCCGCATCCCGTCTACTGTCGCGGCTGCGGCTTCTTCGTTCAGAAGTTGAGCCAGAGAATCGAGTCAGATGCAACTCGTGTCTTTGCGCCAGAAGCACTGGGGCACTCAAGTTCAAAGGAATCCAATGCGCACTTCGCGCTCATCTTTGCGAGCTTTCCAACATGCGCGATCTCGTAATCCAGCACTATTCCATATATCGATTTTATATCTGGCGCTGGCGCCCACTGAGGACTGAATCCTTGCTGCTCGACCCTAGGATTGTATTATGAAGCCAAGCGAAACATGCCCCTGCAATTGCGCCATCAAGTAACCCCAATCCTGTGCCGACCGGAAGGTTTGCTATTTCTCCTTCAGAATGGATCGAGGGATAAAACGAAGTGATTGATGCTAGAAATGCAACACCGTGTGCAGGCAACAGAAGATGAATGAACTCAACAAAAAGAATTGCCGAACCCCATACCATTCCAGCCGCCGTCGCCGGCCCAGTTATCGAAATCCGCACTTCAATTCCTCTGTCAGTTTCCGATTCTTCGAATGTTTTCAAAATGAGGGCGCGAATCTTGGGTCGCGCCCTCACCCACCATCGCACGAATAAACTCGGGCTGTTATTCACACGCTCAATTGCCCTGACTATGTGTCTGAGCCAATTCGGCGCCGGGGGGCGTCTTTGAAGCAGCCACCACCGCTTTAAGACTTGGCACTCGTCTCTCCCAGACAATGTGTGCCGCCGGCGCATCGTTCGGATACAGCGCCGCCGATTCCAACCCTTTCGGCTCAAGAATGATGTCGACTCTCCGGTTGTAAGCAAGCCATGTCGCTTTCTCCCGTTTTGACATCCACTTTTGAGGGGCTTGAGGGTCTTCCGACTGGAGCTTCCGCACTTGACTCTCGTTGAGTTGCTTATCCTTGCCTTCCGCCTGAGTTCCAAGCTTATCCGATGCGATGCCCTGCGAAACGAGCAGGCTCTTTACCAGCATCGCGCGTCTTTCACTTAGTGCCAAATTGTACTTTTCCGACCCGCGGATATCAGTATGACCAACGATCATCAGCCTGCCCTGCCGATCGTACTGCTGGTTATCTTTGAAACTCTCGGCTGCCTTTTGCAGTGCCTTCTCCTCGCTGGCCACCAACCCAACTTTGGGGTGATGCCGCTCGGGATATGCGGTTGGATAGAATATGCTCGCAAGGGTGACTGGCGGCGCTGGATCAATCGAGCCAACCACGTGCAGAGTCGCAGTGCGCGTGGCGGTTGCGCCACATGCGTTTGTCACGTTAAGAGTATATGTTATGTCCTGGTCAACCGGGCCAGTGGTCGTGCGGCCCGGAGTCGCTTGAATAGTCTCGTTGCCCGTGGAAGCAACACTGCCCAGCGGCTGAATTACGACCGCGTTCGCGTTTGAACTCGACCAACTGAGAGTAGAACTGCCATCTTCGACAACTTTATCGCCGATTTTGTGGTAGCGCACTTCGGGTTGGCTGAATGCGAGTGTTGCAGTCGGCTGCCCGTTGACGTCGACCGTTGCGCTTTGCTTGACCTCTCCTCCGGGGCCTCTCGCGACAAGCTGGTATGTAGTTGTCCGCGTTGGGTTCACCTCTCGATCACCGCTCATTGGCACACTTCCGAGTTCGGTGATGGATGTTGCGACCGCATCCGTGGACTTCCAGTTCAAAGTGTCGGGATGGCCGCACCCGATTTGCGTCTGCGACGCAGATAGTTGCGCTGTAACGGGCGCGATAGGCACCTGCGCACTGGCTACGCCCGCATAGAACCGAGGACGTGGTCCCATGGTGAGGCCCTTCTTGAAGGTCTTCATCTTGATTTTCCCGTCGTGATTCAGATATACGACCGCCCGCTGGCCAGCTTCAACAGAGACCGGCCCGGACCAGATCGTCTGCCCTTTTCGCGTGACGGTCACTTCGTACTTTCCTGGGTTTACCAGCAGCCATTGGTGGAAGAGCCAATTGTTATCGAACTCGTCGACATGGCCCACAAAGTAATCGGGAGTATCGCCGTTTAACAGGACGGCTGCGCGAGGATGCCCTTTCAATTCGATATCGCCAAACGGCCCGCTTACCTCTCCACCGCTTTTCTGCAGAGACGCGTCCACATCGGTGGTTTTTCCGGCTTCAACCACGATTTTTTGCACGTCCGGCGAGTACCCGTAGTTATAAACTCCAATGCTGTGTTCTCCAGCGCCGAGGGCGATTGTTTGATTGCCGTCGCGAATCGCCTTGCCATCAACAAACACGTACGCCTGTTTCGGGCTTACGTGAATCTTGATTTTTCCTGTAGCTTTGTCGCTTTGCGAGAACCCGGTGCTTAACGCTAGAACCAAGGTGGTGGTGCCGAGCGTTCGTGTCCACAATGTGATCCGCTTCATGTTACGGCTCCTCTCATCATCAATCAGTCGTTCATCAGGAAGACATCGCCATCGAGGCGCAGTACCCATTGGGTGTATCCCGCCCGATAGGCAGCCAACGCTATGAGCAAGACATTCCCCGCTGGACCGACGGCTCTGAAGAGCGGTCCCTCGGTGAGAATGGTGTCATATTCCCGATCCGCTCGCAATTCGCATGGAGATAGAGTCGAACCTATATCTCTCGATATAGATTGCCAAAATTGGTGAGGGAACGAAGTGAACAATTTGGAGAAGGACTGTTCTTTCCGGTTCGCTCCGAGGCACGCCGGGTCCGCAATCCTGAGCGTCGCGCAAGCGGACATCGATGTGGCTGTGGTGAGGCCATTCTCTTCAAGAATGGAAAGGAAAAGATATGACCTAACGACCACTTCGCTTCCGATTCGCTATACGAATAGGTTTTCGTTGCACTCTGAATCATTTATTCGGTAGATATCGCCGATGACGCGCCGATGGAAGGTGTGGTTTTGGTTGGTGCTGCACCGGAGCTCTGCGGCGATAGTGGCGGCTTCAATCCGGCTGGCGCAGCTGTGCCGTCCTGCGATTGCGACTTCCCAGCGCCTGGTGACGTTGCGGGCACTGTAGCCGGCGGTTGAGCCGTGCTTGAAGCAGGAGCAGGCTGCGCATTGTTTGTCGTTGGGGAGGCGGAATCCTGCGGTGCAACTGCGCTTTGTTTGGTGCTTGACGGGCTGGGACTTGTGGCGAGCAAAGAAGTGGACTGAGTACCTGCGGCGGTTGGGGTGAGCGCCCCTGGTTTTGCTGCCGCTTCACTCGTTGGGGATGGGGCAGTTGCCACCGGGAAGATGACCGAATTTACGACGGAAGGGTCGTCGTGGAGCTTCACATAAAGCTGCCCACCGGTTGGATGCGGCACGGTGAGCGCATAGCCAGGAAATCCCTCGGGGACTTGTGCAGGATGGTCGAATTGCCGATTGTTCGCAACCTGATCCACAAGGAAGAGCTTGGATCCAGTGAGTGTGCAGGGCTGATCCAAGGAGTCCGGGCACTTGAGGTTGGCGAAGACGGGCAAGCGAACCAATACACCAAGGGGTTGCCAGTCGCCCGCAATCCCATTCTCGATCACGCGGAAACGCAATGGACCAGAGGCGGAAGATGCAAATGCCTTTCCCGTGTCGAGCGTGGCCACAGCGACCTGAGAGTCTTCCAGGATCAGGCCGCTGGCGAGGGTAAGAGTCGTCAGGAATGCGCCGCGAAGGGTGGACACCTCAACCTTCTCATCGCCGGAAAATGTGGCTGGAACTTGCGCGTGAATCGAAAAGGTGAGTAGCGCATTTTGGGGAAGATCATCCTCCCCTGCCAGCTGAAGATTGCTGGCGGCACTGGATGCAGCAAGCTGAACACTTTTCCCGATGAGCGCAACTCGAGGACGCGGAGAAGATACTGTCGTTTCGAGGTTGAGAACACGACCATCGTTGAGCGCGACCTTGGCAGTGGCGTCATCCCCCTCCTTTAACAATTCGGCTGCTTTGACATCGGTGGTCGCCAAGGGGAGTTCGCCCGCGGCATCGGTCGAAGCGAGCGAGCCAGGCTTGAAGTGGACTCCGTTCAGCGTGATCTCTTTCACTTCGTCGAGGTGGCTGCCCCGGAGTATGCCGGAAAGGTCGCCTGCGTGGATAGTGAAGCTATCAAGATGTCCGGCTTGAGCGAAAGCTTGCAAAAGGACAGTGTCGGGCTCTTTGCTGCCATATTGCTTGACCAGCAGCTTCAGTTCTCCCGGTTTCATTTTTTTAAGCGGCAAGGTCACGGCCACCTGGTTCGGGCCGGTTGATTTCCAATCTGCTTTGACGCTTTCTCCGGTGGGCTTCTGCAGAAGAATGCTGTCAACACAGGCAGCGTTTTCGGTTTCGAGATGCACGAGGTCATCTCTGCCGGCAATCAATGCCTGCCGATCTTCGTCAACCAGTTGCCAGTGCTGAGGGCGGGTATTTTCCAGCCGGAATTCGGGACCGTTGTAGGTTTCGAAGCCCCAATAGCCATGAAGAGACCCGTCCAGAACATCGCCGAAGTTGGTGGGACTCAAACCCGCAGTATTGGCGACAAATCCCCCCTTTTCAGCATCCGCCTTCACCGGCAAATCGACTGATTTGCCATTCTTTCCCTTCAGCCGGAGGACCATATCGTGGGCATAGCCAGTGGAAAATACAAGTGGCGCCCCCTCGGCAGGGAGAACCAACTCCGCCTTTTCCGCGCAATAGACCTCTTTGGGGTCGACGGGGTGAAGAGGCGGCATTTGAGGCGCCTCAACGGCTGGCAGCGCTACCACGAGAACCGACTTCGGATTGTGAAACGAGGGCGGCGTATTCAGTTCAAGAGAGAGTTGATCGTCCTGCTCGGTTGCCAGCGCGGGAATGTACTGGTATTGCGCTGTATGGAATGAATCCATGATGCGCGCAATGTCCACCACCGATGCTATGTAAGGGCTATAGTAGCCAAGGCCCGCTACGGGAGAACTGCTTAACTGTTGCACCAGATCGGCTGGGGTGCCCCCGGCAAGGGCCTGGACAATCGAAGTGCTGTGCCCATCGTTCAAGACCAGGGAATCCTGCCCTTGCATCAGACAGGATGCCTGCAGCTCCGGTATTTTCTGAAGACAATCGGAATCAAACTTGATCGAAAGGCTGCGCGCCAATAGCGGCGAAATCGCCTTCAAATGATCGAAATCGGTCTGGCTGACCTTCTGGATGGACGCCAGATAAACCTTGAGCCGCGAACGATCGAGTGTGGCCTGATTCAGATCCTGCGATGCGCGCACGAAAGCGCCAGGACGCCCGCGAACCGCGCCGACAAGCGTCTTGAAATCTCCCCCGGTCTCTGGCGCGAGGAAGACAAGAACTTGTTGAGCATCCTTGGGAACCGTGATCTTCAATCCGTCGTTGTTCTTGCGATTCCAGGTCTCCGACGAGTAAAACCAGTTTTCGGGCGGGGGGTTGGTGGCACCCCGCAAAAACGCCGCAACGAGAAGATAGTGCACGGATTGACCTGGAGGAAGGTCGGCCTTGATGGACACTTGATCGCCAACCGAAAGATTGGGCACCGCGGAGATCGGCAGTGTCTTGCCTGCATGAATCACCTTGACTTCCAGCTTGGGGCCAGCAAGATCGAATGGCGCAGGATCGGCAAATAAGAAACTGGGCACAAGAACAAAAAAAAGGCAGAGATCCCTCACTCGTGAAGCCATGCAGGACTTTTAACCTCTGTTGCAGTAAGACGGCCTGCAACCCGATTGGTGATTGAAGCGCCGCATTCGAATCCTGGAATGCGAAGACAAAACTGGGATAAAAGGACACACAGGACTCTGCCACATCCGGTCATAACATTGCCGCTTGGGTTGCAAGCACAATGTTGTCAGCTATTGTCAAAGGTTCGGCCCCTTCGCAGACAGACACACATCTGCTTTGATTCTGGCATCTCACCTCAATCCAAGTCAGTTCCTTTTGGAACAGTCGCCATTCTGTCGCCGAAGGGCTTCCGACGTTACTCTGGCCTTGTTTGGCTTCCGACGCCGAAAGCATCCCGCCTCATTCGGGAGGTGCGAGTTCTCGGGCACTCGATAGGGCGCGGAATCGCAATGCCCATCGCCATTGCAAATACGATCCGTCTCGCGCCCGACTGTCTCAACCCGGATTCTGTTGCATTGACCTCGGACCATCTCTTCGTTGTGGGCACCAATTGTGCCGAGAGTCATGCCTGGCCCCAGGGTTAATCACCTTCTTGTCATTTACTATCTCCCGGGCCCAACATTGCTGTCTCCGGAGGCAATCTGCCGCCGGGGAGATTGGGCATCCGCACGGGTCGATGCTGTTTGCCGAACTGACGGATATGCTTGCCAAACTGACGGATATGCTTGCCAACGTTCGGCTTGACGGGTCAAAACCGAAAAGATGACAGGTCTCTGTTAGCGGCAACGGGATCTTGACTTTCATCGATGTCGGGCATAGAGTACATACTGAACGGTTGGTATCCAGTGAGCGAAACACGAGAACACATCCTCCAGGTGGCGGGAAGGCTCTTCCTCCAGAGCAACTACGACGGCGTCTCCGTCCAGGACATCACCCGGGCAGCGGGGATGACCAAGGGCGCCCTTTACCACCACTTCACCAGCAAGGAACAGCTCTTCGAGCAAGTAGCCCACAACCTGGTGGGAACGTCCCACACCGATTTTTCGGCCCTGCCCGGCAGTTCCTTGCGCGCTTTCTACACGACCCTCGTGGAGAACAGGCGGTCCCAGGACGATGGTGCTCAGGAGGGCATACTTTCCAACGCCAACGGAATCAACGTCTACAACCTTCTCTGGGACGCGGTGCGCCTCCTGCCGAGCTTTCGAGCCGCCATGGAGTCACTCAACGCCCTCGAACACGCGGCCTGGACGAATGCCATCCAGGCAGCTATCGACCGTGGCGAAATCCGCCGTGGGCTGGACGCGGACAAGATTGCCACGCTCTTCACGTCCATACCCGACGGCGTGGGGATCACCTCCATGCTCAAGGGGAGCTCCCCTTCAGCCAGATATGAAGAGATCCAGGAGCTTTGGGACACCCTCTACATGTCTCTGAAAGCGTGAGAAAGTTCAGGTTTTGCCTACATACATACCGACCGGTCGGTATGTATAGGGCGAATAGAGTTGACACAAAACCGGATCTACAACACTTGAAGGGAGTTTTCGATGAAAGCAGTTCAGTTCAGTCAATATGGAGGCCCGGAGGTTCTGCAGGTGGTCGATGCCGACGAGCCGCACGCTGGCCCCGGTCAGGTGAGGATCGCCGTCCGAGCGGCCGGAGTCAATCTTTCGGACTTGATGAAGATGCGTGCCGGCACCTGGAAGGGCAAGCCCATTGCGCTTCCTTCCGGCGTCGGGGTCGAGGGAGCGGGAGTCGTGGATGAAGTCGGCGAAGGGGTCACCGGGGCTTCGATCGGAGACGCTATTTTCGGCTGTGGTTTCGACATGCTGGCGCAATACGCGGTGTTGAGACCCGGGGTCTGGGCCCGCAAGCCCGACGGTCTGTCGTTCGAAGAGGGGGGCGGATTCCCGGTGGTCGTTGAAACGGCGACCCGCATCTTGGCCCAGGTGGGAGTAACGGCTGGCGAGACGCTTCTGGTGAGCGGAGCGTCCGGTGGCATCGGATCGGCAGCGGTCCAGTTTGCACGACTCCGCGGGATCACCGTAATTGGCACTGCGAGCATCCGAAACCACGACTATCTGCGCGGGCTCGGCGCGATCCCAACTACCTATGGACCTGGCCTCATAGAGAGGGTCAGGGCGCTCGCTCCCACCGGTGTGGACGCGGCCCTGGACATCGCCGGTTCAGGCGTCATCCCCGAATTGATTGAACTGGTCGGGGATGGTTCCCGCGTCCTCTCTGTCGCCGATTTCGCCGCTCCACAATACGGCGCGCAGTTGTCTCTGGTGGCACAGGAGCATACGGAGCGGGCCCTGGCCGAGGCGGCGCGCTTGTGTTCGGAAGGCGTCTTCCGACTGCGCCTTGGCAAGACATTCCCGCTCGCCGAGACCGCCGAAGCGTACAAAATCTGCGCCGCAGGGCACGCCGCGGGCAAGCTTGTGATTTCCGTCGATTGAGCCAAACGATACATAACCCCCCTTTTGAAAAGGAGATCGGCTATATGCCAACAACCAGAGTCGCACTCGTGACCGGAGCCAGCCGTTCCATCGGCCTCGGCGTTGCCGTCGCCCGCTTGCTCGCCGGGCAGGGGTACCACGTCGTCGTCACTGCCCGGAACGGCGAACAGGCCGAGGAACAGGCGTCGATGCTTCGCGGTGAGGGCCTCAGCGCCGAGGGGTGCCGGCTCGACCTCGCCAAAACAGACGATTTCGCGCGCATCGCCGCGCACGTTCGGCCCCTGCACGGCCACCTCGACGTGCTCGTCAACAACGCGAGCACCATGCCGGACAGGGAAGCCCGTTCGGCGCTCGACGTCGACATCACCGAGCTCCGGAACGCCCTCGACGTCGACGTCGTTGGCGTATGGGCACTCGTCAAGGCAATGCGTCCGCTGCTCGAAGCTGCGCCCGCGGCGCGCGTGGTGAACATCTCAAGCGCCGCGTACCTCCAGATCGAGGCCCGCGGGGAGTTCCCGGAGCAGGTGAGAGCGCCGGCGCATTCGTTCGCGAAACACACGCTCAACGTCCTCACCGGGACCCTCGCGTCGGCCTTCCGCGGCACGCGCGTCCTTGTCAACGCCGTGGATCCGGGACGGATCGCCACACACCCGGAATTCGGGGTCGACGACGAGGACCGGCCCGCATCGGAGAGTGCCAAATGGGTCGTTTGGGCGGCGACCCTGCCAGCCGGCGGACCCACCGGCGGCGTCTTCCTCGACGGCGAGCGGGTTGCCTGAAGCAGCTTGAAAATACCTTCGGTTGCCGCAGGCAGGCCGCTCGCTCAAAACAAACTCGGCGCGCAGGGCCTGTCGCCTGCAAGCTCGCGTCCACTTCTCTTCAAGGAAATCAATGTATTCAGTTCCATCTACTCAATCCCTACTCGACCCGACCATCCAAGATGTCGGTCAACGCCGCACCATCCTGATCGGGGTGTGCATATCCCTCATGGCCGTCATCGCGTCGGTCTCCGGCTTGAATGTAGCTCAGCCGCAACTCGCCCTCGCATTGGACGCATCGCAAAGCGACGTGCTGTGGATGATCAACATCTACACCATCACCATGGCCGCGTTGCTGTTGCCACTGGGCGCGGTCGGTGACCGCTGGGGCCGCAAGCCGGTCCTGATCACCGGCCTGGTTGTCTTCGGCGTGGCAAGCGCGGCTGCAGGCCTGGCCACCACCACCGCGGTCATGCTCGCCGCACGATTCCTCAGCGGCGCCGGCGCTGCGATGATCATGCCCGTCACCCTCGCGATCATCACTTCAACCTTCCCAGCCGCGGAGCGTTCCCGTGCGATCGGTATATGGACTGCCGTCGCAGGCGCGGGTGGCATCCTGGGGATGTTCGTTTCGGCTGTCCTGGTAGACGTGGCCAGCTGGCGAGGTCTTTTCGTCCTGCCGGTTGTTCTCGTACTCGCTGCCCTCCCCATGGCGCTCGACGCAATCCCGAATTCGCGCGAAGTTTCCGAGCACAAATTCGACATTATCGGCACACTTACCTCCTTGATAGCCGTAGTCGGATTCATCCTTGTTCTCCAGGAGGGCCCCGTACAAGGATGGGCAGCTCCTATAACTCTCCTGAGCCTTCCGTCCGGCGTCGGCGGAGCGATCGGTTTCGTGGTGTGGGAGCTGCGCCAGCAGGCCCCGCTGTTGGACGTTCGACTCTTTCGCAAGCGGGGCCTCGCCAGCGGATCGGTGTCGCTTCTGGCGGTCTTCGGCGTGCCGACAGGGATCTTCGTGGTTCTCTATCCCTTCCTCCAGGCGGTACTCGGCTGGTCCGGATTTGTCTCCACCCTCGCGCTTATGCCGATGCCCGTGCTGATGATCGCCTGCTCCGCCCTCGCCCCACGGCTGGCGGCCCGCATCGGTGTTCGTCTGACGATGGCGACCGGAATATTCCTGGGCGGCACTGGATTGGCCCTCATGGCCGTCCTCGTCTCCGTCGACGGCGGCTACCTTTCTGTCCTGCCCGGTTATCTCGTCATGGGGCTCGGCATGGGCCTGGCGATGACCCCCTCCACCGAGACCATCACCTCGTCCCTGCCGCGTGCACAACAAGGTGTCGCCTCCGCACTCAACGATGTCGCGAGAGAATTCGGCAGCGCACTCGGCGTCGCTCTGCTCGGAGCGGTCTTTGCCTCCGGATACAGCAGCGCGATCAACTCGCATCTGGAAGGAGTCCCTATTGACCTCGCCGAGACGGCACGTAAAGGCATAGCCGGCGCCCGTGCAATCGGAAACCAGGCTCATCCCTGCTCGAAAGCACTGTTCCGGTCCGCACAGGAGGCTTTCGTCCACGGCTGGCAGCAAGCCATGTGGGCGGGTGTCATCGTGATGACGATCGTGCTTGTCTACGTTCTCGCTCAAGCTCCAGAGCGCGCAAGTTTAGAGTAGAGAGAATGAGGAGACGCCTACCACTCGAAGTTCACATGCCATAAGTGAGGAGCCTGGATAACAGCAGCAATTTGTGCTGATACCAGGCTCTACTCAGGATCACCCCAAGAAAAACCGGCTTCGCCACTGGAAGGTTACGATCTGCCGTCAGGTGAGAGTCGCACAGGGATTCATAACTCAGCGGCGTTTTTGGGGATTGATCTGAATCACGAGCCGTCGACGACCGAAGGGACCTCCCGCTAACTCTGTCTGTTAATTTCTGCTTTGACGTCGTATAAAGGACGCAAGCCATCTTTGGTCGAGCGCCAGATCGCGAATCTCCGGCGGCGGGCAGTTGCCGGCGAGGCAAGGGCGACGCTTGCCAGAGATTCTCACATCAGTCGGCAAACACTTTATCAGTACTTCGTGCCTGCCCTGGTCAGTTCAAGCACGCACCAAAAGCCAGCGTCAGCGTCCACACAGAACCAGGTGTTCCGACCCCAATCTCTCCCCTACGTCGACTCAACTGGGCGAGTTGACTCAGCTGGGCATGATCCAAAACACCACGTCAATCGAGCTGCTCTTTGAAGGCAGCTCGTTTTTTGGGAAACGAAACCATTACCCCTGGCTCCAGTGGCATCGATCGACAGGCTCTTTGAATTTGTAGCCAGTCGTTGGGCCAAAGGACGATAAGGCGTCTTAAATAATTGTTGGCAATTTCATTGTTTTCTGGTAACGTGTCCCTCATCCCATTCGATTCGGTCCGCGATAAGCCAAAATCCATATCTATTCGAGCAACAAAGGGCCCAGCTTCAAAGCGAGTGCATTTCCCGTGCGATCAATCTCGGGAGTCGGCAACATGTGGCTGCACATAGTTGACAAGATCTGCCTAGAAAGGGAGGTCGATGTTTTCCATGGGACGGTATCAAGTCGCAAGGACCAATGAGCAAATGGCACGATCATTTTCCCGACACAAGGTCTTCCCTTCGGGTTGCCGAAATGTGTTTGGTTTGATTTGCGCCTCAATATCGATCGGCACAACGCTGAATGTTTGCGCGCAGGCACCTCCGTCGTCCATGAGTTTATGTGACGGGCTGCGCATCGTCAAAGCGAAGAATCATGAGCACGCGACTCCCATCAAGCTACTGGGCTGGGGTTCGGGTCTCACATTCACGATCACCGCTGCACCGACGCATGGGACGCTAGGCGGGACAGCCCCGGACCTCAACTACACGCCGACGCCGGGCTATGTCGGCTCTGACAGTTTCAAATTTACGCGGACGAACGGGGCCCCCGCCAGTGAGACGGTTGAGTTGATGATTACGGTGGAAAACCCCGCCGCTGCAGCACCAGATGATTCAGCTGCAGCACCAGATGATTCATCCGATATACCAGACGACGCGAAGAAGAAGTTACAGGCCGAATGGAGAGAACCAACTCACCTCCAAAACGTTCTCAACACATTCCAGCTTCTGGTGACTGCCCCTCCGCCCGACCGGCTCGACTGCAAGGTGCTGGTGGAACTGGCCGGACGCGATCCCAACGCAGACCCCGCTCATGTGTGCATAAACGCGCAGACAAGATCGGAACGTCAGGATGTCTATCGCGCTGCGCTGGGTAACCCGGGGGACGACGACCATCATGGCGAACCTGACATTAATACCAAAATCGACTTTCTGGACGACCTCGCAAAGGCAAACGGTCTAGGATTGAAGGCTCCGCTGGATGAGAAGCGGCTCTTTGCCTGCACGGACATGCTGATTCAAAGAATCTACTCCCCTCCGGACCACTTTGCGCCGCCAACTCAACCGTCAGGAAAGATCGCGCTTGGAAAGGTCGATCAATTGTTCAACGCCGGGGAGAGTTACGCTGCCATGTATCGGCTTCTGGAAGCCTTCCCAAAGGACGATCCGGGTTATATCGAATATTTGGAGGATTTGAGAGCTGCGTTCGAGATGGATACCGATAACACAGTGAAAGCGCTTCCGGCTCAGGTAGCCAAAAGAACGACGGGAAGCAAGAGTCAGTAGTGGTGTAAAGAAACCAGTGAGGGCTCCGATGGCACATGGAAGCAAGTTGAGTTGCGGCGTGATAGTTGCCGCCGGGGTTTTGTTGCTTATCACCGCCCAGAGCTATGGGCAGGATGTGCGTCAGGATCATAGTTGCACAGTGGATGTGGCGGGTTCATGGGTGATCCCAAAGGGTGAGGATGGACGAAACTTCGAGCGCGACTGGGGGCTGCGCGGAGGAGGAGGATTCGCCGCCTTCTGGCACGTTCCCGCTATTAGGGGTCCCTCCTTTTTTTTCACGTTGAACTACATGTATGCGCACCTGCAGGCCAGGCCTTCGGCTCTGAAGGTTGCAAACACCACGGAGTCGACGTCGGCAGTGTCCGCGAATGGTTCCTTTTCCGCCGTCACGTTCGACCCAACGCTTCGCTATTTGTTTACTCCACGCGTTTCGATTTATGGATCGGGGGGCTTTGGCTATTTTCGCCGTGGCGTGGAACTTGAGGGCGCGAATCCGGCTACGCTGCTGCAATCGTCCAGTGCGTCGCTCGCGAGACAGGCTTCCAATTCGGGCGCTTTCGATATCGGCGGTGGAATGAATTTCGGATTGAAGAAGAACGGCGGGACGATGCTCTTTGCCGATCTTCGCCTTTACAAGGCTGCTGCGGTCAACAGCGGAACGAAGCTCCTTCCGCTTTCCGTCGGGATTCGCTGGTAATAGTTCGAGAAGGAGCTTCGATGCGAAGCTGGAAGTTATATCTGGTTGTCTTTGTCCCGGCCCTGGTTGGAGTGACCAGTGCTGGACAGGAGCGAGCAAGCGTAAATGTCGTCGCGGAGCGTGGGCTACCCCGTGACCCGAGACCGTTCGGGAAGTATCTGGTTGAGATCTGCACGATCTCTGGCGCAACCGACAAGAGCGACGTGCGCTCCATCCAATGCGCGCAGCCGCCCAGCATCGTTCAGTTGAAGCCAGCCCAACAGCTTACGGTACAAAAGCTGCCGAGCGCAGCGATAGAGCTCAGGGATCAGACGCTTACGATCGGCCTCGCGTGCGATCCACAGGCCAAGACTCCATGCCAGCTTGCGAGCCCCAAGGTGGGCGGCGATTTCTTCGTCACGGCGACCAGCGACTCCGGCCTGCCAGTGCAGCAGAGGGTTTTGGTGGGCAGCGTCTCGCCGGTGGGAGGCTCGCGCACGGTTCATTACCGCGCTAACGGTCCAGGTCCGGTTGTCATTCGAGCGACGACGGAACGGACGTCCGTCTACAATTCCGCCGGTCCTGTCGACCTAGTCCTGCAGGTGGCCACGGTCGATGCAAGCGGCAACTCCAGCGCGGCGGCATGCGCCGTGCTGCCGCCATCGACCGGATCTCAAACTGCAACGCTCGATGCAGGCTCCATCGTCACGCTGCTTGGGAATCCGACGCCCTTCATCCTGGTGGCGCAGGGCAGCAACAGCATTGCTGTCTATGCAACGCGGGAAGAGCTGTTGCCTCGCGAAATGAAGATACTTGCTTCTCTTCAAGGCTCGATCAGCTCATTGGCTGGACGCACGGGCGTTTCGCTGGGCATTACGCCGGCACCTACCCAGGCCTTCACCGTGGAGTTGACGATCCCTCATGCGAGCGCATTGGGCGATCTCACAACGAAACTGAATACATTGAACTACAGCCAGTTCACCTTGCAAGATGTCGGCAGGAACAAGATACGGGTCACATCGCCGACTCAACCGGATTGTGCGACATGGAAGGGCTTTCTCACCGATATCCGCGAGATGACCTGGCAGCTGGTCTCGAATCCGATGAGCTACAAGCTCTATTATCTGTCTTCTTCGGATGTCTTCACCGCGTTTTCCGGTCTTTCTCCCACGCCTGCGACGGCAACGTCGGGCGCCGCAGCAACAACGCCGGCAGCTTCAACACCGAGTGCGACCGGAACCACCCCGGCCACAACCGCAGCGCCCGGAACGAGCGCCTCCAGTGCAAGTATCACGGTGACTCAACCGCCAGGCAGCAATATACAAATCAGTTCGGACACAACTCCGTGTGTCGTGGCGGGATTGGCGTATGGCAATTCGACGGCGTGCGGTGGCTCCCCCGCCCCTACGGCGGCGGCAGCCAGCGCCGGCGCGGCGAGCGGCACGACCACGGCGGCCGCAGCCACGCCCGCAACCTCGTCGCTTGCGATGGCATCGGTCGCGGTGGCGGCGGGAACCGGCGAGCAGACTCCCCCGGACCTACTGGTCTACTCGGACACCAATCCGGGCGACGATTCGCCGATCGCGGAAAGAAACCGGGTGCTGGCGCAACTTGACCTGCCGCGGCCGGAGATGATTCTGACTGCATGGGTGACGCAAAATTCTTCGGCGAACCCGCAGGCGATGGGTGCTTTCAGCAACATGGTGACGGACTTGATCGAGGACTACGACAGGCAGTTCGAAGCAGTGGTCCTGAGGGGCTGGACCAGCGTCAAAACGCAACTGGCAGATCCCGGCTACTTCAACGAAGCGTTTCGCAGCTATATCGAGGATCGTTTCATCGCCGATACTTACACTGCCGGAAAGCCCGGAAGCAGCGTGCAGGAACTATCCCAGTCATTCCTGAACACAAGTCAGGCCAGGATGCAGGATCCCGCACCCCCGACGCGGCGAATGGACCTAGGAATCTGCGCGCGGGGCCATTACTGCCTTGGTTACAATGCATTATTCAATCCAGTCAAGCCAGCGCTAACCGACCTGCTGATCGCCATCATCGCCGCGCAGGACCCTGTGACGGTGGCCCACAACGCCATTCTCGCGGTGGAGGGCCCAGCGGCGGCGGTGATCGATATAGCGGGGTGCGCGGCTTTCCCGGCAGAGATTCATAAGCGGTGCGAGGCAATCTGGCGAACACTGGACCTTAGCCACCAGTCACTAGCTCCCGAGCCGGACACGTGTAGCAAGCTGGATGCCGAGAGAATCCTGGGCTCGTTGGTCCATGCGGGCGATCCACGAGTCCACCTGCAATGTTTCCAACAGCAGGTCGACCTGCTGCTGAGTACTCCTCCAACCGATGCCACGCCGCCACCTTACGGCGTGGGACTTCTGCGTGCCGCGATTGCCGACTTCCTCTTCAATTACAAGATGAGCCAGCAGTACCCTCACGAGTTTGCCGCCTACGACCTTACGCAGAGCGCCGATGCGCTGAACAATGCGCTCAGCCCTTTGATCGACGCCTTCAATCGCGACCTCAAGACATATCAGACCTTCGTTCGCGCCGACATGCAATACCGCGTGGAACAACTGAACGCCAGAACCGACGGACGTTGTTGCGTAAAGCGCCTGTTCGGTTTAGACAAACCCTTCTTCTTCAATGACGGCCTCGTCACCGTGCGCACGATCTCAGGTCAGCCAACGAGTGTCAATGGAACCTCACAGAGCTTTCTCAACGCCAGCACGGCGCCGCAAGCCAGCGCAATACTAAATTCGGTGGCTGGAGCAAATGCTGTTCCAGCCGGTACAACCACAACCACGCCCGCCATTCCCGTTGTGTCCAGTCCGGCCCTTGGGGCGGTCGCGGCGGGGCTAGCCAATTATCAGACCAGTTACGCGCAAATCGGCCGCTCGCTGGCGTTCAGCGCTACTCCTCGCAGTCTGAATACAGCGTCATCGGCGGAGATCGCAGTAACTCTTTTTGCAGATGAGTCAGCAGGTGGTCCGCTTTACACTGGCCCCGGTCAGACGGATCCGACAGTCAATACATCGCGCGTCGCGAACCACGACACGACCTCTCGTGTCCGTGTCGATTCCATCAAGCTGTTCGAGGTCTCTTCGTTCTCGGCAATCGTTGAACGCTCCCGCTCGCGCTTTCCCTTGTTACCACCGCTTGTCGAAATTCCATACATCGGCACTTTCGCGGGCGTTCCGCTGGGCCCGGCGAAGGAGTTCCACAGCAGCATCGCGATCATCAGCGCTTACGTAGTGCCCACGGCAGCCGACATGGCCTATGGTATGCGTTTCGTCTCGGATCTTGTCGTCGACGGCCTGAATCCGGGAGCCTGCAGTTTCTTCAAGGGGGCAGCCGGTCCCGATGTTACAAACGTATGCGTTTTCCGCAAGATGTATTCCATGGCGGACGTGGGTGCGCCCAGCATCAGGGAGTTCAACAAGAACATAACCCGATGCCTGACGAACGACACGTCAACAACCGGATGCTCTGCGATCTCGTTTGACTCTTCGATCGATGTAAGCCGGTGATCCACAATTGGTCTCTCGGCTGGCCGAATAGGGAATAACAGGGGACCTAATCGCATGGCTTTCTTCAGCAATTCTCCTTCGAGGTCCACATGCCCACCGAAGCCTGTAACTTTGCCAGAGTATTTGAAGACGAATCTATCGAGATTGCCAAGCAATGCGAACAACGCGACGTAGAAGCAGATCTTCGTCTGGATAATGGCCATGCCGGCTCACCATATCCCGACCGCCTCGGCATCGCGTTCTCCGGAGGGGGCGTCCGCAGCGCCTCGGTCGCACTTGGCGTCACTCAGCGCCTGGCTAAGGCCGGAATTCTGCGGCAGGCGCACTACATCTCGGGCATCTCTGGCGGCAAAGGCGCCATCGACCCGCCACCCTGCGTGACTTGCGAGCCGGGACTAAAAACCATCTGCGCCCCGCTGCCGTAGCCCTGCAGATAAGTCGTCGTCAGCACATTGCCGTTTGCATCCAGGGCCACCACCGCGCCGTAACACCAGCCCGCAGCTTGCGGAGCAAAAACCACTTTCACGGTGCAGCTGTCGCCGACGCCGTATGCCTGTCCGTTGGTACAGGTTCCGCCACCGGCGTCGGTGAAATCCAGACTGGTGATGCCCTGCGTCAAAATTCGGTACGGAGTGGTCGTGCCCAGGGCGCCGCCGGCGGAGAATGTCAGGAACACCGCTGTCGCCGTGCTAGAACTGTTCAGGTCCACGGTCCCGAGAGTGACTGCAATCTCGGGATTGACGGTCAGAGTCGGGCTCGTGTCGCTGCTGGAATAGAAATCCGGACCTGGTTTGTACACGGCCTGGATGGTGTACACATCGGGCGCCGTCGCCCCAAGCAGGAGATAGCTGGCGCTGGCAGCGCCGCTGGTGACCGTGCCGCTGGTCACGGCGCTGCCCACCGGTTTGCTTTCATACAGCACGGTGAACGTAACAGTACCGTCATTCACGGTTCCGTAGTTACTGCTCACGGCCGCCGAAAGAGTCACATTCTGCGCCGAGGCGCTCCAGTTCGTCGAAGTGGAGCTGGCGGCCGTTTCGGCTCCGGCCCGGTGAAGGGAGCTTCGTTCCAACATGAGAATGATCCCCGCAGCCCATCCCTGTGCCGCCTCGTGAATCTGGCGGAGGGCTTCATCTGCAACGCCCGGGACCGTCTTCCGAACCAACTCGCTGGCTTCGCCAAGTGTATAGCGAAGATCTTCGTAATCGATCATGGCCAGCTTCCGGCTTGCCCGCAGACGGGCCAGCGAAGCCGGCGTCCCGGTGCGGCTGACGACCACGACGCGGATTCTGTCGGGCAGGTCCTCCAGCCCCATCGCGATCCGGGTATTCACGCCGTCGATCGCAACGGCAAAATTTCCGGTGTGGTCGTGCATGAAGCGGACCAGGGTCAGGTTCGGGAGACCACCCGCTGCGTAATTGGTATCGAAGTCGCGCTCCCATTCCTTGAAGCGATAGTAATCCGGAAAAGCCGGGTCGAAGCCGCGGAAATACGGATCGGTATAAGGTGTAAGCGCTACATTTGTAGACGGGGCCACGATGGTATTGGTCTGGAAGGGCATATGGATGAGAGGCGTTTGGCAACTGGGCTCGCTATAACAGTTGGTGTCGATGAAGAAACCATAGTCGCGAACGGTGAGTCCCGCGCGAAGCGCGTTATCCCACAGATAGCCGGTGTTCCGTTCATCGTCAGGTCCATCCGGGGCGGCAACGTCGGTTTGACCTGGCAGTAAGTCCTCACCGTCCTGGGCATCGGGGCGATTCGCTCCGCCAGGCATGAGTGGATCGGAAGCCTGGCGCTGGGCCAGCGTGGGGATGGCAACGTTGACATTGCGATTGAGCCCCTCCGAGTCGAGGCTGAGTCCCCGTTGTGCGTAGTTCACGGGGAACTGGTTCTCGATCACATCGGGCGCGCGGGCGGAGGTGCTCCACGGCCAGCCGTCGTTGCTGGTTTCAGCGCGGGCGCGGAAGTTATCGAGGGTGACGAAGGTTTGCGCCAGGTTATGCTCATTCGGCGTAATCTATGTCAGGCCGGCAGGAAGAATCAGGCTCACGGAGTACGAGGATATCGCAGCGCGCTGCTCATCGGATTGTCGGGCACAAACGCGACACCCTTGGTGAACATTGCTGCGCCGGCCGAGTAGCTGAACGCCAACGGCACCGATCCAGCGCTATTGCCGCAGCACTTATGCCAAGTCCGTTCCAAATTGGGATGGGGCATGGAGAGAGTGGAAGTGCGTTTAGATATTGAAGAGTTGCCACACCCGGCCGGAGCAACAGTTGGAATTTGGCGTGCGGAAACTGAAGACAGCCCAACAGTTGCCGATGATATTCTCACCGGGCAATTCCAGGTTCGGTGAGGGCCCCAGATGACCGTAGAAGTCGATCACTGCCTCTTTCTAGCCCTTGGCCTGACTCTGTTCATCGGATGTGGCGCTGCTTCGAATCCGGTGGCCCCTGTGCCTGTTACACCAGCGCCCCTTGCAGCCGGCGATATCAACCCCGATACGGCAAGCCTCACTGCGCAGGGTCCGCAGCGGACGCTCTTGCTGGCTCCCTATCTGCAACAACGAGTCCTGGGATCCCACAATGTCAGCGACAGGTGCGCGATGGAGGCTATGGCGCACCTGCAAACCACCCGCAATTGTCAGGATATGTCGGCGATCGAGACGATACAGCAATTTGCGTCCGTCAATCAGGTCACCCAGTCAGGTCACGCAGTTCCCCATGTCGCAGTTCACCATGACCAGCCTTATTCGGATATGGGTTCAACAATGGGTTCAACGACCGGCAGCAGGTTCGCGATGAAAACGTCTTACTACCCAACGTCTTACTACCCAGGATCGCAACCCGCCGGTGTCGTCGCACCCTCGCCGTCCTAGCTGTGCACATCCTGCCAGGGGATTGACTTTAACGGTATCGGCCAAGACAACGAAATAGCAGTTTTCAAGAGAAGGAGAAACTCGAATGCCACAAATATCACGCCGTACGTTTCTTGAGATCGCAAGCTTGGCAAGTGCCGGCCTTCTTGGCGGATGCGGCGGAGCCAACGGGATTGCCGGATCGGATAACTTTCCGGTGCTCGTTTTTTCCGATTTACATTTCCAGCCTTATATCAATCCTCTGCTGCCAAACAGTACACTTAACACTGCAACAGTGGTGGCTAATAGGACGTTGGTAGCGCAGCTCGTTGCGGCCGATATTTCCCAGTGGCCGGGAATCTTCGATGGCTCGTTGAATGTCTCGAACAGCAAGCCATCGGGGCCCGGCGTCGACACAAACTATGCGTCGCTGGTCTTGGCGCTCGCCAGCATCCAGCAGAATGTGGGAGCGTGTCCCGCGGTTCTTTTCACCGGCGACTTTCTAGGCCACGGCCTGGACCAGCTTTACGCGGTGTATATGGCGAATTCAACAGCCGACGAAGCATACGCATTTGTCGACAAGACCCTAACATTTGTCTTGCAGCAGATACGAGCGGCTGTGGGCGCGATCCCGGTCTACTTCGCGCTGGGCAACTGCGATTCCTATTCCAACTTTGGGCCGAACAGCGAGTTTCTTGCCAGGAACGCACAACAGTTATACACGCTGGCATTGAACGGCGCGGGAAAAGAGCAGGATGTTGTGGCCAGCATTACCAATGGCGGATACTATTCGGTTGAGCCCTCGAACTTGAATCTGATGATCATCGGACTCAATACGTTCGCACTCTCCCCGCGCGCTACCGCCGATCCAACCATGATTGCGGATCAATTTGCATGGTTCGATGGCCAACTTGCAGCGGCCAGTGCCGCCGGCAAGCGGGTTTGGCTGCTGATGCATGCGCCTCCCGGCGCGGATGAAGGCACAACCGGCCAGACCGCTAATGCCAATGGTCAGATTGCGACAGCCACGATGATGTGGACGGACGCGAATCAGACACAATTTATGGGCATCATCGATAAGTATCCCGGCCTGATTGTCCTGTCTCTTGCCGGTCATACGCACATGGACGAATTCCGGCTGATGTCGCCCGGCAATGTGTTGGCGATTACCGCTGGCATCAGTCCCATCTTTGGCAATAACCCCGCTTATAAGATCTTCACAGTGAATGGTCTCAACCTCGTCCCCATTGACTATTCAGCGGTGAGTTACAACCTCCAGGCGACGCCCTCTCAGTTCAGCAACTATTACACGTTTTCTCAGGCGTACGATCTTAACGGCCCTCTCGCCTCGTCGCTCTCTGAATTGTTCCCTACTCTGCTTTCATCGAACGCGGCAAAAACGCAATACCAAGGTGCATTTTACTCCGGCAACAATGCGTTGAATCCTATTACCAGCACGAACTGGCCAGTGTATTGGTGTGGCATCGGCTTCATGGATCAGCAGGGGTTCTTCAATGCTGTGAACAACTTCTGACCTAGCCGGCACACACAGCTTTTTCTCTCTTTGCTGTGCGTTCTTCCTGTAGTCAGGCATCCGCCTGACCACAGTGAAGAAAAATGGCAATTGCGATCCGGCCCATGAATCCATTGACCCTCCGTGACGGGGCCGGGATCGGGAATGACGACGCATGGTTTTGGAATGCCATCTCTGCCAGTCTGGAAACAATTCGGAGAGAGCCTCCGGAGGGAAGCTCCATCGCTCAGTCGCTCACCTGCGAGACCTAGCAGCCTGCGCTTCGATGGATCCCGATGTTTTTGTTCCTTGCTTATCAGGAAAGGTTCTTTACGCTGCCACAGTCGCCGCCAATTCTCCCGCAGGCACGGAATCCTGCTGCCTTTGGAAGATGACAGATTCTCTGGTGGGGAGGGAGGGAATCGAACCCGCACTGCCCCTCGCGGGGCCGTTCCGGTTCGAAAGCTAAATTCCCTTCCCTGAATTGATGCAGCCGCGCTTTCCGATGTATTTCAGCGCCAAGTCAAGTGTCGGGAAATACTTCAACATTACTCCCAAGCAGGCGATCCCCTCTCGATTAGCGCCATCAATGCCAGGGCAAACGCATTTGAAATTCATTGAACCACTCTTGCTATATGCCCTGGCCG
>CAZQPY010000077.1:0-24058 GCA_964595345.1 uncultured Occallatibacter sp.
TGCTTTATACAGGTTGCGGAGTCAGAGCACCGCTTTTACCGGACAGCCGTGAACACGTTTAACTTGTTTGTTTTCCGTTGGCTATTGCAAAAAGGGGGGGTACCCAAAATCAGGCTCGTTTCCGGTCCCAGAATCGTTCTAGAAAGAACCCTTTGATCTCCCTATCTTGCGCGAATCCGAGCCAATTCCGCGCAAGACCGACAAAGATTCCGGGGCAGGGTGGAAGAGCAGCTATCCCAGCTTGGAGAGGCCTGGGATTCCTCCAGGCGACATGGGCGTTTTCGGGGAGTGACTCGCGGCTGGGAGGGTTCGTTTTGGTGGTTGATTGAGATTTGGGGACCTCGTCCGTCTGCTTATTTCTCTGTTAACAAATCTGCAATTCCTTCTCTGAGAATTGATACAAGTTTATAGAACGGGATTTGGACCTCGTATTTGCCCGCTGCATAGCAGTCAACCTGATAAGGATCGAAATGAACTACGATGCCGGTCCTATTAAATGAAAGGTGCTCAAAGTTCTGTGTCCTCGGACCTGCACCGGTCAGGATCCATTGATCTCCAGAGCTTCTGAGGTGCGCTGCTCGCTCTACGGGATCGTGGTCGCGTGCGGGCTGCTGGTCATAAAGATCCTTCACACAGTAATCTGATAAGACTGCCAAGTAGTCTCCTGAGGAATTGAAAATGTCATGGAGGCTTAATCGCATTGAGGGGCGCAAACGGAAATTCAGGGTTTCGGTGTTACTGTTCGGATGAACAGATCCCGCAAAACAGGTCGAGAAATGGAACTCAAGTGAAAGCAGGCGCGAGCTAAACAAGGAGACCGTGTGGGAAATCGCAAGGCTATCCCATACCACGGCTCCTTGCATTTGACGCTTCTCGGGTGCGCGGGCGATCGCGTCGGCGCGGAATCGCTGCATCCGCTCGGTGATAAAGGCATTGATGCAAGCATTGACTTCCGAATCCGATGCGCGATCTTCCGATCCCACGAGGGTGAAGTCCGCTTCAAAGCTGTACAAGTATTCGTCGCTCTTGTCCTTGATTTGCAGATATCTCAGGAGCCGATCCCCGCTTGTCGGTTCTGGCCGAATTGGACCGTGCTCTTCCCTCCGTCGTCCTTCGACTCTCTTGACCCAATCCTCCCGATAGAGCCTTATCTGCAG
The DNA here is from genome assembly GCA_964595345.1 of uncultured Occallatibacter sp. GTDB lineage: Bacteria > Acidobacteriota > Terriglobia > Terriglobales > Acidobacteriaceae > Telmatobacter. The sequence goes on from CAZQPY010000077.1 coordinate 1,158, forward strand.
GGCATCCAGTTTTCGGTCGAATCCGCCATGGATCTGCGTCTCGCGGTGGCAATCGAAGCAAAGGACTGCAAGATTCTCGCTCACACTGTTGCTTGAGTCCTCATCAATGTGATGGATCTGTATTGGCTTTCCTTGCTTGCGACAGACGCAGCAAGTTCTGTCCGACAGGAAAAGGGTTTCTGCAGCCGTAATGGGAGCAATCTCGACGCGTTGTTTCTTTCCGTGCATGTTCCTTAGTCTATTTTCATTCCACAGGGATCAGCAATTTGGCGGGTGGCCCTGGTCTCGCTTCTGAGACCCGGGCTGGCTCAAATATTCCGCCACCGTACATCACTCCTCAAATGTCGCCTTCCCGACTGTTTTCCATGATTTCCGGGTTCTGGTCGCATCACCGGTAAACGGAAAGTAGCTCCTAGCCAGCGCGGCTGAGAGGCCCTCGCGCCAAGCAAAAATCTCCACCCGCCCATGTCGGCTGATCTCTGATCCCTGCCCCCTGCCCCCTGATCCCTGCCTTCAAAAAAGTTCCGGAATCGTATGAAACGAGATCCGCGTCGGTGCGGCCTTGAAGGCTGTCAGCATGGTCGCCGGGGCCAGTGTGCTCATGCCGTACTTGTTATTCAACTGGTCCATCACCTCGCTGAGGCGCGCCCGGCTCTGCTCGCCGTCCAGCGATTCGAACAGGCTCAGAGTATGCAGGTGGTCCGGGACCAGGTTGTTCAGGTGAACGCCGATGAAGTACGGCTGGTCGAACTCCGGGCCGGTGGGGCGCGAAGCCCAAAGGCGGCAAAGCGCGGCGATGAGCGTCTGGCTGTCCTGCACCTCGCCCAGCCGCAGCTCGGACTTCCATCCGCGCTTGGGAACCCCGAAGTTGCTCGCTGGCCCCCTTTCGCCGTGCGGTCCGGCAAAGCCGATGGCCAGCCCGATGCTGCCCGCCCACAGGTTGTCTTTGCGGAGCCGCATGGCCGCCTTGTGCAGCAGCTTGTGAGCCACCGCCCAGGCCTTTTCAGCGGTGCGCATCTCGGGACCCAGCACGTGCTGATGGCTCATCGACTTGGCATGCTCGGTCTCGCTCATGTCGAAGTCTTCGCCGTGCAGCCAGTGCCACAGCCGCTGGCCCCACACCGATCCCCACAACTCGCCGGTCTGCTCGCAGTTGAGCGCCAGCAGGTCGTCCATCGTGAGAATGCCTTTTTCATTCAGGCGCTTTTCCGTCTGCGCGCCGATGCCCGGCAGATCGCGCAGCGAAAGTTGGCTCAGTGCGAAGGGTAGAAGGTCAAGAGGCAGCGCCACCAGCCCGTCCGGCTTTTCCATGTCGCCCGCGACTTTGGCCAGGTAACGGTTAGTGGCCAACCCCACAGAGCTGCGAATCATCTCGCCCGCGTGCTCACGGATGCGCTCCTTCACTTGCCGGCCCAGCTCCAGCGCCGCCAGCAGCGGACGCTCGCGCCCCATCAGGCGGCAGGCCATCTCGTCCACCGAAAGCACCGCCGTCACCGGCAGGCAGCTCTCCACGGCCTCCACGATGCGGTGGTGATATTCCACGTAGAGCTGATGCCGCGCCTCCACCAGAACCAGTCCGGGACACATGCGCTTGGCGTCGCCCACCATGGTCCCGGTCTTGACTCCGTGCGCCTTGGCCTCGTAACTGGCGGCGATGGCAACGGTCGTGTCGGCCATCATGGGCACCACGGCAATGGGTTTGCCGCGCAATTCCGGCCGATCCTGCTGCTCCACCGAGGCAAAGTAGGAGTTCATATCGACGAACAGCCAGTTCAGGTGGGGGTCTTTGGGTCCGGAGTTTGCGGGGGACGGAAGTGCCCCAACGCTCACGGGCAGGGGATCGGCGGGGCCTTTTCCTGCATCAAGAAGTTGAGCCGGAAGGCCGTCCGGAGATCCCCCGGCAGGGCCTCCCGTTCCCGGATTGGGCTCCATTACCAAGGTGATAATATTTTCGCCTTTTCTTCACTTAATTTCAAGCGTGACGATCGTGATTTGCCGATGGTAAACTTATCGCGCCGGGAATCCGGTGCTCCGAAGCGCTGAGTTCGAGTGTCGTGCGTCTAACTTATTGCGTGGGTCGGGAAGTTTTGGAGTCAACGGATAGGTGTCCCCATCATGCATACTTTGATTCATTGGTTCGTGGCGAACGAAAACCTTCTTGCCGTGCTGGTAACAGCCGGAGTTGCAGTGCTTTTGGTCTGCTGTCTGGGATGTTCCGGTTGTCCCTGCAAGGAAAAGGACGACATTTTCCGTCGCCACTCTGCATAGCTGCACCCGCCAGGCGGCTGGCGAGGCGTTCGGCGGTCCCCGACTTGCCTGAAGGCCTGAGAAGCCACGCGTGCAAGCGCGCCGCAAACCTCGCTGGGTTCCCTCGGGATCCGATTTTGGGGGATTCGCTTATGGCTCTGAATGGGATCAAAGACGTAATGCGGGCGGAGCGTCGGCGAAGACCCAACAAAACCCGAAGAGCCTGAGCAGTTTGCAAAACGATAAACATTGCCTGGCGGAGTTCAATTAAGGTATAGAATGTCCCACAACGTCCTGAACTCGCGGCGGGTGAATTACGTAGATGTAGCGTAGTGTGGGTAGAATTGACCTGATGGCAACTCCAAATGCACTCTTCGTGGTTTTTGCAATTTCTGATGTCGCCGCTGTCGAGCCGCGTATTCAGGCGATTGCTCCTTGGCTAAATCTTAAGGTCGGAAACGGGGAATGGCTGGTGATCGCCCCTGCCGCAACCACAACGAAGGAGCTTTGTGAGCGCATTGGGCTTGGCATCTCCGACCCCATTGCGTCGGGAATTGTTGTGAGAGCAGAAGGATACTTTGGTCGTGCATCCAATTCGATATGGGAGTGGATTGCGACTAAAACAGGAGCTGAGCTTGGTACCGCCGCGTCAGTCTAGACAAGAGACCACCTCCGCTGACGAAATCGCTGTCCCCGGAGGCAGTTCTGGGTCTATGGATAGGTTCTACGACCTCTCCATGAAGGTCGCTGGCATCGAAAGATCTATCACCTATTTAGAAGGGCACGCCGATTCTGCTCGTGCAAAACTAGATTCAATCTCCGCTGAAATCGCCTCCGCAAAGGCGACCTTCGGCACCCTGAAGTATCTCATTATCGCCATTTGCATAGGAATATGGGGCCTGATTTCGGCGCTTTTTCTGATGTGGGCAAAGCATTATTTCAATTGGTAGTTATCATCGTTCACCCAGAAGAGCCGGACCTGTCGATGAAGGCATGACATTCTTATTGCATTGGGATAGCAACGATTCCGTTCCCGTTGGATGAGGCGCCACTGCGCGCGCCGGGACATCCTTCCGGCGCGTTGCTGCGTATGCGCCTATCGCTCTCCCGCCGCGGGCTTCAGATACTGCTCAAAGTGCGCCAGGATGCGGTTGAAAAGGTGAGTGCGCACGTCCGGCCCGGCAATCGAGTGTGTCTTGCGCGGATAGATTTGCAGGTCGTAGGGCAATTCCGCCTCAATCAGCTTCTGCACATACTGCACGGTGTTTTCCATGTGCACGTTGTCGTCGCCGGTGCCATGCACCAGCAGCAGGCGTCCCTTCAAATTGGCGGCCGAGTTGGCCACTGCGAACTCCTTGTATCCGGCGGCAAACTCGCTTGGCTGGCCCAGGAAGCGCTCCGTGTAGATGGAGTCGTAGTTGCGCCAGTCGGTCACCGGAGCCACCGCGACCCCTGCCCGGAAGCGGTCGGAGTGCGACATGGCGTAGAGCGTAAACGTTCCGCCCCAGCTCCATCCCCACCAGCCCAGGCGCTTTGCATCCAATTGCGGATACTGCGCCAGCACGGTGTCCAGCACGGTGAGCTGGTCCTCCAGTTGCACTGGGCCAAAGTTGTGCCAGGCGGCCTGCGCAAAGGCGCGTCCCCGGCCCCCCGTTCCGCGATTATCGGCATGCAGAACGGCAAAGCCATGCTGGGCCAGCAACTGGTCGAAAAGCATGCCATTGCTCCACGAATTACTCACCGACTGAGGTCCGGGCCCGCCGTAGGGGTTCACAATCAGCGGAACGCTGGCCACTGCGGCCGCGCCCTCCGGCATCAGCAGCGAAGCGTACAAAACAGCCCCGTCGTGCGCCTTCACCGTTAGTTGCAGGGGCGCGCGCAGGTGAAATGCTTCAAGCGAATTCCCCTTCCAGAAGGTCTCGCATTTCTTTGCTGTGCACAGGCTCAGTTCGGGCGCCTCCAGCATGGACGAGTGCTTGTCGGCAAAGGCGCTGCCATCGGGAGCAAAAGTTCCTTCGTGCTTTCCCGCAAGGGTGGTCAGCACACGGCGCTCGCCGGCGAAATTCACTTCCCACAGTGGCTGCTCCAGCACATTGCCTTCGTTGGACGCATAGTCCACCACTTGCGCCTTGTGGTCCACGCGATACACATCGCTCACTTCGAAGTCGCCGCTGGTCAGTTGTCGCGCCAGGGTGGCCGCGCCCGGGTTGCCTTCGTCGAAGCGGTAGAGATAGAGGTGATTGTGTCCGTCGGCCCAGCTGTTGATCACGATGGAGCCATAGCCCACCGAGACGTCGTATTTCTCGTCGAAGTATTTGTCGTCGGTCAGGTCCAGAGCAAGCCGCGACTCCCCGTTCGACGCGTTGGCGAAATAGATCTGGCGGTGCTTGTGGTCATGGGTCAGCACCTCGATCCATAGCGTGCGCGGGTCGGCCCAGCCAAAGCGGGGAATGTAATCCGCTCCTTCGCGGATAGGCAGCTTTACCCACGTTGTCCGGTCGTTGTTGGCGCTCACCACTCCCACGCGGACAGTCGGCGCGGGATCGCCCGGCTGCGGATAGCGCTGCATGTCCACCGTGGCATGGGTGGGAATCCAGTCGGTCAACGGATACTGCGGCACCGCGGTTTCGTCCGTCTGCAGATAAGCCAGGTTCTTCGAGTCGGGCGACCAGAAATAATTGCTGCGGACATCGAGCTCTTCCTCGTAGATCCAGTCCACCAATCCGTTCAGAATCGGCTCCTTCGGCGAGCCCGCAACCACGGTGGTCGACGCGTTCAAATCCCTCAGGTGAATGACACTGAGCCCGCGATCGCGAATGAACGAGATCGCGTCGCCGCTGGGAGAGAACTTGGGATCGTCTCCGCTGCTCGCTCCGCTGAAGCCGACCTCGATGCCGGTTCCGTTCTTCAGGTCGTAGAGCCAGAGGTGGCCGTTGGCGTTGAACAGCAGGTGCGCGGAGTCGGGCGACCAGATGAAGCTGGCCATCTTGTAACGCTCGCGGTGGTCTTTGTCCTTTTCCGTGTCGACCCCGCCGGAAATGGCCGCCAGCTTGGCCTCGCTCACCAGCACATGCAGCTTTCCGGTGGCGGGATCCACGTCCATGATCGACCCGGCGTCCGCATACGTCAGGTGCTTGCCGTTCGGCGACCACGACGGGTCTTCCGGCGGTGTCCCCGCCAGCGGACCGTTGGCATAGATCTTTTCGACGGTCAGTGGCACGCCCAGCTTTTGCGCACGCAGCGGCAGCGCGGAAAGCGAGAGAGCCGAAACGACAGTTAGCAGAACGGCGGTGAGCTTCAAGCGAAAGACCTCCGGGATGGCGTACTCGCTTTCCTCACAAAGTGACAGCGGGGCGAGAAGGAGAGCGCGGCTTCCTTTGAGCAGTCTAAAGTGTCTGCTCAACTTCGCGATACTGGGCCGCGCCCGGTTCACGGCAAACGCGCGCCCACATCTGCAACGGCTTGCGTCCTCTGGGCGCAGGGTGTAGGTTGTGGGTCATGCAATGGGTGAGTCCGGAAGAGCGGCGTAGTTTAGGTCAGGCGCGGCGCAAGCAGGTTGGCCGCCAGGAACATAACGAAGTGAAGCCCAAGGCGCGCAAGACGCCGGCCCCTGTGCTGCTTCAGCGGTCGATGAAAGGCCGCGTGCCGCAGCTCATCAAGCTCAAGTACAGCCTGATGGCCGAGTCGCCATTCGGTTACTTCCGCGGCGCGGTCCCGGTGATGGCCGCCGATCTGGCCGTGCTGCCCAACACCGGCATTGTTTGCCAGCTTTGCGGAGACGCCCATGTGCGCAATCTGGGCGCCTTTGCCGCGCCCGACGGACGGTTGGTCTTCGACATCAACGACTTCGACGAAACCATTCGCGGCCCCTTCGAGTGGGACCTGAAGCGTATGGCCGCGTCCTTGCTGCTGGCTGGCCGGGCCAGCGGCCACAAGGAAAGCTCCGCGCGTCAGGCCGCCGAAAAATGCATCGAGAGCTACGCCGCGCTGATGAACACCTTTGCCGCGACGCCCATGCTGGAGGTGGCGCACTACCAGGTGCACCGCGTCGCCGATGTAGCGCCTATTCACTCCGCTCTTCTGAAAGCCGAGCGCGCCACTCCTCTCCACTCTCTGGATCAGTTGACCGAACCCGACCCGCACGGTGCTGGGCTGCGTCGGTTTAAAGAAGCAAAGCCGATGCTCACCCGCGTTCCGGCAGCGCAGGCGCAGACCGTGTTGGCTTCGCTCGACACCTATCGCGAGATGCTGGAGCCGCAGCGACAGCACCTTCTCTCGCTCTACCGCCCCGTCGATGTAGCCTTCAAGGTGGTCGGAACCGGCTCGGTGGGCCTGCGCGATTACTGCGTCTACTTCGAGGGCAGCGGTCCCGGCACTTCCAACCCGGACCCGCTCTTTCTCCAGATCAAGGAAGAGCCGGCCTCTGGCTATGCCGCCTATCTGCCCGACGCGCGTGCGCCGCACCACAACGGACGCCGCGTGGCCGAGGGTCAGAAGGCCATGCAGGTGCAGTCGGATCCCTTTCTGGGATGGACGCGCATCGGCAGCCGCGACTACCTCGTGCGCCAGCTCAACGACCACAAGGGCTCAATCGAGATTGATGACCTGGCCGGCGACGGGCTGCGGGCCTACGCCGAACTGTGCGGTGAACTGCTGGCGCGGGGCCATGCTCGCTCCGCCGATCCGGTCACCATTGCCGGCTATCTCGGTGCCGGCGATGGATTCGCCGAGGCGATCGCCAAATTCGGCGCAGCCTATGCCGACCAGACCGAAAAGGACTGGGAAGCGTTGAAGAAGTCCGGCAAGGCCGGACGAAAGGTCCAGCCTTGAAAGAGGTCCACATGAATCGCCGCACCTTTGCCCAGACTCTTGCCGCGGTCACGTTGTCGGCTGCCGCACCGTCCCTGCCTGCCCAGACACGCGAAGCGGTAGAAGGGTCCACGGCCCCTCTCTCGATCATGTTGTGGACAGTCTTCAACAAGCTTCCCTTCGCGGAGCGTCTGGCCAAGGTCGCCGAGGCGGGCTATCGGAACGTCGAGCTGGTGGGCGAATACCGCGATTGGACGGAAGCCGATTTTGCCGAGGCCAACCTTACCCGCAAGCGCCTCGGAATCCAGTTTGACGCCACCGCGGGCCTCCAGCATGGCGTGGCCGATCCCGCCGCCCGCGACGCCTTCCTCGGCGAACTGGCCAAGGCGCTCATCCCCATGGAGACCCTCGGCTGCCCGGCAATGATTGTGCTCTCCGGCAACGTGGTCCCAGGGATGACGCGTCCGCAGCAGCATCAAGCCGCCATCGACACGCTCAAGCGCGCTGCCTCTCTGGTGCATGGCCGCTGGATCGACGGCCAGCCGGTGCGCATTCTGCTCGAGTGCATCGATCCCGAGGAGAACCCCAACTACTTTCTCACCTCGGCCTCAGAGGCCATCGACATTGTCCGCGCCGTGAATCATCCCCAGGTGCAGTTTCTCTACGACATATTCCACGAGCAGGTGGCCGAGGGCAATCTCATCGAGAAACTGGAAAAGCACATCGACGTGATCGGGCTGATCCACGTGGCCGACGTGCCGGGCCGTCATGAGCCGGGCACCGGCGAAATCAACTACGCGAATATCTATCGCAAACTGGCCCAGCTCAACTATCGCCACAACATAGCCATGGAGTTCTATCCCACCGGCGACCCGGTAGCCACGCTGCGGGCGGCAAAGGTGTTTGCGCTTGCCTCTGCTGGGGCCTGAAGAGCGCGTTCGGTAAGTGCGGTGACAGTCGTTTCCTGGCCTCGCCGGTCCACCCAGGAAGGAAACCTCGCCAGGCGATGCAGCCGCCAACTTGCCATCCCCGCGCAGACGGGGCTAACTTGCGAAATTGAACCAACACCATCTTTTCCCTGGATTCTTCGACTTGCACCACCTGGAATCCTTTGCTTCTTCATGGGATCGCGGCGGTCGAAGACTCCTGAGCCGCCCTAAACCGGCCCGTCCCACGACCACTTCGCCAGCGGTAGCCCGGCCGGCACATCGCCTGCATATTTCGGGTAGGCAGACATGGCTTCGGTTGCCCAGCGAAAGTAGTCCTTCAACGTGGCTCGCAAACGGGAATCTTCCGGCAAACCCGCGTCGTCGAGGGCCTGCGCGAAACAGACCTGCGCGCGTTCATCCATCTCCACATGCGCGCCTTTTCCCGAGTGCATGCGAACCACCGTGGACTCATCGCCCATGGATTCGGTGTAATCCGAAGGTCCGCCCAGCGCTTCGGCCCAGTAGGCTGCCAGGCGCTCCGAGTGTTGGGGGTGGAAGCCGTGGGAAAACGCGTGGCTCACAACCGGGTCAGCCAAACATCGGGCGTGCCATGCCTGCGCCAGCGTCAAGAACGCCTGCATCCCGCCCGCCGCTTCGTAGATCGTCTGCGCCATCGAAACCAATTCTTGCACGCAATCTGGGACGATAACAAATGATTATCGCGATCAATTTCTGGTCGAGACTTGCCTGGTTCAAGTGCAGCAGAGTGGTCATCACGACGCCGAAGCAGTTATCTGCACTCATGCAGCGTGCGGAGTTAGCTTGATGCCCAGTGCCTTCATGACTCCGAGAAAAGTGGACAGCCGCGGATCGCCGGTGGGCGAGAGCGCTTTGTAGAGAGCTTCCCGGGTTACTCCTGCCTGGGCGGCAAGCTGGGTCATGCCCAGAGCGCGGGCCACATCGCCCAGCGCGGCAGCAATCAGGGCCGGATCGCCGTCCTCAAAGACCGCCTCCAGATACTCCGCAATCGAGGCCGGAGAATCCAGATACTCGGAAGCATCCCATGCAGTCGTCTTCATGCTCGTCGACGTTGCCTTATTTTTCATTGCCCCACTCCTCGGCCAGCTTCTTCGCTTTGGAAATGTCGCTTTCCTGCGTTGCCTTGGTCCCTCCGGCAAGCAGCAGAACCAGCAAGTTCCCACGTTGCTGAAAATAAACTCGGTAACCCGGACCGTAATCGATCCTGAGTTCGCTCACTCCATCTCCAACCGGCTTCACGTCTCCAAAGTTGCCCAGTGAAAGTCGTCGCAATCGGGCGATGATCCGAAACTTCGCCTTCTCATCTCGAAGTTTGCGCAGCCAACTTGAGAAGATGCCGGTCTGGCGAACCTCGATCACGCGTTAACTATAGTTCACGGTTTGTAGGTTTTCAAGAGAAGAATTGTGGGCAAATTGGGTCATTTACTCCGTTGCTGTCATCCAGGTTCGAAGACTCGCTATCCCCATTACAATGAACCAGTATGCCAACCGCCGTTCGCTCCCACGCCAAGATCAACCTCGGCCTCTACATCGGAGGACCGCGCCCGGATGGTTTCCACGGCCTTTCCACCGTTTACCAGACGCTGGAACTCCATGACGTGGTGACGGTGACCGCGCGTCCGGCGGCTCAGACGGCCCTGCGCCTCACCTCGAACAACGAGCGTGTGCCCACCGACGCCCGCAACACCGCGTGGAAGATGGTCGCTCTGGCCCTGGAATCTCTCGGAGTCTCGGCGGATGTTACGATCCACATCGACAAGCGTCTCCCGGTGCAGGGCGGCATGGGCGCAGGCTCCGCCAACGCCGCGGCCGCGCTGGTGGGGCTTGAAGCCGAGCTGCCCAACGCGAATCACCCCGCCAACTGGCCCGCCCGCCGCCTCCAAATCGCCGCCCAGGTGGGCTCCGATGTCCCCTTGTTTCTGATCGGTGGAACCATCCTCGGCCTCGACCGCGGCCAGGATGTCTACCCCCTGCCGGACATCGAGCCGGTCTGGTGCGTGGTCGCAACACCCGACGTGGGGGTCAGCACGCCGCAGGCTTTCCGCGACTGGGACGCCCTCTGCGTCGCCCGGGGTTTGACCCAGGCCGCCAGTACGGATAAACTGAATGAGTTGAGCCGCGCCTATGCCAGCGCCTTTGCGGGATCTGTCCCTGAACCAGGGAAATCACACCGCGAAGGTCGGCAGGAAGCAGGCTCCTTCGGTGCCCTTCCAATTGGAAAGGGCCTTGCCGGACCACAAGAGTCCGCGCTTGTCCGCACCGGGATCTGTAGCTGGATCGAGAACGACTTCGAACGTGTCGTCTTTCCGCAGCAACCCTCCCTCAGCGAAATCAAGCGCATTCTTGCGGCTTCGGATACCCCGGGGGCGTCGCTGCTTGCCATGCTGTCGGGGTCCGGTTCGGCGCTCTTCGGGTTGTACCTGACCCAGGGAGCAGCGGAGGCAGCTTGCGCCAGATTGCAAACGGCCGGCGTTCGGGGGCACCTTACCCGCACCCTGCCGAGAAGCGAATACTGGCGGCGGATGCTCTCGTAAGAACGTGATTGACAGGCCTTCGTTGTGCGAGAGAGACTCGCCATCGGCTGTCGAGTTGGGCGATCGTCTAATGGTAGGACAGTGCCCTTTGGAGGCACTTGTCTAGGTTCGAATCCTAGTCGCCCAGCCAAAGTTCAAAGCACAGGGTACAGAGAACAGGGAACAGGGACCGGAAACAGCATGGACTGACCCCTGATCTCTGACCCCTGACCCCTAATGAAGCAGCCAAAGCCAACCAGCTTGGAGGTGCTCGAAGATGGAAGCCGAAGTGTTGACAGCGGAAGACAAGCAGACGCAAGGACAAGCCGAAGCCAAGGAAGCCGCGCAGTTTGCGACGGCCGATGCCGCCAAGGCCAAGGACGGCAAGCCCGCCCCGGAGCGCAAGCGCTCGCGCAATCTGAGCGAAGACAAACGCTTCAAACTCTTCAGCGGCACGGCCAACCGCCCGCTGACCGAAGAGATTGGCCTCTATATCGGGGTCAAGGTAGGCGAAGTCAAAATTCAGCGCTTCGCCGACGGCGAAGTCTATTTCCAGCTGCTGGAGAATGTCCGCGGCGTGGATGTTTTTGTGGTCCAGCCCACCTGCTACCCGGTGGATCAGCACCTGGTTGAACTGCTGGTCATGATCGACGCCCTGAAGCGCGCTTCGGCGGCCCGCATCACGGTGGTTGTGCCCTATTACGGCTACGCCCGCCAGGACCGCAAGGATCGTCCCCGCGTGGCCATCAGCGCCAAGCTCATCGCCGACCTGCTCACCACCGCCGGCGCTAATCGCGCCCTCTTTGTCGACCTGCACGCCGCCCAGATTCAGGGCTTCTTCAATATCCCGGTCGATCATCTGTTTGCCAGCCCGGTGCTGGTCAGCTACTTCCGCGAACTCGCCCTACCCAACCTGACGGTGGTTTCTCCCGACGCGGGGGGTGTGGAGCGGGCCCGCTTCTTCGCCCAGAAAGTGGGCGCGCCCCTGGCCATCGTGGACAAGCGCCGCACCGACATGAATGTCACCGAAGTAATGAACGTGATCGGCGATGTGAAGGGCAAAAGCTGCCTCATCATCGACGACATCGTCGACACCGCCGGAACGCTGGTCAAGACCGTGGACGCCCTGTATGCCAATGGCGCTGCTTCCGTCTATGCGGGCGCCAGCCACGCCGTGCTTTCCGGCCCGGCCATCGAACGTATTGCAGCTTCCCGCCTGGAGCAACTGGTGGTTACCAACACCATTCCTCTGCGCGAACCTGCCCAAAAGCTTTCCAAGATCAAAGTGCTCTCCGTTGCCGGCCTGTTGGGTTCGGCCATCGAGCGCATCCACTTGGAGACCAGCGTAAGTGAGCTGTTCAACTAGGCAGGGGTCAGGGATCGGGGATCAGGTTTCAGGTTCCCGGGATCAGTGGCCCACAACAACAACGAATAGCCGGCGACAGGCCGAAGGCGCCAAGGGATAAGCAAGCAGCTTTTCTGATCCCTGATCCCTGACCCCTGATCCCTGGCCTCAACAAAGGGAGCGGAACCTCGGCGGTCCGTGCCCGATTCAGAAACGAGAGAAAGAATGCCTGAAGTAGTCGTAGCCAAGCCCCGTGTAGGCAAGTTCACCAAGAACGCCGCGCGCCGTGTGCGTGTTGCGGGCAAAATCCCCGCCGTCCTCTATGGCCCCGGCAGCGAACCGGTCGCCCTCGAAGTCGATCCCAAGCAGATTTCCCGGATCCTCTTCTCCGAAGCCGGTCACAACACCATCTTCGACATCGACGTGGAAGGCCAGACCCAGGCCAAGGCCATGATCGTCGACTGGCAGCGTGAGCCCATCAACGACCGGCTCATCCACATCGACATGAAGCGTATCGCTCTGGACAAGACCCTCCGCCTCAAGGTGCGCGTCAAGCTCCTCGGCATTCCGCTGGGCGTCAAGACCGCTGGCGGCATCCTCGATCAGGTCCTGCGCGAAGTCGAAATCGAGTGCCTGCCCGCGGATATTCCCAGCCACATCGACGTGGATGTCAGCGAGTTGGGAATTCATGGCGCGATTCGCGTCATCGATCTGCCCCATGCCGGTTCCATCAAGTACCTCAACTCGGAAGACGCGACCGTGGCCCACGTGACCTCGATCCGCGAAGAAGCTCCGGTTGTGGATCCGACGGCGCAGGTCACCGAGCCGGTCGTGGCCAAGAAGGGCGGCAAGACGGACGCAGCTGCTCCGGCGGCAGCCGAACCGGCCAAGAAGCCCGCGGCAAAGAAGTAAGCTTTGGCGGATGCAAGTCAGTTCGGCGGGCGGCCCGGCCCTTTTCTCATCGTGGGGCTGGGCAACCCTGGTCTGGAATACCTGTGGACGCCGCATAACGCGGGGTTCATGGCGATTGACCGGATCGCCCTGCAAGAGGGGGTTGTGGTGCAAAACCGGCGCTGCCGGGCAATGACCGCAACCTGCCGCATCGCCGGACGAACCGTAATCCTGGCCAAGCCGAAGACGTTTATGAACCTGAGCGGCGCTTCGGTGTCGGCTCTGGTAAAAGAGTTCGAAGTCGACCCGACCCAGGACCTGCTCGTCATTTACGACGAATTGGACCTGACGCTGGGCAGCTTCAAGATCAGGGAGCGCGGTTCGCCGGCGGGGCACAACGGAGCCCGCAGTATTACCGGCGCGCTGGCAAGCCAGGAGTGGTTACGCCTGAGGATCGGCGTAGGGTTGGATCTGCCGCCGGAGGCCATTGCGGCCGGCGGGGGCAAGCGGCCCGGCAAGGATTATCTGCTGTCGCCCATGCGCAAGGCAGATCTGACGGTGCTGGACGAGGTGCTCGACAGGGTTGCTACAGCCACCCGGCGCATCCTCGAACAGGGGCCGGCAGCCGCCATGAACGAGTTCAACCGCCGCGAGCGAAACAGCCCGGCGGAGGAGTAGCAAGACCGTAGGGGTTGCGGAGCGGATCCCAGAAGCGATAAGGAAGCCGACCCGAAAGGCTTGGGTAAAAGTCGAGTTTTGTAAGGGCACGACTTTAGTCGTGCCGCGAGACGCTGAAAACTGGGGGCGGGCTTTAGCCCCTGAGGTTGGTTTTTCAACGATTTGGACTTTTGCCACAGGTACTCGCGGGAAAGGCGTTCCGGCGCTCCAGGCAGAAGGTTGGACGGCTGGAAAGTGCGCAAGGTGCGCAGGCCAGTTGGTATCAACCGGTGTAACAGGCAGGAAAGAACCAACGGCCGCTATGGTGTGATCGCCGGCGGCAGTGGCTGAAGCCGAGAGGCTGCAGCGGAAAGAGAAACCGGATGTCTCGTTTGTATGAGGTTATGTTCATTGTTCGGCCCGATGTGGTCGAAGAGGAAGCCGACAAGCTGATCGCCGGCTTTACCACCTCCGTCACCAATGGCGGTGGAGTGGTCAAGTCGATCGAAAAGATGGGCCGGCGCAAGCTCGCCTATATGGTGCGCAAATTCAATGACGGCAATTACGTTCTCATGACCATCGAGGCCGGTGGCCCCGTGGTTCTGGAACTGGAACGCCGCCTGCGCGTTACCGAGCCGGTGATCAAGTTCATCACCGTCCGCATCGACGAGGAAGAGAAGCGTCTGGCCAAGGTGAAGGCAAACCGCGGTGTTCGCCGCAGCTCCTTGCCCGTCGCCCACGCTCCCGCGGCGCATGCCCCCGCTCCTGTCGCCGCGCCTGTTGCGGCTCCCGTGGCTGTTCCGGTCGTCGCCGAGACGACCGCGGTCATCGAAGCCCCTGCGGTTATCGAAGCCCCTGTCACGGTGGAAGCCCCGATCGCAGTCGAAGCCGTCGCGCCGGTTCCGGCCGTCTAGTTTGAGAATTGCCGTCGCCGGTTCAGCCGGCCCGGCCAGATCCAGCGCTCCATGGGCCTAAGCGCCCAGAAGCGAAGAGAGTGAAGAGGAAACACCATGTCTGAAGAGACCACGGTAAAGGCGCCCGAATCGAGCGCACCAGCAGCATCTTCGGGTTCCGGCCCGGCGCCCCGTCAGGGCGGCCGTCCTTCCGGTGGCCCTGGCGGCCGCGGCAAGTTTTTCCGCCGCAAGAAGGTTTGCAAGTTCTGCACCGAAAAGATCGACGCCATTCCGTATCGCGACGTCCGTCTGCTGCAGGGTTTTGTGGCCGAGCGCGGCAAGATCGTGCCCCGCCGCCTGACCGGCGTCTGCACCACGCACCAGCGCCGCCTTACCCGCGCGATCAAGCAGGCCCGTAACATCGCCCTGCTGCCGTTTGCGACCAAGCACTAAGAACCGGCCTTCCTGCACGCGGCCGCGGCACTTCTGCCCGGCCTCCGCGGAAAAGCATTCGTAACATTGGAGAGTTCCATGGAAGTCATTCTGAAGGAAGACGTAGCCAGTCTGGGCCACCGCGGAGAAGTGGTGAAGGTTGCCGACGGCTATGCTCGCAACTTCCTGCTGCCGCGCAAGATGGCCATGCAGGCTACGGAAGCAAACAAGGCAGTGATTGAGCAGATGAAGAACGCCTCTGCCCGCCGCTCCGCGACCGAAAAGACTCTGGCCGAGGCCCTGCTGGCCAAGCTGGAACCGGTTGTGCTGAGCTTTACCCGCAAGACCGCCGAGCACGGCCACCTCTTCGGTTCCGTCACCTCGGCAGACATCGCCACCGCGCTTGAGACCAAGGGCTTCGAAGTGGATCGCCGCAAGATCCAACTCGCCGACCCCATCAAGGCCATCGGCGAATTCAACGTCGCCATCAAGCTGCACCGCGAAGTCACGGCGCATCTCAAGGTCACGGTTCTGGCCGAGGCAACCGAAGAGGTTGCCGAAGCCGCTCCCGTGGCTGAGTAAGCACGCAACGAACTCAGCGCTCTGCGCAATCAAGCGCCGCTCCCCAACCGGGAGGCGGCGCTTTTTGTGGTGCGCTCCATTCCGGCCATGTCCGGCGATGCACCCGCCAACCCGCCAACTTGCGAGCCCCGCGCCACAGTGAAACCAGAGTTGGTGTATCCCGAAAGCACAGCACCAAAGTTGACGCGACCATCGGGATCGGGGTCCCCACGGACAGGTCTTCGTCCGTGGGGTGAAGCAAGCGGCAACCCTGCACGAAACTCACCGGGACAAAGGGACTTTGGTTTCGCTCTAGAGCATTTTGGCTTTTGCTATAGACCTGGGTGCCCCATCCTTTCCGCGTTTTCCTGCGGAAAGGGTGGGATACCGATCACAATTCCGGTCTACACCATCTCGAAAAACGCTCTAGCGGGGGCCAACTCGCGAAATCCGACCGAATACGAGGTGAAGTTGGGCTGGTTCGAATTCAGTCGGAGGCCCTATCGGCTGTCAGCCGGGATCAATCTGGAATCCGTGGCGAACGCATGCGTCCACCCTTGCTCAAATCAACTGCTCGCCGGGCGCGCCGCCACAATCCGCCAGGGAGTCGGATGGTTCGGCTTGGTGACCAGCTTGTCGTGCGCGATCGCCCATCCTTCGCGCCGCATCAAGTCCAGCACCATGCTGGTGCAGTGCGCGTTCGAGTACGGCCGGCGGCGATCCAGCCAATGCCTCAGTCGGGCCAGGCGGTCAAAGCGCTCATTCCGCTGGTAGATGGATAGAATCACGACGCCTCCCGGCTCCAGGTGCGAGGCATATTTCTTCAGCAGTCCGCAGGGATCCTTGGTGTAGTACAGCATCTCGTTGAAGACGATGCATCCCCACTTGCGGCCGCCGCCGCTGAACTCCTCGGCGGTGCACTGCCGGATAGCGTCCTTGCCGCAATGCGCCGATTGGATCGCGCTCGCCAATGGCTCAATGCCAAAGTAGGCGGTCTCTCGCTCCAGGAATCCTGCCAGCACGCCTTCGCCGCAGCCCACGTCGAGCACAGGACCGGCCGGGCAATTCCTCGCAATCAGCTGGGTAATCTCCATGTAGCGCGGAGATTGCTGCGGGGAATTGAGCCCCTTCGAATAGAAAGAGTTCAGGTTCCACGCGCTGACGGTCGAAAGATTCCCCATCCAACAATGCTAGGTCCGGCCTGCCTGCTCGGGCCTGCCACTATCGTTGTAGTGCTCATCCTCAATTGGTGCGGAACACGGTAAGCGTTGTGGAACGCGGGCACTCACCCTCGCCGCGTTTCTGTTCTTGCGGCCACCGAGAAAGAACACGAATCCTGCTGGCCCTGTTCGCACCCGCACACTATCCCATCCCGCGCGTTTCAAGAGCGCGGGCCGCGCGAAGCGTCTGCCGCACCGCAGGTGCCGATCGTCGCCAGCGGCCGGCTGCGGTCGGTGCGCAAGGTGGGCACGGCCGCCAGCAGGCTCTGTGTATAGGGATGTTCCGGGTTGGTCAGCAGTTTTTCGCTGCTCCCTGTCTCCACGATCTGTCCGTTCCGCATGACCGCAACGCGCCCCGCCACTTGCCCCACCACGGCCAGGTCGTGCGAGATGAAAAGCATGGCCAATCCGTGCTGCCGCTGAAGATCCTTCAGCAGTTCCAGCACCTGGGCCTGCACCGTCACGTCCAGCGCGGTCGTCGGCTCGTCCGCAATCAGCAGGCGGGGCCGGTTGATGAGCGCCATGGCGATCAGTATCCGTTGCCGCTGTCCGCCGCTGAACTGGTGCGGATAATCTCCATAGCGCGCCGCCGCATCCGGAATGGCGACCGCCTCCAGCGCCTCCAGGGCTTTTCTCTTCGATTCCTGCCCGGTCCACGAAGGAAAGTGGGCCTCCGCGCATTCCGCCACTTGGTGGCCGATGCTCATCACCGGGTTCAGCGCCGTCATCGGCTCCTGGAAGATCATGGCGATCTGCCGTCCGCGCAACCGCTGCAGCGACGTCGGGGATTGTTGCAGCAGATCGATCTTCTGCCCCGTCGGCCCCGCCAACCCAGTTTCGCCCTGCCACAGAATCTTGCCTGTAACCTGCGCCGCCGGTCCCAGCAAGCCGGGAATCGCCAGTGCCGTCGCGCTCTTGCCCGAACCCGATTCGCCCACCAGGCCGAGCACTTCGCCCGCATCCAGTTGCAGGCTCACCCCACGCACCGCTTCGGTGCCGCCGAAACGGACTTCCAGATCGCGAATTTCCAAGACCGGCATGGATCTATCGTAGTGCAAACGCAACGCTCCACCCGCTGAGAGGCCAGACCACTGGCCGCCACTATTCGCGGTTTCTTTACTCCGTCATCATTTGGTAGCCATTAAAGTCGATGGTATGATCGATGCCAATCGGCGGGTAAACGAATCCCCTTCGTCCGCCTGACTTTCCACTCAACCTGACGCTGTTTCGTCCTTTGAACGGCTCCGCCACCGGCGCTCCTCATCCCGGGCGGGAAGATTTTTCCATTTCCTTTTTAAGAAATGCGCCAGGAGGGTAAGCGGATGCCGAATTCCCATCTCAAGAAAAGTACCAGCTTTGGTTCTAACGGCCGTGTCTTGACCATGGAGGACGTGACCAAACTGACCGATGCGGGGGGCAAGCCCGCCGACACCCTCATGACCCTGGTGGCGCTGATTGCTCAGCGCTTCCGTACCGATGTCTGCTCGGCCTATCTGCTGGAACCGGACCGTTCGAACCTTGTCCTGGCTGCCACGCTCGGCCTCAACCCGCGCTGTATCGGCACTCTGCGTATGCCGCTGAATGTGGGGCTCACCGGCCTGGTGGCGGAGCAGGTATTGCCGGTGGCCGTCGCCGACGTCAAGAACCATCCTCGCTTCAAGTTCTTCAAGGAGATAAACGAAGAGGATTACCACTCGTTTCTCGGCGTACCCCTCATCGATCGCGGCATCTTGCAGGGTGTGTTGATTGTGCAAACCAGGGAGCCGCGCGTCTTCGACGAAGAGGAAATCCGCCTCCTGACCGAGACCGCAAGCCAGGTGGCGCCCATCGTCAGCCAGGCCCGCACGCTGGACCGTTTCATCGCCCCCGCGCAGGAGAAGCTTTGGTCACTGGCCCGCAACGTCTGGTGGAGCTGGGACCCGGACTGCATCGCGCTCTTTCGCGACCTCAATCCCACCCGCTGGCGCAAGCTCAATCAGAATCCCATTGCCTTGCTCTCCGAGATTCCCCTGGTCGAAATCGAGCGTCGCGCCTCCGAACTGGTGCTCCACAGCCGCATCAATTACTGCTACCGGCGGCAGCAGGAGTATCTGAACGCCGACCAGACCTGGGGCGCGGCGAATGCCGGCGTTCTGCGGCCCCGCCCGGTGGCCTATTTCTCCGCTGAATTCGGGTTGCACGAGTCGCTGCCGATCTACTCCGGCGGCCTCGGCGTGCTGGCCGGCGATCACGTCAAAAGCTCGTCGGATCTGGATATTCCGCTCATTGCCATCGGCCTGTTCTACGGGCAGGGCTACTTCCGCCAGCGTCTCGACCAGACCGGCTGGCAGTGCGAAGAATACCTGCAGACCGACGTCAACCAACTGCCCATGGAGCCGGCCATCGGCAGCAATGGCGAGCCGGTGGTCATCGAGATCGAAACCCGGGGCGGTTCCATCAAAGCCAAGGTCTGGAATATCAAGGTCGGCCGCATCGACTTACTCCTGCTCGATTCCAACGTGGCCGGCAACGCGCCCGAAGACCGCGAGCTTACGTCGCGCCTCTACGGCGGCGACGGCCGAACCCGCATTCGTCAGGAGCTGCTGCTCGGCGTCGGCGGCTTCCGCGCCCTCAAGGCGATGGGCATTTCACCCGGCGTCCTGCACCTCAACGAAGGCCACAGCGGCTTTGCCGTCTTCGAGGCCATTCGCAGCCGCATGGAAGAGGAGGGAATCGACTTCGGTGCCGCCGCCCGGCTGATTCCGCGCGAGGTCATCTTCACCACCCATACTCCGGTCCCTGCCGGGCACGATCGCTTTGCCGCGGACCTGATGGAAGAGCACCTCGGCCCTCTGCGCGAGCAACTGGGCCTCTCGCACGAAAACATGATGGGCTTCGGCCGCGAGAACTCCACCGATTCCGGCGAGCCGTTCTGCATGACTGTGCTTGGTCTTAAGCTCTCGCGCCGCGCCAATGCGGTTTCGTCCTTGCACGGCGAGGTGTCCCGCGCCATGTGGTGGGGACTCTTCCCGGGCAACTCGGAAGACGCCGTGCCCATCGGCCACATCACCAACGGCGTACATGTGCCGTCGTGGCTGGCGCCGCAGATGGGCCGTCTTTACGATCGACATCTCGGCATCGGCTGGCAGCTTCACAGCGGCGCGAAACATACCTGGGCCAAGATCGAAACCGTGGATGACGGCGAGCTGTGGGAGACCCACCTGAGCCTCAAGTCGCAGCTGCTCGATTTCGTCCGCCATCGCGCCATCGAGCAAGCCGCGCGCCGTGGCGAGCCGGAGGCTTCGCTCGACCGTCTCGGTAAGTTGCTCTCGCCGGATGCGCTCACCATCGGCTTTGCGCGCCGTTTTGCCACCTACAAGCGCGCCAACCTGATCCTTGCCGACATCCGCAGGCTCGCGGCCATGGTCAACGATCCCAAGTGCCCGGTGCAGTTTCTCTTCGCCGGCAAGGCGCATCCCCACGACGAGCCGGGCAAGCAGGTTTTGCAGCAGATTGCCGAGATGATGCGCGACACCGAACTCGGCGATCGCTTCGTCTTCGTCGAGGACTACGACATCAATGTCGGCCGCTATCTGGTTCAAGGTGTAGACGTGTGGCTCAACAACCCCCGCCGTCCGCTGGAGGCCTCCGGTACCAGCGGCCAGAAAGTGGTGCTCAACGGCGGCCTCAATCTCTCCGTACTCGACGGTTGGTGGGCCGAGGCCTACGACGGCCTCAACGGCTTTGCCATCGGCCAGGGCCGCACCCACTCCAACATGGACATGCACGACACCCGCGACGGCGAAGACCTTTACCGTGTGCTCCGCGAAGAAGTGATTCCGCTCTACTATCAGCGCGACCGCGACGGTCTGCCGCGCGGGTGGATCAAGCGCATGAAGCGGACCATCCGCACCCTTGGCTGGCGCTTCAACGCCGACCGCATGGTGATGGACTACACCGAGAAGTGCTACATCCCCGCCGCCGGAGGCCGCTCCAGCGAAATCAGAACCCCGTCGTAGCGTCCTAGCCCGAATGCTGTTGGCCGTTTCCGCGAATTGACCAGGGGCCTTCCGCGAAGAAGTCCGATTCCTCTCCGCTTTTCGGCGCCGCAGCCGGAGGGAGCAGGGGCCATCATAGGCTGCAGAAAAGCTCCATCTGGTCAGGCTTTGTAACAGTGCACGACTTTAGTCGTGCCACATTTGGTCGAATGCAAACGAGGGCCTTTGCAGGTTGCGGAAAACTTCATCGGGAAGGCAAGAAGCGTCAGGGCACGACTTTAGTCTTGCCACATTTGGTCGAATGCAAACGAGGGCCTTTGCAGGTTGCGGAAAAACTTCATCGGGAAGGCAAGAAGCGTCAGGGCACGACTTTAGTCGTGCCACATTTGGTCGAATGCAAACGAGGGCCTTTGCAGGTTGCGGAAAAACTTCATCGGGAAGGCAAGAAGCGTCAGGGCACGACTTTAGTCGTGCCACATTTGGTCGAATGCAAACGAGGGCCTTTGCAGGTTGCGGAAAACTTCATCGGGAAGGCAAGAAGCGTCAGGGCACGACTTCAGTCCTGCCAAATGTGGTCGAATGCAAACGAGGGCCTTTGCAGGTTGCGGAAAACTTCATCGGGAAGGCAAGAAGCGTCAGGGCACGACTTTAGTCGTGCCGAGAAAGGCAACAAAATGAGTGGGGCTTTAGCCCCTGAGTAAAATTTGCAGGCCATTCCGCTCGCGCCCGCAAAACTCGAAGCCAGGGGGATCACCGTCGAGTCGATGGATTTGTTGATTGCCGCACAGGCCATAGCCGCCGGAGCCGTGCTGGTGACAAACGACAAGATATTTGCCCACGTCGAAGATCTCCGCGCCACGGTCAACTGGGCAAACGACCTTTAACCGGACCGGACTGCAATCTAAAATGGCCGGGGCCACCGGCGCCACCCCAGAATCCCTCTCCGGTTTCGATATTGTTCATCGGAAGACTATGTCCGGCTGGGCGGCAAACCAAGGGCGGTCCAAATGCTGGCCCTTGTATCGTTTCCCGCTTTCGATCTGCTGTGAGGGCTACGTGAACCCCAGTCTTCAGTTTTCCGATGATGAAAGCGTCGTAGTGACTGTTCGGGTAGCGTGCGACCCAGTCACTGGAACAGAGCCAGTCCTATCCAGCAGAGGCTGCAGTCGAAGCATGATCGAGCGCTGTAGCAACACCGGGTAGAGATGAACGAATACGCCTGGCAACAGCATCCAGAGTGCAGCGCTCCACGGGTGCCTGCTCAAAAGTGCGAGGATGGCTAATAGCACGTGGATGGCAAAGCAGGTTCCGTGGGCGCTGACGTTGCCTTGCACAGACTGTTCCAGCGAGGGTAGGCCGGCCCTTTTGCCCGAGAATCCCCGCACAGGTTCGGCCAAACGGCGATTCCATCCGGAGACATCGAGCAGCCAACCGAAAATTCCGACTCCGGCGATGCGGTGGAGCACGCGCTCGCTTGTAGGTACGCGGAACCATTGGCGAGGCACACGTCGCATCACGGGAGCGGCCACTGCGGGCCCCAGGGCGAATGTTCCTGCGACCACCGAGATCGAATACGCTGGACTATTCGGCCCGAGGGCGAACCAGCCCACGGCTAGCAACATGGCCAAAAACAGCAAAATGAGGCGGTACCGAGCGCTCTGAAAGTCGTCCATGGGATTTGGTTTCGGCGATGGTTCAGCTCTCACAAGGCGTTCCTCTCGTCAAACTTTATCGCTAGGCTAACAGATGTCTGGTCTGTGATCGCGGCTACACCGACTACGACTGGTTCGACGGGTGCCCCCGGTCCCGGGAGTCCACTCAAAGCGCGATGAGGGTGCCCCCGGTCCCTCGCAGTTGGGGACCGGGGAGATCTCGAACCCTGCTCGCTTCGCGTCCCCACAGTCCCCAATCCCGCGCGCCTCTAGAGCGCGGGCCACGCGAAGCGCCCGCCCCCACGGCCAGTGGCGGCCGCACCGCAGGTGCCAGGTGCCGTGCCCCTCATCACAGTCCAACCTTCGCTCCCTCCTGAATAATCGGGAAGGGATTTGAGTGCGCTGGAACGTGCAATCTGGCCTGAATTCGGCCATCGTCGAGCGCACCGCGGAAGAAAAGCCACTGAAAAAGCGAACGCCCCACCCAGCGTTTCGGCGCTGGCGTTGCGGGCGAGGCCTATCCTCCCGGACAAGTGAATCTGCTGTCAACGCTCCGACGCCGGCTTTGTGCCTCGGAACACTTTGAATGCTAGCTTTTAGCCCAACCAGAACAGAACAAAGGAGCTCAACTCCACCATGCACATGCACACACACGAGATCGAACAGATGTGCGTAGTCGCCAAAGGCCCGAATCATGGCCCGGCGCCGATTCCGCAAGAAGGTCGTTGGACAAAGG
>CAZQPY010000078.1:0-23152 GCA_964595345.1 uncultured Occallatibacter sp.
TGCCAAGCCGTGCATTCTGGAGCAGGGGCCCAGACTTGCTCTGGGAGAGGAGTCCGGAAAGCAGAACGGCGCAGTGCCGCAGGGCGTCGCAAAGGCCCCGAAGCAGTGACCGAGCTAGTGAGGAATGGAACTGGGAGACACACTGAAGAACAATGCTGTTCCCGCTTCCTGGCGATGCCATTCCCCGGCAAACCAGATCAACCTTCTCGCCGTCAGACCTCGGGACAAAGAGCCGCGTCTCGCACCCGGTATCGCGCGTCTTACACTCGGCGTGGTCACGCTCAAGTGCGCATAGAAAGGGCGTGATTCCCTTTGCTTCACCGTGCCCAAGAAGACTTTGCATAGCCGCTCCTCCGATTCGCATTCCATCCTGCAATCCGCGCTGCAATCTACGCCGCCGCCGTGGAGGAAGCCCGGTAGATTTCCTCCGTCACGAAGCAATGGTCCATGTGGCTGTATCCACTCACGGTGATCAGCTCGCGCACCCTGCGTCGGCCCGTGGAATCGCGTTCGCAGTAGAGAACAAAATCCACTGCCTTTCCGGTCTGTGACCGGATAAATTGCTGGTCGAGATTGGTTCGGGCGCTGAGCGCCATATCCGCCAGCCGGTCCAGTGCATCGATGGCGGAATCCGCGTGCAATGTTGAAAGCGTTCCGCCGTGGCCGGTGTTCATAGCCTGCAAGAGGTCGTAGCCGCATTCGTCGCGGATTTCGCCCATGATGATGCGGTCGGGACGATGCCGTAGAGCGGCAGCGACAAGCTGACTTGGAGTGATGGCAACCTGACCGGGGATGGCCGCAACAGCCTCCCACCGAACGGCATTAGGATGGGCAACCTTCAATTCGGCTGGCTGTTCGATCACGATCAGCCGCTCACGAAGCGGAACATGATCGAGCAGCGCCTTCATCAGCGTGGTCTTTCCCGATCCGGTTCCACCGGCGATGATGCCGTTCTTCCGTCCTTCGATCATGCGCACAACCGCATCCCGAACCTCAGCGGGCAAGCTGCCAGCCTTGACCAGTTCATCCGAAGTAAACCAGCGGTTGAATTTGCGCACGGTAAAGGTCGGGCCGTTGATCGCAGAAGGCGAGCCGACAACCGCCACGCGCGAGCCATCAGGCAAACGCGTATTGAGGATTGGATTCTGCGTCGTCAAGTCCTGCCCAAGGATGCGCGCGACGCGCTCAATGGCTGCCTGCAAACGTTCGTTCGTGAATGGCTGCGAGAGCGCGATTTGCTCAACGACGCCATTACGATCCGCGAAGACTCCATTCGTCCCATTGATCATCAGATCGGAGATCGATGGATCGAGTAGAAGCTCGCGCAATTCCTCAGGAAAGAACGGCAGGATCAGGTCGAAGCTCATCGCGCTGCTCCCGCTGCTGCGTCTGGATTGTGCGCATCGACAGAGACGCGGTTTTCGTGGAACTCGGTGATGGTCAAGCCGAGCGGATTGATGAACTCGTACTGCGGATAAACACGAGCCTGATCGCTGACCTGTTTCGGGTTCAGATAGTAGGTGATGCTGAGCAGCCAATGCTCCGTGCGCGGCTCGTGCGAATTCTCTGCCGAGTAGAAGCGATCAACTGCCATCAGCGCAGTTCCACGGGCAATGCGTGCGCCCTGTAACATCTCCTCCGACATCGTCGTAATGGTCACGTTCTGGACCTGTACGTCGCTCGCTTCGATCTGCCCTGCCGTGACCTGAGAGACGAGGTGGTTGGCGTTGTCTTCACCCATCAGGCGCGATGCCAATGCCTGCGAAAGAAAGTAGTAGTTGAGCGGGTATTTCTTGGCGATTACGTCCCGGTTGACCGTGTAGCGGTAGTTCGCCCAATCGGTCAGATAGGTGCGGACTTCGCCCTCGCGCGGGCTGTAGTTCAAATCCGAATACTGAATCGCCTGGGCGCGGCCCATCTCATCGATGCGAATGTAACGATTCGCAACTGGACGGCGTGTCAGCATCAGGTTCATGCCAAGCGAAGCGAGCAGCATGACCGTGCCACAGGCTAGGATGAGCCGGTAGGCTTTCCGCTCGGCATAGTGCGACGAATAGACCTCATTGCCGATATGGTCAACGAGCAGGGATTCCGCAGGTGCAAGCGGAGCTTCAGAAGAAGTCGAGTGTCGTGGCATGGGATGCACTTATCCTTTCTTCAAGTGTGAGAAACAAGTCCACGGTGTAGATCAGGACCACGATGAAGAGGCCGATCAAGAGCACGGCGAGCACGTATCGGAACGGCTTCGATAGCCTGAGCCGGCGAAAGAGCAAGAAGCTGAAGAGATAGGTCCACATGACGTCCTCCTCAACCGGCCATCATGGCGATGGAAGCAACCGCGCCGCCGACCTTCGAGACGCTGTCGGCCAAGCCCGCGGTGCCGCCGAAGATCGCCTGCGTCATGCTCGGAATGAAAAGCATATTGATGATGAAGGCGATGAAGACCATCGTGCAGGGAATCAGATTCGCCAGCCACATCTCCATCGAGTAGGTTCCGTTGAAGGTTTGCTGAATGAAGGTATTCAGAAAACCGGACCACACGAAGATGAAGGCGGCGGCCACAGCGCGGATCATCGCAAAGCTCAGTAGCACATCGACAAAGTGGAAGAACTTCCCTCGGAATGTCCTGGTCATCAGCAGCGGAATGAAAACCGGACCGAAGAGCGCGGTGACGCCGTAGAGGATGAACGAAGAGCAGTTGATGAGGAAGAGAATCGCCGAAGCGATGCCCATCAATGCCTGGACGTAGAAGTAGCAGAGTATCTGCACCGGCGCGGTCAGCGAAGGCATCGGCGTATTGTCGCCAGCGGTCTTCATGAGCTGGAGCAAAGTGTCGAGCGAACTCTGGTCGAAAGCGGCAACCATAGCCTGGGCGATATAGCTGAAGAAGTGATTCAGCCCGAAGCTCGCACCGGGCAGCGGATTGACCCAGTAATTGATGAGCAGGCAGCAGATTATGAGCCGCATCAGAAAGTGCGTCAGATCGCCCGCGCGAACCGGGTGTGCATGGAAGCGCCATGCAGTCATCGTGGAGGTGTTCCAATTGATGACCATGTTGATGAGCGAGAAAAGGGCAATGCAGCTCAGCTCGGTCAATCCAAGCTGCGTCAATACGCCGCCGTTTTGTGTGGTCAGATTCGTCAGATTGTTGGTGAACTGGTAGAGCCAATCCACGCCGGAACTCGTGCCCGGCAATGCCTGGGCCAGCAGCGTCGGTGAAATCATAGTCGTCACCTCGTAGTGGAATGTGCGGCGCGGGCTGAAGCAGCCTGCGCCGCGTGGGTTCAACTCACGGAAGATAGGTCCGCCAGGTATTGCTTTCGCTGGCAGCACTGACATTGTTCGTTGAGCGTTGCTGCTGCACGAAGGCCGCCGTATTGATGTCTTCGACGGCGGCATTGCGTCGTTCCATGTTGGCGACGGTCATCTGCCCAGCAAGGCAAGATTGAAGCGTTCCCTGCGATTGCATCTCGCTGAGCTTTTGCGCCTCAGCCGCATTCAAAAGATTGAGTTGTTGAACCTCGCTGTTCGTGCCGCTCGAAATGTCGAACTGACTCGAAAGGAGCGAGGAATTGGCCGTTGAGTTCTCGGTTCTGTTGGTCCGGTACTGGCCCACTGCGGTTAGGCAGTCGGGCGAGATGGAATCCGACGTTTCGACCATGGCAAGCTGCGAAATGCGCGAACTGCCGAGTGACTGTCCAGCAAGGTAGCTGTTCGTGCCGCTATTCATCGAGACCGTAGCCGTCTTCCACGCCGTGGCGGAAGTGGAAGGGGCGTTCGAGTTGAGCGCAATCTTTATGCCAGCCGTTTCGCCAAACATATTGGCGACGTTTGCGTTTTCAAGCTTGTGCAGCGTTGTTTGCCACTGCTGCTTGAGCGAGAAATGTGTGATGTTGTTTTTGACCATGTTGTACTGCATCTGGAGCGTGGTCAGTTGTTGAATCAGGCTGGCGTAGCTAGTGGGATCAAACACGACATCGCCAATCCCGAAGAGCGCAAAGCTGGGTGTTGCGGTCAACAGAACCGCGGCGGTGATTACGAGCCACTTACGCTGCTTCTTGAGTTGAATTGCCATACTACCTCCTCGTTGTTGGTTGAATTGGCTGCCGCGCCGTGTCATAGCCCTTCGTTGAGTAGCTCGCGGGCAATCCGAGGAATGACGACGATCCATTCCTCGCCCGCCTCCTCGATGGCTTCGGCCAGAGTGCAGCCAAACTCTTCGAGCCAGTCGGCACGATTGAGCACAAGCGCCACAGTCACCTTGTCGCTCAAGTTGAACGCTGCCCACGCATCGTGACCGCGATGCATGGCACGGCGCGAAACCTCAATCAGATGCCGCGATCGTTCACTCTGCTCAATCATGGCCAGTCTCCGGCGCTACAGGGTTGGGTCCATGCGATGTTCCGCATAGGACGGAATCAGAATGTCGCGGCCTACATAGACGCGGGCGCGCGAGCCTTCCTTGAGGGTGATTACCGGCAGGCGGTTAAGAAAGTGATTCAATATCTGCTCGCCTTCGCTTGCCATCTGCTCCGAGATGCCATTGCGAATCTCGGTGGATGGATCAAGCACGCTGCCGTTGTTGCCGATCTGCGCAAGGCCGCCGATACCGCCGATGGCGGCGGCAGCGGCGAATGCCTGGAAGTATCCGTGATCGACCTTGGTGGCGAGTCCCGTCGTACCCAGTGGGTCAAGCCCGATGTATTTGTCGAAGTCAAGCGAGAATCCATCAGGGCAGACGGCCCGATGGAAGGTGACGAACATCTTGCGTTGCTGGGCGCTGCCCACGCTCTGCACGGTGCCAATCAGGCGCGTGCCCTGCGGCATAAGCAGTTGTTGATGGTCGTGGGAGTAGTAGTCGGTGGTCAGCATGACCAGAATCGGCCCGTTGAGTCCGCCGTCGATGTGGTTGGTGACGACGCCTTCGAGAACCGTTCCCTCGAAGATTCGATAGAGACGCCCCTGATACTGGTCAAACGGATACGGCCCCATCGGGTCGGTTTTGGTGTTCGTCACCTGTGATTGTTCCGATGCCGCCGCATTGGAACTCTTCTGCGACGGTGCGCCTCCCGCGGTTATGCCCTCTTCCGATTTCGCGGAAGAAGGAGATTCCGAGCGTTCTGCCAGCACCGCAACTGTCTGCGGATTTGGTGATGCACCGGTCGCAGGTTCTCCAGTGTGCGCAAAGTCAATTGCCATCGTGTCACTATTGATGGCCTCCTGCTTCTGCCTTTCACGCGCCAGTGCCCGTTGCTTTGCCTCGGCCTGCGCCTCCGAGACATTCGAGGTGTGCTGCGGCGCACTGGAACTCCCGCCGTAGATCGCATCCCGCTGCGCCGCCGTCATCGGCGCAGCGTTGGCCGATTCGGGACCGGGCGTTCCCTCTGTGTTCTGGAATTGTTGCATCGCCGCCAACAATTCTTGTTGACGCTGCTTTTCCTCGGCGTCATGCTGCGCCTGCAACTGCTGCTGTGTCTCGAAACTCGATACTTGCTGCGCGCTGGGTGAGGCCGGGCGCATTGGCAGCGCGCTCGTTGGCGCCGTCTTCTTGTTGCCGCGCAGCAGGCTGGTTACGTTGGCGATGCCGAGTATGGCGAGAATCGCTACCAGCGCAATGACCACCGGCATACTCTTCTTGAGCGGTGGCTTCGCATCCGGCTGCTCTGGAATTGTGGCGGGCGTATTTGGAGTCTGTTCCGTCATGGCTACTTTGCGCCTCCCTCGCGATGGAATTCGACCTTCTGTTTGCCGATGGCCAGATACCCGTGCTCCAACTGCTTCGGCACGGTGTAAAGCCCACCGTTGAAATCGAAGTTGATGAGCGAGCCTTTGCCGTCCTTCAGCTCGTAGAGCGCGGGCGTCTCCTGGAACTGGCCGCGCAGGTAGGTGAACTTGTCGTCGCGCCAGATTTGCTGGAGTCCAAGCTCTTTTCCCTTTCGCTCGTCCCACACGAAGTCGAAGTGCAGCGAGCCGGGGTATTCGCTGCGGTACTGCTCAGCTTTCGTCGCTTCGGCTTTGAGTACGGCCTCCTGAGCAGCCTTCGCGGCAACAGCTTCCTGTTTCGCCTTGTCCAGTTCGGCAACCGGCACAAACACCGGAAGCTGGGCCAGCCGATCTTTGGCTGCCAGATCGCCGGGAGCGATGAAAACTTTGGAATCGAAGTGGGGATCGGAATCATCGGAGACCTCGCGCAGTGCAAGGGTGTATTCGTTGCCGTGGTCGGAGACGATGTGAATGTCCGTGGCCGCGTTCGCCGTTTTGGGCTTGACGCTGATGAAGCGCGAAGCCACATGGCCGCCGTCGAAGATCCAGTTCACCGTGTCGCCGGCGAAGACGTTGGCGACTTTCTCCTCGTTGGGCAGAACGATGAGCGTCGATTGCAGAAGGCCAGCGCGAATCTGCGGCGGCGTATCCGCTTCCGATACCATGACCGTGCGCGGCGCGCTCGGTTGCAGAGGATGCGTTTCGGTTGAGGCATGAAGTTGGCCCGTGGCCAGCATCATGCAAACGGAAAAAGAGACAAAAATGGTGGGGCGCATATTCTCAAGTCCTTTCTGCGGTGTGGTGTTGGGGTTATTCGGACTCGCCCTGGGCGAATCGAGTGATGCCCTCCGTGAGCCCGTACTTGGCGATGAGCCTGGCCCGGCGCACGCGGTCTTTCGGCTTGGTCGAAAAGACTGCGTAGCTGCGGTTGTCGAGATTGAGCTTTACGACCTTGGTCAATCCATCGCGGCGCATGTAGAGACCTTCGCGATCTTGCAGGCTCTCAAACAGCGCAATTTGCTGCTCGTTCATTTTGAAGAGTTCCGCGTACCGCTTGCGGTTGAAGGTGGCGTCTTTCAAGAAGAGAAACGACGTGCAGGAGTTCACAATGCTCTCAGCGTTCGCGCCGAGGTCTTCTGCTGACTGGCCGATCATGGTTACGCCGCCGAGATTCTTGCGCACGGTCTTGATCGAAGCAAGCGCGCCTTCGAGCAACTGCCGATTCTTCATCGAAGAGAAGATTTCTTCGATCAGGATGTGCTTGGGTACGCCGAGATTGGCCGGGTTGTAGAGCACGTCGTTGATGCGACGCAGCAGCCACACCATCAGCGGCTCGATCAGGTCGGCGTACTGTTCGTTGTTGACACCCTGAAAGTCGAAGCATTGCAGGCGCGAGAGTGAGAGGCTGTCTTCGATGTTGTCGAAGATGGCGGAATAGACGCCATTGCCAACCCACTTCGAGAGATACCTGTCGAGTTTCTTCGGCAGGAAGAGATTCGAGAGACGGCGGTTCTCGGTATCGAGCAAGTAGATGTCCCGCACCGCCTTGTGGATCACATCATCGTCTTCCGGCTCCAGTTCCGCTCCGCCTTTCATCAGCAGGAGCTTCACGAACGAATAGAGGAACGTAATATTGCTCTCGGTCGGCTCCAGCCGAAAGGGATTCACGCGCGGCCCGTCTTTGCCGATGCGGTCCACGCGCCCGCCGTGCAACTCGACGACACTCTCATAGCTGCCGCCGATGGCGAAGATGTAGGTAAACCCGCCGTACTTCTGTTCATGGGCGATGGCCATGTTGCCGTGAACGCTTTTGCCTGTGCCCGTCGGCCCAAGAATCAGCATCACTCGGACGCCGTCCACATACACATCCTGAAAGAATGGCGTCCGTGTGCGCGTCTCGAAGATGTTCAAATACTCGTTATCGAGGTCTTCCGAATACGGATGACCGAGATTGGGCGCGAAAGCCGACGAAAGCCGCGCGTGATGATCCTCTGCCAGCCACATCGGAAAGACATTGAACTTTCCATTGCCGGGAAACATGGCGTAGAAGGCCGAAAGATTGCCCAACGTCTCTTCCATCACCTGCGCTCGCGCATCGACGAAGACGCGATGCACGGCGGGCGCAATACCGCGCAGTTCGTCCACGCTGCGCGCGGCTACAAGGAAGCGGAGCGAGAACTCACCCTGAGCCTTTTTGTCCAGCGAACGTATGACATCTCCCAGGTCATCGACCTGTGTATTGGCGGCGCGGGCTCCCGCGCCGGTCTCAAGCGAGGCCGTGTCGTGACCGCTCATTACGCGCGTCAGTACGCCGACTTTGAAAAACGAGATGAACTTCTCCTGCGCATCGATCTCACTGCGCGCGGCGGTGGTGGATTTCGGACGCCAGGTCGTCAAAAGGATACTGTCGCAATCGAGCGCCATGAGTCCCGAGAACAGGCAGGGGCGCGACGCCTCCGGCGTCGTCTTCAGAGAAAACATCTGGACGTAACGGCGGCCAATCGTCAGATGATCGCTGTGCCATGAAACCGGGCTGTTCACGATCTGGCGGTCCACGCCGTCATCGGCGGTCAATGTGTAGGCTGCTGCCCATTCTTCAAGATTGAAAAGATAACTGAAGAACTGGAAGACGGCGTTCTTTTCAAGCAGCCGCAGTCCCAACGATCCGCTGAGATGACCTTCGAGTAGCGTGGCAGTCTTTTCGAGGTCGGCCAGCATCCGCGTTGTGTCGCTGTCGTGCTCCTTCGGCTTGCGCGACAACGCCGCTGCTTTCGGCGGCTCCAGCGTCAAGCACCAATGCAGGTCAATGCGCCGGAAGCCTGCCGCACTTTCAAGAAACGCCAACCGCTCATCGACGAATACCTGTGTGACCGGGTTGGAATAGGTAGCTTTACGCGGCAGATCAAATCCAGACATGACGCGCGTGTATTGGTAAAGGCACGCCCCTTCCGGCAATCCCCGCAGTGCGCCCTCAATCGAGCGCACCTGCGCTTCAAGCCCCTGATCGGTCACGCCTTCTTCATCGATACCGGCGAGCGAAAAGAGGCATCCATAGCCGCCGCCCTTCAGCGCGAAGATCCGGTCGTTGACGAAGCGTGCAATCGGTACGATGCTGCACGCGGCTCCCGCCTTGGCGAACCACGGCGTGTATCTCTGTTGCTCAGTGTTTACGCGGGTCATAGTAGGACCTCTGGCTCAGACTCAAGCCCCAAAGTTCGAACATCTTCGGATGTTTGCGGACGACAAGCCACGCGCCGATGGCGAGCGACGGGAAAGCGATCAGCGCCACGACGCGGAACCCAACGAGGAAAACCGTTACGCAGACGAAGACAATCGCCATCCATGCGCTGAGGTCCAATCCGAGCTTGGCTCGTGGCCTATTGAGCGCCTGATTGATTGGTAACGGCTCTCCTCGCTTGGTCATGGTCGCCTCCTACTGCATCGTCTGCCCGGTGAGCGAGCCAATCCAGCCAGCACCCCAGCCAAGGACTCCAGCGCCGAAGAGCGCGCCAAAGAGTCCGGGGATGGCGTCCTGGAACCTGCCGCTCATCATGCGGATTCCGGCAAAGATCAGTCCGCCAAAGCAGATGACCGCGCCCGCATAGATAGCGAAGGTTTTGAAGGTGGTCATGAGCGTGGTCGCGCCAGAGAAGTCCATCGTTCCCTGGGCATGGGCCACGCCGGCAAACGCGAGCGCAAAGAGGGTGGGAGCCATTGTGCGGATGGCCGAATGGAGAGTGGTTTTGAGGGTTTGTCCCGACAGCCGGTTGGCGGACGGAATAAGCAGCCGATTACGACTGGCGTCGCGTCGGAAGATACGGCGGAATCGATTCACTTTGCACCTCCGCTGACTCAGGCGTCAGCATTAGGGCAAAGTTATGGCGGTTTCGGGGCCGCGTCCAATGAATTCCAGGGAGACCGTTATTCCATTTGGGAATAACGACCGGGTTTTGTGGGGGAGGATTTGCCTAGAGTTTGTAGTCGCGAATGGTTTCCGGTGCTCCTGCGCCACCCTTATATAAGGATGCTTCCACGGCTGCACGGACCGCGACGCAGCAGGTGAAGCTGGTTCCGTCTGTCAACTCAATCTGGACGCGCGACCCGTCGCCGGTGTCGCGGTGAATCCTGAGCAACTGAATGGTCTTTCCTGCCACTTCCGGACAGTCGATGAAATCGGTTTTCATGGGTTCTCCCTCTACCTCCTTAAGAATCGTACCCTTTCCACCTCAATGCTGGATTATTCCGTTGAATTTCCCGTCAACTGGGGCAGTTTCCGACGGCGTACAGCGCGAGAGCGGACATGGATGCAACTCTGACCAGGACATTATCACACTCATCGTGTGTAGACGCATAGTGGTCAGCCTCCGAGCATGGAGATGTGGCCCCACGCTCCGTTAAGTCTCGATTCGGCACAAGGTTGCGGCAACTCCGCGACGAGCGGGGCTATTCCCAGGAAGAGCTGGCCGAACGGGCCGGACTGCATCGCAACTACGTCGGTGGAGTCGAGCGCGGAGAGCGGAATGTGGCCCTGGAGAACATCGTCAAGCTGGCGAAAGCGCTTTCCGTCAAGCCGGACGAGCTGTTTGCGGATTTCTCGTAATTTGTCGCAAGCCAGTCCGCCTCCATCCATATGTTTTTGTTTTTCAAGTCGTTTTGGATGGGCGATTCGGGCTGTTGTTGTAAGTTGACTCTCGGTCTCAACCGGACAGCGAGCGGATCACCGAACGCTTCCTGGCTCTGATACCAGACCTCAATAAGGACACCAAGGCATTAGATTGCCGCCTCATGCGCGAAACTGAAGAGGAACGAGTATTTCTCGTTATCTGCGTCCCATGCGATAGTCCACGTACAGAATGTGGGCTTTGATCTGGTCGCCCGCTCTGTATTGCGGGAGTTGGGCCATTTTCAACATGGTGAGGATCGCGCCGGGGTTCCCTTCGCTCCATTCAACCAGCGAGGGCAGGATCACTTCCAAGTTGGAAGCCCAGAGTTCTTTCTTTTCCGCTTCGCGTCGCGCGAATTCCAAAGCAATCTGCGGAGGCAGGTTTTTCAATTCCAGACGCTCCGACTTGTTTGCACACAGCGGGCGCAACGCGCCTATATCCTCCATATGTGGAGATCGTGATGCAAAAATCACGGGAGTGCGACCGTAGTAGTGCAAGTCCTTGATCATCCCTGTAACGACCCGGGAGGGCGCATCGAGATGATCGAGAACCATCAGAAAGGGGTGAGTATCAAGCGATCTGTGAATGATGCCTTTCAAGGAGGATGTAGAGAGAGACGAGAGGTTTCCGGGGAGTTTCATTGCGGCATCTGCGGAGTGCAATGCCTGAAGCAAAGTGAGAGCGAAGTCGCGCGGTGATCGCAACTGTTCGGCGTAGAGCGTAAGCGGTTGATTTTTAACGAAGGCGCGAAGTAAACGCGACTTGCCCACTCCCTCGGGTCCGTATACCAGAAGCGATTTGCGCATCCTGGCCTGGTTGCGAAGGCGGCCCAATTCTTCCTCGCGCTCAATGCAATTCAGATACTCAACGGTCGTCTCGCGGTGGGCAGAAGACGGAAGCATCGCGGCTGTACCTCTATTTCCAAAAAACTTCTAGGTTCATTTCCAAGTAGTGCCGATGGCAGCTCCGCAAAAGGTGCATTTTCCCTTCGGTTTCCGCATGAGGCCATAATTATCGTCCAAACGGCCAACATAGCGCTACGAGGAAGGACTTCACCGAAATCCATCCCAAAGTTCCAGCCAGCAGGCCGGAGAGAGTTGACTCGTCCGCGTTTTTTTCATATTCTCAGAGAAGGCGATGGAATCCGCCTTCAACCGTCTTCCGAAATGGAAAGACTGATGACTCCTGCATCCTGGCGGGAGCTTTTCTATTTTCCGCTCAAACAAAAACTGAACTCGGATTTTCAGGCACTTGCAACACAAGCGCCCGTGAGAGCACTACACATTTGTTGCTCTCCGATTCACTGACAGCTTCCGGTTCATTCTCAGGGAATGTGGTTGGCGGAACATTGCGGCCGGATCAGATTCATTCGGCGCATCCCCTCGATCTACAGTTCATCTTTGTGGCGAAGGAGAAGCATGTCTCGTTCACTGAAGTCGATCCTCACGCGTGAGCGTCCCAATGCATTGGCCGACAATTTGTCGGAGCATTTTCAAACCGCTCGACGCGTGTTTCTAGTTGCTGCCCCCTTCGGCATCCTGGTCGGCGCAGCCATTGCCGCCTATGATTATGCGGTCAATGAGCTTCTCTGGAAGACCTTCACCGTTCACTGCTCCCCCGCCGTTCTCTGCTTATTGCCCATTGTCGCCATGGGCTTGACGGGGCTGATCCTGAGCCTGTTTCGCGTAAAATCGCCGTCCATGGCCGATGAGGTGGTCCGCGCCTATCATCGGCCCGATCAGCAGATCGATTACAAATCCGCCGTTCCGAAATTAGCCGCCTCGCTGGCAACCATGGGATTTGGCGCGAGTGCCGGTATGGAGGGTGCAAGCAAGTGGCTGGGCGGAACCATCACATCCTACCTGCAAGGGAAGATCAACAGCAATTCGCGCTTGAAGTGGCTCCATGGCAAGGCCGAGACCACCCTGATCATTGGAGCAGCTGCGGGCATTGCGGCCATATTTCGCGCACCACTCACCGGCGCCATCATGGGAATCGAGTCGCCCTACAAGAACGATCTTGCCCACGATGCTCTGATTCCTGGATTGGTAGCCGCCGCCACCAGTTTTGCCACCTTCAGTTTCCTTCGTCCATCAACACCGTATTTTCCCATCAACTTCGTCTACCACCTCAACATTCGCGATCTGTTCCTTTGTCTGCCGGTAGGCGTTTTAGGTGGACTTGCATCCCATCTTTTTCTTGCTCTGTTGTCCAATACCAAGAAGCGTTATAACGGCTGGACAGCGCCGCGCATTGTGAAAAACCTGGTTGGCGGAGTGCTGCTCAGTCTCATCGCCTTCCTCACGCTCTATCTGATCCATTCTCCAGCCACATTGCAGGCCGGACTGCCGGTGGCAAATGCGCTGCTCAACGGCAAATATATTCTCTGGGCCTGCCTGTTTCTCTTTGCCGCAAAGCTGTTGGCAACTGTCATCACCTTCGGCATGGGGGGAGTGGGCGGCTTGTTTGTCCCCTCAGCAACCATTGGCGCGGCGCTGGGAGCGATCTGTGATGCCACGATGCATCCCAGCCACCCAGGTCTTTTTACCCTGATTGGAATCGCGGCCTTCACCGGGGCCAGCTACAACAGCCTATTGTTCGCCGCTGTATTCATCGCAGAGGCTACAGGAAGCCCTGCTCTGGTGGTTCCGGGTCTGATTGCGTCTTCGATGGCATTCCTGGTGGCTGCCGGCATTTCCAACTCTGAATCTCAGCGTACCCATCGCAATACCGATGAGAGCAAGCTCGCGACCATGCCTTGCGGCGAGTGGATGAGCCGACGCATCGTTGTGGCTTCACCAGGTGAAAGCCTTGCCCACTTTCACAACCGGGCCATCATGGAGCACAACTTTGAGGAACTGCCTGTCGTAGCCAAGAACGGAACCTATTTGGGTATGGCAGCGACTAAGTCTCTGCGCGTGATTCCGCGCGACAAGTGGGATACAACGCCGATTGCAGCCATCACCGACAACCGCGCACGCACCGTTTGTGCTTACCACGCAATGACCGTTGTGGAAAAAGAACTGGCGCACGGCGTTCACGACTATCTGCCTGTCGTGGATCCGGCAACCGACCATCTGATCGGTATTCTTTCGACAAAGGATGTTTTGCGCGCACGTATTCATGCCAACGAATTGATGCAAACGACACGCATCTATGAATTCAAACCCGGATTGCACACCATTTC
Source organism: uncultured Occallatibacter sp. (assembly GCA_964595345.1). Taxonomy (GTDB): domain Bacteria; phylum Acidobacteriota; class Terriglobia; order Terriglobales; family Acidobacteriaceae; genus Telmatobacter. The sequence continues at coordinate 13,615 of CAZQPY010000078.1, forward strand.
AAACGTCAAGGAGGGGTAATGGAAAAGCACTTCAGTTCAATATCGGCACTTCGCATTTATCTTCGTCGCGGAGACGTAAAGAAAAGTCAGCGTTGGTGGCAACGGCTCGTTGAAACGCCGCTTTCCACGTATCTCGTGCAGGCGGCAATGAAGACCGGTATCGCACATGCGGCTGTGAACCTGTCACAGATTGGTTATACTCGCGACGCGAACAAGGTCAGCTACGATAACGGCGAGATGCCAATGAACACCCTGCCAGTCTGTGTAGAGTTATTGGCACCGAAGCGTTTGCTTGAGCAGTTCATCCGGGAGCAGGCAAGGCATTTGAAGAACACCACGCTGGTGCTCGTGGATGGCGTACATATCGCTGATCTGTTCCTTCAGGAAGTAGAAGCGTCCATCGACAAGCACAAACATTCGGTAGAGTATATCCGCGGAAAAGATGGAACGACAGAGATTGAAGTGGAACTTGTTGATGGAGATGAAGAGGATGTGATTAGCGTGAAGCATCCCGTTGCAGATTCTCCAATTGAGAAAGAAGAGCGGACAGGCACCGAATAGGCGGACGACCATTGCTGGCGCGATCAGTAAATATCGGTGATTCCATCCGTCACTGCGGCGGTTGAACCGGCTCAGGCGAGTTCAGAAACGTCTTTTTCTAATCGGCTGAGCCGTTCAATTTCAAACTGTACGGCAATAGTCCCTTCTTCTTTGACTTTGCGCGCCAGGTCAAGCGCCTGTTCGGCAACGCGGCCTATTTCGTATAACAGTTTGCGAATCTCAGCCTCCAAACGCCCGCGGCTATCCTGAATGCGATTGAGAACATCGTTTTGTACGCGCGAGCTGTTCACTTCCAACAGATGCCGCAGGAATTCACGAGCTTCGTTCGTGATGAGTTTACGTCCACCTACAAACGGTAAAAGTGTGTCAGCGAGCCAGCGCAGTGGCGATGGCGGTTGCGCGGTCCCAATGAAGTCCTCAAAGATAAACCTGGACCGTACACGGAGACCTTTCTCAGGTTCGAGTGCATGGGGCATTCGCGTCAGTTCGCTGAGGCCCGCACCGGCGAGCTTTTTCAAAAAGTCGTTTCCCATCTCCACGAATCGAAGTGCTACAGCTCGATATTGGCGCTCGCCTTCCTCCTGCTCAGGCTTGAGCCAAGGCACAACCTTGCCGCGTGAGATCTCCTGGGCCAGGTGCATCACTCGCCGCCGATAGTGCGGGCCAAAACCGAGGGGCACAAACGCTAGCTCCTTACTAAAGTCTGCTTCCGATTCGGCCCACGCGGAACGGAAGAATTGCCGATGACGCTCACCGAAGAGGTCCGAAATCCGATGCAACTCGGCCATAAACAGGTAATCCAGTTCACGCATGGAGCGCTCAGCCTCGCTGATGGTTTCCTTCATCAGCTCAATGCGCCGTTCGGATTCTTCGATGGGCCGCTGAAGCGCGTCACGGTCCTCAGCGATAGTTACCAACAATTGTTCGCTCAGGCGCTGAAGACCCCGGTCGCAAGCGGCGCGAACGAGATTCCTGCCCGAGTCTTCAACCAAGTGATGCAAACTTTTCAGCAGTCTTTCCCAATCTCGCAGCGGACCACGGTCTTCCATCCGTTCGGCAGCACTCACTTCACAAACCTCGCCCATCGGGCGATGCAGTCGTTTTTCCAATATCTCGCGCGTGAACCTTACCACCGCCGCACGCTCGGGATCGCTGGTGCGGTCGGCTTTGTTGATCACAAGGATTAAATCCTGGACCTGATTGCCGATTGATTCGACCAGCGCCAACTCCTCGCCCGCAATAGGCGGATCGGCTCCGACAACAACCAACGCTGCATCAATGTGCGGAATAGAGGCCTGCGTGGTTGCCGTGTTTCCTGTGAACACCGAACCTAAACCCGGTGTGTCCACAAAACACATGCCGGAAGATAACAAGGGGCTGGGCACGAATACTTCCGCGCCGTCCACCTTCTTTCTATTTTCTGGGTTTAGTTCTTCGGTCACGTACTCCTTCAAGTCGGAGAGGTCAACATCCAGCCAGGAGCCGTCGCGAATGCGTACGCGTGCGTGAAGTTCGTCGCCAAATCGAATTACGGTAGGCACCGCTGTGACCGGAACAAACCCGGTGGGAACAACAGCGTAGCCGACCAGAGCATTGAGCAGGGTGGATTTTCCACGCTTAAACTGACCGATACAAGCTACATAGAAACGTCCTTCGGAAACCCGCGCAGCGAGTTCACGAGCTTCCTCGGCGACAGGCTCACCCCCAAGTTCCTGAGCCAGATTGGCGAGTCGCAACAGACGAGAAGCGCCGTCCATAGACGTGGATGTATCAGCCTGAATGCTGCCCTTTTCTTGCACTGTCGAACTGTTGTTATATCCCTGCATCGCGGAGCTAGCCATCCTATCCATCCGGGTCCTGTTAGACCTTGGCCGGTTCGTTCGTTGAAGTCCGCGAGTATCGAATGACATCAACACGGGACATGGCGATGAGACCTTCCTCAACCATGACATCGAGATAAGGAACCAGTTTTTCGATCTGTTCCTCACGGTCGATGATAGTCAGCATGATCGGCGCATCCTTGGAGAACGTCCAATGACTGGAATGGTGAATTCTGGTGCTGGCTCCGTACCCTTCAATCCCGCGATACACGGTGGCACCAGCCATTCCAAGTTCCACGCATTTGGCTACAATTGCTTCATGCAAGGGTTTGCCCTGCCATTTGTCACCTTCACCGAAATGAATACGCAACATGCGCGCTTGAAATTGTTCTTTCATGGTTGAACCTCCGCTCATGCAGAAGGGTTGCCCGACACTGACTCCGTCAGATCAACGTCCAGTGCGCGGTAGGAGTACTTGATGATGTCCACGTCTGAAAGGACAACAAGCCCCTCTTCCACCATCTGATCCACAAGCGGAAGAAAGGATCGGAGCTTCTCCTCGGTATCGACGGCCGAGAGCATGATCGAGCAATCGTGCGATAGGTGCAGTGCTTTGTCTTTGTGCATCCGCCGGTGTGCGCCATAGCCGAGGATGCCTCGGTAGACCGTGACTCCGGCAATGTCGTTGGCGCGCATGGCTTCGACAAGTGCTTTGTAAAGTGGCTTGTCCTTCCAGTGGTCTGCCTCATCAACATAGATGCGCATCATCTTCGCTTTGCCCTCGATTTTCACGTGAGCAGACGGGACCGGCTTTTTTTGCTTCGAGACCTGGGCTGGTTTCGCAACGGTGGTCTCCTGAATCTCGATCATTCCAGTACCGGCAAGTTCTTCCAGCTTTCCGAGCAACTCGTTCACCTTCTCGCGAGACTCGATGAACTCGATCTTCAGCGGAAGATTGTCAGAAATCTCGACAAAGCTGGCGGTGTGCATGTGGTGATCCGCACCGAATCCGGCGATCCCTTTCAGAACGGTTGCCCCGGAGACACCTCGATAGAAAAGAAAATCAAGGATGCTCGAATACGTTGGAACCCCATGATGTTTCGAGCCCTCGCCTAGATAGATTGAAACCTTCACGGCCTTTCCGGCACTCAACATACGTCCTCCCTCAGGAATGTAGTCCGCGTTGCGAGACAAGGAACTCCGCGGCTCGCCCAAGTGCTCCCCACCCGGCTCTGCCTGGTTCTGGTTCATCGCGCAACTGTTGCAAATCTTGCGCTAGTTGCCTGCGATTATTTTCAATGATGGCGTCAACTCGGGCAGCAACTACAAGCGGAACCTGCCGGTGCAGCTTTTCCCCGTGTGGGATACAGAGCACAGCGGCCCCTCGTAGCCAATGAGACACGTCTGCTTGGGACAGACAGCTCACGAATTCGTGTATGCGCAAATCCTCCTCTGCAAGTACCTCCCTGCAAATGTCACATTCCGCTTTGGAGAGGGAAACCGGCTCATTGACCAGCTTGGTGAACACCTGCGCTGCGGCAGGAGCGTCTTGAACAGCGGCCAGGCCCCAGGTGTGAAAGTTGCATAGACGGTGAATACTCTCCTTCGGGTGGTTCTGCAGACGAGCTGTTTGATATTCCTTCAGGAAGCGGCAGAACGGGCATCCAGATTCTTGCAGAACCTGCATGATCGATTGGTAGAGAACGAGTTGTCTATGTGTCCTCATCAAGTAACCTCTGCAATCACCAAACCACACCGCAGGTAAATCCTATTTCTTTTTGCCCGTCTCCTCATGTTCGCTGAAGTGTGATTGCTGACCTAATCTCAACTCCTCGCGAATATTCTGGATGATGCTGTGCAGCAAAGTGTGAAGTTCATCGACGACATCATTCAAACCACTGATCGCGTCCTCGGGAACCGCACCACAGCCGCGCATGTGGCGTGGCTTCAGTTCCTCAACAGCGATCTCCACAAAGCCAAGGTCCGTGATCAACGATCGTGATACTGGAATCTCCGGCGGCTCTGGCTTCATATGCTGCCAGTCCAAGGTTCTCAATAGTTGAGCGCGAAGTCGGCGAATGTGATCTTCTATCATTCGAACCTGCGCTGGAGTGACATCCACAACATAGTGCGGAAAAGGAGACTCCGATTCCGGCGAATGAAGGGCGTGCTCAATATCGCAGAGCAGGCCGTCGATGTATTTGCAGGTTGCAGCCAGGCGCCGCCGCTGCACATCATTGAGTTCCCCAACAACTCGGGTTCTCGCGATTTCCAATGCGGCATTGGGCATGACTCCTCCAAGTGTTGTTCATCTTTGAGGAGTCATCTGCCCGGTTGGCGGTCACAAGGTGGACTCCAACACCCACAGTTGCTTGCTTCTGGCTATGCCTTTACTGCCTTGTGCCAGCGCTCATACACGCTGGCGCCTGCGTAGCGAGCCTTTGCGCCAAGTTCGTGCTCGATCTCCAAAAAGCGGTTGTACTTCGCAATGCGCTCGCCGCGGCTGGTCGAACCTGTCTTGATCTGCCCCATGCCCGCGGCCACGGCCAAGTCGGCGATGCTGGTGTCATCCGTCTCGCCGGAACGATGTGAAATGACTGCGCCATATCCGTTCTCGCGAGCAATCTGGATGCATTCGAGCGTTTCCGTCAGAGTGCCTATCTGGTTCAGCTTAATCAGAATCGCGTTGGCAATTCCGTCTTTGATGCCTTGGCGAAAGATTGTGGGATTGGTGACAAAGTTGTCGTCGCCGATCAATTGAATCCGGCCTCCGAGCGTCTTTGTCATGAGCTTCCAGCCGGCGCGGTCGTCTTCCGCAACCCCGTCCTCGATGCCCCATATCTCCGGATAGCGATCAAGCACACCTTTCCAGAAGTCAACCATCTGTTCGGGCGACTTTCTGCTCTTATCCGACTTATCAAACGCATAGATGCCGTCTTCAAAAAGCTCGCTGGTGGCGGGGTCGAGGAAGATCACCACATCCTTGCCGGGCTTGTAACCGGCCTTCTGAATCGCTTCAAGAATCAGTTCGATGGGCTCTTCGTTGGACTTCAACTGCGGTGCAAATCCGCCTTCATCGCCGACGCCTGTGTTGTAACCCTTCTTGTGCAAGACAGATTTCAGCGCATGGAAGGTCTCGGCTGCCGCTCGCAAACCTTCGCTATAGCTGGGCGCGCCTACGGGAGAAATCATGAACTCCTGAAAGTCCACATTGCTGTCCGCGTGGCTTCCACCATTGAGCACGTTGAACCACGGCGCAGGAATCAGATTGGCTTTCTCGCCTCCCAGGCTTGCATAAAGAGGCAGGTCGTGGGCAGCGGCAGAGGCTCGTGCCACTGCGAGAGAAACGCCAAGAATCGCATTGGCTCCAAGGCGTGCCTTGTTCGGTGTGCCATCAAGTTCGCATAGCTTCTTGTCCAATGCCTTTTGGTCATTGGCATCGAATCCATGCACGGCCTTTTGAATCTCGCCGTTCACATGGTTTCTGGCATTTAGTACGCCCTTGCCTCCGTACCGCACCTTGTCGCCGTCGCGGAGTTCGACAGCTTCCCGCTTTCCGGTCGATGCGCCTGAGGGCACCTTCGCTGTCGCCTTGACGCCATTGGCCAGTGTCGCCGTAACTGATAGGGTTGGATTTCCGCGTGAATCGAGGATTTCCAGGGCTTCAAGTTTCGCAATTTCAGACATGATGATTCCGCCTTCCCGGCCGCAAGGCCGTCAGTTGTGAGGACTTCGAGGAGTTGCTGGTGAACGGCATTATCGGTCCGCAATCTGACTGGCCGCACCGCGTGTCTTCGTTCTTTCGATTTGCGATGTTCATCGTTAAAGCTCCATTCAATGGACGATCATCACCGGGCAGTGGGCATACCTCAGAACGCGCTCTGAGTTCGAGCCCAGCATCCAGCGATGAAGGATCGTGTGGCTGCGCTTTCCCATCACAATGAGGCTGGCCTGAATGGTGTCTGCCTTGTGGATGATCTGTTCCGCCGGATGGCCGAGGACAATATCCGTTTCGAGTTCAATCTCTTTTTGCTTGGCGCGTTCGCGGAGCGGTACAAAACACTTCTCATAGCGCTCTTGCCCGTCTTCAAGCACGGCGTGAAACTCCGCGCTCTCGGTGGGCTCCGGTGGCCGGATCACAGCCAAAACGAAGAGCTTGGCCTTCATATCCCCCGCCATTGCAAGGGCCACATCCAAAGCGTGCTCGGCGTGTGGCGATGCGTCGAAAGCTACCAATATCCTTTGAATTCCAACAAAAGCCGGGCTTCCCATTCGTTTCACCTATCCTTCTTCTGCGGGGACTGGCCGCTGAATTGACTGCTCTGTCGTTGCGCTTTTCAGTGCGTGGGGAAGAAGATGCCGGGGAAGAAAGAACGAGTTTGCAATCATGGTTGGAATCACGGCGCTGGCGATGACCGTGCCCACGATATAGGAGTACTGCGCTTGCGAGATGATCTGATGATTGAGGCCAAACAGCGCCGAGATGGTGCCGAAGGTGAGACCAGTTGACATCATAAGCGTGTAGTAGGCTCCAGCCTTGCCGTCATATTTGTGAATCCTGACTGCCGGATACACCGCAACCGCCTTGCACAGCGACTTCGCTCCAAACAGGACGAGTAGCGTCACAGGAGCAGCCATCAACGCCGGTACAGAGACAAACGATCCAGCGCGGATGAAGTAGAAGGGCGTAAGCAGCCCAAACGTAAGTGTACGAAGGCGGCGAATCAATGAATGGTCTTTCCCGACCGTTCCAGCCAGCACCATTCCGATCATGTACGCCGGTAATACCGCTTCGCTTCCAGCCCAAACAGCGAGTCCTCCCATGGCAAAAAGGAAAAAGAGCAGGTACTTGGCTTCTAGTTCAGAGACGCGTCCGCCATATTTCTTGAAGAAGCGTGGCGTGAGAAATGGCAGAACCACAAAGACGACGATGGAAACCACCACAAAGATCAGCGTCTTGATCGTGAACGGAGAAAAGATCAATCCGAGCGCAATCACGGTTCCGAGATCATTAATGAAGCAGGCGGCCAAAATGGCTTTGCCGTATTCGGTGACGTTAAATCCAAGTTCCAGCATCACCGCATAGACAACGGCAACCGAGGTCGTTGAAAGCGCGACTCCGCACAGCCAACTCGGCATGATTGCCCAGTGCAGTACGAAGTGCGCGATCGCCGTACAACCGAGAAAAGGTCCGAAGAATCCCGCCAGGCCGATGATAGACGCTTCTCGCCACTTGGTTTTGAAGATGGCAGGATCGAGTTCCGCACCGGCAAGGAAGGTCAATACAATGGCACCGGTTCCTGCCAGGAACGTGATCCACTGCGTATTCCCGGCCAGGCCACCCTGCGCAAAGCCGAAGAGCCGGGTGAGAAAAACGCCGATGACCAGTTGGGCCACCGTGCCGACCACAATCTCAGAGAGCGCCGTCGAGATCTTGAACCAGATCGCCAACAGCGTAGCCGCCAACGCCAGACCCACCCAGAGCGCACAAAGAGCCCAAGTATTTGCCATGAGCACAAACTCCTAGATTGTCGTTCAGGGAATTCGGCCGGGACACAACTCCGCAACAGGATTCCCTGTCAGGAGTTATCATCTGTCCGGCCTATTGGAATGGACAGCGGTTAAGGGTGAACTCCTTCACCACAACCAACGCTCCAGTAGACACCCGTTCTGCGTCGATGTCAAGGTGCCGAGCGAACCGTGTTCGGGTGCCCGGCCCGATGCACGTTTCCAGCGAACCAGAATGGAACCGTTTATGCGCGAGTTTCCCAAGGGCCTTACAATCTGCAATCCCACTGTTTGCGCTACGCGTTCGTAAAGAAGAACTCCGATTTCGCCGTGACCATTTCTGGCTTCACGCCAAATCGCCAATGCGCGTTTCCACGACGATCTCCTGGAAATGTGCATTACTCTGAATTCAACAGTCCATTTAGGCTAGACTCGTGAAGATTGGCTCGAAAAACGCGCGCAGCTCCTCGACTACGACAGAAAGCTGCTCTGGCGCATCTTTCAATGCAGAGCGTTTCAGAAATGCCCGCCATTGTGTTTGCTTCGCAGGATCGGTGCCGAATTGCGGCGAGAGACCAATCGGCGTGGCATCTATTTCCATTTTTCGATTCTTGAAGGTTCGTTCGATAGCGGCGCGAAGCACGGCTTGGTCAAGTTCTGGATGGCGCAGAAGAATCCAGATGTCGAAGTAATCCTTCATGCGGCTGTTCAGCATACGAAGCTGGACAAGCGCTTCCAGCTTTTCAGCGATAACCGTCTCGCGGGTGTAGCCAAGCAGCGCAGGCGCAGGAAAATCAAGAATCGTGGGATAGGCAAGCTGTTCCGGCGCTGGCGTCACGACATCGCCAAATCCAATATCGATCTGCATGGTCACACGAGCCGCGTTGAGATGGCCCGTAAACACGGTGCGAACTCCCGAGTAATCGGCATCCTCCCGGATCACCGATCCGGAAAATGAATCAAGATCAAAGGTGATGCCATCATCGAGAGCATCTACTTGGGCAACTTCCTTCAATAGGTTCACAATGTCGTCTACTTCATTGCTGGTCCTGCCCAACAGGTCAATATCCATTGTCGGCCTGGACATGGGCGCACGCCACGCTGTCAGCAGCAGAGCACCCTTCAACAAGAATTTGCTGGCGTGTGGCGAAATCGAAAGGCGGTAGAGAAAGCGCTCCATCGCGTAATACTGAAGCACCTCGGCAAAGGGCCGGTTGTTCGCCTTCGCATAATTCAGCAGACGCTGCCGAACAGAAGCGCCCATGTTTTTGACCACGGATACCGTCAAAGAATCGCCTCCAGGTAAGGCCGCATGACACGTTCAACGCGGCATACTTTTGCGAACTGCTCAATCTGATCGAGCCTCATGCGTCCACGCTGCCGGTAGAGATTCAGCGCTTCCGTGCATACATCGATGCCGAGTTTATTGCGGTACTTGAAGCAATCTGCCAGCGTCTTCTCGGCAGAGTAGACGCGCACCGAAGTTCCGTCCATCGTCACTTCCTCGATGCCGCTTTCATAAACAGGCTTGGAATACCAGAAGATACGGAGCGGCGGATATTGCATCGCAGGAGCCTGGTCGTTAGCCGGAATTGCAAGATAAACGGAGTGCGGAATCTGAGTTGTTAGCCGGTGGAACGCCAGCGCCG
>CAZQPY010000079.1:0-23048 GCA_964595345.1 uncultured Occallatibacter sp.
GCCAGGGTGAGGCACTGCACGCGGTCGTCCTGCAGGTCGGTGAAGTACCAGGGGATGTAGGTTTCCGGAATGGTGGGATCGGTGGAGGCGGAGTTGACGATGGGAATCTCGGCACGGAGGGCGACGCGTAGAGCGATGTGCGTGGACTCCGAGCTGATGGAGCCGAAGATCGCCCAATCCCGATCGTCGTAGACCATCTTGACGACTTCGTTGGAGGCCGAGCCCCAGATGGTGGGGTCGGTGGGACGGTCTTCGCCGTAGACGGTCTTGGCCTGCCAGTTGTCGTAGTCGTTGTGGAGCATGAGTTTGTAAGGCTTGCCGTTGTAGCCACCACGGGAGTTGGCCTCTTCAAGAGCCAATTGCGCGCCGTGGAGCATGCGGAGGCCGAAGACCTGCTCGGGGTTGTGGTCGATGGGCCCGAAGAAGCCGATGCGGACTTCCTTCACATCGTTCGGTTCGGGGATATCGCGGCCCGCACCGGAATAAATGTTGGGATGGGTGTAGTTGAGGTCGTAGGGCGCGGCGAATTTGGAATAGGGGCTGAGGTCAGGCGGCTCTCCTGCATAAGGCGTAACCACGCGGTCGCTCGGCCTGGGAAGCGGCTTGGTGGCGCACGGACAGGGCTTGGGGCCGACCGGCGAGGTGATCTCGGTGGCCGGCTGGGTCGCGGGCGGATAGGTGACTCCGGCCTGGGCGATCGCCGCAAGCGGCATTGCGGCCGCAGTGACAGAACAGGCGGCAAACAGCATCCATCGCGTGTGCATTGGTACTCCTTCGTAACCCTTGGGTAAGGCCCATTCCCGTGGAACCGGGAAATTGTGAACCGCATAGCGCTATCGAGAACAGGGCTGACGTTTCTCGCCGTCAAAGAATGTGCTTTCAGAGTGACCTTAGCTCTGCTTCTCGCGGTGAAGACCAACCCCCTCAGGGGCTAAAGCCCCCTCCATTCTGTTGGCATCATCGGCACGACTAAAGTCGTGCCCTGTTACAAAGCCATCCGGATTTGCGTTTTTCCGCAGCCTTTAAAGCCACGCCCTGTTACAAAACCAAACAAATTTGAGCTCTTCCGCAGCCGTTAAAGGACGGGTGACTCCGATTAAGCTTCTGCTTTCCCCCGGTCCCCAAAAGCGAGGGACCGGGGGCACCCAGCTTTGCCGGGGGCACCCAGCTTTGCACCCGGTTTTGGACCGGATCACCGCTGTATTGCAAGTGCCTACTTTGCAGCGGGGACCTTTTCCGTTTTGAACATGGCCATGGCTTCGATTTCGATGAGCAGTTCGGGACGGCAGAGGTGCGCTTGAATGCCGATCGATGCGGGCACGGGATCGAGGCCCTGCTCCTTGTAGAAGGCAGTGCGGAGCTTGTTGAAGACGTCGTAATCGCGGTCGATGTCGCGCAGGTAGCAGCAGGTCTTGACGACGTCTTTCCAGGTGCAGCCTTCGCTCTCGAGCAGGCCGGTGATGTTGTCGAAGGTGCGCTTCAACTGGGCGGGGAAATCGCCGATGTGCACGCTGACGCCGTTCTCGTCGATGGAGGCGGTGCCGGAGATGATCAGCAAGGTGACGCCGTTGAGGTCGATGCGCATTCCGCGGGAGAACGAGCTCGGCTTGGCGTAGTGGAAGGCTTCGTTCAAAACGCCCAGGTTGGTCATGGCACGTTTTTCGATCGGGCCTTTGGAAATGGTCTCCAGAATCTCTGCAATTCCGTTCATGGTAAAACTCCTCTTTGAACTTTGGTTAAGTCGTTTGAATCTGTTGATGATTTCTTCAGACGGCGATCTTGCAGGAGCCGTCGATTTGCTTATTGCCGAATTGCGTGGCTCAGACCTTTGGCGGTCGCCAGCCAAAGGTCCTTGCCTTGGAAGTCGATGCCAAGGATGTAGTTGTGCGCAGGCGCGGAGGTCACGGCCACGGGCGAAACCTTGCCCGCAGCGTCGCGCACGGTCATCTCCGGCTTGCCGTCCTTGAGCGACGAGCGATAGACAGCCCAATTGACACCGTCGTAATAGGCCAAACCCTTGTCGGTTCCGAACCAGCAGTGGTTTGCATCGACACCCTTGATGGTGTTGGTGAAGTTCGAGGGAAGCCCACTGTCCTTGGTCAGGAAGTTGTGCCAGTAACGGCCATCGTAACGGCTGTCGCCGAAGTACGTTGCCGCCCAAACTATATTGTCCACATAACTGACCGAGGTGACAATCTCGTGGATCAACCCCTGATCCTTGAAGAGAACGATCTCGTTTTCTCCGTCGGGATCGTCGTACTTGTCCCAGCGGCCGGTTTTCTGATCGAGTTCCAGCAGGCCGCTGCCCCAAACCGCGTAATAGACTTTGTTCGGCGCTGCGGAAACGCCGTAGACCCAAATCTCGGTCATTGGGGTGTTGCGCTCGTTGTACAGCGACCACTGATTGGTGCGCGTATTCAACATGCAGCCACCGGCGGCGGTGGCGATCCACACGTGTTCGCCTTCCACTGCCACGCCATAAACCACATCGTTGCTGAGGCCGGAGTTGAGCTGCGTAAAGGTATCGATGCGCGAACCGGAGACTCGACTCAATCCGCCCATGGTTCCAGCCCAGACGTCGCCCGTGCGCTTGTCGAGAGCGAGCGAGAGAACGGCGCGATGGGCGAGACCGTCTTTGGTGTTGAAGGACTTCCATGCGTGGTTTTCGTAAAGGGCCAGACCGTTATCGGTTCCCGCCCAGATTCGATCGCCATCGACCAGCACGGAATAGACGTGATTGTCGGGCAGGCCGTTAGCAGTGGTGAAGTTTTCAAATCTAAACTTCGGCAGCACCTGCTGCGCGAGCGATTGCTTCGCGCGGCCCGCGCTCGGCACCTGCGGTGCGGCAGCAGCCGCTTGCGCGGCACGAGATGTCTGCCCCGTGCCGACAGCCGAAATCAAAGCCAGTGCAGAAAAAATCCTGATTGCAGAATTCGTCATCGCGTCCTCAGGTACTCGATCAAATCGTTGAGTTCGTCCTTGGTGAGGTCGTTGGTCCGTCCGTGTTTGTCATCGGGGTTATAGACGGTCCAGATCTCTTCGAGCGTGTGCGCCGATCCATCGTGCAGGTAGGGCGCGGTGAGGGCAATGTTGGTGAGTTGCGGGGTGTCGAGCAGGCCGGAGCGGTCGGTTGGCTTCCCTGTGCCCACGTCGAAGGATTTCTGAATGGTCCCTTTGGGTCCGCTGTGGCAATAGGAGCAGCGATTGTACTCAGGAATCGGCTTGCCGAACTTGTCGACGCTGCGCTCGAACAATGCCTTGCCGCGTTCCTGGGCGGGCGTCATCTCATACCCGCGCAGCTTCCAGCGATTGGGGCGCGAAGGCAGTCCGAGGATATACATGGAGAGATCCGCGAGTTGCAGGTCGTTGTAATTCTCGGCGCGCCAGAAGTACTTCTCGGTGCGAATTCCGCACTCCACGGGAACGCTAGGATTGCCGCCGTTCCACTTAAAAGGCTCAGTGCCCCGGAGGTCTTCGATGAGCCGGTTGTCCACGATGTCGACGCCGAAACCGTCGGGCTCGAGATCCCACGTCAGTCCATCGAAGGTGGAATCGATGTGGCAGGTGGCGCAGCCGATCTGACCTTGGAAGGAATAGCGCGCGGTATAGAAAGTCTGCTCGCCATGACGCCGCGGAGAGACTCCATTTGGCCCGTCGAGTTGGATGGTGGACAGGACACGGTTGGCGCGCGCATCGACGATGCCGATGGTGTCGTCCAGGCGGTTGGCGACGAAAAGGCGGCTGCCGTCCCGGCTCATGGTCATGCCGCGCGGATCGTGACCCACGGCGATGCGGGCGATGACGTAATTCGAGCTTGCGCCGAGATCGCGGGCAGTGGAGCCGGGATGCGCATGCGCGTAACGCAAGAGGCGCGGCACGTCGATTGCGAGGACCGCTTCCGACCCGCCGCAGCTGACGAAGATGCGCGATTTGTCGGGCGAGATGACGACAGCGAAGGGGCGCGAGGCGTAGCGGTCCATTTCGTCGAGCGGAACTTCCACCGTCTTGCCGCCCACATCCGCGCCAAAGAGGTTGAGCGTGAAAGCAAATGCGCCGCCGTGCTCGATATGCGCGAGAGGAATGGTGTTCTTGGGGTGATAGGTGGCCACGACGCCGAGCTTCCCATCGGCAGAGACCGCGGTGTGAAAGACGCCGGCGATCCTGTGCAGCGGGATGCGATCCGCGACGACGGCGCGCGCCGCATCGATGACGGTGATCTCGGACTCCGGCGCGAGGCGGTCGTCCAACTGCGTGGGCACACGGCGCGGGTTGGGATAGACATGCGTGGCGTAGATGCGATCGCCATCCGGCGAGAGGGTGAGAAAACTGGAACCGCGGCCAGCAAGCAGACGCTTCTCTTCTTCGCCAGTTTCGGCGTTGAGCACGGCGACATCGTCGGAGATTCGATTGGCGACGAAGAGATGTTTGCCCGCGCGATCGAGGACAACGCCGGAAGGCTCGGCGCCGACGGGCCAGGTGTTGACGACTTCGAGCTTGCCGGTGTCGATGACCGAGAGCGTGTCGTCCCAGGTGTTGGTGACGAAGAGACGCTGGCCATCGGCGGAAAGAAAGATTCCGCGGGGCACGCGGCCGACGGGGACTCTTTTGATCAGCGTGTAGCTGGAGCCGTCGAGTACGCGGATTTCTTCGCTTTGCTGACAAAGGACGTAAAGGCGCGCGCCATCGGGCGAGAAGACCAGTTCGAGCGGCGACGCGTAGTTGTCGTCGAAGGTCTGCTTGGCCTGGACGGAACGGCCATTCCACAGCGCAACTGCGAGGAGGGAGACGCCCGCAGTGGCTAGCGCTGCTGCGCAGAGCTTTCGTAGAGTGTTTTTCCTGTCGATGCAGAGGTATCCAGCCCTAGCTAAATCGAACCGCAGGTCCTTCGACTCGCTTCGCTCGCTCAGGATGACATCTGGATGGGGTACCCGCGCTTCACAACCTTGGGAGAAATGCTCTAGACGCGAATTGAAACGGGGCATTTTCACTTCGCGTCTCCGGTTTTGGGCTCGGCTGGCTTGGGGTCGCCGGCATTTGGTTCATCGACGGTTATGACGCGATCGACGGTGAGGTTGGTAAGGGTCTGCTGGCGGCCGCTGGGCCAGTGGACAATGAGCTTGTCGATTGTGGCCGCCGCACCGAGGCCGAAGTGCATGCGGTCGTCATCTTGCGAAAGGTAGCCAGTGCCCGCAACGCGCTCCGCGGTGTGCCGCTTGCCGCCGGCAATCACTTCAACGCGCGCGCCGATGCCGTCGCGATTACTGCGGCCCAGATGCGCGTCAACGCCGGGGCGCGCGGAGCCCTGGAGTTTGATTGCGACCCAGTGTCCGGTACCGGTGGAGACGTTGTGCACCAGCGTGCCGCGCGCACCCAGATTGACCTGGAAGGCATCGATCTTGCCGTCGTTGTCGTAATCGGCGAAGCATGCGCCGCGCGTTGTGGTGCGGTCGCTGAGCACCTGGCCGGCATTCTGCGAGACGTCGGCAAACTTGCCATCGCCGATGCCGCGAAAGAGCGTGTGCTCCTGCGGGATGAGGTGAATCAGGCCACCGTGGAAGATGAGGATGTCGAGCAGGCCATCGTTGTCGAAGTCGTAGATGCCGGTGCCCCAGCTGACGTATTGGGCGTTCACCTGCGATACGCCGGTCTCCGCGCCGATATCTTCAAAGGTGGTTTTGGCGTCCGCGGTGGACGGGGTGTTGCGCAGCAGGCGATTGTAATGGCCGTCGGTGACCCAGAGATCGAGCGCGCCGCGGCCTTGGAGATCGACGAAGACAGGGCCCATCGAGGAAGTGGATTCGCCGTTCTGTCCAAAGGCAGTGCCGGTGTCGTTGGCTACTTCCTCGAAGGTTCCATCATGCTTGTTGCGGAAGAGGAAGTTTTCGGTGCGATCGTTGGCAACGTAGATATCGTCCCATCCGTCGTTATCAAAATCCCCTGCAGTCACGCCCATGGTGCGGCCGACAAATGCGCCGATGCCGGACTTGTCCGAGACATCGGTGAAGGTGCCATCGCAGTTGTTGCGATAGAGCTTGTTGGTTTCGCCTTCGTAGTCGAGCGGGCCGGGGTAGTTATCGGCGGCATAATAGGCGCGATACTTGGGATCGAACTTGACGTAGCGGCCGATGAAGAGATCGACGCAACCGTCCTTGTCGTAGTCGAGCCATGTGGAACTGATGGCCCAGCCATCGACTTTGATTCCGGCCTTGGCGGTGACATCGGTGAAATGGCCGTTGCCGTCGTTGTGGTAGAGGATGGTTTTGCCGTAACCGGTAACGAGAAGATCGACAAAGCCGTCGTTATCGAAGTCGGCCGCGGCGACGGCGACGGAATACATATCCGGATCGAGGCCGGACTGCTCCGTGACATCGGTGAAGTGGCCGTTGCCGTCATTCCGATAAAGATGGTTGTGCGGAAGCGGATCCGGCTTGACTTTGAGCGGATACGGGTGCATCGAATCGTCGAGTGGGCGGCCGTTGACGACGTAGAGCGAAGGACGGCCCGAGTTGTTGTAGTCGAACCAGACGCAGCCCGCGCCGGTGCCTTCGAGCAGCGAGCCGAGCTGCCGCGATCCGAAGCTGTGCACGAAGTTAATGCCGGACTTGGCGGTTGCGTCCTCAAACTTTATTGCGGGCACCTGCGCTGCGGGCACCTGCGGTGCGGCAGACTGCGCTTGCGCGCCTGTGGGTCCAGCGGCTGACGCTTGCGGCACCTGCGCTGCGGCAGACTGCGCTTGCGCGCCAGAGGGTCCGGCGGAGGGGTCCAAACATGGCGCGGCGGAGAGGTATTGCGCGGCTGCGATGGAGACAAGGCTGGATATAAAAAGAGTACGAACGAAGATTCTGGTTGCCATGCTACTTGCCTCCCGGCGTTTTTTCGACTTGCGGCTTTGCGGTCCCGGTGAGATCCACGGGAATGATGTTGCGCAACAGCACGGCAGGCACGATGTTTTCAGAAGCGCGCTCGGGTCCAGCATGGCATCCGACGCAATAGCGCTGCTCGCCGGCGCGGATCCAGAACCACCCATGCTCTTTGCGAATCACAGAACCCTTTTCATCGAGCAGCGAGAAGCGAATGGGTTTATCTCCAGGTACCTGGACAAAGAAAGAGCCATCCGGCTCGATGGGCGCGGCGCCTGTGACGACGGCGTGGCCGGCGGCGTCGAGAGTTTCGAGACGTACGGATTTCGGCGTTGCTTTCAGATTGCCCTCGCGCGATTCGCGGACGTCGAGGGCAAGGAGGTTGGCGTAGCTCCAGGGATGAAGCGCCGTGGGGTGCTGAAGGGGACGCGCATGTTCGACGACCACAACCGGTTCGACCAGATCGGCATCCGCGGAGGCGAATATGGTTTGCAGGGCGGGCGAGCCGGGCTTCCACGACTTGAGCGCGAAGTGAGCGGCAGGCGTGGTGCGCGCGCCGAGGAGCCATGCGCCGTCCGCGGACTCGGCGGGCGAACCAGCGTACTCCGCATGGGGCGCGTTGATGCGCTCTTCGTGCGCGAGCGGCGAAGTGAAGCGCGCCAGCGATGCGCCGTGCGTGAAGATGACATCGCTGGATGAGAACTGCGTGCCGCCCCAGCGGGGAGTGACGTGATCGCAGCGGTAGGACTCAACACCGGATCCATCGGAGTAGACGAGGTAGAGCTCCGGAGAGGCGCCCGTGCCGAGCGGAAATGCGGCCTCGAAGAGGATGCGGCCGTCGGCGAGGACCCCGGCGGGCATCGCGCTCACGGGAAGATACGTGACGCGGATAACACTGGCTGCCGGGACGTTGGAAGCGGAGCCTATGTAACCGGGAATTGCAGCCGTCTCCAGATAGAAGCCGTGCGGCCCGCGGCGGGCATAGACGATGCGCCCGTAGGGGAGATAGAACGGCCGGACGAGATCGGATGGGGCGGAGACGATTTTGCGCACAGAGTGTCCGGCGAGTGTCAGCTCCCAGATCTGCCAGGAGTCAGCGGCGCTTTGTTTGCCGGTGAAGAGCACGCATTTGCCGTCGAAGGAGACCTGCGCGTCGGCGGTGGCGGCGAAGCCACTGACCAGCGGCTCAGCTTTGCCGGCGTGGATCAGTAGGAGTTGCGCGCCTTTGGGGAAGCGCTCGGCAGCTTGGCTGGCGGACTTGAACGGCGCAAGCGGAAGATAGGAGGGAGCGGAGGTGACAATGACGTCCGCGAGGGGGAGCTTGGTTGTTTCCGAAGCAAGTCCAAGGGCTGGGAGCAGAAATGCAGTGAGGGCGGCCGTCGCCAGCACTTTTGCCGGTGACTTCATCCAACCGCCTCCATCACTTCAAGTTCCACCGACTGCTTCGGTACCAATTTCAACTCCCTGTGAGCCAGGCGGCGCAGCGCGATGTAGGGGTCGAGCGAGTCCATCAGTAAGTCGAAGGCTGGGAAGGCGAGCGACTGCTCGCCGTCGCTCCAGGCCTTGGCGGGATTGGGATGGACCTCGACGATGATTCCATCGGCCCCGGCGGCGACGGCGATGCGCGCCAGGGGCGCAACCAGTTCGCTGTGACCGGAGGCGTGGCTGGGATCGGCGATGACGGGCAGGTGCGAGATCTGCTTGAGCAGGGCAATGGCTCCGACGTCGAAGGTGTTGCGGGTGGCGGTCTCAAAGGTGCGGATGCCGCGCTCGCAGAGGATGACGTTAGGATTGCCGCAGTCCAGAATCAACTGCGCGGAACGCAGCCAATCTGCCACCGTGGCCATAAGGCCGCGCTTGAGCAGAATGGGGCGGCCGGAGAGCGCGGCAGCTTCGAGGAGCGGGAAGTTCTCCATGTTGCGCGCGCCGATTTGCAGGATGTCCGCATATTCGGCGACGAGTGGAACGAACTCTTCGGACATCACCTCGGTGACGATGGCCAGACCGGTTTCCTGGCGGGCGTGGGCGAGCATCTTGAGTCCGGCTTCGCCGTGGCCTTGGAAGGCGTAGGGCGAGCTGCGGGGCTTGAATGCGCCGCCGCGGAGGATGCTGGCGCCCGCGGCGCGAACGCGCTCGGCAGTGGCGAGGAGTTGGAACTCGGTTTCGACCGAGCAAGGGCCGGCCATGGTGACAAAATCGCTGCCGCCGATTTCAAGGTCGAGCACGGGGACGATGGTCCGATCGCGATCGGCGCTCTTTAGAACGCCTGGTGTGTCGGCAAACATTTCATTCCAGCTCTTGCACATGCCGGTCCACTCCAATCCGGGAAGCTTCAGGGTATCGCTGGGTCGACCGGGGGCTCTCAACCGAAAGGTGGAAGCCGGGAAACAGGTGTGATGGCCGACACATGGCCTTGATTCTGTGCGACTTGCACGTCAAAAAATGGGGCGAAAAAGGGGCATTTCGGGCGATCAGAGCACCAGCGGCGGAGGCCGGTAGCCGAAGGCGCGATCGAGGACGGCGGCTACGCCCAAAACCGTCTCGTCTTGGAAGGGACGGGCGGCGATTTGGACGCCAATCGGGAGGCCTTCGGGCGATTGGCCGACGGGGACGACAGCGGCGGGCGCAGCCAGGGCGTTGAACCACTGGGTGTGGCGGACGGCGTCGAGGTATTCGACCAGCTTATCGCCGATGATCCAGGAACGCTGGCCGTGTTTGAAGGCGGGGACGCTGGCCACGGGGCAAAGCAGAATGGGGTGATCCTTCATCTCTTCGAGGGTCTTGCCGCGCATCATGTCCAGCTCGGCCCAGGCATCCAACAACTCCGTTGTCTTAAGCGGGGGAATGGCCTCGCTGAAGCTGAGGAACTCATTGAAGATGCCGCTCAACTGGTGCTCGCGGCCGCGGATTTCCGGCGCGTAGAACATTGCGCCGCACTGGACGAAGAACTTCCACCAGAGCTGGCGGAGGAGTTCGAGGGTGCGGGGCTTGAAGGGCTCGACGCGGAAGCCCGCTTCGCGGAGAGCGGCGGCGGCGGACTGCACGGCGGCGCGGGTTTCCGGAGTGACGCCGACTAAGCCGTCGTCTTCAAAAACAGCGATGGGCTGGGCGCGGAGTTCGTCGAGCGACAACTCGTGGAAGGCGACCGGCGGGCTGACGGGATCTTCGCAATCCTGTCCGGAGAGGGTGCGGAACATCAAAGCTACATCGTCGATGGTGCGGGCCATGGGGCCGATTGCGCCGAGGATGGAGAACGGTCCGACGCAGGGAGGTAGATGGCCGCGGCCGGGAATGCGGCCGGGAGTGGGCTTGAGCGAGCAGATTCCGGTGAAGTGGGCGGGAACGCGGACGGAGCCACCGCTGTCGCTGCCCAGGCCGGCAGCGGAGAGGCCAGCGGCAATCGCCGCCGACTCACCCCCGCTGGACCCGCCTGGGGTGCGGTCGAGATCCCAGGGATTGAGGGTGCGACCGTAGAGATCGTTGTCGGTCTCGTAGGCCATGAGGAATTCGGGGCAGTTGGTGGCGCCGAGGATGAGAGCACCGGCAGCACGGAGGCGGGCGACGACTTCGGCGTCCTTGCGGGGCACTTCGCCCTGGTGGAGGAGGCTGCCGATTTCGCACTTGAGGCCTTTCGTCGCGATGGAGGACTTGACCGTGACGGGCAGGCCGAAGAGCGGGCCGCGCTGGTCCTGAGGGACGGTGTCCATCTGGCGGGCTTGGGCGCGGACGCGGTCGGCGTCGAAGTCGACGAGGGCGTTGAGGACCGGGTTGAATTGGTTGATTTGCTTGATGTGCGCTTCGGCCAGCTCGACGACAGAGATCTCCTCTGCGCCGAGCATTTCAAGCTGGCGGACGGCGGGCTTGAGGACCAGATCGTAACCTTTGCACATTTCAGGCGCTCACTTTTGTCCGGTTGAGGTTGGTGCATTCCCAGGTCCCCAAGAGCGAGGGACCTGGGGCACCCAACCTAAGAGGCAGAATTACGAAAACACTTGGTCACGGCACTAGAGCCGGGGCGTCGTCGGCGGGAGTGGTAGGCATCTGCTTGAAGTCGAAGCGATAGGAACGGACCGGCTCGCCGGAATCGAAGCGGCTGTTCCAGTTCAACTGGTAGTCCAGAGTGCCGGCGTCGTCGGGAAACTTTTCGCCTGCCGGGTAGGGGTAGGCGCTCATTTCGTGGAAGGGCAACTCGGCCACGGTAAAGGGGAGGGCGTCCCACCAGTCCATGTCCTTGACGTAGCCGTTGGCATAGAAGAAGTAATCGCGCTTCCAGTGGGCGGGGAGGGCGGGCAGGCTGGCCGTGTCGTACTCGGCGGCGATCTCTTCGCCGCTGCCGAAGATGACGAATTGGTTGTCGATGCTCTTGAGCAGCGGGGTGACGTCACCCATGCGGGTGTAACTGCCCCTGTGATGCTGGAATGGGCCGGTGAGGCTGACGCGGTCGTAATCGTAATCGAGATCGCCGGGGCTCTTGAGATCGATCTGCGTGGGATAGCCGCGGAAGTGCAGCGAGGCCATCGCAAGCGGCAGCTCGGAGGTGCGGAAGGCTGCATCGCTGCTCTGATCGATGAGGACCTGGTCCCAGAAGATCTCCAGATTGCTGACCAGGCGGATGCGGGAGACGCCGGCGGGAATCTTGCCGGTGAGGTCGACGACGATGGTGCGCTCGAGACCGGCAGGGAATCCTAAGTCTCCAGAGATGCGCTTCCAGGTTCCATCCGGCATCTGCGCTTCGGCGTAGGGCGAGATGGGCTTGATGCCCGCCTGCCATGCGGCGTAGAGCGAGGTCGCGCTGAAGTAGTTGACGTAGCCGGTCATCAGGAGCCGCGTAGGTGCTTGCGCGTCCACGTTGCCGAGATCAAGGGTCAAGGAATGCTGGTTGGCGAAGCCGTCGTAAGGGGTGGGGGTGAATCCGCTGGCGAACTGATGATCGCGGCGGGTGAGCTGATCGAGGACGTCGCGGCCTTCGCCATCCCATGCGCCGCGGGGCAGGCGGGTGTTCCGGGAGGCGATGACCTTTCCGGAGGCGAAGGGAGGATCGTCGAGGAAGCGCTCGTCGGGATTGACTTCAACACCTTCCGGGTGGTCCACGGCGACCAGCCGCAACTGGTCGATGTAGTTGACCTCTTCCATGGGCTCCATGAAGCGGAGGCTGAGCTTGCCGTTGACGGGAACGATTTGGGAACCCTCAACCTTGATCCACTCGCCGGGGTTGGGGATGTTCTTGCGGGTGGGGGTGAACCAGTGGCCGACGACGCCGGCGCCGATCACATCGGTAACCATGCGGTACTTGTGGCCATCCCAGGTGAAGAGGACTGGGCAGGAGCTGCCGCGGCGGTCAGCTTCTTTCATGGCGATGACGGGCTGATGGTAGAGGTCGATTTCGTCCTGGAGGATGCCGGTGGGCCAGAGCATGCGGAGGAGATCGATGCCGTCCTTGTCGCCGAGTCCGACGAGAAGCTGCGGCGGGCCCTGGGTCATGTAGCCGGAGGCTCCGGCGAGTTCCCACTTCTGCCAGTGGCCGTTGACGAAGATCTCAACCTTGGTGCCGATGGCGGTCTTGTTGTCGGCGTAGCCGGAGAGGTCGAGGCGGACAGAGTGGTTCTTGTTGCCGCCCACATTGCGCAGAAGCACCGGGGATGCATTTAACTGCGTAATGATCAAGTCTGCCGCGCCGTCACCGTCAATGTCGGCGGCGATGAGGCCGCGCGGGGATTTGAGCTTGAGGGTGTCGAGGCCGAGGGCGTGGCTGACGTCCTCAAAGCTGCCATCGCCCTTGTTGCGCAGGACGCGGAGCTGGGGGCCGGATTTGGTCTCAACAAGGACCGCGAGGTCGATCCAGCCGTCGTTATCAAAATCAATTGGGGTGAGGCCCCAGCCACGCAGTGCGCCCTCGATGGGGAGCTTCACGCGCTCAAAGGTGCGGTCGGCGTGGTTCGCGCTTTCGACATTCTTCCAAAGCGAGAGGCCCGGCGCGCCATCGTGGGTGACAGCGATGTCCATCCAGCCGTCCTTGTTGTAATCGAGGACGGCGATGCCGGTGGTGGCGGGGAGCTTGGCGTCATACAGCGCCTGGGTCGGGTACTTCCCTTCCCTGGGATTGACGTAGAGCAGTGGGGAGGGTCCGTCGCCGGTGACGGCGATGTCGACGGCGCGGTCGTTGTTGAAGTCGGTGAGGATGGCGGCCCGGGTCTTACCGCTGCCACCAAAACCCGTGGGCTCAGTCCACTCGGTGAAGGTGCTGTTGCCGTTGTTGCGCCAGAGGACGTTGGGGGGACCGCCCGGCTGCAGAGGTGAGCCGGTGAGGAAAAGGTCCAGGTCGCCGTCGTGGTCGTAGTCGACGAAGGTAATTCCAGTGGGCCGGTTTTTGGCAGCCAGGCCGGCCTTGGCGGTGACGTTTTCGAACTTGCCCTTGCCGAGGTTCTTGAAGAGCAGCAGGGCGTCGTCGGTGGCTACGGCGAGGTCATTGAGGTTGTCGCCGTCGAAGTCGCCCACGGCGCAAGCCACGGCACGCCCCTTGACGATGAGACCGGCGGCTGCGGCGTCCGCTTCCGCAAAGCTGCCGTCACCCTTGTTGCGGAGCAGGCGAATGGCCTGTTCGCCTGCCTGCCCGCCGGACTGCATGAGGACCAGATCCATGCGGCCGTCGCCAGAGGCGTCGAGCATGCAGGCTCCTCCGGTGGTGGACCAGGAAGAGGCAGGAAACACGGGACTTGCCTCGAACTTGACCGGAATCATGGGCTTGACGCCGGTCTCCGGCTCTTCGACGGGGGTGACGGTCGAGTAGCGGCCCTGCTCGCCATAGGCCAGGCCGATGGTCGAGGAGATCTTGGTGCTGGTAAGGTGCTGGAAGATCTTGAAGTGGGCTTTGGCGTCATCGATGTGGCCGGAGCGCCGCATCGCGGTTGCCATCGCGAACTCCGCCGAAGCGTGCAGATGGTTGATGGCGAGGGCCTGCTGAAGGATGTCGATGGCCTTGTCGAACTGCTTCATCTCCGAGTAGCAGGCACCCTCGAAATAATAGGAGTCCACGTCGCGCGGGTCGAGCTTGACGGCCTGCTGAAAACTGGCCAAGGCGGCATCGAGATCGTTGGCGGCGTGCTCGGCGAGTCCCTTGTTGTACCAGGCCTGGGGGTTGTTGGGATCGAGGGCGATGGCCTGGGCCAGATATTTTCTGGCGTCGTCGAGCTTTTGCAGGGTGAGCAGGGCGATGCCTTCGTTGATGGCCGCCTGGGCGAGCTTGGGATCCTGCTTGAAGGCGTCGGCGAAGTCGGCCGCAGCTTTCTCGGTGAACTGCTGGCCCATTTCGGCCGCGCCACGATTGTTGATCCGCACCGCCTCGGGGTTGAAGCGCTGCTGCGCTCCTGCCGTTACCGCCATTACCGCCGTACATAGCACCAGAGCCGAAGCCCGCCACATCTGCATGAATCTCTTCCTCAAGGTTTTCCCGGCGGCATGGGGGCCGGCCGGCCCGGAAAGTTCCCGGACCTTCCAGTGTATGCGAGCGGGGGAACGGGCGGCAGCCTGGGTACGGCCGGATGCAAGGCAACAGCATGAAGATCGTGATGTTGAGAAATAGGCCTTTTGAAAGGGCACGACATTAGTCGTGCCGCAGAAGAGCAGCAGAATACTGGGCTTCAGCCCCGGAGGGAAGGTTTGAAAATGACCAAAAACATCCCTCGGCGGCTAAAGCCGGCACCATTTTGGAAGCTGCAATTGGCATGGCTGAAGCCATGCCCTTTCAAAACAGGTGCTCTTCCTGGTGTATAAGCTTCATGCGATTGTCCTGTGTCCGGAAGGCGGGGAGCGGAATGGGAACCTATTTATACTGGAGGGGTGACCCAATCCCTGGAACGTTTCGATTGGAGCCGTTTTTTGGCCCGGCCCCGGCTGCCTTCGCCCTCGCCGGAGGTTTTCGACGCACTGTACCGTCAGCCGATGCTGATCACCGGCGCGGGCGGCTCGATTGGGTCGGCGCTGGCTTTGCGGCTGGCGGGCATCGGGCCTGACAGACTTGTGCTGCTGGAGGCGTCGGAGAGTAACTTATATGCGCTGAAACGGCGATGGGCGGCGCTGGGCGCGGCGAGCGACTTTGGCGGGGTGCGGGGTTCCGGGCCTGCGGTGCCGATGACTCCTCTGCTGGGCAGCATCGACAACGAACCGCTGCTGGAACATATATTCAGCCGCTACGCGCCCAGGCTGGTCTTCCACGCGGCGGCTTTCAAGCATGTACCGCTGATGGAAGAGCATCCGCTGGCGGCGATCTCGAATAATATCTTTGGCACCGAAACGCTGACCCGGGTAGCCGCGGCGCACGGCGCGCGAGTGGTGCTGCTTTCCACCGACAAGGCTGTAGAGCCAACCTCGGTGATGGGAGCGACCAAGAGGGTCGCTGAGCAAATTGTTCTGAGCGCGAGCGGCGTTGCGCTGCGACTGGGCAACGTGCTGGCTACCCGCGACAGCGTGGTGAAGATCTTTGCCAACCAGATTGCCCGGGGTGGGCCGATCACGGTGACGGACCCGGCGGCGCGGCGGTATTTCCTTACCCTGGACGAGGCGGTGAACCTGCTGCTGATTGCCGCGGCGCAGCCCGAGCCGGCAGCGGTGCTTGCGCCGGTGCTGCAGTCCACGCATTTTGTTTCGGACCTGGCACACTTCATGGCCGATACGCTGGCGCCGGGCCGAGAAATCGCGATCGACTTCACCGGGGCACGCCCCGGCGACAAGGATACCGAGCTGCTGTGGTCTGCCGGAAACGAGATCCGCCCGATGGAGAAACGCTTCGGACAGGACGCGATGGTGTATGTGGACGCAGAACGGCTGCCTGCCGAACAACTGGGCGCTGGACTGGCCAATCTGCACGCGGTGGCGCAATCCTATGATTTGGCCGGGGCCTTGGCGCATCTGCGCTGGCTGGTGGGGGACTTCCGGCCGAGCCAGGCGGTGCAAGAGCTGGCGCGGCAGATTTCGCTGCCGAACTCGCTTTAGTTCGCTGATTCAGTTTGTGATGATGTCCGACGAGACCCGAACCGCAGGTCCTTCGACTGCGCTGCGCTCCGCTCCCTATGAACAAAAAATAGGGTTAAATAGAATCAGCAAGTTGGCCGCGGCTTCGCCGCGATAGCAAGTTGGCGAGTTGGCGGCCTTTGCGGGTTGCGCCCATTGTTCATTTCAGCCGTAACTCGACGCGGCGAGTCGGCTGCTCAGAATGACAGCGCTTTTGTTAGGTGGATTCTTGAATCAGGACAGTTGAGAGGTTCCTAATGAGCCGACGCCGCATTGCCGTTGTGACTACCTCACGGGCCGACTACAGCCATCTTTACTGGCCGCTGCGGGAGCTGGATGCGCACCCGGAGGTGGAGCTGGGTGTGTTTACGCTGGGCGCACACCTTTCACCGGAATTCGGCAACACTGTCCGAGAGATCGAGCGGGACGGCTTTCCCATTCAATCTCGAATTGAATGCCTGCTCAGCTCGGACAGCGACACGGGAATGGCCAAGACGATCGGGCTGGCGATCCTGGGACTGGCCGACGCGCTGACGGCGTGGCGTCCCGATCTGCTGCTGCTGATCGCCGACCGCTACGAGATGCTGGCCCCGGCTTCGGTGGCGCTGGCGCTGCGGATTCCCATTGCGCATATCGAGGGCGGCGAGATCAGCCAGGGCGCCATCGACGACCAGGTGCGCAACGCGCTGACCAAGATGGCGCATGTGCACTTCACGTCGAACGAGAACGCACGTCGGCGGGTAATTGCCATGGGCGAGGAGCCGTGGAGGGTCACGACGGCCGGCGCGCCTTCGCTGGACCATTTGAAGCGGTCCGCGTTGCTGGATCGGGCCAGCCTGGAAGCGAAGCTGGGGCTGCGGTTGACGAGGCCGACGATTCTGGCGGCCTACCACCCGGTGACCATTTTGCAGGACACGACGGCGGAGGCCGAGGCGCTGTTCGCCGCGCTGGCCGAGACGCCCGGACAACTGCTGTTCGTTTACCCGAACTCGGACGCCGGAAGCTACGCGCTGATCGAGCGGACCAAATTGCTGGCGGCGACGCGGCCGGATACGCGGATCTTCGTGAATCTGGACGCGGTGACTTATTGGAGCCTGCTGGGGCAGGTGGACGCGATGGTGGGCAACTCTTCGAGCGGAATCATGGAAGCCGCCTCGTTCGCACTGCCGGTGGCGAACGTGGGGATGCGGCAGCAGGGACGGGAGCGAGCCAGGAACACGCTGGACACGCCGGCAGAAGCCGCATCGATTGCGGAAGCGCTGCGGAAGGCGCTCGATCCGGAGTTCCGGCGCGGGCTAGCTGGGATGACCAATCCCTATGGCGACGGGACTGCGGCGAAGACCATTGCGCGAGTACTGATGACGGTGGAGTTGAAGGGCCTTCTGGTGAAACAGCCGCAACCCCTCCCGGAGCCGGAATGATTTGTCGATGTCACCAACAAACTGAGGGGTGAAGAGAACGCCGAAAGCGCCGGGCTGCGGTTGTGGAGCGGAAAGGGGTAAGCCGGCGGACGCGCGCTTGACATTCGGCGGGCAAACGCGTCTGGAGTTACCGTTCGATACGGTAGTGTCAGCGCCGAGCGACAGGCGTTTGCCGAAGATCAACTTATCGGGAATCTCCTGTATTTATGGGTATTGTGTCTGTTTTTTGTCTCGTTACTGGTCACTTCAGGAAGTTAGACTTCCCGGCACGGAACGGCGGGGCTACTGTTCGTAACCCGAACCAAAAGGCGATGCGGGAATGCTTCTTGACACTGTGGAAAAATAGGTTCAATATCGTCCCGAATCGGTGCCCCGCCTGGTGTGTTTCAAATCAGAAATTCGCACAAAGAATTTCGTACACCAAATGCGGACTCATGAATCCCTGCTCCCTAGACTGACCTCATCCGACGTTGAGAAGTAGGTACGTATGGTGGTCAAAACGCAGAGCAAGGCGCGCGGCGTGACCGGACTGAACGTAGGTGCGAGTAACGTCCGACGCTATTTTCCGAGGAACATTTCAGTCATCGAGCTGCAACTGGATCATTTGCAGATCCAGTGTGGATTGAACCCCGAGTTCTGGCAGGGAAACCCGGAGATCTTCGATCCCAGGCTTTGCGCCTGGCTCGAGTCCCGGCTGCATGGGAATTCGGACCGGAGTCCTATTCCGCTGGCGATGATTCCGGCGGGGAAGAACTCCTTCCGCTTGCAACCCGTCTCGCACAACGGCCAGGCGAGAGCAGTACTGGCCCAGGAGCCCGCGGCCTGACTCGAGGCGGCGGCCCGGAATCTACCTCAGCCCTCCCCCTCAGCCCTCCCCCGAAGAGCGGAGCATGCGATGTGCGTGCTCCGCTCTTTTATTTTGATCCCGATTGCGGCAAGTCCACTTTTTTGCACTCTCATCTCCTCATTTATGAGCGCAGGGGTCTTGGAGCGGGGATCGCTTGCTACACTCGATTTGCCATGTCTAACAATCAATTACAGAAATCCGTTGAGCGCCATTTTGCCGCAGGACCGGCGGCGCTTGGAGATCCAACCGCCAGTGCAACGTTCTTTTCGTTGCGCGCAGCCCTGGAAGCAGGCGAAGTGCGCGCGGCATCCCCCGATTCGTCGTCGCCGACCGGCTGGCGGGTGAATGCGTGGGTGAAGCAGGGGATTCTGCTGGGATTCCGGCTGGGACACCTGGAAGAGATGCCGGCAGGCGGGCTGTCGTTTGTGGACAAGCACACCTACCCCGCGCGCCACTTTGGCCCCGCGGACGGCGTGCGGATTGTGCCGGGCGGGTCGTCGATCCGGGGCGGAGCGTTTGTGGCGAAGGGCGTGGTGTGCATGCCACCGATGTATATCAACGCCGGGGCGTATGTGGACGAAGGCACGATGGTGGATTCGCATGCCCTGGTGGGCAGTTGCGCGCAGATCGGGAAGCGGGTGCACCTGAGCGCCGCGGCCCAGATCGGCGGGGTGCTGGAACCGGTGAATGCCAGCCCGGTGGTGATTGAAGACGATGTGCTGGTGGGCGGGAACACGGGCGTGTACGAAGGGACGATTGTGCGCCAGGGCGCGGTGCTGGCCGCGGGCACGATCCTGACCCGGGGAACGCCGGTGTATGACCTGGTAACCGGCGAGGTGCTACGCGCCACGGCCGAAATGCCGCTGATTATTCCTGAAAACGCGGTGGTGGTTCCCGGCTCGCGGGCGGTGCACAAGGGCAAGGGGCAGGAGTGGGGGCTGAGCGTCTATGCGCCGGTGATTGTGAAGTACCGCGACGAAAAGACGGACCTGAGCACCACGCTGGAAGAGCTGCTGCGGTAACTCGACCTGAGGAAAACACCAGCGTTATGGTGCTGCAAATTGAACAATCCAAACAACTAAAGCATGTTGGATTCATTTTGGCAAGTTGGCCCCCGCTGGCGCGGGAATCGCGAGTTGGCAGGTTGGCGGCTGTATCGCCGGGTGCAGTTTCAAACCTTGTGGATCGGTTACGCGGTTGAGGGCTCCTTGCGTCTGCGTGGTGGCGCGTACGATGGAAGCGATGGATCGAGAGAACGAAAAGAACCCTACTCTGTTGATTCGATTCGGCGTTGTGGGGCCGGGGCGGGCGGCTGCACGCTTTGCGCAGGGGCTGGGCGCGGTGGAAGGCGCTGCGCTGGCTGCCGTCTGGGGGCGCAACCGGGAGCGGGCGGAGAGCTACGCGCACAGGTTCGCGGTTCCGGTGGTTTTCAACACGCTCGATGAACTGGTCGCTGCGGATGTGGATGCTCTTTATGTGGCGACGCACCCGGACACTCATGCGGCGATCTGTCTGCAGGCCTTGGCGGCGGGCAAACATGTGCTGTGCGAGAAGCCCGCGGCGCTGAACGAGCGGCAGCTGAGCGAGGTCATCGCCGAGGCGCGGGGGCGGGGGCTGCTGTACATGGAGGCGATGAAGCCTCCGTTCTTCCCTCTTTACCGGAAGCTGCGGCGGCATTTGCAGGAAGATCCGATCGGGCCGGTGGGGATGGTGCGGGCCGGTCACTCGGACTCGACGTTGGCGCCGGAGTATCCGCTGCACTTTGCCGAACTGGGCGGGGGCGCGATCATGGGGATCGGGCCGTATGAGGCGTTTCTGGCGCTGGACTGGCTGGGCCCGCTGATCCGGATGCAGACGATGGGGAGGCTGGCGGCCTCGGGGGTGGACTCCTTTGCACTGATTCAGACGGAGCACGAGCGGGGCATGGCGCAACTGCATACCGGGCTGGATCTGCTGAGCAAGGGGGATGCGCTGCTCTGTGCGCCGCGGGGCTTTGTGACGCTGCACGAGAACTGGTGGAATCCGGCGCGGGCGACAGTGCATTACATCGATGGCCGAGAAGTGATGCTTGACGAGCCGTATTTGGCGGGCGGATTCGGCTATGAAATCAGCCACTTCTGCGAGCTGGTCCGGACTGGCAGGACGGAAAGCCCGGAGATTACGCATGCGCTTTCCCTCGGCATGGCGCGCCTGCTGGAAGCGGCGCGGACGGCGCTGGGCGTGAAGTTTCCTGGGGAGTGATGCGCCTGCGGCGCGGCAACTGCTTCGCGTGACCCGCGCTCATAAGACGCGCGGGACGAAGGTCGGAGCGAATGCGGGGAGGGCGGATCAGGAATGAGGGATCAGGGATCAGAAGGGCGCGCCGGTCGAGGTTCGAGGTTTCCCAGGTGCCCAAATGCGAGGCACCTGGGGCACCCATATGCTGCGCGCAGGGCGGGCGAACTGCGGTTGAGGTTCGTGCTTTCCCTGGTCCCCAATTGCGAGGGACCAGGGGCACCCATTCATCGTGGAAGCACGAGCCACCCAAAATTCCGGCCGCTCGCACGAGGGGACCGTCGGGAGCGGAAAACCGCGTGAGTGCAGGTGGTGGTAGCATCGAAGGGACAGATGCAAACTAAAAAACTGAAGATTATTCCCCTGGGTGGGTTGGGCGAGTTCGGAATGAACTGCCTGGCGCTGCGTTGGGAAGACGACATTATCGTGATCGACGCGGGCCTGATGTTCCCTGAGTCGGAATTGCTCGGCGTGGATATCGTAGTCCCCGATATCTCCTACCTGATTGAAAACAAGGCTCATGTCCGCGCCATTTTGCTGACGCACGGTCACGAAGACCATATCGGGGGCCTTCCCTGGATTCTTTCGGAGATCAAGGTTCCGGTCTACGCCACCGAGTTTACGCTGGCCTACGTCGAGGGCAAGCTGGAAGAACACCGGCTGCTGGACGATATCGAGCTGATCGAGATCACGCCCAAGCAGAAGTTTACTATCGGGCCGTTCACGATTGAGCCGATTCACGTGACGCACTCGATTGTGGATGCGGTTTCGTATGCGATCGAAACACCTGTGGGCGTGGTGATTCACACGGGCGACTTCAAGATCGACCTGGCACCGCTGGATGGGAAATCCTTCGACCTGCACACCTTTGCCGAGTATGGCAAGCGGGGCGTGCTGGCGCTGCTGCAGGACTCGACCAACGTGGATCGCCGGGGCTACACGCCGAGCGAGTCGGCGGTGATTCCGCGGCTGGACGAGATCTTCTCGCAGACCAAGAAGAAGCTCTTCTTCGCCTGCTTCTCGTCGTCGATCTTCCGGATTCGCATTGCGCTGGAACTGGCCCGCAAGCACGGGCGCAAGGTGGCGATCGCGGGGCGCTCGATGTTGGAGAGCACGGAGATTGCGCAGGACCTGGGTTACATCGACATTCCGCAGGGATTGCTGATCGGCACCGGGCAGATGCGCGACTACAACCCCGAGCAACTGCTGGTGATGATCAGCGGCACGCAGGGCGAGCCGATGAGCGCGCTGAGCCGCGCCGCGGTGGACAACCACAAGCACGCGAAGATCGATCCGGGCGACACGGTTCTGCTGAGTTCGCGCATCATTCCGGGCAACGAAAAAGGCATCTTCCGGGTGATCGACCACCTGTATCGCCGCGACGCCAACGTGATTTACGACGACGGGCACAGCGGACTGATCCACGTGAGCGGACACGGCAGCCAGGACGAACTTCGCCTGCTGATCAACCTGGTGAGGCCCAAGTTCTTCATTCCGGTACACGGCAGCTATGGCCACCTGCGCAAACACGCCAAATTGGCCATGGATACCGGCGCGGTGGAACACGTCATCGTGATTGAAGACGGCGACGTGCTGGAATTGAGCAAGGACGACGCACGCAAGAAGGACAAGGTTCAGGCAGGACGCATCTTCATCGATTCGGGATCTTCGATCGACGTGGTGGAGGACCTGGTGATCCGCGACCGGCGCATTCTTTCCGAAGACGGCATTGTGCTTTGCGTGGTGGGCATCAACAAGCGCACCGGCAAGGTGGAGCAGCAGCCGGAAGTGATCATGCGCGGGTTTGGCGGCTCAGACATCACCGACCAGGCGCGCGAGGCAGTGCTGAAGACACTGAGCGGGCTCAGCGTTGAACAGAAGGCCGACTACGGGATGGTCAAGGAGAAGGTGCGTGCAGAGTTGAAGCGTCTTATCCAGAAGGTGACCGGACGGCGGCCGATGATCATGCCGATCATTATGGAGATCTGACCGGACGGATCAAGGACGAATCAATTGAATGAGGGGGCGGAGCTTTTCCGCCCTCTTTTATTTTTGTGTGGCGGGTTCGCTGGCGCGGCGCTTGCTCTCTTGTGCGAGAGCCCCTTGGACCCCATCGGCCGCCTTATCGACGAAGCTTGCCGTCCGGCTCACGGCGAAGCGCGCGCTGGAGACATCGCCGGCCCAAATTGCGACGCCTTTGCGGTTGACCAGACGCATTCCGGCACGGATGCGGATGCTGGGGCGATGTCCAAGGCTGGTGGGATACGGCGATTCGACAAGCCCGGATCCGGAGAGAACAGCGTCCGCACCCTCGCCGGATTCTACGACGGCGATGCCGCGCTTCTCGAGCTCTACGATCAGCTTTTCGCGGACGGATTTGGCGAGATCGGCATCGGCGGCCTGCAGGGGTTGGACATAGAGATTGAGACGCGGAGATTGACTGTGAACGGGCAGAAGGGCAACAGCAAAAAGGCCACAGCAGAACAGCAAAGCGGCCCGAAAAGACTTTCTCATGCATCCTCCGTGATACACCTGGGGGGTGTGCTGGATGCGACCCCTCCCCGGCCGTTGTTTGTTGGACCCGATCCTGAAAAGAAACAAATCTTGATTAAGCCGCCAGCGGGGTGATCTGCACGTCGA
>CAZQPY010000080.1:0-22875 GCA_964595345.1 uncultured Occallatibacter sp.
CTATACGACTCCCGCAACCAATTGAATCTATTCGACTTTTAACCGGACAGCCGTGGTCCTTTATCTATCCGGGCCCTTTTCGGTCCTCGATCTCGCCCGCCACATCCACCTCAGCTTCGATGTAGGCTTCCAGTTGTTTGAGCGCATGCGTGCCGAAATGCTTTGCCAGGTCTCGCGCATGACCGGAAATATCCCCTTCATCTCCATCACCACCGCCGGCAGAGCGCGTGCAGGCGAGCTGCTTGCACAAAGCCAGTATGCGGGCGCCGCCCCCGTCACACTCAAAAGCTATGTCGGGCAGGTCCGCAAGCAGAGCGTGCGCAACGTCGTCGTCGGCCCCGACCAAGTGGAGCGAGCCTTCAAGCACCTGGTGATCGACAGCCGCCAGAAGCGCGTCTTCGGTACCGCTCTCAACTCCGGCTCTTCCATCTTTCTCTACGGCCCACCGGGGACGGGCAAAACCACCGTCGCCGCCACTCTCTCCCGCGTCCTCGCCGAAGACGAAGTCTGGATCCCCTATGCCATCGACGTTGATGGACAAACCATCACCGTCTTCGACCCCCTCGTGCATCAACCCGTCGAGCTGCCCGCCTTCCGCAGTTGGGACGAACGCTGGGTCCTCTGTCACCGCCCCGCCGTCCAGGTTGGAGGCGAGCTCACCATCGACATGCTCGACCTGCAGTTCAACCCCATCAGCCGCTTCTATCACGGCCCCATGCAGCTCAAGGCCAACAACGGCGTCCTGATCATCGACGACTTCGGCCGCCAGCGCATTCGCCCCGATGAGTTGCTGAACCGTTGGGTGGTGCCGCTTGATCGCCGTATCGACTTCCTGACTCTTGCCGGCGGCATGAAAATCGAAGTTCCCTTCGAGATGCTGGTGGTCTTCGCGTCCAACCTCGACCCTTACCAGCTCATGGATGCCGCCTTCTTGCGCCGCATCCACACCAAGATCAAAATTGGGTCCATCACCGATGAGCAGTTCTCCGAGATCTTCCGCCGGGTGGCTGCCGAGCGGAGCATGGAGTTCGATGCGGCGCAAGTCCGCGACCTCACTTACTTCATCAGGACCATTCTCAAGCAGGAACTGCGCGCCTGCTATCCCCGCGACATCGTCAACCAGATCTGCTGGGCAGCTAAATACGACGGCAAGCGCCCACACCTCGACTCCGAATCCACCATGCGCGCCGTCGAGGCATTCTTCCTGCCCGCAGGCTAACTGATTCCTCCAGCCCACAAAGCTGGGTTCCCCACCTCCGCCGCGCTCTTGTCCTTGCGGCTACGGCCGCCCCACAATTGCTGTGCCCCCCGAAGCCGCTGACATAAAGTGGCTCTTTCCTCAACGGGGTTCTCGCGCACAGGTCCTCGTCCGTGGGGGGGGGACAAAAGCCACCCTTCGAAGAACCACAAACGACGCGTGAATTCTTGTGTCCTGATTTTGAAATGCACAATACAAAATTGGCCGTCATTCTGAGCGAACGGGGCCCCGAACGTCTCCCAGTTCGGGGGGGTGGTGAGTCGAAGAATCTGCGGTTGTTCTTCGATGAACTTCAGATTCGATGCTCCAGCGTGGGATGCCAATCATCCCGTTTAGGCGCAAAATCGGAAGTTCCGTTGCCGCGCAAAGAATTACCACGTACCGGCGCAGAATGAAGGGGGGGAGAATCGTCCGCAAGCCCGTTCGGTGTTCCTGCGCTTCGAGAGGCTGACCCACCCCCCCCACTGTTTTACCGAGATTTCCCCTTGCGTATTATTTTGGCGAATTGCGAAACTCCGCCAAATTCCAGACAAATCTGACGATTCCGCGCAGGGGCTGTCAAGTTTTTCGGGCATTTTTATTCCGGATTTTTGCACCACTTTTAGTGAAAAATGCTCTCAAATCTCACCGTATGAGACATTTTCGATGCATGTCAAAAAAAACTTGCGAATGCCGCCGCGTTTGTCCGTATCTCCACAGGCCGCAAGGCAATCCCCTGAAGCCAATCTTTTGACCGGACTGGCTCCCGTTTCTTTCGCGCCAATCTGTTGACCGAATCAGTTCCTGCTTCTATCGCTCCGGAGGCGCAACGGTGATTAGAGCATTTTGGCTTTTGCTATAGACCTGGGTGCCCCATCCTTTCCGCGTTTTTCTGCGGAAAGGGTGGGATACCGATCGCAATTCCGGTCTACACCATCTCGAAAAACGCTCTCCCAGCGCTTCAGCGCTGGGAGAGCGGCTCATCGAAGACTCGGAGCCCCGTAGGGGCGGTGCAAAACGGCGAGTCCGTCATCCAGATGAAATTCACACCATTGCCTTCCACGGGTCTGTGCAAGCCGGCAGAATTGAAGGTCATCGCACCTACCGGAAAAACGGAATGAAAGCGAATGTGCGCGCGCGGTAATCTCCGAACGAATCCCCGAACCGTTCAGCGAGCAAACGTTCCTCGGCGCGTACCCGGATCTCGGTGCCGGCCACAAACGCGATCAAGGATCCCAGCGCCATCGGCCACCAGGTCCAGGCCGTCAGCGTCGCCAGCAGCATGCACAGCATCGAGGTGTAAATCGGGTGGCGCATCCAACGGTAAGGACCCGTCTGAATCAGCTCATGGTCCTGGCTCAAGGCAGCCTTGTAGCGCCATTGCTTGCCCAGGTGCCGAGTGGCGGACCACGCCAGCGCAACCGCCGGAGGGCCCAGGATCATCGAGGCAATCAGCGCAAGCGTGGACTTCTCAAATCCGACGGGCCGCACATAAGTCCATGCGAAAAGGAACCCGACCATGACCAAAAGGATTCCCAGCCGGGACGAGGGCGCGCTGGCCACCTCTTTTTGCCCGGCCGCCTGCTTGCTCGGTTTGACGAAGGCAAGCGACCAGACAATCCAGCAAAGGAGTAGCTCTACAAGAGCAATGATCTGGAGCATGATCTATATCTTCCTTGCAGGCCTGCTTTCGCCGCCTGAGTCGTTTCCACGCTGCGTTACTCTTTCGACCGCTTGACGATCAGCGGCAGTGGCAGGCCCATCTGCGTAAAGCTGCCGTCGATCGAGCTCTTGTCTTCTGAGATCTTCCCGCTATACGACGCGCCGAGTCCGCTGAAGTTGATGGTCACCGTATTGCCGGTCTTGGCCACCGACGTCGCGTTGATCCACACCAGACTCTGGTCCGGACTTTGCATCACCGCCGTCAGCCCGTCTGCCGTGTTGGTGAACTTGAAGATGACGCGCATCTTGACCACGCCGGCGTCCAAAGTGCCCATCCAGCTGCCGTCGATCTCCGACGGCGCGGCGGGCTTCGCTTCGGCCTTCGGGGTCTGTGCGGCCGCGCGTTTGAAGTTGAGCGGGATCGGCATCCCCTGCGTCCAGGTTCCGTCGATTCCCGAGCCGTCCTTGCTGATGGTTCCCGCATAGGACCCGTGCACGGTATCCACATTGAAGCTAAAGGCCGTGTCCTTCACCGCGACCCCGCTGATCGGCAGGCCCAGTGCGCCCTGATCGACGCTGTCCAGCGTGCCCGACAAGCTCCCATCCGGCGCTGCGTGAATGTGCAGCACCAGGCGCAGCTGCATCGGGCCTGCAGATATCGAACCCTGCCAGTCGCCGGCAATCTGTGCCCGCTGCTGCATTTCCGCCGCAGGGCCCGGAGTCGGTTCCGGACTTGGTCCCGGAGCCGGGCTCGGAATGGGTACCGGAACCTGCTGGGCCGCTGCAGCCGGTGTCGCTGGATCGGCTGTCATCACCGCAGGAACGTGCTTCATGTCTAACTGGGCAGGCGGTTCCTGGGGTTCGCTTTGCGACCAGATCCCGGACACCCCCGTCGAGTCCGCGCTCAAGGTCCCCACATACGAGCCGATCACCTGCACGGCCTCTCCGTTGATCTGCACGGTGTCGTCCACGGAAAGAGTCAGCGTCGAGCCTTTCACCGACGTCCACTTCACCTTGATCCCGAAGATGCCTTGGTCCAGGTTGTCCAGCGTCGAGGTCAGGATCCCGCCGCTGTCCGCGGTCACATGCCATACGATGCGGAACGGGGTGCCGTTGGCCGTCAAAGTTCCTTGCCAGTCGCCCGCGAGCTGCGCTTGCGCCCCGCCCACGGCAGAAAAGGCCATGCCAAAAAACAGAATCATACCGAGTCGTGCCAGGCTGCCGTGCTTCATCGCTCTCCTTGCGCAGGCCGCGGCCGAGTGAAACTCGCCGCAGGCCGCTCTTGCCCTGGGTCATATTGCAGGGCGCGCCCGGCCTCTCGGTTCACGCCGCTGGCCTGCCGCATACTCCTGTTCTCAGAATCCTACGCCGGTTTGCCCGGAATGTTCCATCGCGTCAACCAGTTCGCCACAACCGCGCTGGGCTCGGCAAACACCTATTGTGCATTCCTTGCGGCGAACGCATACAATTCTTCATTGAAATGGCTAAGACAAAAGAGAAGATTTTCGAAGTTGCGTGCCCGGACTGCGCGGCGATGATCCGGATCGATGCGGCCACTGGCGTTGTGGTCAGTCATACTCCCGCGCCGCGCAAGCGCACGTTTGAGGACCTGGCTACCGCTGCGCAGGCTATGCGCGACCAGGACGAGCGAAAGGAGTCCATTTTCCGCCAATCCATGGACGCGGAAAAGAACAAGGAAGACCTGCTCGAAAAGCGATTCGCCGAGGCACTTCGCAAGGCCAAGGATGCGCCCGAAGGCAAGCCCCTCCGCGAATTCGACCTGGATTGAAAACGCGACGGAAAGGCAAGGTCTGGCCTCGGTTTTGAAGGGGCACGGCCTTAGCGGCTAGGAATAAGGCCATCGGCTGGGCAAGAAGCGTCAGGGCACGACTTCAGTCGTGCTGCAATCGCCCTGAAAGAATCGTGGGCTTTAGCCCCGGAGGGATTTTTTTAGTGATTCCGCGATACTACCTTTTTCCGGAGCCGGGTAAATCCGCGGCGAATACCGGTACGTAGTTGATTCCCGGCCCGCAACCGTCGGGCGCATTGCTGCGGTTTCGCGCGATACTGGGAGTACCGCTCTTGGGCCTCCAGGCATTTCATGGTTCTCTGCTTCTATTCAGGATGCGCGAGGCAGGAAAACGGAAGAGCGGGACAAATGCAGAAGGAGACTTTATGGAAGTAGTGCCGATTGCAAAAAAGAACACGCCGGGCGAATCGAAAGCTGAGGCAAGCGGGTCCGCCGACTGGACCGGAATTGTGGCCAGCGGCGCTCTCATTGCAGGTGGCCTGCTGCTGCTCACCGGCAAAAGGCGCATTGGCACAGTGCTTGCGGCCTCCGGCGCGGCGCTCGCGCTCCTCGAAGAGCAGGAAGCCATTCGCCAGCTCTGGGAGCAACTCCCCGGCTATATCGACGAAGCCCAGCACCTCGCCGACCGCGTGCAGAGCACCGTCGAGGACCTCGCCGTCAAACGCGCCGACCTGCGCCGCATCCTGGCCAGATAAAAACTGCGTTTACCCCGCTCACCCCGGCACGAAAATGGGTGCCCCAGGTCCCTCGCATTTGGGGACCTGGGAAAGCTCAGAGGCTGGTTAGCCCACTCCCAATTGGCCGCCAAGCTTGGGTGCCTCGGTCCCTCGCAGTTGGGGACCGGGGAGAGCACAAACTGTGGCGCCCAAAGCCCATTCCAGATGATTCCGCAGTGCGGACCTGGGAAAGCGCGAACTCACGCGATCAAAGTACTAGTTCTTGCGTTCCACCAGGAACTTAGCCAGCGCCTTCAGACCATCGGCGCGGCTCCCATAAGGACTCAGTTCAGCAAGCGCTTCTTCAATCAAACGGGCTGCATCGCGCTCGCTCTGCTCGATCCCGTAAACGGCCGGCCAGGTCGCCTTTTCCGTCGCCAGATCCTTGCCCGCAGTCTTGCCCAGCGCTGCCGAATCCACCGTCATATCCAGCACGTCGTCCACAATCTGGAAAGCCAGTCCCGCCTTGCGGCCGAAGAGTGTCAGCCGCTTCACGTCTTCCAAGGTGGCGCCCGCATACACGCCGCCGGCCACCACGCTGACACGTATCAATGCGCCCGTCTTGGCGCGGTGAATCGCCGTCACCAGTTCTGGCGTTGGCTTCACGTGTTCGCTTTCAATATCCAGAACCTGTCCGCCGATCATGCCTTCCACCGAACCCACGGCGTGAGCAATCAATCCAATGATCTGCACGGTTGACGCGGGCGGCGACTGCAGCCCGGCCAGCACTTCAAACGCGCGCGTCTGCAGCGCGTCCCCGGCCAGAATCGCGATCGCTTCGCCGAAAGCCTTGTGGCAGGTCGGCTTGCCGCGGCGCAGATCGTCGTTGTCCAGCGCCGGCAGGTCGTCGTGAATCAGCGAATAGGTATGCAGCATCTCCAATGCCGCGCCCAGTTCCTCGATCCCGGCCGGTAGTTCTCCAGAAATTGTGATCGCCGCTTGCATGGCCAGCACCGGCCGCAGCCGCTTGCCCCCCGCAAAGGTGGAGTGGCGCATCGCCCCATGAATCGAGGCGGGCACAACTTCGGTGGTGGGAAGCAGGGCTTCCAGCGCGCGGTCGGTCAGTTCCGCGCCCTCTTGAATCAGCTTTTTCACGTCAACGTTCATCGTTCTTCATGATAACCGAGCCCCGCTACGACGCCGATTCAGCGCACACAGCGCTGTGATCAATAGCGCCGCCAGTCCGCTGATCCACCGGCCCAGCAGCACATCCGGAGTGGCCGCCCAATCGAGCCGCAGGTCCACTTTACCGGCAACCACCGGAACCGCGATCAGCCCGTCCGCGCGCGCTGCCATGGTCGTCACCGGCTGCCCGTTCAGGCTTGCCCTCCATGCCGGAAAGCTGCGTAGCCGCAGAATCAGAAACCCGCCGTGCGCCGCCGTTCCCGCCACGGAAAAATGCTCCGGAGTGCGCGCCGTCATCGCAAAAGTGGCCGCGCAGGAGTTCTGCCCCGCCTTCCAGACGGGCGTTGGCGCCTCGTCGCCCTCGGCTGCCGGAGCATCGCCAACCGGTGCCACGCCCAGCGGCGTCATCGGATCGCTGGCAAAGCACGCGCCCGGCAAGGCACTCGCCGCCAGCGTGTTGTCCGCGCCCACTGGTGCGTATTCGTCGCTCCCGGCGAATCCCGAGCCCGCCCGGTACACGCTCAGCATTCCTGCTACCGCGTCTTCATCGTCGCAGGCCTGAAAGAAGCTCCGCGCCGTATACACCGAGATCGCCACAAAAAGCATCGCGAAGCCCGCCGCAACCGCCCCGCGCACCCACCGCCGCGTCTGATCTCCCGGCCACACCGCAGCCGCCAGAAAGATCCCCATCGGCGCTTCCAGCGCCACCAGCCAGCGCCACGGAAACTGCAAGAAGCGCAGCTTGGGCAGTAGGTTCCAAACCGGCAGCGAAACAGGCAGCTGCAGGATCAAAATCGCCAGCGGAATCAGCCCAAGCGGCAGCCAGTAGGCGCAACCTCCCGCCTGGGAGCGAGCCCCCTGGCGGGCCGACACGGATGCTTTGAAAGGGCCCGACTTTACTCGTGCCGCTAAAGATCCCCAAAATGAACCGGGCTTTAGCCCTTGAGGAAAACTCTCTTCATTGCTCTGTATCTCATAAGGCGCGAAATCCTCTTCACTACCTCGCCACCAGAGCAAAACGATCCCAACCAGCGCCACCGCCAGCATGGAAACCGCCAGCCACGAGACCCGGTGCAACTCCACATCATGCAACGCCAACGCGGGGTCCGCGTGACGGCCAAAGAGAAAGCTGTTTTCGATCCGCTCGCCGGGATCGTCCGTGGCCTGCGCGATATTCACCCAACGCTGCTCATAGGCAGCTGGAATCAGATAGAACGACGACAAGGCCAGACCCATACCCGTGCCGAGCGCCGCGCGGATCAGTGGAACCCAGGAACGGGCCTGCGCGGCCGCAATCAATGCCACAAAGGCGAGCAAATAGCTGGCCATCACCCCCAGTGGCGCGTTCGAAAGCCACGCTCCGGCCACCACAAGCGCCAACGGAATCGCTGCCGCGAAGATGCTCGAAGTGCCCCAAGTCTCTCCCGCAACCTGCTGTTCAATTCCTCCTGCAACCTGTTGCTTTGCTTCTCCAGCCACCTGCTGCCGGTTCTCTCCCGCGATCTGTTGCTTTGTAACAGGGCACGACTTTAGTCGTGCCGCAAAAGCACCGGCTTCATCCTTGGGCTTTAGCCCCTGCGGGAAAGTTCGCCGAGCGCTCACTGCTTGCAATGGATCGATCCAGCGGAGCGCAAACAGCAGGAGCAACGGAACCCAGAACCCGCCCGCCAGCTCTCCAAATGCCGTCCGCTCATAGGCGGTAAACAGCGAATAGCCGCTGAACAGCGCCACACACCCCGCCAGCGTCGCCGCGCCGTCGCTCAGCGCCTCCCCGCCCAGTGCCCGGGTCGCCAGTCCTGTCCCTGCGAGCAGAAGAAAGGTCAGCGTGGCCGGAACCAGCGTCCAGGGCAGAATGAGCCCCAGCGCCGCGCCCAGCATCCAGGTCAATGGCGGATAGAAGACAAAACGCGCCTCACCGGCCCCAAAGTTGGCGCTCGGAGCCCAGTGCGGGTAAAACAGCCCGTGCTGCCACGCACTCTGCACGTCCAGCCACGAAGCCAGGTGGAAGTCGAAGTCATGCCCGCACGAAGGGCCGTGAATCAGCTCCGGAGCAACCGCCAGCAGCGCCGCCAGCAGCACGACAAGCGGGCCGACAAAGGCCCATTTCCGAGCCTTGGGCGTCGAGACCTCGGAAGCCCTTCCACCGGCATTGCGGAGCGGATTCAAAAAGCTCATCGTCCACCACTCCTCACCCGTGTCACGCAGTTCAACTCCCTACTCCCTAGTCCCTGACCCCTGAACCCTGTTCCCTGTTCCCTGCTTTTAAGGTGTCAGCCGCAGCGTATGCCGCGTCTGCCTGTTCACCGCCGCAGCCGTGAACGGCATCGCGAATGTCTTGCCCTGGTAGTAGTCCTGCCACTGATCGCGGAAATAAGGCGACAGCGGGTTGCCGCTTTCGCCCAGCACAATGTCTTCCGTAGATCCGTCCACGTTGCTCCAGTCCATCGTGAAGCGCTGCGACGGCCCGAAGGCGCGGCCCACCTGCTTCACAGTCGTGTTGTCGCCGCTTAACGGCAGCGGGCCTGTCCCGGCAAAATGCCCCAGGTCTGGAAGTATCGCCGCCAGCGGGTGTTCCAGGTCCACCACATGCCAGCTGCCGTAGTTCCACTTGCCCACATCGCCGAACACAGGGCCCTTCCTCATCGCCTTCCGCACCGCCGCCGCCAGACAATTGTCCCAGTTCCTGTACTTCGTCGGAAGCCACTCGGGCCCGCCGTGCATCACGATCTCTTCCTGGGCAAAGTTCTTCTCCGCCCACGTATAGACCCCGGCCAGCGGCTTGCCCAGTTTCGGCTCCAGCAGCATCATCCACAACTCGCCGCGCGTCTTGGTTAGCAGCGAGGCCGCCGCCGAATCCGTGCTCAGCCGCCCGTCCCAGTTGCGCATCAGGTCGGCTGCCTCGCGCAGTTGGGCGCTCGTCTTGTCCGCGTGGTCAATGGCCGAGGCCAGGCGGTGCGCTAGCTCCTGGTCCGCTTCGCTGTAGATGTCTGTCTGCACCGCCAGCATGTCCTTCGGCGTAAGTTGGTCGCGCCCTTCTAAGATCTTGTAGATGCGTTCGGCGCGGTAGGGATCGATCCACTCCTTTGTCAGTGGAGCGGGGAACTTCTCGCTCGTCACGTTGGAGTTGGCCGTCGCCAGAAATCCCGATGGCGGATCGAACGCATTCGGCAACTGCTCGAAGGGAAGATAAGGGGATCTACGCTGGCCGGCGCGGAAATTGGCATCGCCCCACTCAAACCGAAAATTCATGACATCGTGGGGTAGAGGCTTAACCGATAACATGCTTCTGATCGGCACCTTGCCCACCGCGTGATAACCGATATGCCCCTGGTCGTCGCCATACACCACGTTTTGTGTCGGCCAGCACCACTTCTCCAGCGCCGCGCTGAACTCCGCCCAGTTGCCCGCCTTGTCGATTTCATAGATAGGCAGGGCATTCAGCGATGGATCGAAGAGCGTCCACTTCAGCGCGATCGCCCGATTTTCCTTCGTAAAGATCGGATTCAGCAACGGCCCGTGCTCGGTGGACTGTACATCCAGCTCCACATCCTTGACGCCGCGCACGTGAATCACTTCGCGATCCACCATCAATGGATGCCACTGCGCGTCGTTGCCTTCGAAGTTGCCCTTGCCGTCCAGCTTCTCGATATACAGATCCTGAACGTCGGCATAGAGCGCCGTGAATCCCCAAGCCACGTGCTCGTTGTGCCCGGCAATCACTCCCGGAGTTCCCGGCAGTGTCACCCCGGTCACGTGATAGCCCGGCGCTTCAAGATCGGCCATGTACCAGATATTCGGAACCAGCAAGCTCAGGTGCATGTCGTTCGCCAGCAGCGGCATGCCGCTGGCCGTGTGCCGCCCGCTGATCACCCAGTTATTCGACCCTGCAGCACACCCATCGCAATCCGGCAGGCCCAGTACCCGGCGCAGGCGGTGCGGATCTTCCATCCCTGCAGGCGCATCCGCAGGCCGGGTCACGTGCGTCTGCATCCGGTCGTCGTCCTCATCCGGGTCGTCATTGGCCGGCTTGGGAGCGGCCTGCGGCTGGACTGTCTTCACCGTGACACCGGTCGGCGGATGATCGCGCCACGAGCCGACCGGGTACAGGTCCGCCTCCAGCTTCGCGTTGTTCAGCTTGGCTGCAATGCGCTCTCGCACAAGCTTGGTGTCGAAATGTGTGTCCAGTCCCTGCACCATGGTCAGGCCCACGCTGATGCCATCCTCACCCGTCCACGGCCGGGGGCGGTAGAACAGCAAGCGGAACTCCGGCGGCAGCGTTGCCTGATGCTGAGCGATAAAGAGGTTCACTCCCCGCGCATACGCGTCCAGCCTGGCGCGGTCCGTTCCAGACAAATTGGAATAGATCCGGCGCGCTGTCACCCTCATCTGCAACACCCGCTGCGCCTTGTCATGCGCCAATTGCGAGGGGCCAAAGATCTCTGCCAGTTCTCCGTTGGCATTGCGCCGCAGCAAGTCCATCTGCCACAGCCGGTCCTGCGCGGTCACGTATCCCTGCGCAACAAAAAGATCCGTCTCGCTGGCGGCCTCGATGTGCGGCACTCCGTGCTGGTCGCGCTTGACTGTTACGGGCGCGAACAACCCGCCCGATTCCGCCCCACCCAGATGAATCTCTCCGTCCAGCACAGGTAAAGCTTCCTTTGTTGCCGATCGGATCCACCAACAGGCAGCGCCAGTCGCCAGACTCAGCAATACAACAGCGCCGGCCACAGCACCCAGCAAAATCCGCAGCCAGCGTCGCTTGCGGCGAGCAAGGGGTTTAAAGGCTGTCGAATCGTTCATGGAACCTGTGGTCTCGGCGTTGGGCATGTGTCCTCAACAGGATAACGCCGCGTCCTTGCGCGTCAAACGAAGCGGCGGCGATCCCGAGCAAATGGGTTCGCACACGCGCATTTGTATGCAGGTCGATGCCGGCTCAGCGCAGCCATTGATGTGGGTTGGTTCAGGATTGCGGAAACAGCAGTTCCGCGCTGGGCGAAGGCAGGGTCGCCAGTCGTCCGCGCCGCTTGTGAGGCCGCGCTTCCGTTGCCGAAAGCATGCCTAGAATCTCGCGTAGTTCCGCGCGCGCATGCTCGATGGTGGCTGCCACGGCATCGTGTTCATGGGCTTGACTCTGCTCCAGCGGGAGCAACCCCTGCGGCTCCGGCCGTCGGTGCGCATGCCCCAGAACCTGCCGCGCGCCCGACAGAGTAAAACCTTCCCCATGCACCAGCCGCTTGATCTCCAGCGCCGTCTCCACGTCCCTGCGCCGGTACAGCCTCTGGCCGGTCCCACTTTTATTCGGACTCAGCTGCGGAAACTGGGTCTCCCAGAAGCGGAGCACGTAGGTCTTGACCGCGCAGATCCGCGCCACATCCCCGATCCGGAAATACAACCGATCGGGAATGACGGACGAATCGTTTCCGGCCTTCTGCGCGAGTTGCGGTGCCATAGGTTCTTTGAGCAGAAATCGGTTCACTGTGAAAAACCTGCTCATCCCGCAGTATAAGACAGTTCTGCACAATAAATGGAGCAAAATCGCAGTAACCTTATTGGTTCCTTTTCCAGATTGGTTCCTTTTCCCGCTATGTCGCGCAACCGGCGTCCCGCACTTATCCCCGCCGTTAACGTGGACGGCTCGTTCCGCTGCGGACCGTCATCTGTGCTACCGATCCGCGCGGAGCGGCGCGCAGGTACTGCACCGGCCAGCTTGCCTTCTCCTCCAGCGTCGCCGCCGCATGCAGCGGCCAGAAGGGATTCCGCAGCAGTTCCCG
This sequence comes from uncultured Occallatibacter sp., assembly GCA_964595345.1. Taxonomy (GTDB): domain Bacteria; phylum Acidobacteriota; class Terriglobia; order Terriglobales; family Acidobacteriaceae; genus Telmatobacter. The sequence goes on from CAZQPY010000080.1 coordinate 12,322, forward strand.
GCCCATCAGGACAATGTCGGCCTCGCCGTTGGTCACCACCGCTTCCGCCTGCTTCGCGTCCGTGATCAGACCCACGGCGGCCGTCGGGATGCCCGCCTCACGCCGGACCCGCGCCGCAAACTGCACCTGGAAGCCCGGTGCTGCCGGAATTTGCGCGTACGGCACCAGCCCGCCCGTCGAAACATCCACCAGGTCTACGCCCACCCGACGGAAATGCCGCGCCAGTTCTACCGATTCGTCCGGCGTCCAGCCGCCCTCCGCCCAGTCGGTTGCGGAGATACGCGCGAAAAGAGGAAGTTGCCCGGGCCACTCCTTGCGCACCTGGGACGCCACTTCCAACGTCAGCCGCGTCCGGTTCTCAAAGCTTCCGCCATAGGAATCCGTCCGCTGGTTGGCCAGCGGTGAAAGAAACTCATGCAGCAGGTAGCCGTGCGCCGCGTGAATCTCCACAAAGTCGAAGCCTGCCTCCAGCGCCCGGCGCGCCGCCTGCCGGAAGGCCGTCACCACAGAGTCGATCCCCGCCTGGTCCAGCGCCTGGGGCAGGGAAGTGCTCTCCGAAAAAGCCACGGCGCTGGGAGCAATCGTCTCCCAGCCGCCATCTTCTAACGTCAGAAGCCGCTCCCCGCCAAAGGGAATCGCCATGCTCGCCTTGCGGCCCGCATGCGCCAACTGAATCCCCACCCGCGCGCCTTGCCCATGCACGAAGCGCGCAATGCGCGCCAGGCCGGTGATATGGTCGTCTTTCCAAATGCCCAGATCCCCCGGCGAGATGCGCCCCTGCGGCGTTACCGCCGAGGCCTCCAGAATCACCATCCCCGCGCCGCCCTTGGCAAAGCTGCCCAGGTGCACCAGGTGCCAGTCGTTGGCAAACCCGTCTTCGGCGGAATACTGGCACATCGGTGTGACTCCGATGCGGTTGGCAAACTCCACACTGCGTAAATCGAAAGAGGTAAAAAGAGGGGAACTCATGAGGACGTGCTCCTGGCCCTGGCGTATTTGGATGAAGGTAGGCCTTCTCAGTGGATGAAAAACAGCTGCCCAACGATGCAGAGGCCCGGCCAAAGCTCTCGCCGGCCGGGCCCTCGCTTTCTTTCCCCGATTGTCGCACTGGTCCAAAATCACCGCATCAAAATCAGGTTACTGCTTCTTCAGCACCGCGCTCCCTTTCTCGTCGAACAGGATTGCTCCTTGCAGCTTGCGGTACTCCCCGGCCCGGCTGGCCGGGATGTCAACCTTGCGAACTTCGTATGCGCGCTCGTAGTGCAGATGGCCCGCTTCGGCCTTTACTGTCGAGTGATAACTGGCGAAATCCAGATTCACATCCACAGGATCCGGCAGCTCGTCCACTACATATCCGGCCGGCAATGCGATGTCGAAGCTGTCTTTCCAGCATCCTGTGGCGTTCAGGTCGATGGGATAGACGCGGGGCTTGTCGTCCAGCGGACGCACATGGGTGCCCAGCACCCGCGGACGTACCAGCATAAGCGGCCCGGCCTGGTGTGCATACTGCTTCGCCGTCACCTTGTAGTGAAGCTCCAGCGGCTGGTCCAGGTTGGTCGGCTGGTTGAAGGTGAACGAATCCAGCGTCACCCCGGGCAGCGTCTCCGCCACCCGCTTCTCCCAGTATTCGCGCCGCTCCTTCTCGTCGGTGTATTTGATCAGCATGCGCAAGTCGGCTCCAAAAGTCCCTGCATGGACCGAATCAACCGTTCCGCTCAGCGTTCCGTCGACCTCGAGCGCAAAGCTTCCCTTCTGCGTGGTGACGTTCGCGTCCGGGGCCAGCACTGGTAGTCCCACAATCTGGCTTGACGCACCGGCAGCCAGAATCCCGTAGCTTCCCTGCAGGTAATAGGGAAGATTGCCCACCGGCGTGTGCTCGTTGGTCGGATCGAAGATCAGGTACCGCTTGCCGCTGTTTGCCGTGACGATCGCCTTCAACCGCGGGTCCTGCACATCGGCGGGAACCTCGATGGCGGTGATCATGTGGTTGCCGTACAAGGAAGGCGCGTCGGGATCCACAAAACCCCTCCGGTCGTCCACCGGCATATATACCGCATGAATCCCGACTACCTGGAGCATCGAAATCAGAATCGTCGTCTTGTCCTTGCAGTCGCCGTACTTGTTGCGGAAGATATCTGCCGCATGGTTCGCCTGCCAGCCGCCGATGCCCCGCTCCACGATGAAGTAGCGGACGTTCTTCTGGATGTACTCGGTGATGTTTCTCAGCTTGGAATAGAAATCCGGCGCACCGGCCACCAGTTCCTGCGCCCTGGCCGTGATCTCCGGTGAGGGATCGGGGCGGTGATCTTCAAGGTTGGTATAGTACTGCCCCAGCGCCTTCCACTGGCTGTCCTTGCCTTGGGCCGCTCCATCGCCCCACAACACCGACATGCGCGCCGACAGCACCGCCCACTCCGGCCTCACCTTCACCTCGCGCAGATCAAGTGCGCGCAGGTCCTTGATCTCCCAGCGCCAGTGGTTGGGCGAAACCTCCGTTGGCCTGACCGCCGCGAACTGGTGCCACGACTCACTGTGCGCGCGGCCCGGCGGCAAGTCTACCTCCAGCACCTGGTCGACCACTGGCACATCGCCCTGGAAGCGCCACACTTTTTCCTGGGCGTAGGGAGCCATCACTTCCTCCGACTCACACACCAGCGTTGCGCCCACGTCCTCGGCGGGCGGGTGTGCCATGACCATTTTGCTGGTGGAGAGCATGATTGGAACGCTCGTGTCGCCCTCTTCCACAAAGTCGCTCTCCCGCGCCTGGTACTGCTTGCCGTCGGCCGCGATTGTCCACGCGCGGAAGTAGTTCACCTTCTCGTCCACGTCGTATTCCACCCCGCATGTGGCGCTGCGGCCCTGCGGCTTCAGAACCCGCTGTACGGTTCGTTCCCGCTCCACCGCCCGTCCCTGCTCGTCCACGGTCTCCACGTACTCGTCATACAAGACCACCGAGGGCGCGTCACCAACGTAAGCCGGGATAGGCGTCTTGGCAGCGTCCAGGCCCCACTGCGGCAGATCCTGCTTGTCTTTGCCGAAGTTCTGTTTGTCGTTTCCGAAAAGGTTTGCGGCGGTTGAAGGAATGCCTGCCAGCATCACCGCGCCGGCCAGCAGCAGTCGAACAGAGAGAGAAGCCATTTGCGAGTAATTCGGCATGATCAGTTTCCTTTTTCGCTTGCGGTACGTGTCAGAACAATCTGTTGTTGATCAGAAGCCGCAACTTTCTGGTAGAAGCCGCGCAGGTCCTGGTATTCCGCTGCGGTGGCAAATGTGAACGCGCGCGAAAGCTGCCGCGCAACGGTGATCTTGCCCGGCGCCTGTGCGGCCCTGATGGTGAATGCCGCGTGTTGCGGCCACCCGAACTTGTCGTCCCCAGGTGCGCCTTCCACACTCATTCCGTCCGGCAGGTGATAAGTGACCTGGTCTGTCATCTGAACCGCATAGTGCATGTCCACGATCGTTTGGCGATCCTGGGAGTTCACAAACGGATGCCCGCTACGGGTGGCGAAAAACAGTCCCGGCAACATCACGCGCCTGGCCGTCGCCGCGCCCAGCGAGCCTTGCGCCTTGATCACGGCGACCAGGTTCACGTCCGGATTGTCCATCGCAAGGAAGTGATCCACGTGGGCATTTACTCCCTCGGGAACCTGATCTTCCAGCCACTTGTCGAATTCCTTCTTGACTTCGTCGATGTCGTCGCGCAGCGCCTTTTGCCGCCAATAGAGGGCTTCCTGCCCGCTCATGCCGATCTGCAGAATCCCGGTCATTGCGCCCTGCGCATCCACGTTGATCTCGCCCGTGCGGATCAGCTTGTTGTCCACATAGCTCTGCCCCGGAAGCTCGGTCAGGAAATTGTTGTCCCCGGTCTGGCGCATTCCGCTGGCGCTGGAGTGCATCCAATGCAATTGCCCGAACGGGCACATCTTCTCGCCGGGATCGACGTAGATTTCCTTGCCGTCGATGGTCAGGCCCACCAGCGTCTCGTCCAACTGCCCGGTGTAAAGATAGCTGGGCTCGAAGACGTTCTCTTCACGATTGGCCACGGTAATCGCAAACGCGTGCAGTCCGGCCGCGCGCGCCATCGCAACATACAGCATCGCGATCTGCTCACCTGAGCCGCTGCGCTGCCCCCAGATATCCTCCGCCCGTCTGGATTCCTTCTGTTTCAGTTCCTTCAGCTCTGTCTCGCCCTTCTTGCGCGAGAAGTCGGTGTTGTCCAACGCCTGCACAGCCTTGTAGAGCTTCTTCGCCTTGTCCAGTTCGCTGTCCGCTGGCTGCACCAACTCGTTCACCGCTCCCTTGATCGGTTTGGAAGCTTCAGCAAAGTGGTCCACGTCCTTCGACCAGTACTTGCCTTCCTGGCTCCAGAACTCTGAGGTGGAGTGCGCGCTGGTGTAGTAGAAAAGCACTTTGTAGTCCCGGCTGCGTTGCGGCGGCATCCACTCTTCGTGCGGCGCAGCGGGGATATTCGCCACATCCAGGCTGAAGTTGCCCAGCGCATCGCGCTGCACGCTCACGCCTTTGGGAAGCACCGGCCACCACATCAGCTGATTCGCCGGGTTGCCGTGGCCATCTGTCACATAACTCTCCGTGTGGCTCTGGTCTCCGTGCATAAACGTGCGGAACGGCGTGAACTCGTAGTGCGCCTTCTGCACAGGGTAGCGCCGCTGAATCTCCCAGAACGGAGAGGAAATGCGGTAGTCGCCAAGGTCCTGCTTGAAGAAATACTCCAGAATGCAGCCCACTTCCACACTCGGCAAGGTGAAAACCTTCTGTTCGATCTGCCTGTCGCCCTTCTTCACGATCATCAGGTCTTCCGGCTTCACTACCAGCGGCACAATCGTTCCATCCGCATGAATCGTCCGCCCCTTGATGTCGGAGATCTTCCAATTGCCTTTCATATAGGGAATCTCAACGGTGGCCAGCTCTTTGCCCTTTTCCGTCAGCACCTTGATCCGCTCATGAACGCTTTGGAAGCCCTGGTTGTCGTCGGCGACCTCTTCCACATTCAGATACACCGCCGCCGCTCCCGGGTTCTTGGGGTCCGCGGCCATTTTCAGCTCTTCCTGCGTCGGGGTTTGGAACTGCGCATACGCCAGCATCGGCGCAACGCAACTCAAGGCAATGGTGGCGATTCGCAAAAACGAATGATTACGCATGATCAGTTTCCCTTTGTTTCGGGCGAGAGCTTCAGCACCAGTTGCTGCTGATCGGCCTCCGCCACCTTCTGATAGAAATCGCGCAGCTGGCTATATTCGTCGGCGCCCAGAATGGTGAATGCCCGGGCCAGGGTACGCGTGACCAACACATCATTGCCCGTGGCAGTAGCCTTCATCTGCAACATAGCCTTTCCAGTCCAGCTGATCGGCGCTGCCTGGGGCAGCGACTCCACTGTGTATCCGGCCGGCAGGTGGTAGAGAACCCCGTCCTTTACCTGCAGTGCGTAGTGCATGTCTACCGGCTGCGTCCGGTTCGTCTGCTCGGTGAAGGTCCGCTTGTCGGGAGTGGTAAAAAACGATCCTTGCAAGACAATGCGTTTGGCCGTCGCTCCACCAGGTATCCCAGTCACCGTGGCATATGCACCCAGATCGGAATTCGGATCGTCCAGTTTGGCAAAGCGAGTCAGATGCGCCGTCATTCCCACAGGAATTTGGCTGGTTATCCACGCCTCAAATTGGCGATTCAGTTCGGCTTCATCCACCCGTAGCGCGTTCTGCCGCCATTGCAAGGCATCCTGCCCGGTAAACGAGAACTGCAGCTTGCCATTCAATTCGCCGCCCGCACCGACGGTCAGCTCCGCGCGGCGGGTCTCCGTATTGATCGAGAAAAGCAACAGCGGAGTAACCCACGGTCCGTTTCCCTTGTCCGTCTGGCGCACGCCTCCCGCGCCTGAGTGCGTCCAACTCACCACGCCGAAGGGGCACATCTTCTCCGCCGGATCGAGCACGATCTCCTTGCCTCCGTCGTTGAGCACGATTACCAGCGCGTTCAACTGGCGGAAGCTGAGATAGTTTTGATCGAAGACGCGAGAGCGCCGGTCAGCTATTTTGGCCGGATAGGCCGTCAACCCCGCGCCGCGCAGCAGTGCCAAATAGAGCATCGCAATATCATCGCCGTTGCCGCTTTTCTGCTGCCAGGTGTCTTCGGCGCGTTTGGCCGGCTTCAAGCCCTCTTCCTTCAACTCCTCCTCGCTCTTCTTGCGCGAAAAGTCGGTGTTGTCCAGGGCCTCGACGGCGGCGTACAGCTTTTTCGCCTTATCCAGATCGCTATCGCCCGCCGCCACCAGGCTTGCCGCAACATCCTTGATGGCCTTGGTCGGCTCGGCAAACTGATTCACGTCCTCCAGCCAGTCTTTGGTTTCGTCGCGCCAATACTCCGCGCCGGAGGTTTGGGCCGTCATGTAGAACTTCACCTGGTAGCGCCGGCTCTCGATGGGAGGCATCCAGTCCTCATTCTGCAGCGGAGGCATGTCAGTCAATTCCAGGCTGAACTGGCCAAGCGTGTTCGGAGCCAGCTTTTTTCCATTGGGAAGGTCTGTATACCAGAGCATGTCTGTCAGCGGATTGTGGTGGCGGTCGTAGATGCCATAGGAATGTTGGGGCAGCAATCTGCCGCTCTTCTCGTTCATGCGCCTTCCGGCTGGTTCGTTCGTGAACAGGCTGGGCGGAGCATTGTAGACAAAATGCTCCTCGCGGATAGGAATGCGCCCCTGTAGCTCCCAATCCGGCGGCTGCACATGTGCGTAAATCGTGCTGACCTGATGGTAGTGAATCAGGAAGTGGTACTCGATGATGCTGCCCACTTCGACACCAGGCAGCGTAAACGCAACCCTGTGATACTCGCTCGACCCCTCGCGGGCCCGAAGATCTTCCCATTTCGCGCTGAATGGAATCACCGTTCCATCGGCATGGATGGTCCTTCCTTCCACGGGATCGATCACTGCATCTTCTTTGAAGTATCCGAGTGTGACGGTGCCCAATTCTATGGCGGAAGTCTTGAGCACTTTGATTCGCCGATACTCGCTGTGGTAGTGGAGGACATCGTCCCATTTGCTTTCGCGGTTCAGAACAATGGCCGCAGCATCCGGATAAGCCGGATCGACGGTCATCTTGAGTTCTTCCGGGGTGGGTGCCTGAAACTCCGCATGCAGCAGCAGCGGCGCAGCACAGATCGATGAAAGGACCGCAATTCGTAGAGTCGAGAAAAAGCGCATGGTCAGTTTCCTTTCGCGTTTGCAGTGCGCGTCAAAACAATCTGTTGCTGGTCGATGGCGGCCATTTTCTGATAGAAGTCGCGCAGATCCTTGTAAGCGTCGGGCGGCAGGAAGGTGAAACCGCGCGCCAGCGATCGGGAGGCCGTCACCTGGTTGGTGCCAGCCGTCACCTTGGCGATGAAGGCCGCACGTCCCGCCCAGGTCTGCTTGGCGTCCAGCGGCGCGCCCTCCATTGCAAGACCCTCCGGCAGATGATAGGTCACACGGTCGTTCACCTGAATGCCGTAATGCATGTCCACCGGCTCCTGGCGATTTTCCTCGCTCACAAACGGCACATGATTGCGGGTCTCAAAGAACGATCCCGGCAGCATCATGCGCTTCGCGGTCGCTGTTCCCGCCGTGCCGCTGACCGTGAGTCCGGCAACCAAGTCCACGTCGGGATCGTCGAGCGCCCCAAACCTATCGAATTTGGTCTCAATGCCCTCCGGCAGTGTCGGCTCGATCCACTCCACAAACTGCTTCTTCAGCTCCGTCTCGTCCACCTGCAGCGCCTTCTGCCGCCAGTACAGCGCTTCCTGGCCCGTCATTGCAAGCCGGATGCTCCCCGTCACGCTCCCTTGCTCGTCCACTGTTAAATCCGCGGTGCGGGTGATCCTGTTTCCGGCATAGGCCTGAATCGGGCTGGTTGCCAGCCCTGGCGTTGGAGCCTCGCGAATTCCCCCCGCGCCCGAATGTTTCCAGTTCACGGTAAGGAACGGGCACATCTTCTCGCCCGGATCCGTCACCAATTCCTTGCCGTTCAGATTCACCAGGATCAGGAAGTCGTCCAACTGGTCTTTGCTCAGATATCCCGCCGTGAACAGCCCATTGTCGCGGTTCACCACCTTCATCGCCGACGCATTCAAACCGGCCGCGCGCAGCATTGCCAGGTACAGCAGTGCGATCTCAGCGCGGTTGCCGCCCTTCTGCGTCCAAACGTCCTCGGCCTTCTTGATTTCTTTCTGCTTCAGTTGCTTGAGCTCGGCTTCGCTCTTTTCGCGGGTGAAACTGGTGTTTTCCAGGCCCTGCACCGCCTTGTACAGCTTGAAGGCCTTGGTCTGGTCGCTGTCGTCCGGAGCAAGCAGGCTATCCACTGCGGCGTGCAGCGTCTTCGAAGGAGTCGCGTAGGAATCCACGCTCTTCGACCAGTCCTCCACTGTGACGCGCCAGAAGTCGTCCACCGACACGCTCTTGAAATAGAACCACACCTTGTAAAGGAAGCTGGAAATCGGCGGCATCCACTCTTCATTTGGCGCTGCCGGCACGTCGGTTATGTCCAGCGTGAATCTATCCGTGATGTCTTTGTGGACCGTTACCCCCTGGGGAAGAACCGTCCAATACAGAATGTCCGGCGAGCCCGGCGTGAACACATAATGCGCTTTCCGTACCGGGTAAGTTCTCTGGATGTCCCAGCTCGGCGGCAGAATCCAGCCATCGTCGTTGCGGATCTGGTAGTAGTACTCCAGAATGCTCCCCACTTCCACGCTCGGCAGCGTGAATACCTTGCTGCCGGAACGCGAGCTCCCGCTCTTCCACACCAGCAAGTCGGCCGGCTTGCCCACCAGCGGAACGATCGTCCCGTCCGGCCGGATCGTCCGCGCCTGGATGTCCTTCACTTCGCGCTTGTACTCATCGTTCGAGTAAGGAATCTCTACCGTAGCCAGTTCCTTGCCCTTCTCCGTCAGCACCTTGATCCGCGCGTAGAAGCTCTCGTAGTGATAAACGTTGTCCGCTTTCTGCTCCACGTTCAAGAACACCGCCGCCGCTCCCGGCGTTCTGGGGTCCGCCGTCATCTTCAACTCCTCGGCAGTTGGCTTCTGAAATTGCGCCAGCGCCACTGCCGGGGACACCAGAGCGATTAGCAAGAGAGAACGGGAAAATATACGCATCAAATGAACCTCGATTTTGAGCAACGGAAAGTCTATCGCGCGAAACCGGTACCGCGCGTGAGAAGTATCACGTTCTTTCCTCCGCCCGCGCGGGGTCATGCGCATTTCCTTGCAGCGCCGAATGCAATGTCGCTTGCTTCCAATGCGGTCCCGTTTCCATTCCATCGACGCTGTTGGCTACTTCGTCAATGATCCTTTTCCCGCAACCCGATTGGGTGCTTCGCCGGGTGACCCAGGTCCCTCGCACTTGGGGGCCCGGGAAAGCACGAACGCAAACAGCCAAAGATGTGATCTCAACAACACGGCCCCCTGCCCGCCCCGCACGCTCCCTTCAGCCCCTTCCGGCGATCCCGCATTCGCCGCCCGGGCAGGGCCAGCGTAAACTGGATCGGTCCGCGTTTGCGGCTGGAGTGAAGGACTGTGATAAAACGTTTTCGCTTGATTCGCTTTTGCCTGGCTATGGGGCTCGTCGCCATGGCCGCGCCCCTTGCCTTGGCGCAATGGAATACTCCCAACCCGGTGGTTAGTTTCGACAAGCGCCCCGACGGCGTCGAGATCCGCCAGAAGGACGGAGTGCTCCGCCTGACCGTCAACTCCGCCGCCATTCTTCACATTACGTACTCTCCGCTCGCCGCTCCCGCGCCGCATACTCCAGATGGTGTGGTGGTCAATAAGACATGGCCCGCCGCGCCCTTCGACCTGACCTCCGACGCGCGCTCCATCTCGCTCTCGACCGCTGGCCTGCGCGCCGTCGTCGACCGCGAAACCGGCGCAATCATGTACTTCGGCCCCGGCAAGGGCAACCAGTCCGGCCAGGTCGCCACAGGCCCTGGAGAGATGGCCGCCGCGCCGCGCGGCCAGTTGCTCGCCACCGACGGCTATCACTCCCTCAAGCCCGTCGTGGTCAACGGAGAAAAGACCTTCCACGCCGAAGTTTCGCTGGGCAATTACGGCTCCCACGAAGGCCTCTACGGCCTCGGCCAGCACCAGGCCGGCGTGTGGAACTATCGCGGCGAGACGGTCGATCTATCGCAGGAAAACACCAACATCGATATCCCCCTGCTGGTCTCCACCAACGGCTTCGGCATCTTTTGGAATAATTCTTCGCGCGGCCGCATGAACAACCGCTTCGTGCACGCGCTCTATCTCTCCGCCGAAGTCGCCGACAAGATCGACTACTACTTCATTTACGGCCCCGAGCCGGATCAGATCGTCTCCGGATATCGCCAACTCACTGGCGAAGTCCCGATGTTCGGCCGCTGGGCCTACGGCTTCTGGCAGTGCAAGAACAAGTACGAGTCGCAGAAGGAATTGGAGACCGTCGCCGCCAAATATCGCGCCCTGCAAATCCCCGTCGACAACATCGTCCAGGACTGGTTCTGGTGGATCACCATGGGCGACATGAAGTGGAAC
>CAZQPY010000081.1:0-22860 GCA_964595345.1 uncultured Occallatibacter sp.
CGTCGGGATCGAAGACGCTGAAAGACGCCATCAGCGAGGCGATGCGCGATTGGGTCACCAATGTGCGGACCACCTACTATCTGCTCGGCAGCGCGCTCGGCGCTCATCCTTATCCGACCATGGTGCGCGATTTCCAACGGATCATCAGTATCGAGATGAAGCGGCAGATTTTGGAAGTGGAAGGCCGGCTGCCTACTGCGGTGATCGCTTGCGTGGGCGGCGGATCGAATGCTATCGGCGCGTTCTATGAATTCATTCCCGCCCGGGAAGTTCGTCTGATCGGCGTGGAAGCCGGTGGCCGCAGCACCAAGCTGGGCGACCATGCTGCGCGCTTTGCAGGCGGCGAACCCGGGGTTCTGCAAGGGACTTTCTCTTACGTTCTGCAGGACGAGAACGGGCAGATTTCGCTGACGCACTCGGTGTCGGCCGGATTGGACTATGCGTCGGTGGGGCCGGAACACGCGGCGCTGCACGATTCGGGCCGCGCGGAGTACGTCTCGCAGGATGATACCGCGGCTCTGGACGCGGTGGTAAAACTGTCGCGCACGGAAGGAATTCTGCCCGCGCTCGAAAGCGCGCACGCGGTTGCCGAGGCCTTGCGCCTTGCGCCCACGATGTCTTCGCGTGACATACTGGTGGTGAATCTTTCCGGACGCGGCGACAAGGACATGGGCATTCTGGCCCGCGAACTGAATCTGCAGGGGGCTTAAGGGGCAGATCTTCAGGGAAACTCCCTCGGGGCTAAAGCCCCAGTTCATTTTATTGGCGTTATCGGCACGGCTAAAGCCGTGCCCTTTCAAAACAGAGTTGATGGCGACAATACAGAGTTCATGACGGGGTTTTTCCGGAGCATATAGGGGACAGAGCACGAAGATGGCGATACGTTTCGACAACAAGCCGGGGCTGGTGGTGTATCTGACGGCGGGCGATCCCAGCCTGGAAGTGACGCGCGCGATTGCCATCGAGGCGATTGACGCCGGCGCGGCGGTCATCGAACTGGGAGTCCCGTTCAGCGATCCGCTCGCCGATGGGCCAGTGATTCAGCGAGCCATGGAGCGCGCGCTGGCGCAAAACATCAGCCTCAAGGACGTGTTGCAACTGGCCTCCGAGATTCGCGCCGAGCGGCCCGCGGCCGGGCTTGTAATCTTCAGCTACCTGAATCCCATGCTCCACTATGGCCTGCGCAAATTCGCCGACGATGCGGCGGCGGCGGGTGTGGATGGCGTTCTGGCCACCGACATGATTGTCGAGGAGGCCGGCGAATACCTCGCCGAGCTGGATCGGGTTGGGCTTGCGCCGGTGTTTCTGGCTGCGCCCACCAGTCCCGACGAACGGCTCAGGGCGATTGCCGAGCACAGCAAGGGATTCATCTACGCGATTTCGCGCGTCGGCATCACCGGCAAGCAGCAGAGCATGACCTCCGATGCGGAGTCGTTGGTGGCGCGCATCCGGCGATGGTCGGGGCCTGCGGGAAGTGGCCTGCCGATCGCCGTGGGATTCGGAATCAGCAACGCGGAGCATGTGGCCCAGGTGGGGCGGTTCGCGGATGCGGCAGTGATCGGGAGCGCCATCGTCGAGCTCATTGAACGCTCGACCCCGGAGGCAGCGCCCGGCGCAGTGTCCCGATTTATCAAGGGCCTGTGCCTGCCACAAGCGGCGCTGGCCCGGTAGAAACTGCAGCTACTAGCCACTAGCTTCTAGCTACCAGCTCGATCCTGCGGATATCAGCCGGATTGGCTTGGTCCACGACCTGCCAGCCCCTTCGCAAGGCCTGCGCGCGCCGGTGGCTAGAAGCTAAAAGCTAGCAGCTAGTAGCTAGCCTTTCTCACGAGGATGGAATGACGCTCGAAGAATTAAGAGATCAGATCGATATTCTGGATCGCCAGTTGGTGGAATTGCTGAGCGAACGGGCCCGCGCTGCGCTGTGCATCGGGCACCTGAAGGCCGCCACTTCGCTGCCGGTATATGAGCCGGGGCGCGAAAAGGTGATCTACGCCAACGTGCGCGCAGCCAACAAGGGACCACTGCCGGACATTGAGCTGACCCATATCTACGAGCGCATTATCGACGTGATGCGATCCCTGCAGGAGGATCAGTTGGCTTCAGAGAGGAAAGCCCAGGCCACAGCGCCGGGCCACGACACAGGCGCACCGACGCCCGAGACAGGGAACAAGCAATGATCGTAGCAATGCAGGAAAAGGCCACCGAAGAACAGATTGACGCCGTCATCGACGTGATGGTGGAATCCGGACTCCGAGTTCACCGCACCACAGGGACCAGCCAGACGATTCTGGCCGGCGTAGGCCCCACGCCTTCGATGGACCTGAACAAATTCGAGGTGCTCGACGGGGTCTTGCACGTCCACCGCATCAGCGCGCCTTACAAGCTGGCGGGCCGTCCTTTCCGCCCCGAGGGCACGGTAGTGGAGTTCCCCAACGGCGCAACCATCGGCGGCCAGCAGGTTGCCGTCATCGCCGGGCCATGCGCGATAGAAAATCACGACCAGATCTTCACCATCGCCAAGTGTGTAGCCAATGCCGGCGCGAAGTTCCTCCGTGGAGGCGCGTTCAAGCCGCGCAGTTCACCCTATGCGTTCCAGGGCCTGGGCATTCCCGGCCTGCAGATGATGCATGAAGCTGCGCAGGAGAACGGTCTGGCCACGGTCAGCGAAGTCATGGAGATTTCGCAGATCGAGCCGATGCTGCCCTATGTGGACTGCTTCCAAGTGGGCGCGCGCAACTTCCAGAACTTCAACCTGCTGCGCGAACTGGGGCAGACCCGCAAGCCGGTGCTGCTCAAGCGCGGCATTGCGGCCACCATTGAGGAACTGCTGTTGTCGGCGGAGTACATCCTCAGCGGCGGCAACTACGACCTGATCCTCTGCGAGCGCGGCATCCGCACCTATGAGACGTCCACCCGCAACACCATGGACATCTCGGCGATCCCGGTGGTGCACAAGCTGTCGCACCTGCCCATTGTCGGCGATCCCTCGCACGGCACGGGCCGCCGCGACATGGTGGCCCCGATGGCCAAGGCCGCAGTCGCGGCGGGCGCGGACGCGATCCTGGTGGAGATCCATCCCCAGGCCGACAAGGCCGCATCGGACGCCGCGCAGACGCTCTACTTCGATCAGTTCGAGAAGCTGATGGTCGAGCTGAGAGTGGTGGCGCAAGCGGTGGGAAGAACGCTTTGATTCATTGCTGGAGCGCTTTTCGGTCCATCATTCACATTACGTCTTGACTCGAATGGTGGACTGGAGTGCATTTTCCAGCGGCTTTCCGACTATCAGCGAAAAAGTATCGTTGTAGCGTGTTTCTTCAATTGAGGGCGTGTATGTTTTTTCGATCTCCGATGTCGCTGCTCCTTGCCTCTATTTTGATTTTGGTCGGCTCGATGCAGCTTTACTTCGGCTGGGAGTACGGGGAAGCGGCAAAAAGAGAAGCCACGGCGATTGGGGTCATCGCTTACAAATCCAGCGGAAAAAATAGTAGTTACAATTACGCATTTGAAATTGATGGCGTCAGACTCATACAAGATAGCGATGTATGCAAGACTGCGATTACTCCGCAAGGATGCGAGGTTGGCGCGCAGGTTCTTGTTTATTATGCCCACATACCGGTGCTGGTAACCAGGCTGCAGGAGTTTGGGGCGGCCAGACGCGAAAAGTACTTTATGGGCAGTTGGATGGCCATTTGCGGTCTCCTCTTGATTGGTTTGTATTTCTTCCTGAAGAAAACCCTGAAAGATTCGGGAGGAAAGGATGATCCGGATGAGAGCGGGAGCAAGGGCGATCCAGATGGACTTAATAATGTTGCGGGTGGGTAGTCGCAATACGATCCAATGATCTGCCGACACAGTGCAGTAGTCTGAATACAGACTATGATCGATCGCATCGCCATCTTCGGAACCGGCTTGCTGGGCACTTCGGTGGGCCTGGCGCTGCGGGCGACGGGCTATAAAGGCTCCATCGTCGGCTGGAACCGCGGTGCAGATGGCGCGCAAACCGCTCTTGCTGCCGGAGCCATCGACGCCATCGAGCCGGACGGGCTGAAAGCGGCCCGAGACGCGCAGGTCATCCTCCTGGCCACGCCGGTATTTTCGATTCTGGACTGGATGGAAAAGCTCTCCGGCGTCCTCGGCCCCGAGCACCTGGTGACCGACGTAGGCAGCACCAAAGGCGCGATCTCAGCAGCTGCCGAACGCCTTTTCAATCGAGCCGACCGGGCTGCGTTTCTGCCCGGACATCCAATGGCCGGCAAGGAGCGAGGCGGCGCGGCGCTGGGCGATGCGGACCTTTTTCGCGGCGCGGTCTGGCTTTTTTCGGATGCTTCCACGGCTGAGCGCTCGCCGCACGGAACGGCCCTGGTAAAGGGCTGGCGCGAGTGGGTAACCGCGATGGGTTCGAAGATTCTGGATGTCGACCCGGCGCGCCACGACGAGCTGGTGGCGTGGGTCAGCCATCTGCCGCAGTTTCTTTCCACGGCGCTGAGCGCCATGCTGGAAGAGCAAGTGGGCGACGCTCCGGAGTTGAAGGACGTGGGCGGGCGGGCATTGCGCGAGATGACGCGGCTTGGCTCCAGTCCCTACTCCATGTGGCGCGATATTGCCCACACCAACACCGAGGCAATTCAGGTCGCTCTGAGTGCTCTCGAACAGCGCCTGCAGCATCTGCGCGAAAACCTCCGCACCCCCGAACTGCGGGAAGAGTTTGAGATCGCCAACCGCTTCCGCCGGGAGTAATTGCACAATTCCTGTGAGCTACGCTAGCGCGCGGATGAAATCCTTCGTTCGCCATGAATCTTTCACTCTCAAGGCTGCGAATCTGGTCGATATTGGAGATATTGCATATTTTTCGGTCTGCAGCAATAGGCCGTTCCGGCAATGCGACAACTTTGCAGTGGCAATCCTGGGGACGGGCCGCGCATGTTGAGAATACCTCCGAGCATAAATCCGAGCATAGCCCTGGTGGCATTGGCGCTGAGTCTGCAACCCCGGCCCGCGCCAGCGCAGCATGCCCAGTTTCAGGTATATGGGACGGAACAGGGCTTGGAGAGCCTCGCGGTAAGGGGCGTCGGCGAAGACGAGCAAGGCTTTCTTTGGGCGGCGACAGAAGCCGGGCTCTATCGTTTCGACGGCACTGAATTTCAGGCGGCCAGTGCGGAGGCCGGTGTGCCCGAGGAACCGGTCACGCTGCTCTTCAGAAGCTCAACCGGGCACCTTTGGGCGATTGCGGCGCAGAGTCTGCTCTATGAAGACAAAGGCAAATTCCAGCCGATAGCCGTAAAGGGCCTCGCCGACACGACCATCCGTTTCAACCAGATTGTGGAACTGGATGGTGGCGAGATCGTCGTCCGGACCGGCGATCGCTTCAGTTCCGTGCAATTGCGAAACAAGGCGGATGGCCAGGCGGAGTGGATAGCCGAGGATTTCTCTGCGGCACACCCCGATTTCCCCAGGGACCTGCATATCAACACCATGATCCAGACCCGGGGCGGAATCTGGATGGGTTGCGACCTCGGACTTTGCCGATGGCTGGCTGGCCGGCTGATCCGTGAGGGCGAAGACGATGGCGTTCCCAGGGATTCCTATCGGACCTTGCTCGAGACCAGCAATGGCGATTTGTGGGCGCGCGGGCAGTCTCATCTGCTGCGTTTGACTCCGGGGTCAAGCAGGTGGGCCGATGTTACGGGCCCGCTGGGAAAGCAGGGATTGGATTGCCAGTTTCCGGCTCTGGCGGAAGATTGGCACGGACAGGTTCTGGCCGCATTGGGGAAGAATATCGCCATTTACACGGCGAGCGGTTGGCGGGTTTTCGGGGAGCGCGACGGGATGTCGGGCGCGCAGATTTTCGCGCTGTATGTCGACCCGGTGGGCGGGGTCTGGCTGGCCTTGCAGGGCAGCGGTGTCGCCAGGTGGAAGGGCTACGGCCTTTGGGAGAGCTATACCGAAGCCGAGGGCTTGCCCAGCCACGCCGTATGGGGGTTGGCCGGGGACGGGGCAGGTGGGCTGCTTGCCGGCACCGACGCAGGGATTGTGCAATTGCCTGCCGGGCAGGAGCGATTCCGGCCCCTGGCAGGAACGGAGGCTTTGCGCGGAACGGTGTACGCGGTAGCGCGCACATCGGACGGAAGCCGATGTTTTCTGGTCCACTCCGTGCTCTACCGGCTGCGCCCGGGAGCCCGGCAACCCGAAAAGTACCCGCTGCCCGGGGATTCGGTGACCCTGCTTGCAACCGGAAGCGATCTCTGGATTTCAACCTCGAAAGGGCTGTTTGTCCTTCACACCGGCAAGAAGGATGCACGGCCGGAGCCTTTTCTGCCCATGGGCGGCCATACGGTGAGACAGCTGGCTGCGGGAAATAGCGGGCAGATCTGGGTCTCAGGCACTGAGGGCGTGTACCGGGTGGACCCGCTGCGCTCGACGGCAGAGCTGACGCTTCCTGCGGCAAGCTTTTCGCGGATGGACACCCTGGCGATGGACAAAGAAGGGGCACTTTGGGTCGCGGTCGAGCAGGGCGGGGTGATTCGGGTCCGTTTCGACGGCCATCGGGTGAAGGCGGTGGAGCATATCGCGCGGCCGGTTCTGCACTCGCGCCAGGTGAATCAGATCCTGACGGACAGGCGGGGCTGGATTTGGCTCAGCGGGGATCAGGGAGTGGATGTCCTGCACGATGGCCGGTGGAGCGCTTTGAATGCCCACAGCGGACTGGTGTGGAACGACACCGATGAACAGTCGCTGATGGAGGACGCAGATGGCAGCATCTGGATCGGTACCAGCGAAGGTCTCTCGCACCTGCTGGATCCGGAGAAAGCGCTGCTGACACGCAGCTTTGCCGTCCAGATTTTTTCCGTGAGCATTGGTGGGCGTTCGGTTCCCCCGGTTTCTCCGCTAAGAATTCCCTCCGGCAACTCGATTATTGAGGTCCGCGCGGGAGCTTCCGCGCACGAGGACCAGGCCGATCTTCAGTTGAAGTACAACCTTCCAGGCTATCTGGACGGCTGGAAGGACCTGAAGGACGGATCCATCCGGATGGCGCAGTCGACTCCACGCCATGTGTTCTTGCAGTTCCAGCTCTTTGACGACAGTGGCAGGGCATTCTCCTCCATGCAGACCATCGAAATCATCGTCTCGCCACCTTGGTGGCGAAGCAAGGGCGCCTTCGCCTTCTACGGGTTGGTGCTCGCTGGACTGGTGACACTTGGATGGCGTTGGCGGGTGCGTGTTCTGTTTGAGCACCAAAGCCAATTGGAAGCACTGGTGGCGAGGCGCACGGTTGAGCTTGCGGAAAAGAACGCCGCTCTGGAGATGATTCAAAAGGAGCTGGAGCACAAGGCCACGCATGACTCGCTGACCGGTCTGCTGAACCGCGCCGCATTTTTGGATGTTCTGGAGCGAGAGATCTCGCGATGCCGCAGGGAGCATCGGTCCCTGGTGGCGACCATTCTGGATCTGGATCATTTCAAACGTATTAACGATAGCTACGGACACCAGGTTGGCGACGATGTGCTGATCGGAACAGGCGGTTGTCTACGCGCCGCTCTGCGGGACTATGACGTCACGGGGCGCTATGGCGGCGAGGAATTCGTATTGCTGCTTCCGGGAATGAATCGGGCGGAAGCGGAAGCGCGGCTGGACACGATTCGGCGGGAGATCGCCAGCCAGAGCTATTCAGTCGAGGACCGAAAGGTACAGGTCACGGCCAGCTTCGGCTTTGCAATTCCGCGCGGGGATGACACCGTGCGTACCCTATTGGCCCGCGCCGACAAGGCCCTTTACAGGGCCAAAGCGGAGGGTAGAAACAGGGTTTGCTTCGAGGATTGATCCGAACAGCAGGAGGCTCCTGCGGGGGAGAGACTCCAACATCCGCTTGGAATTACAGTTGGAGTTCGGGCACTCCGGAGCTTTGAACGGAGTAGGGAGTAAAAAGCAATGCCTGGCAGGAGGACATCCCCCCGCCGAGCGTTTTCACATTCTCCAGTATTCTGTGCCTACTATTTCCCTGCCGACATGCCTGCCCACTTCTCCCACTCCTGCTGGTCGGCCAGCATGCGGATATACACTCCGCCCACCACAGAGCGTGCCTGGAAGGCCACCTCGCGCGCGGAGATCGTGTCGTACCAGTCAGTCATGGGAACACGGTCGGTGGTCTGGTTCAGGAACGAGAAGACCGGATGCACGATAGCCCTGAAATCCTCGGGCTTGCTGGCCAGAGTCGCCGACCAGATGGTCCAGTCAAGTTTTGTGTAGGTTGCGCGGTTGTCCAGCGGCAGGCCGAAGGCGTTCACGTGCTTCATGTAAAACGCCGTCTCGCGCTGGGCAATTTCGGGCGGAAACAGGTGCAGGCCCAGGATGTTGTCCCACACCAGGTTGTATTTCTGGCTCCAGGTATTGGCCTTGTCGAAGGCCAGCCGGTAGTGATCGCCCTCGGCCGCCAGCGGCCCCCACTTGGAAGCCATCTCCTTCGCCACCGCGCCATATTGCGCCGCCGCTTTCCGATCGCCGACTGTTTCGGCCAGTTGAGCATACGCCGCCAGGGCCTCGATCGCCTTGATTGACAGGTTCGTATTGTGCGCCAGGTGGCCGGCAAAGTCGTCCGTGCTGAGCTGATTTTCCGGGTCGAATCCCTTGGCCAGCAGATAATCAGCCCATTTGGTCAGCAGCGGCCAGTAGCGGCGGGCGAAATCCGCGTTGTGCTCGGCGCGGGCAACCGCAGCAACCATCAGGATCATGTCGCCCGATTCCTCCACCGGCATCTGGTCGTCTTCCGTCAACTCGCCGCCGCCGTACTGCTGCCCGTTGGCCAGCGGATAAACGCCCAGGTCGTGCGGCGCAAAGGGAAACTTCCAATGTCCGCTCTCGGCGTAGCGCATGACCGGCTCCATCTGCGCCTCCACCAGCTTTGGATTCAGGAACAGGAAGATCGGCGACGAGGGGTAAATCACGTCCACGGTCGAAATCGAACCGTTGCTGAAGTTCTCCTTGGGCATCAGGAAGGGAACGCCGTTCGCGTCTTCCACCAGCTTGTGGGCCGCTATCGCCTGCCGGAACGCCAGAATGCAAATGGCCGCGTACTCAGGGCCGCCGACCTTGACGAGGTCGCTTTCAAGCTCCCCATCGTACCTTTCCGCACGCTGCTTCATCGCGGGATAGTCGTGCTCCGCAGCCTGCAGCAAAGCGGTAAAGCTGGCAAACTGCGTGCGCCAATAGGGCAGCAGCTTCCGGTGCATGTATTCGACGGAAAACACATCGTCATAGGCCAGCAGAGCGTGCCGCGAAACCGTCTCCGCGCCCACTGTTCCCAGCTTGAGCACCGCGTTCAGAGTGGGCGCGGCCGGATAGTGGCTCATGGGAACACGTGGCTGGGCTAAATCGTCCTGCTGCGGAATCGTACCGCTTGCCGCGAAGATGCCCTGATAGTTCTCGTTTCCCGCGGACAGCACCGACTCGCCATCGCTTGCGGGGAATCCCATCGTGAAGTATCCCCAGTTGATGCGGAGGTTATCGCCATACTGCTCAAGAACCGGCTGCCGGGTTGTGCCCACGCGCAGCAGATGCAGACCTTCGATCTCCGCCCTGGACCACGTCACGGGCTCGTCGGCGTTGTTGGTCGCAAGCGTCCCCTCGGCGTCCAGATAAAGCGAAACCGCGTGCTGCTTGCCGTCCCTTGCTTTCACGTCCCAGGTCAGATAGGTCACGGGGCGGGCCATGACCTTCAGATCGTCGGGAAAGGCGGGGGTCAGAAAGGTCACCGTCAGCACGATCTCCGGGCTTTGCATGGTCACCACGGTGCGGGTTGGGGTCACTTTCCGGTATGTTTCCACCAGCGCCGGGATGGCCCGGTCCGCGTCTCCCAGGTAGCGATAATTCTTCCCGTCCACGCGGAGAATGCCGTTCAGCGCCTGCGGCGCCCCAGTCCAGTGACGAGTGGCGCTATCGGTGAGCCGGTCGGCAGCCGACCAGATGCTGAAATACGGGTCATGCGCAACCAGAGGGGTGGACGGCGCGCGGAGAGGAGCGGCCTCCTGCTGCTGCGCATTCGCGAAGACAGGTGAAACCAGCAAGGCAAAAATAGCCAGCGAAAGGCTTGAGATAAACGTTTTCATTTTCCGTCCTCAGAATCTTCATCGGCTTAAGGACAACCGATTGCTCTCCAGCATAGCGCCTATACCGCGGGCGCGTCGGCGCGCGGGAAGCGATGCAGGCGATAATCTTCCGATCCGGGGAAACTGGGGTGAACAGGCTGCGGAAAAAGGATCTCATTCGACTGAAACGCGAGGATAGGCTTTAGCAGGGGCTAAAGCCCAGATTATTGTTTTGGCTTTATCGGCACGACTCAAGTCATGCCCTGATACAAAGCCAGACAAAACCGAATTCTTCGCAGCCTGTGAAACCAGTTCGGCCGCTACGCACTGCGGGTGCTTTCGTAGAGTCTCTCCAGCGCGTCGCAGGCGGTTTTGACACCGTCCTCATGGCTCAGCCGCGCCGCCACCGACTGCGACCGCTTGGCGAATAGCGGCTCGGCAAGCATCGCCTTGATCCGCCGCGCGACACGGATCGGCGTGTAACTGCTGCGCATAATGGATCGAGCCACCTTGAGCCTCCTCATGCGCCGCGCGTTGTCCGGCTGGTCGTGGCTATAGGGCATGATCAGCATCGGAGTTCCGGCGCGCAGGCATTGCGCCGTGGTTCCCACCCCGCCCTGGTGCACCACCAGCTTCGCCCGCGAAAACAGCGCTGAGTAGGGCGCGTACTCCGCCACGCAGATGGACGCGGGCAGCTTTTGCGCCGGCCGGTTTCTCCGATCGGATCCGATCAGAAGTACCGCGCGAATCCCGAGCTTCATCGCCGCCCTCGCGGAAAACTCGTAGAAGTGCCCCGCCGCGAGCACTGCTGCCGAGCCCAGTGTGAAGACCACCGGAGGCTCGCCCTCGGCCATGAATTTTTCCAGATTCTCGGGCAGCGCGGCGTTCCCCGCGTCGGAGTCGTAGAAGCAGAAGCCAGTAATGAGCGTGTTCTGCGGCCAGTCTCTCTGCTCAGTGCCCAGCACCCTGGAGAACATCGCCAGCACCAAATTCGGCGAGTGCTTGGCGTCGAAGAGCGGGTTGGCACCCCTGGGCAAGCCCAGTTCGCGACGCAGGTCATAGATTGGCTGCGGCCACTTGCGACTGACAAAGCGCGCCAGCCGCTTGATCACCCGTCCCATGCCGGGCACCGTCTTGTCGGCCCGCGCCAGCCGCGGATACATCGGTAGCACGGGCGGATCGAAGGCGGAGAAGAAGGAAAGCGGGGCCAGCACGTAGCTCGCCCAGGGAATTCCCGTCACCTCGGCGACGATCGGACCGGCATAGTTCAGTTCGCCCAACAGAAGCAGGTCGGCGCGCTCCGGCTTGGTTGCAGCGTCCAGCAGGTCGTCGTAGGTCTGGCGCAGGGCGGGAAACAGGAACTTGCGCAGCCCGGTCTCGGTCCCCTTCTTTACGTCGTAGACCATCTCAACCAGCAGCGAGTTGCCAGGGTCGATATCCGGACGGACAGGATGAAATTCCAGCCCTAGAGGCAGAATCTTGGGTTCATAGACGGCCGGCAGCGCCATTACCGGCATATGGCCGCGCCGTTTCAGTTCGAGTGCCAGGGCGATCAGCGGATTGATGTCGCCAAAGGTGCCAATGTTCGACAGAACGATGCGCAAATCGATATCCCCGGGGCACAAAAAGCCCAACGTTTTGAGGGTAACCGATCGGGATCAGGGAATGCGCCAAGGTTGGCGTCGAGCCCGCAGATCTCCTTGACACAACTACGGCTTAGCCGTAGTATTCTCTCATGCGCTACGTTTGGGACCCGGCGAAAGATGCGGTGAACCGGCGCAAGCACGGCCTGTCTCTGAAGGACGGGATTCCGGCGCTGGAAGATCCCTATGGTGAATGGTGGATCGATCGTCGCCGCGATTATGGCGAGGAACGCATGATTACGCTGGGCATGGGTCAAGCGCACGTTCTTTACGTTGTTTCCACCGAGCGGGACGCAGACTGCATTCGAGTGATTTCAGTCAGGAGGGCCGAGAAGGATGAAGTCGAACGATATGGTTTGGGTCGAGCATGAAGCAGGAATGCCGCAACTGGCGTCGGATACCGATTTCGAGGCTGTCGGAGCGCTGACGGAAGGGCAGATTCATGCTGCGGCGCTGGCAGACCCGGATGCCCAGCCGATTCCTAGCGGCAGCGATGAGGCGCTGGCCCGCCGTGGATTGGTCCGCGTGGTCAACGTAAAGAAACTTCGCGAGAAACTCGGTCTGACCCAGGAGGCTTTTGCCGCCGCCTACCGCATTCCGGTTGGAACCCTGCGCGATTGGGAGCAGCGCCGCAAATTTCCCGATGCCCCGGCACGCGCCTACCTCACTGTCATCGCCAGTTCCCCGCAGGTTGTGGCGGAACTGCTCGGGGATGCCGCGTAGCGCACCGCCATTCCAGCACAGCACCACACAAGACTTGCCTCAGTGCAAGGCCGGCAGCGGTTCACCTACTGTCCATACTCCCGCGCGTACTTCGAGCGCGGGCCACGCGAAGCGGCTGCCGCACCGCAGGTGCTTCAGGGTGGTTTAAGCTTGTCGCGTCCATACTTGGTGGGAAAGAGGCACGAGATGCGCGTATTGCTTGTGGAAGATGAGGTTCGGCTGGCGGACAACCTGGCTGCGGCGCTGCGGGACGGCCCGGGGTTTGCGGTCGATTGGGCAGAGGATGGTCAGGCGGGCGATCTGTGCGCGCAGAACCGCTGTTACGACCTCATTGTTCTCGATCTGATGCTGCCCAAGCTGGACGGCGTCGGCGTTCTGAAACGCATCCGGGCCCGCCAAGACGCAACACCGGTGCTGATCCTCACCGCCCGGGAAGGCAAAAACTCCATTGTCGAGCTGCTCAACGCCGGCGCGGACGATTATCTGGCCAAGCCGTTCGATTTGGGCGAACTGATTGCCCGCGCCAAGGCGCTCATCCGCCGGGGCAAGGGCGCAGCGCATCCGGTTCTGTCCGCCTGCGGACTGGAACTCAATACGCTGGAGCAGACCGTCCGACGCGACAGCACCTTCATCGAACTTTCACCCACCGAATACCGCATTCTCGAGTACTTGATGCATCGTCCGCGCGTGATTGTCAGCAAGCGCGAGCTCCTGGAGCACCTTTACGACTACAACTGGGAGCGGCATTCCAACGTGATCGAGGCGCACGTCAGCAATTTGCGCAAAAAGCTGGATGCAGCCTTGCCCGAACCCGCCGCCGTCATCGAAACCATGCGCGGCCGCGGCTACCGCCTGGCTCCGGAGATGGAAGCCGGTGTGGAGATGGATCTGGAAGCTGACTTGGACCCGGAACCGGATGAGGATGAGGGCCTGGATCTGGAACCAGATCCAGGGCAGCAACCATGAAGCTCTTCATTCGCCCCAACGCCTTGCAGCCGCGCTCCATTGCCTTCCGGCTGATCGTCGCCGTGCTCGCGGTGGAGCTGGCCTCTTCGATTCTCGCAGTGGCTCTCTCCTTCGGTTACGAGCGCCACATGCACTTCCACGTCTTCGACATTGCCCTCCATGGCCGCGTCGATTCGGTTATCGGCGCGGTGCAGGAGTCGGACGACGGGCACGACGGCGTCATGCTGGTGCAGGCCGACCTGCACCTTCCCAAAGACGACATCTACGAGGTCTTCGATGCCAACGGCCACCCCCTCGGGATTTCCCCCAACTGGAAGGGGATGCCCCTCCAATCCGCGGTCCCAGAGCGCGGAAACTACCTATTCCTGACGCTTGAAGACCGGCACTACCGGATTCTGCGCATTCAGGGCACGCGTAGCGTGGATCCCGGCAAACCAGGCGGCGCAACCGTTCGTCCGGTGACAGTGCTTTACGGCGCACGGACCGGCAAGGTTTGGGAGTCCATCTGGGGCACCGTGGAGTTCTACGCGGCTGGCGGCGTGATCCTACTGCTGGTCACCGGGCCCCTGATCGCCTGGCTGCTGCACCGCGGCCTTCTGCCGCTTCGTCAGCTGGCTTCCCTCGCTGCCGGCGTTTCGGTCAACGCATGGCATTTCGATCCCCCCTCAAGCGCGCGCACCACGCCGGAACTTGCTCCGCTGACGCACGCCATTGAGAGCGTTCTGCAGCGCCTGGAGCGCTCATTCACACAGCAAAAGGTGTTTGTTTCCGATGCGGCCCACGAATTGAAGACTGCCGTCGCCGTGATCAAGTCTTCGCTGCAGCTGCTGGCCCTGAAACAGCGGTCTGCAGCCGAGTACAAGGCCGGCCTGGATCGCTGCCTCTCCGACTGCTTGCGCATGGAAGAGATTGTGCGCAAGATGCTCACGCTCGCCCGCGAAGAAGACGGCGTCCACAGCTCAGGGCCCGGCGCGGTTGCCGACCTCGAAGAGTGCCTTCGCAAGAATGTCACCCAGCTGAAAACAGCTGCCGATCTGCGCGGCATCGAGATCTGGATCCAATCGCCCGCAGGCCTGCCGGGCCCGGTCTGCGTCCCCTTGGCCGGGGACGACCTCTCTCTGCTGCTGTCCAACCTGCTGCTCAACGCAATCGAGCACAGCCCCGCCGCGACCAAGATCGAGGCCCGCCTCACGCTTCCTCCGGATCACGATGTTGTTGAGCTGGTGATTGAAGACCACGGCGAAGGGATCGATCCAGAGGCTCTGCCGCATGTCTTCGACCGCTTCTATCGCGGCGACCCCTCGCGTACTCGGAATACCGGCGGCACCGGGCTCGGGCTGGCCATTACCAAAGCAGTTGTCGAGCGCGCGGGTGGCGCGATTTCGATTACCAGCCAGCCCGGCCTGGGAACCACCGTCACAGTCCGTCTCCCGCTTGCGCCGCAGGCGGCCTCGGCTACGGCATGACGGGCTGCGGAAAAAGGCTGCATTCGAGTGAATCGCCGGAATGGGCTTAGCAGGGGCTAAAGCCCGCAACTCATTTTATTGGCTTTATCGGCACGACTAAAGTCATGCCCTGTTACAAGGCCAGACGCATTTGAGCTTTTTTGCAGCCTGTTGAACCCGAACCTTTTGCATTCTTCAGCGCCGATTCATCTCCGTGTGCGAGACTGCTTGCGGCGCATCAAAAGCCACCATTCGACCGTCAGATTACGGAGTCTCCCATGAACTTGCAATGCAGCGTACGTTCCTTTGCCCGCCTTTGCGTCCGGCCTCTGCTGGCCGCAGCCGTTCTCACCGGCGTTCTTGCCGCTCCCACCGTTCTCAGCGCACAGCAGCCCTATAAAGTCATCGACCAGTGGAAGGTCGGCGGCGACGGCGGCTGGGATTACCTCCAGATCGATCCTCCGGCTCACCGCCTCTATGTCACCCGCGGCGCGCGCGTGGATGTAATCGACACCGCGACCGGCAAAGTTGTCGGCTCCATCGCCGGCCTGCACGGGACGCACGGCGTGGCCCTGGATACAGCCGGCAAGCTGGGTTACATCTCCGATGGCGGCGGAAATGCCGTCGTGGTCTTCGATCGCACTACCCTGGCGACGGTGGCCACGATTCCCGCCGGAACGAATCCAGACGGCATTATCTTCGAGCCAGCCACACAGTCCGTATGGGCCTTCAACGGGCGCAGCAAAGACGTTTCGGTGATCGACGCCGCAACCCAGAAGGTGGTCGCAACCATCGCGTTGCCCGGCAAGCCTGAATTCCCCGCCGTCGACGGCAAGGGAACGGTCTACGACAACATCGAAGACAAGAGCCTGATTGTGCGGCTGGACGCCCGCGCTCACACGCTCACAGCTAGCTGGCCCACCACCGGCTGCGAAGGCCCAACGGGACTGGCCTTCGACGTGGCCGGCAGCCGCCTGTTCAGCGTTTGCGACAAGAAGATGGCCGTCACCGACTCCAACAGCGGAGCCTCGCTGGCCAATCCGTCTATCGGTAATGGCCCAGATGCCGCCGGATACAGCGCTGCGCACAAGCTGGCTTTCGCCTCTTGCGGCGAGGGCGTTCTCTCCGTGATCGATGCATCTTCGTCCGACTACAAGGCCATTGAGACGCTCCCCACTCAAAAGAGCGCCCGCACCATGATCTACGATCCCTCTGCCGACCGGATTTATCTTGCGGCGGCAGAGTTTGGTCCGCGTCCGGATCCCACACCGGAGAATCCGCGGCCCCGCCCCACCATCGTGCCCGGAAGCTTCACCATTCTTGTCGTCGGCCGCTAGAGCATTTTCGGAATACGCGTAGACTTTTTGAGATTTGTGAAAGGTGGCTTTTTCTTGAGGAAAAAGCCACTTGAGTGTGTGCTTTCGGTCTACACCAATTCCGAAAAGGCTATAAGGCAATTACCGGGTGTCCGCCCTCGCCGCATCTTTGTTTTTGCGGCTGGGGTGGCGGCCGCTCACTGCATCTCTCACGTTTCTGTGGCATCCTGAAACTGAATGAAACTCCTGCTCGGAATCCTCGCACTCCTGGTGGCCGCCGCCTCTGTCTACGCCGATTACAAATGGCGCCGCTGGATGGCCCTGCGCGCGGCCGCAAAAGACGCTTCCGAACACCCCGATCGCTTCTGAATCTGCATTTTCCACGAACCGCGCCCGTTACAATGGGCGATAGGGAGCCGTCCAATCGCCATGTCCTCTTTTCTCACCCAGAGCCCTCTAGCCCGCTCCGGCCGCTGCCGGATGGGGCTGTTCTTGAGCCTCGCGGCACTTTTCCTCGCCGCCTCCGCCCTGGCAAACGCCCAGTTCGCCGCGCCATCGCAGGGAACCCAGGTGCACGACTCCTCGGTGCTGAAGCCTCCGGCAGGTGCGCGTGTGGCTATGGTCGAATTCGCCGACCTGGAGTGCCCCGATTGCGCGAACGCCAACCCGCTTCTCAAAGAAGCCGCGGCCAAGTACAAGATTCCCTGGGTGCGCTACGACTTTCCGCTGCCTTTCCACAACTGGAGCACCACTGCGGCCATCAACGGCCGCTGGTTCGACACCAAGGGAAAAGCGATGGGCGATGCGTATCGCGACTTCATCTTTGAGAACCAGCGCTCCATCTTCAATCCCGAAGTGCTGCACCAGTTCACGGAGAAGTTTGCTCAGGAGCACGGTATAGCCCTGCCCTTCGCCATGGATCCTCAGGGCAAGCTGGCTGCGCTCGTCAAGGCGGATTACGCCCTCGGTCAACGCGTCGGCATCGAGCACACCCCGACCATCTGGGTGGTCACCGCCAACAGCAAGGGATCGCCCTTCGTCGAGGTCGTCGATCGCAGCAAGCTCTTCCAACTGATCGATCAGGCGCTGGCCGATACCGCTTCGACGGGCAATGCAGCCGCCAAGCCCGCCGCTAAAAAGCCCTCGGCCAAATAGCGAGCCTGTCAGATCAGAAGCGGCGCATTCCCTCGCGGAATGCGCCGCTTTTTCATTTCGTTGCAAGTCCGGCAACAACCGGCTAAGGAAGATGGCTGCATCTCAGGGAGAAGTCTCGAAATACGTGCCTCAGAGCCTAAAGGCCAAGTTCACTCCGCGGCACTTGCGGCATGACTGAAGTCGTGCCCTGACGCTTCTTGCCCTCCCATGAAGTTCTTCCACAGGTTGATAAACCTGAGCGGCCGGGGACAAACCTGAGGGTTTCCCCCCGCACGAAAAAGCCCCCGCCGAAGCGAGGGCTCTTCCGTGCGTGTTATTCGCAGTCCGGGAAAACTACATCTTGCAATTGTCCACAGTCCGGAAAAACTACTTCTTAACCGGGGCGATGACGTCCTTGGCGGCCTTGGCCACGCGGAACTTCACAACGGTCTTGGCCTTGATCTTGATCGCCGCGCCGGTCTGCGGGTTGCGGCCCACGCGCGCCTTGCGCTCCGCCTTCACCAGGCGGCCGATGCCGGGGATTACGAAAACGCCGTTCTTCTTGGTTTCCTTGATCGCGGTCTCAGCCAGCAGATCGAGGAAAGCAGCAGCCTGCTTGTTGGTCATTTCCATCTTCTCAGCCATCAAGCGCGTAAGTGCAGTCTTGGTCAATCCAGTTGCCATGTGATTCTTCTCCTTATGGCGCGCCCTTGGCGTCGCCTGTGTTGCCTCGGGTTCCTACGCGTGAGCGCTCCGCATGGAAGGCTGTAACCGAGGCAACGCTTGCACGGAACCTCTGTATTCATGCGGGTTTCAAGAACCCTGTCGTTGGTTACAATGCGTCTTTAGACCTGGCAAAGTCAATGGGAAATCAGCGATTTCCACAAAAATCTTAGGCTTTTCAAGGTTTTTTTGGGTATTTGGTCTATTTTGGCCCATATTTCCACGGTTTCAGACGATTTTTGCCTTATTTTCAGGCAAGAAAAAGTCCTCCGAGGCGATGGGAAACCGGCCCTAATCCAGCCCGAAGAGTACCTTCTTTCGCGGCGTCAGGGTAGCCAGAATCGGCGTATTGAGCGCTTCCACGACGGGAGCAGCCAGACGGAAATGGCGGACCAGATTGGCGGCGAATCCCTTCTCCAACGCTTCAGCCGCCGGGAGGGTTGTGCTCAGTCCCCACTGGCGGCAGCGGATCAGGTCGAGCGCCGGGTGATCGCAGGGAAATCCCTTTGGCGGGCGAGTTAGAGCATTGCCCTCAAACTCTGCGAATACCTTACGTATCGCCGCTGTCTGCAGGACCTTGCGGAAAGCGACATGGTTCTCCAGGAGCCAGTTGCGGATGGCAGCCAGTTGGTCCTTGGCCGGCATCCAGGCGCCAGCAGCCACGACTACCTCCTTCGCGTCCACATGGAAGTAGAATCCCGCTCCCGAGGTCTTCTCCAGGCCCTCAGGCATCCACCATGCGGCCACATGCGTCTTGTAGGGCTTCTTGTCGGCACTGAAGCGGGTATCGCGATAGATGCGGAAGAGGCACTTCTCCGCCGGGCGCACGTAGGCCGGGGCAAAGCTCTCCATGGCCTCGTTCACCTTGCGAATGAGAGCCAGCATGGGCTCTTTCAGTTCCGCCTCAAAGACCGCCTTGCGCGGCGTGAACCACTCGCGGTCGTTGTTGCGGGCTAGTTGGCGGAGAAAGCTCAGGCCTTCCTTGCGAAAGAAAGGCTGAACGGCAGGTGCGGGAACAGCGGACTTCGCGGCGCGGGTCATAATGCAGGAATGTTAGCAAACCCGGCCGGATACTACTCCCTACGCCCTACTCCTTATTCGCTCGCCGTTCCGAACTCTCCGCCGCTGCTGACGAAGAGCTGATCCGCCCGCCCGCGCATCACCCGGTAGAGCGCGAACTGCCGCTGTGTGGCGCCGCGCAGCTCAAAGAGCAGTTCACCGCGATTGTCGGCGAGAGCATCCACGGCATCCACCAGGATCATCCGCGGAGCCTCGTCCAGATGCGCCGAGTCGGTCACGTTCTTCTTCAGCACCTGCAGGTTTCCGTAGAAGTCCGGCTGGGCGATCAAGGTGACAAACCGGTGCTGCGCAGGCTTTTTTTCTGTCGGGACGTTCAGTTGGTCTGACGCCGGTTCGGCGGTTTGCTCGTCGGCATGAGCCGTCAGCACCATGGTCGCGCCCGAGCCGTACGCGAGCTCGAAGACTCTGAACTTCTCACCCAGCAGCGGGGCGGGCTCCGGGGGTGTTACCGGGGGCACGGGTTTCGAGTTCTTCCGCGCACCAACCCGCTTCGGCGCAGCGGCCGGGGGAGGGGGTGGTGGATTGAGGCCTAACGCCGTGCGGGCAATCTCTTCCATCGCCGCCTTCATCTTCAGCTCGTCGTTCGGATTGGCCCAACTGAAGCTCCACGGGTGCTCCGTATGCGCCTTCGCATCCGACACCGCGACCGCCTGCTCCATATCCGGCGGAATGCCCATCAGGCTCGGCACCACATTGAGTTTGTATCCGGTTGACTGGCCGCGCTTCAGAATAGGCCGATCCGGATCGGTGAAACCAGCCACCGAATCCACATGGGCCACGTCTTCCGGCTCCTTCTTCTTGCTCTTCTTCAGCACCGGACGGTCCGGATCATCTGTGGTCTTGTTCGCGCTGTCTGCATCCCCGGAATCATGCTTGTGCAGCACAGGTCGGTCCGGATCGCTGGCTGACGCCGGCTGGCTGGCGCTTGCCGGCGAGTCTGGGCTTGAGTTTTGGCTCGAATTTGCGCCGGGGTTTGGGCTGTTTCCGCTTGCATCGCCCGTGTCTTTTTTCTTTTTGAGCACCGGCCGGTCCGGGTCACTGGGCGGCGACGCCTCGCCGGTATCTGAGCTGCCAGCGCCCTGTTTCGTGCCCTCGGGCGCATCGCCGGGATGCTTCTTGCGGTGCAGCACCGGGCGGTCGCTGTCTTCGTCGTCGGTGAGCGTTTTGGCAAGATCCGCTGCTGTCGGCTTTGGCCTTTCCACGGGCTTGCCCTTCCAGGCTCCGTAGCCAACCCAGGACCCCTGTTCGTGTCCCGAGTTCTCTATGTCAAAGAGGCCTGTGACCTGGCCATTCTGTTGCAGCTCGTACTCAACTTCACCCGCCAGCGCCAGCGGCTCCGGCCGCGACATGTAGATGCCGCCGTCCTGGAGCTTGCCGCCGTCCAGGACGGCCACGGGGACGATCCGGCACGCTTTCGGCTTGCCCGCCTCACCTGTCCATTCCAGCACGGCGACACTGCGCAGCTCGGGGGCATCCTTGGTAGACTTGGCTACCTGACCCGGATACTGCGCCGCGGCCGCAAGCGCGAGCCCGACCGACAACCCGCATATGCTCAGCACAAAGCGCGCAGGCACCCACATCCCAAAGTTGCATAAAGCCTTCCGGCCTTCCCTGCGGAAATATTGCAACCCGACGCCTCCCTGAACCTTCCTATTTACCATACGAGTCACCCACGAGGAATCATGGAACTGAATCAAAAAGTAGCCGATTTCACCCTGCAGACCGACGAAGACGTCACTGTCAGTCTTTCCAACTACGCGGGCAAGCCCGTGGTGCTCTTTTTCTACCCCCGCGCGGATACTCCAGGCTGCACCATCGAGGCCTGCGGGTTCCGCGACCAGTTCGAAAAGATTCAGGCCGCCGGCGCTGTGGTGCTGGGCATTTCCCGTGACACGCCCAAGGCGCAGGCAAAATTCCGCGCCAAATTCAACCTCCCGTACACACTCCTCGCTGATGTAGACGAGAAAGTCTGCAATCAGTTTGGCGTGCTGAAGGAAAAGAACATGTACGGAAAAATGGTCTTCGGAATTGAGCGGACCACCTTCGTCATTGGGCCTGACCAGACCCTTCTGCATGTCTTTCCCAAGGTTACGCCTGCGGGCCACGCCGAAGAGGTGCTGGCGCTGATTCAGGGCCTGCCAGCCGCGAAGTAATGGCAAGGAGGACGAAAGAGAATCATTCCGCCAAGGCTGAACTCGCGATGCCGGGTCGTCTGCCGGCGCGTTCCTTCTTTGAGGAGCGCGCCGAGCACGTGGCCCCGCATTTGCTGGGAAAGCTCCTGGTGGTTCGCACCGGGACGCAAGTCCTTGCCGGACGGATCGTTGAGGTTGAGGCTTATCTCGGTCCCCACAACGATCCGCCCGACCCGGCTGCTCATTCCTTCCGTGGCCCCACCCCGCGCAATCTGGTGATCTTTGGCCCAGCCGCGCACGCCTATGTCTACGCCATCTATGGCCGTTATTTCTGCATGAATGTCTCTTGCGAGGCCGATGGGCAGGCGGGTTGCGTGCTGCTGCGCGCGCTTGAACCGGTTTCGGGCCAGCTGGCGATGGCGCGCAATCGCGGCCTCACAGCAGTGGCGGCTCCGCGCGAGCTCACCGGCGGCCCCAGTCGCTTGTGCCAGGCGCTCGGGCTCACGCGCGCCGGCTTCAACGGCCTGGACCTGCTCGACCCAGATTCGCCGCTCCAACTACGCGAAGACGGTTTTGCCCCGCACGAAGTCCTGGTCACACCCCGCATCGGTATTCACGAAGCGGTGGACTGGCCCCTGCGCTTCGCAATGCCCGGCAACCCTTGTGTCTCCGGCCCCAAAAGCCTGATCGGGAAAAGAATCCCGATTGACGGGAAGATCGATCTGAATAACCTGGTCAGCTTCACGCAGGATTAAGTTCGCTCGCTTAGGATTTGCTCAAGCGCTGTATCCATTCTGAAAATCGAGGAAACCCCGCACGTGAAAGCAACTTCCCTGGTGTTTTCCGCTTCACTGGCTGTACTCGCGTCGGCCGCTCTGTTGGCCGTCGGTGCCTCCGCACAAGCACCGCCTACCGCTTCACCTGCGTCCGCCGGCGCACTGGCACCGCCGCGCGTCTATCCCGCGCCCACCAACCTGCAGGTTCTTCCCAAAGACCTGACCGGCCAGCAGGTCCACGAGATCATGGAGCAATGGGAGGCGGCGCTGGGCAGCCATTGCAGCACCTGCCACGTGGCGGATCCGAAGAACATCGGCCCCAACGGCAGGCCGCGGCTCAACTTCCCCGACGACTCCAGGCCCGAAAAGCAAACCGCCCGCCGGATGTTCACGATGGTGGAGGGGATCAACCGGGACTACATTTCCAAGATCGACAGCTCCGGCGCACCGGTCACCTGCGGAACCTGCCATCGCGGACATCTTGGCCCCGAGCCCTTTGTGGCTCCGCCCGATGACGACAGGCGCACCGCGCCCGCCCCAGGCACAACGGTAGCGCCGCAATTCAAATAGGATTCCCTGGTTTCGATTCGAGATCCGAACCCCCTGCTGTCCACGGAGCGGAGGGTTCGGCACGCTCGCGAACTCAACGCAACAGCGCTACCGCCGGTCTAACGCTTCTCCCACGTCCATTGGCTTGCGCACGAAGTCCCTGCTCTTACCTCCGGATTTGCTCTCCAGTTGCACCGCGCGGATCACAATGCCCTTGTCCAGCGCCTTGGTCATGTCGTACACCGTCAACGCCGCAACGGAAGCCGCCGTCAGCGCTTCCATCTCCACGCC
>CAZQPY010000082.1:0-22755 GCA_964595345.1 uncultured Occallatibacter sp.
TCGGCCAGCAGATCGAAATCCGCGTCATCAAGCTGAACAAGAAGCGCGGAAACGTCGTTGTCAGCCGCAAGGAAATCCTGGAAGAAGAGCAGAACGCGAAGCGTTCCACCACGCTCGACCAGTTGGGCGAAGGCGCTGTTCTTACGGGTACGGTGAAGAACCTGACCGACTACGGCGCGTTCGTCGATCT
Source organism: uncultured Occallatibacter sp. (assembly GCA_964595345.1). Classification (GTDB taxonomy): domain Bacteria; phylum Acidobacteriota; class Terriglobia; order Terriglobales; family Acidobacteriaceae; genus Telmatobacter. The sequence goes on from CAZQPY010000082.1 coordinate 191, forward strand.
GGGCGGCATCGATGGTCTGCTGCACATCACCGACATGAGCTGGGGCCGCCTGACGCATCCGCGCGACCTGGTCAATGTTGGCGACGAAATCCAGGTCAAGGTTCTCAAGTTCGACAAGGATAAGCAGCGCGTCTCATTGGGCTTCAAGCAGTTGACGCCCGATCCGTGGCTGGACGCTTCCGAGCGTTACCCGGTCGGCGCGCACGTTCATGGCCGCGTTCTTTCGGTCACCGACTACGGTGCGTTCGTCGAGCTCGAGCAGGGCATCGAAGGCCTGGTTCACCTCTCCGAGATGACCTGGTCCAAGCGCCTCAAGCACCCCTCCAAGCTGGTCAAGCCGAGCGATGAAGTCGAGACAGTGGTGTTGAGCGTCAACCCCTCCGATCGCCGCATCTCTCTGGGCATGAAGCAGCTGATGGACAATCCGTGGGAAAATCTCACCGAGCGTTATCCTGCCGGAACCGTGGTCGAGGGTCGCGTGCGGAACCTGACCGACTTTGGCGCCTTCATTGAAATCGAAGACGGTATTGACGGTCTGGTCCACGTATCCAATCTGAGCTGGACCAAGCGCGTCAAGCATCCCTCCGAGATCGTCAAGAAGGGCGAAAAGGTCAAGGCAGTTGTTCTCGGCGTTGAGCCGCAGAACCGCCGTCTCAGCCTGGGCATCAAGCAGCTTCAGCCCGATGTTTGGGAGAGCTTCTTTGCTGCTCATCGCGTGGGCGATGTGGTGCAAGGTAAGGTTCTTCGGACCGCGCAGTTCGGCGCGTTTGTCGAGATCGCGGAAGGCGTGGAAGGACTTTGCCACATCTCCGAGGCCGGCGACGACGGCGGCGCATCCAAGCTGGAGACCGGCATGGAGCACGAGTTCAAGATCATCAAGATCAACGTGGAAGAGAAGAAGGTGGGTCTCAGCCTGCGCGCCATTGGCCACGAAGCCAGCCGCGCTCAGGTGGAGCACTACAAGGAGTCGGCCCACAAGGCGCCGGTTTCCAGCTCCACCACGACTCTGGGCGATCTCATCAACTGGCGCAAGGGCGGCAACTAAACCGCTTCTACGCTGCAAGACAAACGGCCACCCTTCGGGGTGGCCGTTCTGTTTGGGACGGTTTTCATTATCGAAGTAGTTATCAAGATCTCGCGGCCTCGATAGTTGATAGAGAGTAAACAAAGGTTTGATAGCTCAACCCTCGCCTTAGGAGATAGTTTATTTTCAATCACATAGATTTACGCGTAAAGAGTGTAGCATTACCTCGAAATCGTTGACGCCCGCATAACTAAACTCTATTTCGCCGGTCGAACCGTCAGCGGAGGACTTGTGGTCAAGCAAATTCACTCCTGCACCTCCTTCCGTCCCGTTTTCCGGCCCGGACTCCTGTGCGGGTTTCGACCCAGCCGAACCTGATTGGAGGGCTCATGCTCTTAAAGTTCTCACGATTCTCGCTTCATTGGGGTATCTATTCAACTCACGCGACATTGGCGCTTGCCATCTTTTCATCGACGATGCTCGTAAGCGGCTGCGGAGGCGGAGGCGCAGGCGGCACAACGGCCCCGAAATTGAGCGGGAACACCACGGTCGTATTGTTGGCAACGAGCACCGCGAACGATCAACTTTCGGAATTCTACGGGGCAATAAATACCCTGACGCTTACCAGCCATTCGGGAAACACGGTGAGCCTGCTTGCGAATCCGCTGGGCGTCGAATTCACTCACGTGAATGGGACTGCGCAGCCCCTGGCCACGGTGAGCATTCCCCAGGACGTTTATACTTCCGCCACCGTGACGATGGGAGGGGCCAGCTTTTCGTGCTTGGCGCTGGATCCCAACGGGGATGTCGGCAACAACTGGTTCAGCTACAGTTCGCTTCCGGGAAGCGCCCCGACTTTGAGCCTCTCCTCGCCGATCACTGTTACCGGCACAGCAATGGGTCTGGTGCTCGACCTGCTGGTTTCAAAGTCCGCAACCTGGACCACGTGCATTCCGAATGGCATTAAACCGTTTACGATAACACCGGACTTTTCCCTGACCGCACAGACCTTGCCCGCACCGGCAGCAACCGAAGCGTACGGAAAGCTGAACGGGCTGGCGGGGCTGATTTCATCGGTCAATGCGGGAGGCGGCAGCATGATCGTGGATGCGGCAGTGTATGGGATCGGTCAGATCTGGCAAACAAGCTTTAATGCAAAGACTGTGTATGAAGGTGTTTCAGGATCGGGAGGGCTCGTGGCAGGCCTGCCCGTGAACATGGATGTGGCGATTCAGGCCGATGGATCTCTGCTGGCCACCCGCATTGCGGTCGCCGATCTGGATACCACTAACCTCACCCTGTGGAACGGGCCGGTGATTCAGGTGAACGCAAGCGACTCCACCATGTTCATGTTCGGGCATCAGCAGATCGGCCCCCTTCTTATCGGCGGCGCGGCGCTGGTCCAGTTTGGCAGTTCTTCCTTCGCGATTTCGGGGCAGATGACCAACCTGGCTACACTGCCGTTTCCGGCCAGCTTCACTGCCGCCAATATGGTGGCCGGGCAGACGATCGAGGCGACGCTTCACAATGCCCAGTTCCCAGGCGGACCCAGCTATCTCCTGCCGGCAACCACGATCACGCTGCTTCCGCAAACCATCGATGGGACGGTCGAGTCAGTAGCGACGATCGGCGGGTTCACCACTTTCACCGTGACGCTCGCGCCCTATGACGTCTTCCCGACCTTCGCCGTGCAAGCGGTACAGACCACCTTGCTCACGAACCCCACCACGGTTGTGGTTTATGCGGATGCAAGCACACAGATGCTCAACACAGCGTCACCGACGGTGGGTTCGGTGGCGCGATTCAACGGCCTGGTCTTCAATGACAACGGAACCCTGCGGATGGATTGCGCACAGATTAACGATGGCGTCACTCCATAGGCGGTTTGCCAAGTTCTGCGCAGTGGCAAAAACCGGGCGCCCGATTAGCTGTTTCCTGGATCGGAGGGAGCCGAAACTCAGGGCCGGATCACCGTGGCGATCAGACGAACCGCCGCAAAGCAGGCGATGGTAGCGACGGCAGGTGCCGCGCGCTTCGAGATTTTACTCCGGAGCGCCGCGAACTCATAGGAATTCCTGGGGGCAAGCCTCTGGATCGGTTCCCTTGGTCCGATAAGCGAAGTTTAGATGCACAGGAAAGCTGATTTGTTGCCTGGAAGTTGATCGGGAGTTTCCGCCGTCACATCTTTTAATGTCCCTCGCGGGTAAAATTGCTGCTATAAAACTCGAACGGAGAAAACTTTCTATGCAATACCGCACTTTTGGCCACCTTGAATGGAAGGTTTCAGCTCTTGGTTTCGGATGCATGCGGCTGCCCACGGTGGATGGGACGCAGACTTCCGCCATCGACGAGGTGGAGGCGACCCGCATGGTGCGCCACGCCATCGACAGTGGCGTCAATTACATCGATACAGCGTATGTGTATCACGGCGGCGAGAGCGAGAGCTTTCTGGGCCGCGCGCTCAAGGACGGCTACCGGGAAAAGGTCAAACTGGCCACCAAGCTGCCGCTGTGGGAGGTCAATGGCCCCGAGGATTTCGACCGCCTCCTGGACGAGCAGCTGACCAAGCTGCAGACCAGGTACATCGATTTCTATCTGTTCCATGCCCTGGACAAGAACCGCTGGCGCAACACCGTGCTGAAGCACAACCTGCTGGCCAAGGCCGAAGCGGCGCTGGTGGATGGGCGGATCCGCCACCTGGGCTTCTCCATGCACGACGACTACGCCTGCCTGGAAGAGATTCTGAGCGCCAGCCGCCTGTTTCACTTCTGCCAGATCCAATACAACTACATGGACATCGAGAATCAGGCGGGAATGCGCGGCCTGAAGCTCGCTGCCAGCAAAGAACTCGCGGTGGTGGTCATGGAGCCATTGCTGGGCGGGCGCCTGGCCACCCCGCCCAACGACATCCGCGCCGACATGGAAGCCTTCAGCATCCAGCGCACCCCGGTGGACTGGGCGCTGCAGTGGCTGTGGGATCAGCCGGAGGTCTCTGTGGTTCTGAGCGGCATGAGCACCTTCGAGCAGGTGGAAGAGAATCTCCACTCCGCGGACAAGGCGCGCGCGGGGTCCTTTGGCAACGAAGAGCAAGCCTTGATCGCTTCGGCGCGCGAGAAGTATCTCGCGCGGACTGCTGTCCCGTGCACCAAATGCGGCTATTGCATGCCCTGCCCGGCGGGAGTGAACATTCCCGGCAACTTCGACATTTTCAACTTCGCGCACCTGTACGAGAATCTGCCGGACGCGCGGCAGCGCTACCAGATCTTCTTCCCGGAACCGCAGCGGTCGCACAACTGCGCGGCCTGCGGCGCGTGCGAAGAAGTCTGCCCACAGAGCATTCCGATCAGCGAGTGGATGCCCAAGGTGGCCGAACTGCTGGCCTGATTCCACAGGTGCAGATCGGCGATTCCGGATGGAGCAGGGGGTTTTAGCCCCCTGCATACAGGTCTAAAAAACGGACCTTCACAGGCTGCGGCAAAACTCCATCCGGCGAGCAAGAAGCGTCAGGGCACGACTTCAGTCGTGCCGATAAGGGCAATAGAATGAGTCGGGGGGCTTTAGCCCCTGAGATAGGTTTTTAAGGCGTTGGTCCGAAATGGGGTCCTTTTCCGCAGCCCGTTCAGGCTCGGATGAAGGCCTGCCGGGGCTAGCGCAACTGTAGTACAAAGCCGTGCTGACACGCTGATCGCCGATTCCGCGCATCTTCCACCGAAGCCCGGGTCCTTTCAGGTCCGGGCTTCCGCATTGGCCCGCGTACACTGTACGTACATCCGGGCTGACTGGTCTTTTCCGGTTTGATCGGTTTGCCCTTCGCGGAGAACGATCCTTGACCAAGCGAGTTTTTGGAACCCTGACGATTGCCTCCTTTCTTGGTTCCGCGCTCATATCCGCGGCCAGCGACGGGCCCCCGATCATCCGGACGGATGTCGGGCAGTTGCTGGTCCACGGAAAGCCGTACCTGATTCTGGGCGGCGAACTGGGCAATTCTTCGGCGGGCACGGCTGCGGAGGCGGACACCGTTTTGCCGCGCATGGCGCAGATGCATCTGAACACCGTGCTGATGCCGGTGGCCTGGGAGCAGATTGAGCCAAAGGAAGGCGCGTACGACTTCAGCATTCTGGATCACTGGACCGATATTGCTCGCCAGCAGCATCTGCACCTCGTGCTGCTGTGGTTCGGCAGCTGGAAGAACGCCTTTTCCAACTACGCTCCCGTCTGGGTCAAGGCAGACACGCGGCGCTTCCCGCGGGCGATTTCCGCCGAGGGTGCGGAGTTGGAGATCTTGTCCACTCTTGGAGCGGAGACACGCAAATGTGACAGCCGCGCCTTTGCAGCTCTGATGCGCCATGTGCGTGAGCGGGATGAGCAGGAACAGACGGTGCTGATGGTGCAGGTGGAAAACGAAGTCGGCTACCTGGGCCGTGGGCGTGATCGCTCGGCGGCGGCAAATCAAATGTTCGCGGGTGCCGTGCCGGAAGAGCTGATGAAGAATCTGGAGTCCAATCGCGCGGCGCTTTGCCCCGAGCTGGCCGCGCACTTTGACGCGTCTGGCCATGGCTGGAGACAGGTATTTGGTGACGCGGCGGACGAGGTCTTCATGGCCTGGAATTATGCCCGCTACATCCAGGACGTGGCTGCGGCGGGCAAGCAAGAGTATGCCCTGCCGATGTATGTAAATGCGCAGCTTCCGGCTCCGAAAGAGCGAGCCGGGGAGTACCCGAGCGGCGGGCCGCATCCCTACTATCTGGACGTCTATCGCGCCGCGGCTCCGGCCCTCGACTTCTACTCGCCGGATATCTACTGGCCGAACTTCGAGTACTGGATCGACCGCTACAAATTCAAAGGGAACGCGGTCTTTGTGCCGGAAGCGCGCAGCGACGCCGCGCCTTTCAACGCGCTCTACGCCTACGGGGAGGCGAAGGCATTCGGCTTTTCGCCGTTTGGCCTCGACAGTCTTGCCAATCTGTCCAGTCCGGCCAGCCTCGCCACACGGGAAGTGGGCGCAGCCAGCAAGACCGGCCCGGATATCGCCAGCGTGTACGCTGTGCTCCAGAGTATGAATGACGAACTGCTGGCCGCGCAGGCTGCCAATCGCACCCGTGGCATGGTGCTGCACGCGAACAGCCCGCGCCCGACACAGACGGTTGCGCTGGGCGGATACCTGTTTGAGGCAACCTTGCTGCGGACCTGGCCCGCGCGGACGCTTGCCACCGACGATGGCGCGATGCTGATCCTTCAGTCGGGGCCGGATGAATTCCTGATCGTGGGCAGCGGGCTCACGGTTTCGTTCTTCCGCGACCCGGACGTGGACGGGAAGCAGAGCGGCATCTCCAGCATCGAACAGGTAGAACGCAAAGGCGAGGTCGAGCCCGCCGCAGACGCGTGGACGACGGTGCGGCGTCTCAACGGCGACCAGTCCAACCAGGGACGTCAGCTCTCCATGGAGGCGCACGAGATCCACGTATACCGGGTGAAGCTGTACGTGACGGAACGGAATCCGAAGCCCTGAGCAGGGCAGCGGGCATTTTTTTGCGGTGCTATGATTGCCCGGCAACTTCCCGGGCGCTGTTCAAACCCCAACTTTTTGTTTTGAACTGGAAAACCGATGAAAGAAATCTATATCGCCGAAGTGGCCGCGTTCAGCGAGGGCCAAACCTTTGAGAGCTTCTTCCTGGTCCTGGCCAAGCAGCAGCGCATCACCAAGAACAACAAGCCATATTTGAACCTGATTCTGGGCGACAAGACCGGTCAGTTGGAAGCGCGCGTCTGGGAGCTTGGCGACCCGCGCATCGCCAAGCAATTCGAGCGCGGCGATATCGTCAAGGTGCGCGGCAGCGCATCGAAATTCGACGATCGGGTGCAGATGAAGGTGGACCAGCTGCGCAAGGCGACGGCGGGCGAGGCCCAGAAAGTCGACATGCTGCCGGCGACCACCTACGATGTGGCCGCGCTGTGGCAGCAGCTGATGAGCTTTGTCGAGAGCTTCACCGATCCCGATCTGAAGCGACTGTTGCTGGCGCTGCTCAACGAGCCGAATCTGGGCCAGGCCTACCGCGAGGCCCCGGCCGCGAAGCAGCTTCATCATGCCTGGCTGGGCGGACTGCTGGAGCATGTTGTAAGTCTGCTCCAGCTGGCAGACCGGGTTGCCGGGCACTATCCATTGGTGCACCGCGATCTGCTGCTGACCGGCGTGATTCTGCACGATATCGGCAAAGTGAAGGAATTGAGCTGGGAAGTCGGCTTCGAATACACACTGGACGGAACCCTGCTCGGACATATCCAGATGGGATCGGCGCTAGCCGAGCGCACCATGAACGCGCTGCCCGCCTTTCCGCCCAAGCTCAAGACGCTGGTGCTGCATATGATCCTGTCGCACCACGGCAAGCTGGAGTTTGGTTCGCCCAAGCTGCCCATGACGCCGGAGGCGCTGGCGTTGAGCTTCGTCGACGATCTGGACGCCAAGATGCAGGCCATGAGCAGCGAGTTCGAGAAGTGCACGCGCGAAGGCAAGGCCGCTGGCGAAATGACCGGCAAGGTATGGGCCCTGGACCAGAGGCAACTGCTGAACACCAAGCGATGGCTGTCGGAAGGCGGGGAGTAAGCTCCTCTCGTTGTCGGCCGCATTTCTATTAAGATCGCAGACAATGAGCCTGCGATCCTGCCCTTCTATTGCCCTCCTGTTCCTCACTTCTCTGGCCGCCTTCGCCGCGACGGAGCCCAACGCAATCCCTGAGCAGGCCAACCCTGAAAAGCCGATTCCCGTGAAGGTGGTCATCGTGGCCATGTTTGAGGTGGGCGCAGACACCGGCGACGCGCCCGGCGAGCTGCAGTTCTGGGTCGAGCGCGACCACTTGGACCGGGTTTATCTGCTGCCCGCCGCCTACCACGCGGCGCGCATGAACGGCGCAGGCGAAATGGCCATCCTGACTGGCCAGGGAACGGCTCATGCAGCGGCAACCATTATGGCGCTGGGGCTGGATCCGCGCTTCGACCTGAGCCATGCCTACTGGATCATAGCGGGGATTGCCGGGGCCAGCCCGGAGCAGGCTTCGCTGGGCTCCGCGGTGTGGGCGCGCTGGGTTGTAGACGGCGACCTGGCCTACGAACTGGACGCGCGCGAGATTCCCGCCAACTGGACAACGGGCTTTGTTCCGCTGCACAAGTCGCGGCCCTTTCAGGCTCCGGCCGAGGTACTGGAAGGGCAAGTCTTTGCGCTCAATCCGGCTCTTGCTGCGTGGGCCTTTCAATTAACAAAAAATACTCCTCTCGCCGACTCCGAACGGCTACGCCAGACCCGCCTGCGTTTCGACGGGGCCGCTGCGCAGAAGCCGCCATTCGTGACCATGGGCGACGAGCTTTCCTCCTCTACTTATTGGCATGGAAACCTCTTCGACGCCTGGGCCGCGGAGTGGGTTCCGTACTACACCGGCGGCAAGGGTCGCTTTGCGACAACCGCCATGGAAGACACCGGAACGCTGCAGTCGCTGCAGTTCTTGGCGAAGGCTGGACGGGTGGACTTTCAGCGTGTCATGGTGCTGCGCACGGTAAGCAACTATGACCGGCAGCCGCGCGGCATGACCGCGGCCGACAGTCTGGAAAGCCAGCGGGTGGGAACCTTCGGTGCGTTTTTGCCATCTCTGGAGAGCGCCTACGCAGTGGGCCATGTGGTGGTCAACGAGTTGCTGACCCACTGGCCGCAGTACGAGCGGAGCAGGATTCGAGCGGATCAAAACGCAGCTGCAAAGCCCTAGCCCGTCATCTGGCGGGGCCTTGTTTTCGGTGCTATGCTTTTCACCTTCCCGGAGGCGTACGTCCGAGCGGTTCTACCATGGCACTAGCCCGAAGCCAAAACCCTCAAGTCGATTTTTCCTCGAGAAAAAGCGACCTTGCAGGACGTCAGCAAGGGCACTTGGATGGGAGAAGCGCTCCTGTGGAGGGTAATCCGATGGAAGCTGCATGTCCCAAATGCACTGCTCCGGCAGAAGCGGCGTGGGTTTTCTGTCCTCACTGCGGAACCACAATCAAGCCCGGGAGTTCGCCGATCGCAGAACCAGCCGGAAGCCAGCGTGCGCCGTTGGAAGGCGCGTTTGGCGGGCTGGCTGTGGGATTGCTGGCGGCTCCGGTCTTGATCATCCTGGGTACGCTTTTGTGCCTGACCGGGCTGGGAGCGATTCTGGGCGTCCCGCTGATCCTGGGAGCCATCTTTGCTCCGCTACTCGGCCCGATGATCGGGCTGGGCGCGCTCAAGGGAAACTGCCCCTGGTGTGGCGAACAACTCGGCGCCATCGCCAGCAAGCAGAGCTTCGATTGCTCGCATTGCAAGCAGAGGGTTCTGATTCGGAACCGGAAGTTTGTGCGGGCGACGGTATAGATCCTTCGGGTGTGAACGGTCCGGCCTATCTTCAGAAGCGCAGCAAGTACGATGCCTTGACGAAGATCTGGCGGCCGTCGTTCAACAGGCCATTTGCCCGTGGCGGCGTGGTGTTGTTGGGATCGCAGGTGCCGAGAATCGGAAGCCGATTGCACAGACTTCTGTCCAGATTTTGCAGGTCGTTGTTATACCCAATGTAGATGGCCGTGCCCGGATGCGGCAGCCAGGTAAACAGCGCCTGTGTACCCACCTCTTTGGTGCGCAGCAACGAGGTTTCCTTCGGATTGGCCAACGTCGAGTCATACTCCACAATGACGCGTGCCGAAATCGAACGCGTGAACTGGTAGTTGATCTTGCTGCGGAAGGTCTGCGCCTCGTACACCAGCGCGCTGTCGGCCACTGAGTGGTCGCGGTCCAGCAGGTAGGTGTTGTCGTCGGTCAGTTGGCGCAAGGGCTGCAGCGTAAACAGAAACTGCACGGTCTGTTCGTTCATCAGCGAGGGCGCCGTACCCTGCACCGGGTTGTAGTTCACATTGCCGCTGCGAACCGCAACAATGTTGTAGTTGACCTGCGCAAACGGAGCGCCTCGCGTCCCCATGCCGCCCCAGTTCTCGGTGAAGTTCTTGTAATCGGTCAGTGCCGGGTAGTTCAACGGGCTGAGCGTGTCGGAGTTCTGGCCCCCGATGGGAAAAATCACAATGTTGCGCGGCAGCAGCAAGAACGGATCGAAGCTGGAGTAGTGAAAGACACGGTTGCCGAAGTGATCGAAGGCAACGTTCTGGTTGGTCTCGAGTCCATAACTCTGGATGACACTGTGCTTGGGAAACCACTGATAGGTGGCATGCGTCGAGCCGTTGCGGAAATTCACCGACTGAATGAAACCGAGTTGCGTCTGAAAGCCGGTGCTGAAATCCTGGTATTGCGACTGGAGATTGAAGGCGTGCCCGCTGCGCTGCGCCTGCACGGTGCTCGCCGGACCGGCGCTGTAACTTGGCGGCGTCCCGCTGTCGACGGTTCCCAGCGTACCGCTCTCCACCATCTGCCCCAGCACCGTCCAGCTCTTGTTGAGACGCGCGGTGAAGTCGACGCCGCCGACGCGGTTCCAGCCTCCCCCGAACTCCTCGTCGGTGAAGATGACGCCGACGCTCGATCCCTTGCCCAGATCCTCCGAGATTCTGCCCACGGCGACCTTGGCGCGGTGTTGATAGAGCGGATCGCCCGGTCCGACCGTCTCACCCGGCTCTCGGTCGTCGATGCCAAAAAAGCCGAGATTCGTGGGGCCTATCTTGCCGGTTACGCGAATGCCATACTCCGGATGCACGATGTTGCGGGTGTAGATCAGATTGATGGGCGTGCCGAAGTAGTTGGCGTTCTCCAGGAAGAACGGGCGCAACTCAGGGAAGTAAACTGGATAGCGCTGGTTCACCGTGAATTGCGGCTGATCCGACTCCACGTCGCTGAAGTCGGGATTGACGGTCGCGTCGACAATGATCCGGTCCTTGAGAATCAGCTTGGCCTCGCCGCCGCCGGTGTTCTCCTCGTGGCGTGAGCTGAAATAGGGATTGAGCGGGTCAACGCTCTGCAGGGTGCGCTCGTTCTGCCCCAGCGTATATGGATTGAGCTGGAAATTGCGCGATCCGGTGACGCCCTCGATACCGTGCAGGGTTCCTTCCTGGCTCAGCACGCCAGACACATTCGCCGCGATGCGCGGCCAATAGTCGCTCTCGCTGTTGCGCGGAAAATTGCGCTGAAAGACCACGCCCCAGTCGGACCCCAGGTTGCGAAAGCGGAGGCTGCGGAAGGGAATGGCCATCAGCGCCATCCACCCGTCCTTGGTCACCTTGCCCTCCGAGTCCCACACCTGGTCGTAGCTGTAATCCGGGCCGTTATTCTCTGCCCAGGATGCGTCCGCCTGCACTCCAACCGGGTTTACCTGGAACAGCACGCCCTTGCGCCGGTCCTGAAACGGATCGAGCAGGACCCAGACGTTGTCGTCGTTCCCCACATTCTCGCGCCGCGCCAGGTGGCCGCGAATCTCGCTGGGATGACGGTCGAAGCAAATGAAGACAAAATAGAGCGCGGACTTGGTGTGTCCCATCCACACATCGGTTTTTTCGGTGGGGGCCTCGCCATCGTGCGGCGAGTTCTGGATGAATCCGCTGATCCGGGTCAGTTTGTCCTTTAACTCAGGCCGCGGCGCCATGTTTGGAAAATCGGAGAGGTGCAGTCCATCCGCGAGCAGAGGCACTCGGGCGTCGCTCGGTGTCTTGGCCGCGGCGGCGGGCATCGCGGCGGACTTGCTGTTTTGGGGCTTGCTGTTTTGCTTTGCGTCGGCGGTGAACGCCGAGAGCGCCATGCAGAGCAGTAATCCGAGGGACAGAAGTTTCATAGTCACTTGTACGCACAGCTCCACACGGCGGTTCCTTGGTTAAGGCCTTGGGTAAAGTCTTGCCAATCATAGTTTGAGACGCGGCCGAAGTCGGAGCGTGAGTCGGAGGGTGAGGCGAGGTCTGGAAAAATGCGGGCCGCGCACGCGGCGTCTGCTATCGTTCCGGGGAATTCTTCTCGTGCGTGGCCTGATCCTCGGCAAGGGCGTGGCGGAAGATCTCGGCCGGGATGGGTCGGCTGAAGAGCCACCCCTGAGCGAGGGCCTGCCGCTCCGTGCCGGAGAAGTATTTCGCCTGTTCGCTGGTTTCGATGCCTTCCACAATCACCTGCAGGTTGAGCGCGTCGGCCATGGAGAGTATCTGCGGCAGAATGCCAACCGTAATCCCCTCGGTGCCTACCGCCTGAGTGAAAGAACGGTCGATCTTGATCGCGTCGATGGATAAGGAGTGCAGATAGGAGAGGCTGGAATAGCCGGTGCCGAAATCGTCGATGTGGATGAGGTGGCCGCGTTCGCGAAGGCGAAGAATGGTGTCCATGGCGACTTCGTGCCGGGCGGTAGAGCTCTCGGTAATTTCGATGATCAAACTGTGAGCGGCGATTTTGGCGACGGCCAAGGCGTGGTCCAGCATGGGCAGGAACTCGGGGTCCGAAAGGTCCTCCGGCGCCACGTTGATGCTGACGTGAAAGTCGGGATGCCGGCGCATGATCTCGGCGAAGTCGCGCAGAATGTGGCGCACCACCAGTCGGGTGATCTGACCCACGAATCCACATTCCTCGGCAATAGGGATGAAGATGTCGGGAGGAACAGAGTTTCCGTCTTCGTCGGTCCAGCGGGCAAGTGCTTCCGCCCCGACGATGCGTCGGTTGGCCAGATCCACGATCGGCTGATAAACGACCTTCAATTCGTCATTGGCCACTGCGCGGCGAAGCTGCTGTTCGATACTGCGGTTGCGACGATGGAGGAGCGTCAGCGCGAAGCCGAGGAGACCTCCAATCAGACCGCAGAGGGTGGAAAAGACCGCGATTTGAACCCGCGCGGCTGCGAGCACCGCCGGGACCGTCCCATAGAGATTGACACAATAGCGCGAAGTGCATTGAGTCGCGTAGATCGTGCCGCCCACTATTCCGTGCGCGTTTCGGTTGACGATGGCTCCGTTGTTCAGCAGCGGATCGCCGGCGAATAGGCCGTCCCGGCCGCTGGGCACGTCATGCAACATGACGCTGAAATGAACCCCCGAGGTGTCGATGGTCTTTCCCGCGAACCTTCCAATGGCCACGAATGAATCGTCTCTCCGCAGGAAGTACAAGAATCCGCCTTCCATCTTGTAAAGCGGCGTTTCTCCATACAGCATCGAGTTGTCGGAAAGCGTGAAGAGGGGTTTGAACTCCGTCGCGGGAAGGCCTTCGCGGCCGTAGGCGGCCGAGCAGCCAACCTTGCTGTTGTGCATGCGGCCGGCGTCCTTGAGAAACTCGGATTTGAGGATGATCTTTCGGATAAAGGCAATATCGGCGTCGGAGCAATGCGGGGAAGGAGACGCGTTCATCGAGCTAAGTACCGAAAACGCCTCGGTGTTAATGGTATCGATTTCCTCCTGGAGGCGCTGGGCCCCGGATACCATCCTGGACTCAGCCGTTCTCAGGGTGAGTGTGCGCACCAGCAGGAAGCCGCCAAATGCGCACAGTGCCGCGGCCAGTATGGATGCCACAGCGGTTTCAAGTACGCGTTCCTTGAGCGTGTGCGTCATCAAGCCCTTGCTCTAACTTGGGGTAACTCGCGAAATAGCCTTAGCTTGTTTCGGTTCTTAGTACCTCATCGGAGTGGGCCTTGAAAAGTTTAATAGGCCGGGCAATTCCGCTCTGTTTCGAGGCAATGCAAGTAACAAGGACCCATCATGGGCAGAAAGCCCGCCACTTTGGACTCCTGCCCTGTGTGCAGAAGCTCGCCGTGCTTTTCGCCCGCCCTCCGCGCAGGAGTCCGCTCAAGAGCCCTCCGTCCCGCTGGGACCCAGGAGTGCTTTTCGCCCGCCCTCCGCGCAGGAGTTGTTCGGGGAAGGGCCGACAGTGGACAATGCAGAAGTTCTGCTTTTCAATGATTTGCCTGCGCAATTTCCGCCCGTGAACGGGAACCGCGGCTTAAAGGACGCCCGCATGCATTCAGTCTGGTTCGGAGAGTTTTTCGGCACCCTGGTGCTGGTGTTTCTGGGCAACGGCGTCAATGCCGGCGTCACGCTCAAGAAGTCCTACGCCGAGAAGGCCGGCTGGATGGTCATCTGCGCGGGATGGGGTGTGGCCGTGCTGTGCGGCGTGCTCGTGGCGCAGGCATTCGGGAGCCCGGGGGCCAACCTGAATCCGGCGATCACGCTGGCCGTTGCCGTAAACAGCGGCGACTTCGCCGCGGTGCTTCCCCTGTGGCTGGCGCAACTGCTGGGCGCAATGGCCGGCGCAACCCTGATGGCCGTTCACTATGCGCCCCACTGGGCTTTGACGCCCGATCCGGCCGCCAAGCTCGGCGTTTTTTGCACCAACGCCGCCGTTCGCAACCCCTTGGCGAACATTGTCTCCGAAGCGCTGGGCACGGCGACGCTGGTTTTCGTGGCCGGGGCCATCGGTTCGCATGGCGTGGCCGCAAATGGCTTGCAGTCGGGGGTTGGACCGGTGCTGGTGGCCAGCCTGGTGTGGGGCATCGGCATGTCGCTGGGCGGCACCACCGGTTGGGCCATCAACCCGGCCCGCGATTTGGGCCCTCGGCTGGTGCATGCGCTGCTGCCCATTCCGGGCAAAGGCGGTTCCAACTGGAGCTACGCGCCCATCCCCATCGTGGGCGACCTGCTGGGCGCGGTGCTGGCCGGACTCTTGCTGCATTACGCGCATCTTTAGGGCGTCTGTGGCAAATCAGGCCGCTATCATCAGGGGGAGCGCGGCAACTGGCGGCGCACGAGAGTCCATGCCAGGCATCTTCATATCGGCGGGCGAAGCCAGCGGCGAGCACTACGGAGCCCTGATCGTCACTGCGCTGCGCGAGCGTCTGGCGGCTGCCGGGCAGAGTGCACAGATCTTCGGCATGGGCGGCGCGCGCATGGAAGAGGCCGGCATGGAGCGCATTGTGCGCGCCGAAGAAATGGCGGTGATGGGGCTGACCGAAGTCCTGCGCCACCTTCCTCATATCTATGGCGAGTTCCGCAAGCTGAAGCGGGCCATCCGCGAGCGCAAGCCGCAGGTGGCCATCCTGATCGATTTTCCCGGCTTCCATTTTGTGCTCGCCAAGTTTCTGCATGGCGAAGGCGTTCCGGTGGTGTACTTCGTCAGTCCGCAGCTATGGGCGTGGAAGCAAGGCCGCATCCGCAAAGTGCGCAAATATGTGGACCGGATGCTGGTGATCTTTCCCTTCGAAGAGGCCTGGTATCGCGAGCGCGGAGTCGATGCGGAATTCGTGGGCCACCCGCTGGCGGAAATGCCGCCGCCCGCGATCAGCCGCCAGCAGTTTGCCGCGGAAAACGGTCTGGACCCGGCAAAGAATTGGATTGGCCTGTTGCCGGGGAGCCGGCGCAAGGAAATCCGCGAGTTGCTACCGGAAATGCTAAGGGCAGCGGTTCTTCTCTATCATGATCACTGCCTTGAGCATGGCAATCCCGAACTCCAGTTCATCCTGCCACTCGCGCCAACGTTGACCGGAGCACAGCGCAAGGCTGTAGCAGAGATCGTTGAACGAGAGCAGCAGAATCTGACCATTCGCCTCGTGGAAGACGCCCGCGCCGCCCTGCTGCACGCCCGCGTCTCCATTGTCGCCAGCGGCACCGCGACCCTCGAAGCGGCGCTGATCGGCAATCCCTTTGTGGTGGTCTACCGCGTCTCGCCTTTGACCTATGCCATCGCCAAAAGGGTGGTCAAGGTGCCGCATGTGGCCATGGCCAACTTGATTGCGGGCAGGCGTGTTGTTCCTGAATTAATTCAAGATGACTTTACCGCTTCAAATATCGTCCAACAGGTTGAACAGCTTCTCCCCGAGGGGTCGCCTCGCAAGCAAATGATGGAAGAGTTGGCGCGGGTGCGCGGCTTGCTGCATACTGAGCGGGCAGGCAGCCCTGAGCCGAATGGCCCGGCGCGGGCCGAGGGCGCAATCGAGCGGGTGGCGCAAGTGGCGCTGCAGCAGATGTCCAGCTGAAAAAGCAAGCGCTTTGTCGAAACGAGCGAAAGAATTGACGAGGGTAGGATCGATGGCTGCGATGAAAACTGCGATAGGCCGCAAGAAACTGCTTCTTTTCCTTCCTGCCGGATTTGCTAGTGCCGCGTTGGCCGTTGCGGTACTGGTCTTGGTTGGACCGACCGCGCCGCTACACGCCCAGCGCATCGAGCGGCCCACGCTGGTCATCTCCGGCTACGTCATCGACGCCGAGCTGGATCCTGCCACGCACCACATCGCGGCAACGGTCGGCGTCACCTTTACCGCGCCCGAGACCATGGAGATGGTGAGCTTCGGCTTTCACCCGGCGCTGAAGGTCACCAAGATCGCCGACGACAGCGGCGCGCTGCTGACCGGGGAGCGGTCGGCCGACGGGACCCTGCGCGTTACTCCGGCCACTCCCTTTGTCCGCGGGCAGGCGGTGCACTGGACATTTGTGTACGACGGCATGATCACCGGCAACGAAGATGGTCCCGTCGAGGGGCTCAAGCTTGCCGCGATCCAGGAGCCGATCACCTACCTACTTTACCCGGCCCGCTGGTTCCCCATGACTGGCTACATGACCGACCGCTTCACCGCCGAAATGCACATCCGCGTGCCCCAGGGGATGCGAGTCTTAGCCAGCGGCAGCACGGGCGCTTCGAAGCCGGTGACGTTGGCCAACGGCAAGCCCGGCGACCAGTTCGACTTCAACTGGACTAAGCCGGGTTTTCCGGGAACCGTGATAGCCGGCCGCTACGTTGCGCCGGTGAGCGCGGGGGCGGGCAACATCAAGATCTACCTGACCGTCGGCCACACGGGTGCGGCCAACGAGCTGGGGCAAACGGCGGCCAAGGAATTCGATTTCTTCACCGGCAGTTTTGGCGAGCTGGAGAGCACCCATCTGAATATCGTTGAGCTGCCTGACGACACGCTGCCTGCGGTATGGGCGCCGGAATTGGTGGCGATGCAGGGCTCGCGCGTGGGCGACAAATCGGGAATCCGCCTGCTGGCCAACACTATGGCGCACCAGTGGTGGGGTTCCGAGGTGAGCCCCAAAACCTTGAGCGATGCCTGGATCACTAACGGCATGGCGCGTTACGCCGAGCTGATGTATGTGGAAGACGAGAACGGCAAGAACGCGATGAAGTCCGCGCTGCAGGACGTCTCGGCCGGGGCGCTGGCCTACGACACGATTCCGCTGTCGAGCACCGGCCGCCTCAGCCCCTTCTCGCCCGAGTTCCAGTCGGCGAGCTTGGAAAAGGGCGCGATGATCTTCCACATGTTGCGTTGGGAGGTGGGTGACAAGGCCTTCCTCGATACGCTCAAAGGAGTGCTGAGCCAGTTCGCCGACAACGGCGTGCGCGGAGTGGACCTGACCAAGGTGGCCGAAGCGCAGAGCCAGCAGCAGTTGACCGCCTTCTTCGCGCAATGGGTGGACGGCACCGGCGCACCGCAATTCACCAACCAATACGCAGTGTATCGTCTGGGCAACAACAAGGGATTCCGCACCATTGGCGAGATCCACCAGGACCTTGACCTCTTCCGGATGCCGGTCGAGCTGCGTGTGGATACGGACGGCAAGACCGAGATTCAGAAGGTGGACGTTGTAGGCACCTCGACGCAGTTCGTGGTGGACACCTTCGGTCGGCCGCGGCGCATCGCCATCGACCCCGGCAACTGGGTGCTCAAGTCCACACCGGACCTGTTGGTGCGCATCGCCATTCTTAAAGGACAGCAACTGGTGGCGCAGGGCGATCTGGTGGGAGCGCTGGCCGAGTACCAGAAGGCGCTCGACGCGAATATTCAAAGCTCGTTGGCCAGCTACCGCATCGGGGAGGTGCTCTTCACGCAGCGCAACTACCAGGCCAGCGTGAACGCCTATCGCGAGGCCCTGCGTGGCGACGGCGAACCGCGCTGGACCGAGGTCTGGAGCCACATCGCGCTGGGCAAGATCTTCGATATCACCGGCCAGCGCGACCGGGCCGTTGAGCAATACCGGCTGGCGGTGCAAACCAACGACAACACCCAGGGCGCGGTCAACGAAGCCCGGCAATGGCTGCAAAAGCCCTATGTGCGACCCGAGACGGATTGAACGACTACGGGGATGGGGCTGCCCGCTCCCCGCTGAACGCTATTTGTGCTCGACCTCAAATTTCTTGTAGGCCTTGTCGAGTTCACCAACTCCGCTGCTGAGAATAATCAGTCGGACCTGTGCCCTGCCCATGCGGTCAGCCTCGACGTCAATCTGCGCCGGAGTTGGAATCCAGTTGTCGGGATGAGAGACAAAGAGTGACGCCGAATTGGCAAGCTCATCCGACAACTGCAGCGCCGACTTGAAGAGAGCATCCTGCTGAAGGTAGATGTCCGAAAAATCCTGGGCGTCCTTGTAGGGCATATACGCGACGGCGCCGGTGATCTGGGCGTTCTTCCAGGACATATCGTCAAAGCTCTCAAAATCCCATCCCAACGAGATGTGGTCTGTTTTTGCGTGCGGATCGGCACGCCACGCGGCCAGAATCTCCTGGTTCTTCTTGAGTTGCAACTGCCTATTCTTGATCGCTTCGAGCTGATGAGCTATGTTTTGCGAGTTATGGGCGATTTCGGCGCGCAGGCCTTGCTCAGCTTGGTGGGCGAGATGGCGGTGATGCCCGTACTCGACCCATCCCTCCAGTCCTAGAGCAATGAGCAGGCCGATGGTGATGGTAAAGAGATGTATGAAGAAATCCTTGATGCCGTGCAGCTTTCCGTGCGGAGCGTGAACTTCGATCACAAGATCCTCCCGGCCACCAGCATACTCCAGCCCATGGGGGATCCCTGCCCGGGACACGCTTGAAGGAATATCGAGAACACTGAGCGCGACAGTCCAGTTGATTCTTCTCGTCGGGGCTAAGCCGGCATCCGGTCACAGCCCGCGTTCGTGGAAACGCAGGCAGGCCTCTCCGCTCTTGCTCTCGTCCATCTGCCTGATCTCGGCCACGAATTCGGCCACGGCGAACGGCTCGGTCCAACCGAAGAAGTGCGCGGTCTGGTCGGGACGTTTCCAGCGCGATCCGGAGTTGCGCTCACACTCGTCTTCGAAGCGGATCTCCAGCACCGTGTGTCCGAACGCGCCGGTGGAGAAGAATCGCATATGCACTGCTCCGCCCTCCGTTTCGCTACCGCCCTCGGCGCCGTTTCCAAAAGTGCCGAACTGAAGCTCGCGCACGTCGGCAGAGTCGCGGGGAAAGCCTTCCAGGGCCTCTGCGGCCTCGGCGAGAGAATTGACTCCGGCATACGCCCGCGCGAAGGCAGAGAACCTGCCGTTCGATGCGAACGCCTCAAGCTTTAAGAGATCCGCGTCGTTCCTCAAATACCTCAGCCGGAAGCCGGTTCTCATTGTTCTTGCGCCTCCGCTGCGAGTGCCAGCCCTGGTCTCTGTGCCCAGTCGTCGGCAATCAACGGACGGGGTTCGGAAGGGAGCGATTCGGCGATCTCCAACTCTTCCTGGTGCACCAGCGCGCCCAGTTTGCGCGCATGGAAGAACGCCCCGCCTTTGCCCTCCACCGCGCCAACGAAATTGTTGTAATTGCCCACTGCATTGCCCAGCGCGGAGCCGAGCTTGCCGAAATACTCATGCGCCTTGACCAGCTTGTTGTAGAGGTCTCTGCCCGCTTCCTGAATCGCCTTGGCGTTCTGCGTTACCTCGGACTGCTGCCATCCATAGGCGATGGCCTTGAGCAACGCGATCAGCGTCGTGGGAGTGGCCATCACCACATTGGCCTGGGCGCTGAACTCGATCAGCGAAGGGTCGGCCTCGAGCGCCGCGCTGAACAGAGCTTCGCTGGGCAGGAAGCAGACCACGAATTCGGGAGAGTTTTCGAACTGCTTCCAATAGCTCTTGCTGGACAGATCCCGGAGGTGCGACTTGACCCGCTCGGCATGGGCCACAAAGCGCACCGCCTGCGCGGCCGGGTCGACGCCTTCGCCTGCGTCGAGAAAGGCGTCGAGCGGCGTCTTGGCGTCCACAATGATGGTGCGGCCGTTGGGCAGTTGAATGGTCATGTCGGGCCGCAGCAGTTTCTCTTCTTCGTTGCGCGCCGTCACCTGCTCGTTGAAGGAGCAGTACTGCACCATGCCGGCGTATTCCACGCAGCGCTTCAACTGCAATTCGCCCCAGTTGCCGCGGGTCTTGGGCGCGCGCAGTGCGGTGATCAGTTGCGCCGTCTCGCCGCGCAGTGAATTCAAAGACTCCGGAATGGACTTGCCGATGCCTTCCACCAGTGTTCTGATTTCGCTGTATGCGCCGGAGCGGACGGTTTCCATGGCCCGCGTCTGGTCGTCGAGCATCTTGAGTGTGGTTTCCAGCGGTTGCAGCAGGGTCTTGATCGCGTTCTCGCGAGCTTCCAGATTGGCCTTGGCGTCGTTGGCCTGGCCGCCCAGCTCCTGTTTGGCCAGGGCCAGGAACGACTGCGTATTGGCGCGCAGGGCATCGGCGGCTGCGCCTTTGAAGGCGGAGTCCAGGTCGGCCTTCATCTGCGCGTACTTTGCCTCTTCGTCGCGCAGGCGCTGCTGAGCGGTGGCCAAATTGCGCCCCAGGGCGTCGCGCTCTTCTGCGGTGGCGCGGGCGCGGGCTTCAAACTCTGCCTTTTCCGCGCGCAGGCTCTGGATGAGATTGTCGCGCTCTTCGGTCTGCGCCTTGAAGCGTTCGCGTTCTTCGGCCCGAGGCCGGAGCGCCGCGACCTCTAAACGCGCGGCATCTAGCTGCTCGCGCAGGGCAGCTTCGCGGGTCTCGGCCAGCTTGCGCTCCGCGGCCAGGGCCTGCTCACCGCGGCGCTGCTCACCGTTCCGGCTCAAAAAGAAACCAAGAAAGAGGCCAATCAGAAGTGCAATAAAAAACGGCGCGATCAGTTGGGCAGACATTCCTGCGGACACTCCCATGGTGTAGATCCCTCTTCGCTCAATTTACGCCTTTCTGCGGCGCGATTCTCTCAAAAACTGCCTGTTTTCTGTCTCTTGTTCTCACTTGCCGGGGCCGATGCGCCTTCTTTTCCCGGCGCGCCTTTACACACCCAGACCCGCCCGGTAAACTTTAACTCGCAGGGCCATGTGCAATTATTTGGCAGGAGAGTTGTGTATACCTGCCATGAGCCGCTATTGTAGGCTGGCGGAACGCGATTCGACAGCAAGCCCTGGAAGGTATTTCCAAGTTCCCAATCAACAAGAGGAGAAGCACGCATGGCCGTGGAAGAGAAGGTAAAGCAGATTATCGTCGAGCAGTTGCAGGTGGACGAAGCCGAGGTCACCCCCGGCGCGAGCTTCCAGGAAGACCTGGGCGCGGATTCGCTCGACGTTGTCGAGTTGGTAATGCAGTTCGAAGAGGCTTTCGACCTCGAAATTCCCGACGAAGACGCCGAGAAGATCAAGACCGTCAAGGATGCCGTCGAATACATTGAAAAGAACGCGAAAGGCAGCAAATAAACGGTGAGTCGTCGAGTCGTCATTACCGGCCTCGGGCTGGTTTGCGGTGTGGGCAACACTGCCCCCGAGGTCTGGGGACAGCTGATGGCCGGAGCCAGTGGTATGGGGCCCATTCAGGGTTTTGATACCACCGGCTTCTCGACCACTTTTGCTGCCGAGGTCAAGAACTTTGACCCGCTGGCGTTCATCGACAAAAAGGAAGCGCGCAAGATGGGGCGCTTTACTCACTTTGCCTTTGCCGCCGCACACGAAGCCATGACCCAGTCGGGCCTGCAGATCGCGGACGAGGTTTCGGATCGCACAGGCGTTTTTATCGGCTCCGGCATTGGCGGCTTCGAAATCATCGAGCGCGAGCACACCAACCTCCTGCAGGGCGGACCGCGCAAGATCTCTCCCTTCTTCATTCCCGCCGCGATCGTCAACATGGCCGCTGGTCAGCTCAGCATCCGTTACGGAGCCAAGGGGCCGATCTCGGCCACCGCGACGGCTTGCGCCACCAGCGCCAATTCCATTGGCGATTCGGTGCGCATGATCCTGCATGGCGACGCCGATGTGATGATTGCCGGTGGCGCGGAGGCTGCGGTAACGCCGCTCTCGGTGGGCGGATTCGCCAGCATGCGCGCGCTCTCTTCGCGCAACGACGACCCCACGCACGCCAGCCGCCCCTTCGACAAGGATCGCGACGGCTTTGTGATCGGCGAAGGCGCGGGCATCCTGATTCTTGAAGAGCTGGAATTTGCCAAGGCGCGCGGAGCCAAAATCCTGGCCGAGATTATCGGCTACGGCATGAGCGCCGACGCGTATCACATGACCGGTATTGCTCCGGAAGGCGCGGGCGCGCAGCGCAGTATGCGGGCCGCTTTGAAGGATGCGGGCATTCGTCCCGAAGAAGTGGGCTACGTGAATGCGCACGCCACCTCGACTCCGGCGGGTGACGGCAACGAATCGCGGGCCATCGAACTAGTATTCGGCGAGCACGCGCTAAGCCACAAGCTGAAGGTGAGCGGCACCAAGAGCATGCACGGTCACCTGCTGGGCGGCGCGGGCGGGCTGGAAGCCGGCATCTGCGTGCTGGCCCTGCAGAACCAGATGCTGCCGCCGACCATCAACCTGGTGAATCCCGATCCGGAGTGCAAGCTGGACTATGTGCCCAACAAGGCCAT
>CAZQPY010000083.1:0-22570 GCA_964595345.1 uncultured Occallatibacter sp.
TCATCGTGATTAACAAGGATGAAGCAGCTACAGGCAATGTTGTGATCAACCTGCCGGGCTATACCACGGGAACGGTCCGTTATTTGAGCGCGCCAAGTTATTCCTCCACCAACGGGGTAACTTTGGGCGGTCAAACCTTCGACGGAACCCCCGATGGAACCATTCAGGGCACCCTGGTCACATCGACCATTACCGGGGAAAATGGGGTATTCACACTGAGTAACATGCCCATTACTACGGCGGCACTGATCGATTTTTCGAATTAGTACTTCGGTCGTGTTGTGAACTTTTTCCGGTGGATTGAAAGCGCGGCGCCGGACGGCATGTCGACAGGAGCGCATCAGGATCCGCGCCAAATCGCCGCGTCCTCCTTGGGGATTCTTTGGGTGATCGAGGATCAAGGCGGTGAGCCGGCTTTTGTGCCGCGGGCTAGTTCTTTTTGCCGGGAAGCATGGCCTTGAGTTTGTCCAGGAGGCCGGGCTTGGCGGCCGGAACAGCCGCGGCGGTAGCCTTGGCGGGCGGCTGCGGAGCGGTCTTGGCAGGCTGAGCGGCGGCGGGCTTGGGCGCTTCGGCGGATTTGGGCGCTTCGCCAGGTTTGGGAGCTGCGCCGGGTTTGGCGGCCTGGCCGGCGGCAGGTTCGGGCTTGCCCGTGCCCATGGGTAGCGGCGTTTTGCCATTGACCACGCCCTCGGCGGAGAGGAGCGTCACGTTCTCGGTGTCGTTTTTGACCAGGATGGAGATGCGGCGGTTGGACGGGTCGGTGGGGTTGTTTTTGACGCGCAGCATCATGTCGGCGTAGCCGCGGACCTGGGTCACCTGATCCTGGCGCACACCATCGACCTGAAGGAGGCGGCGAGCGGAGTTGGCGCGGTCGGCGGAGAGCTCCCAATTGCTGTAGCCGGCTTCGGTGGAGTAGGGGGTGGAGTCGGTGTGCCCCTCAATGAGCAGCGAGTTGGGGAGGGTCTTGAGCTCGGTGCCGAGAAGGCCGAGGAGTTCCTGTCCGTTGGCGCTTAGTTTGGCGCTGCCAACATCGTAGAAGGTTGCGTCCTTGCCTTCGATCAGCTCGATGCGAAGCCCTTCGGGGGTGACAGTGATCTCGATTTGCTTGGTGAGTTTTTCGAGTTCCTTGCGGGACTTGATCTCCGCTTCGAGCTTTTCCTTGAGCTTTTCGAGATCGTCGGTCTTGATCTGGGCGACAACTTCGCCGGTGCCGGTGAGGGTGGTGCCGAGCAGGGAGCCGGTTCCCTTGGGGTCATTGAAGTACCCGGCGACGGCTTTCTTGACCTTTTCGCTGGAGCCCATGAGCCAGAGGACGATGAAGAGGGACATCATGGCGGTGACGAAGTCGGCATAGGCCACCTTCCAGGCGCCGCCGTGGTGGCCGCCGTGGCCTTTGTTCTTCTTGATCACGATGATGGGTTGTCCCTTGGCCACCGACATATCTCCTTTTGCGGGTCGCGGCGGTCAAACCGCGCCTGGTACCTGTGCTACTCCAACGGTGCGGGGGTGTTTTTGCAGTTCTTTTCCATCTCGTCGAAGGTGGGGCGGAGATGTGAGGGGATGGCGCGGCGAGCCATTTCAATGGCGATCATGGGCGCGGAGCCTTTGAGGAACGAGAGCAGGAGCACGCGCAGGACCTGGAGGTACTCGTTGTGCGCGTCGGCGGTTTTGGCCATATTGGAGCTGATGGGGCCGACTACGCCGTAGCAGGCGAGGATGCCGAGGAAAGTTCCGACGAGGGCGGCGGCGACGTGCTCGCCGATCTCTTCGGGGGGACCGCCAAGCGCACCCATGGTGATGACGACACCGAGGACGGCGGCAACAATGCCGAGGCCAGGCAAGGCATCGGCCATGGTGGAGAGGGAGGCGATGGGGACGCTGGCATCGTGGTGGTGGACTTCGATATCGAGATCCATCATCTGATCCATGTCGAAGGGATCGACGCCGCCGGTGATGGCCATGCGGAGGGTATCGCAGACGAAGTCACAAGCGTGGTGGTCGGCGAGAAACTCGGGATAGTTTTTGAAGATGGTGCTCTCGATGGGCTTTTCGACATCCATTTCGACGCTGAGCAGGCCTTCCTTGCGCACCTTGTTGAGAAACTGGTACATCATTTTGAGGGTGCTGAGGTAGCGGGCCGGGGTGAAAGGCGAGCCCTTCATCACGGTGGTCAGGCTGGCGAGGATCTTCTTGAGGATGTCAACGGGATTGGCCACCAGGAGCGTCCCGAGGGCGGCGCCGGAAATGATGAGCAATTCGGCAGGCTGAAGGAGAACCGCTATGTGGCCCTTCTCCATGAGAAAACCGCCGATGATCGATGCAAAGACTACAACAATACCTATGATGGCAAACATTTTGGCCCCCCTGGAGCGGATGTAGTCTGATTACCACCTTCTTGAGAGCTCAAGAACATAGCGGCTTTTGCCCGTTCCATCAGATTGACGAGAGTTCCGCTGGCTTCCGACTGGGCGGAGCCGATGCTGACGGTGAGGGAGACGCGGTCGCCCCACCAGCGGAAGTCGGCGGTTCTGGCCAGTCCGGCGAGAGTGGCGGCGTGCTTGCCGAGCAACTCGGCGGTGCGCTCGTGAGAGATGATGAGGAACTCATCCTGTCCCCAGCGGCCGATTTCTTCGCCAGGGCGCAGGCCCTTGGCAAGGGCCCGGTGGACTTTTTCGAGCATGGCTTCGCAGGCGCCGATGCCGTGGGTTTTGCGGAGGTCGAGAGCCTGATCGACGGTGACCCAGAGGACGCCGAAGGCCGGTCCGCCATGGGTGAAGTCGTCGAAGATGCGCTGCAGGCGGTCTTCGATTTCGGTCTGACTGGCGCGTACGTCGAGATCCTCGCCGGCGTCGCCGCGCGGGAGTGCGTCGAGGGATTCCGTGGGATGGAAGACAATGGCGGTGCCGATGCGGCCGCCGAATCCGTCGCGGAGGACGGTGATGCGCGCCATGACGGGAACTTCATGGCTCATCTTGTGGCGGATGGCGGCGAGCGATCCTCGATCCAGGCGGTCGACCTGATCGAAGACAGTGCTGTCCTGAGGCGGCGTGTAATGGAGCAACGGTTCCAGTGCTTCCGGCAACGGACGGCCGACGAGATCGATCGACGGAAACCCGGAGATGGCTTCGGCGGCGGGATTCCAGTAGGCGACCAATCCTTCCTGTCCCAGGAGCCCAATCCCCTCCGGCACGCTTTCGAGCGTAGCCTCAAATAGTGCTGCGCGATCGGTCATTCGGTTCCTCTCCCTTTTCCTCATCGGCACGCGCGGGATCTACTTCAACAATGAATTGAGGAGAATGGGACAGTTTTTTCCCAGTCATTATGGTTCTGCAGTGTTTAGAGCGAAACCAGAGTTCCTGTGGCCCGGTGAGATTCGTGCAAGGTCGCCGCTCGCCTCACCCCACGGACAAAGACCTGTCCGTGGGGACCCCGGTCCCGATGGTCGCGTCAACTTTGGAGCAGTGCTTCCGGGATACACCTACTCTGGTTTCGCTGTAGGTGGCTGCGGGGGAAGGATATGGAGGGTGGAGGAACAAGGAGCGTGGCGAGGGTGGGGCTCCCGGATGGTCCGCGCACCGGGGTAAACCGGAGAATCCCCCTTCGGGTTCGCTCGGGGCAGGCTTTCGACTCCCTTCCCTTTCACGATGCTCGGGGATCGGTTTTTCAGAGTCCAGGGGGTGGGGAGGTCAGCTAGTGAGAACGCAGGCGGCGGATTCGCACGGGCCGTCAAGGGGCAGGCGAACGACGAAGCAGGTATTGCCGGGTCGGGAGGTGACTTCGACGAGGCCGCCGAACTTCTGGGTGACGATGCGGTGAACAATTTCCAGGCCGAGTCCGGTTCCCGAGCCCTGGGGCTTGGTGGTGAAGAAGGCCTCGAAGATGTGGGGGAGAACTTCGGGCGGGATACCGGGGCCGTGGTCGGCGATGCTTACGGCGAGGAAACCGGGCCGGGCGGAGTTAGCGGAGTTAGCGGAGTTAGCGGAGTTAGCGGAGTTAGCGGAGTTGGCGGAGTTGGCGGAGTTGGCGGCGGGAGGGGGGTCGATCCAGGTGGAGATTTCGATGGTGGATTCGTCGGGGGAAGCGTCGATGGCGTTGTCGATGAGGTTGGTCCATACCTGGCTGAGCGCGGAGCCGCGGGTTTGAATGGTGGCCGGAGAGGCGGCGAAGCGCTTTTCCACCTCGATTCGGCGGAGTCGAAGCTTGTGTCCGAGGATGGTGAGAGTGCTCTGGAGGCTTTCGTGGACGTTGGTTTCGCGGGAGGTGGAGCGCTCTTCGTAGGCGAATTTCTTGACGGCGAGAACGAGGTCGGAGACGCGGGTGATGCTCTCTTCGATTGCACCGACCAGGGAGACGCTGGAGACCAGAGCCTCAAGCCAGTTGAGGGCGTCGGAGAAACCGCGGCCTTCGAAAGACTCCTGCGCGCAGGCAAGCTCGTGCTGCTCGAATCCGATGGCGACCAGGGCGGGGCCGACGACGAAAGCGTTTTCCACACCCGCCGCGTCCAGCCATCCGGACATGGCCTCTTCGGCCTCGGACTGGGCGATGGTGCTGAGGGCGGGAGCGTGGGCGCTGCGGATGGCGTATTCGAGGAGGCGGCGCATGCAGTCGAGCTGGGCCTGAGTCTTGGGTTTACCGCTGGAGCGAAGGCTGAGTTCCTGGAGGCGCAAGAGGTTTTCGCGGAGTTGGGCGGCGGAGCGGCGGGCAGCGGAGCCGGGATTGTGCAGCTCGTGCATCAGACCGGCGGTCATGGCGCCGAGGGAGACCAGCTTTTCGCGGTGGAGGGCTTCCATCTGGAAGCACTGGACGCGCTGGGACATGTTGGCGAGAACGACCTTGCGGGCGGCGGGACAGCCGGCCAAGAGTTTCCAGAACTCGTTTTCGTCGAAGCGGACGAGCACGGATTCGCGGGTGGCGACGACAAAGACCGGGGCCTCCGCTTTGGCGGAGAGCATGGGGGCTTCGCCGAAGCCCTCGCCGGCATGGGCAATGCCGACGACGGTGCGGGAGCCGTCGGATTCGGGGCGTTCGGCGCGGATTTCGCCTTGCAGGACGAGCCAGTAGTAGAGGCCGGGATCGCCGGGCTGGACGAGGATTGCGCCCGCGCCGGCTCGGATGCGCTCGACGCGGTTGATTTGAACGCTGCCGCCGAGACCGCCGGGCCCGCAAAGGTCGGCCCCGGCAAAGATGTTTGTCTGGCGAAGAGCCGAAGCCATCTCTTCAAACGGAATCGATTCGATCTCGACGTTCGATATGGCCTGGCTCATCTTCCTTCTTTCCCCGGCTTCTTTCCTAGAATCAGAACGCCGCCAAGTGCTGGTGCACGAACTGGACGGCGATGGAACCCTCGCCAACCGCCGAGGCAACGCGCTTGACCGACCCGTGCCGCACGTCGCCGGCCACGAAGACGCCGGGAACGCTGGACTCGAGCAGAAACGGTTCGCGCCCCTCACGCCAGGTGGGAGGCAGCTTGCCGTCGCGAAGCAGATCGGGCCCGGCGAGCAGATAGCCGCTCTCATCGCGGAGGATAGACTCGGGCAGCCAACCAGTGCCGGGTTCCGCGCCAATGAAGACAAACACGGAAGAGGCGGGAACCTGGTACTCGCCTTGCGGGCCGCGCAGCAGCAAGGCCGTCAGCCGTTCTTCGCCAAAGGCTTCGAGCACCTGCGTCCTGGACTGCAACTGAATATTTGATGTGCGTTCGATCTCATCGATCAAATATTTCGACATGGTGGCGGAAAGACCGTCTCCGCGGACCAGCATGAAGACCTTGCGGGCGAATTTGGCGAAGTGGACGGCGGCCTGACCGGCGGAATTTGCGCCGCCGACGATGTAGACATCCTCGTCGCGGCAAGAGGCGGCTTCGACCAGGGCAGCGCCATAATAGATACCACGGCCGGTGAGGCGACCCGCGCCGGGCAGGTCGAGCTTGCGGTACTGGACGCCGGGTGTGAGCAGGACAGCGTGGCAGGAGACCTCGCGCCCGTCGGCGAGCTGGACAAAGCGGTACTGGCCGTCGATGCGCAGGCCAGTGGCGCGCTGAGTCAGGAACTCCGCGCCGAGGCGGGTGGCCTGGATGTGAGCGCGGCGGCCGAGGTCTGCGCCGGTGATGCCGGAGGGGAATCCGAGGTAGTTTTCGATGCGGGAGGTGGAACCGGCTTGTCCGCCGGGAGCTTCCGGCTCAATGACCAGCGTGCGGAGCCCTTCGCTTGCGCCGTAGACGGCAGCCGCCAGCCCGGCGGGGCCTGCGCCCACGACAACCAGGTCGTAAAAGTCCTGGGCGGCCTGGGTGCTGAGGCCGACGCGAAAAGCCAGATCCTCGGGCTCGGGATCGACGAGGGCGACGCCATCCGCAAAGAGGACGACGGGGAGGGTATGGGCGTCGATCTTATGCTCTTCAAGGAGTTTGACCGCCTCGTCGCTGGAGGCGATGTCCAGCCAGCGGTAGGGGACATGGTTACGGCTGAGGAAGTTGCGGACGCTGTGATCGCGGAGGGACCAGCGATTGCCGATGACGCGAAGGCCCTCGAAGGGAGGAACAAAGCCGGCCTGCCAGTCCTCAAGGAGGTCGGTGAGGACGGGGTAGAGCTTTTCTTCCGGGGGATCCCAGGGCTTGCTGAGGTAATAGTGGATGCGGGCGGTGTTGATGGCCTGGATGGCGGCCTCGGTGTCGGCATAGGCGGTGAGCAGGACACGGCGGGCGTCGGGATAGAGGGCGCGGGAGCGCTCAAGGAAGTCGACGCCGGACATGCCGGGCATGCGCTGGTCGCTGAGGAGCAGGGCCACAGGCTCGTGGCGCGTGTGGAGCTGAGCCAGGGTATCCAAGGCAGCGTGACCGCTGGCGGCGCGCATGACCCGGTATTCCGCCCCGAAGCGGCGGCGCAGGTCCTGCACCACGGCCTCCAAAACGCTGGTATCGTCGTCTACAGCAATAAGAATTGGCCTGACCATGCGCCCTCGGATGTGTATGCTCCCAGTCTACGACCGCGCCGCGACCGGCAGGCGGTGCTTCGACTCGCGTGGAGTAGATGAAAATTGGTGGCACCTGCGTCAAGAAGGCATTAATCTTAATCGCAAGGAATTCCTGCATTGATCACGATTCCATTTTGATCCAGTGACGAAAGGAATGCGCCTCGATTTGAGTGTCTCAAATTAGGACATCTCCAGCGAAATGCGTCATTCTGCCGATAGCTTGAGAGTGGCGAAATCGGTGTTCCGAGTCCGCACCGGCGGTGCTGGTTTTGCCCGAGAGAAGAACCGAGTCGGCTCCACTTGGTGGAGCACTGAAGCGGATGAGGCGCACAACATGAACAAAGTCATACTGGCCGATTCACAGGCGATTTTTCGAGCAGGAACGGCGAAGGTGCTGGCAATGGACGAGGATCTGCGCATCATTGCGCAGTGCACGGACCTCGAACGGATGCTGCACGCCATTACCACCTTTCCTTCGTCGATTGTGCTGTTTGCGGCGTCTTTGCGGCCGGAGCTCGCACGGCTGCGGACGATGCTGGAGTCGGTGGGGAGCCGGGGCATCGTCATCGCCGAGAACAATGAGGCAGCGGGAACGTATATTCAGCATGGTTTCCGCGGGGTGGTGTATCGCAGCGTGACCGGGCCGGCGCTGATGGAGTGCGTACGCAGGGTGGCGGAGGGGGATGTATGGATGCCGCCGCAAATGATGCACGTGGAAGCGCACGACGAGGACATGGTGGGCGCGCGGGTACGGGACCGGCTGACGCCGAAGGAAATGCGAATTGTGGCGCTGATTGTGCAGGGCTGCAAGAACCGCGAGATTGCGACCCGGCTGAAGACCACCGAACAGGTGATCAAGAATTACCTGCGCTCGATTTATGACAAGACCGGGGTGGGCGACCGGCTGGAGCTTGCGCTGTTTACGATTCACCACCGGGTTCTGGCGCAAGCGGCCGCGGAAGTGGGGAGCAAGCTGGAAGCCGAAGAGCAAGCGTGTCCTCCAACTGCCGTGGCGTAACGCGGCAAGGCTGAGCATTTGAGTTCAAAAAGGCTGCCCGAAAGGGCAGCTTTTTTGTTTTGGGCAGTGCTGCGCGCACGGCGGGTGAACCGGTTCAGCCGCTTTGGACGAAATTCGAGGGTAAGCACACGGGGTT
This sequence comes from uncultured Occallatibacter sp., assembly GCA_964595345.1. Classification (GTDB taxonomy): domain Bacteria; phylum Acidobacteriota; class Terriglobia; order Terriglobales; family Acidobacteriaceae; genus Telmatobacter. The sequence goes on from CAZQPY010000083.1 coordinate 8,124, forward strand.
GTGGTCCGTGCTTTCCCAGGTCCCCAAACGCGGGGGACCTGGGGCACCCATCGTTCGTGCCTGTGCAAGCGGGGGGGTGATTCGAGGCAATCGCATGAAACTCGCGGAACTGCGATTAGGTGCTTTGGAAGGGCACGACTTTAGTCGTGGCACATAGGAGCCCGAGAATCCCGGGCTTCAGCCCCTGAGGGAATATCTGAAACTGTCAAAAAACGTCCCTCGGCGGCTAAAGCCGGTACCCTTTGGTCCTCGCAATCGGCACGGCTGAAGCCGTGCCCTTTCAAAACAGTTGCTCCTCGTGGTTCACCAGCTTCATGCGATTGCCCTGCCGGTGATCGCGACGTGGGGCACCCCCATGAGCGCCTGTTTATACTGAGGTGTTTGGATCAGACGCGCGGGCCGGGGAACGGCGCGGCGCAAGGAGCGGGTTTTGGGCGAGACCGTACAGGCAGAGATCGGCATTATCGGCGGCAGCGGGCTCTATTCGATGCCGGGGTTCACGAACGTACGCGAGGTGAAGGTGGAAACGCCGTTCGGCGAGCCTTCAGAGAATTTCGTGCTGGGCGAGTTGGAAGGGCGCAAAGTGGCGTTCCTGGCGCGGCATGGACGGGGGCACAAGCTGTTGCCTTCGGAACTGAACTTCCGGGCCAATATCTATGCCATGAAAAAACTGGGCGTGGAGCGGATTCTGTCGGTTTCGGCGGTGGGTTCGCTGAAGGAAGAACACAAGCCGACGGACTTTGTGATTCCCGACCAGTTCATCGACCGGACTTTCCATCGCGTATCGACGTTCTTTGGCGAGGGGATCGTGGGTCATGTGGCGTTCGGCGACCCGGTGTGCGCGACGGTAGCCAAGGCTGCGGCGGCGGGGTGCGCAGCGGCAGACGTGGTGGGCAAGCTGGGCGGGACCTACGTGTGCATGGAAGGACCACAGTTCTCGACCAAGGCGGAATCGAATCTGTACCGCTCGTGGGGCGCGGACGTGATCGGCATGACCAACCTGCAGGAGGCCAAGCTGGCCCGCGAGGCGGAGATCTGCTACGCGACGGTGGCCATGGTTACCGACTACGATTGCTGGCGCGAAGGACACGACTCGGTGACGATCGAAGAGATTGTGCGCGTGCTGCACCAGAACGCGGCGAATGCGGCGCTGGTGGTGAAGGCCGCGGTGGCCGCGTTGCCGAAGGAACGGACGTGCGCGTGCGCGACGGCAGCGCAATACGCTGTGCTGACGGCTCCGGATGCGATTCCGGCGGCGGCGAAGGAGCGGCTGGCGCTGCTGTTTGGGAAGTATTTGAGATAAGACGCAATCGGTAATCGACGAGAGAATCGGCGGTATACTGTAGGCACGAAAGATTCATACGCCCGCGGAGGTTGCGATGAAAAAAGATATTTTGCGCGAAGCTAACTATCGATACAACTTCGACCGGGATATTTATTTCAATCGCAAGGCGAAGAAGGCTTTTAGCTTGGAGTTTGTTGACGATAAATCGGAAGAGGTACTGCGTCAGAGCATTCAGGAACCGACCGACGGCAGCGCGTGGAAGTTCTATTTCAACTCCGACCCCTCCGAGGGCGTAAAGCGTGTGTTGGAACAAGTGCTTGGATGATGCCCGAGCGCCCGGTTGACGAACGTCCGATCGTGAATCAGCTTCGAGAGGAGTATTTCGACCTTCTCCCTGATATCCGCCGAGTTGTGTTTCAGCTCGAAGCTGAGATTCGCTATCACACTCTTTCAACACTGCACAAGTTGAAACACTATGAGCAACTGGTGGTGAAGTCGCGCGTCAAAGAGTGCGAGAGCGCGCTGAAATCTCTCCGACGCAGACAAGAGGGAGGAACCTTCGATCCAGAACGACCGGGGATCTATTCCCTGACGTCCCTGCCAGATTTGGCGGGGGTTCGAGTGCTTGTATTTCCGCGCGGCGTTTTGAACGAAGTGGAAGGAGAGCTACATACACGCTTCACTGACTGGACCCCTGATCCGGTCCGAGATGAACGAGGGGCCGTTCTGGCCCATAAGTACTTTGGTAAATGCTTCGATGTGAGTTCCAAGATACATGCCGAATATCAAGTGGTGCCGATGTTAATTGGCCTTTACTGGGACGTTGAGCATTCCGCCATTTATAAGCCCACTCCGACCGTAAAGGGCAAAGCAAATTCCGAGCCGATGAAAGACCTGAACGCGAAGGTTGTACGTGCTCTCTTGGACTTCGAGGCCGAGTTTGAGCGATTCGTTCAGGACTAAGCTCAATCACCTTCATAGATTTCAAAACGAGTTAACAGAATTGCGAGAGGAATAATTCATGGCGATTACGGTAGTGGGCAGCGTGGCGTTTGATTCGATTGAGACCCCTGCGGGGATGCGGGAACGCTGCCTGGGCGGAGCGGCAACCTATTTTTCGCTGTCGGCGAGCTTCTTTACCGATGTGCGGGTGATCGCCGTGGTGGGCGAGGACTTTGGACCGGCGGAAGAGGCCGTGTTTGTGGCGCATAAGATCGACACGCGCGGGATTGAAAGGACGGCGGGCAAGAGCTTCTTCTGGGCCGGGTCGTACATGGAGAATCTGAACGAGGCGAAGACGCAGATCACGGATCTGAATGTTTTTGCGACCTTCAATCCGCAGATTCCGGATGCCTATCGCGACTCGGATTTTCTGTTTTTGGCGAATATCGATCCGGTGCTGCAGCGGCGGGTGCGGGAACAGATGCCGGACGTGAAACTGGTGGCTGGCGACACCATGAACTACTGGATCAACGACCATCGGGCGGCCTTGCTGGAGATGCTGAAGGGGCTGGACATTCTGCTGATCAACGACACCGAGACGCGCGTACTGGGCGAGAACAAGAACCTGGTGAAGGCGGCGCGGGCGGTGATGGCGATGGGGCCGGAATCGCTGGTGGTGAAACACGGCGAGTATGGGGCGACGCTGTTTCAGGGAGCATCGCTGGACGGGGAGAGCGCGGCGGGGACGTTTCGCGCGCCGGCGCTGCCGTTGGAAGAAGTTGTGGATCCGACCGGCGCGGGCGACAGCTTTGCCGGAGGATTCTTTGGGTATCTCGCGGCGCAGAAAGAGATCACCGCAGAGAGCTTTCGGCGGGCGATGTTCTATGGCAGCGTGATGGGCTCGTTTGCCTGTGAGCGCTTCGGGACAGAGCGACTGCAGGAGCTGACGCGGACGGAAATCGATGCACGATTCGAGCAGTTCCGGGCGCTGACACATTTGGATTGATGATCTGTGGTTTGATAGTGCTCGCGGTTTCCCACCCAAGCCGCAAAAGGCAAGACGCAGGTTCTTCGACTCCGCTGCGCTTCGCTCAGAATGAAAGGTGCGGTTGAGGTTCGTGCTTTCCCAGGTCCCCAAATGCGAGGGACCTGGGGCACCCAGTTTTTTGGCTGATGATTCAATCCAAGTGCTGAAGATTTGAGAGAACGATGGATGCAAGAGGCAGGCAGATTGCGCGCAGCGAATGGCTGGCCGTGTGGGTTGGGTGCGCGGCCGCGTCCGTCGGGGCGCTTTGGTGGAGCTGGCAGAATCACGCGCTGCTGAATTATGGCGACGCGCTGGCGCATCTGCACATTGCGCGGCGGGTGTTCGACTCGCACCAGCCGCGGCTGTCGCAACTGGGCTCGGTATGGCTGCCGCTGCCTCACCTGCTGATGCTTCCCTTTGTGCAGGTGTATAGCTGGTGGGCCAACGGCGCGGCTGCGCTGCCGGCCTCGATGCTGGCGTATATCGCAAGCTGCATTGGAATGTACCGGCTGACGCGGCGCTGGCTGGAGCCTGCTCCGTCCATGCTGGCGTTGGCGTTTTTTGCTCTGAATCCCAACCTGCTTTATCTGCAGACCACGGCGATGACCGAGCCGCTGTTTGTGTGCGAGATGGTGTGGGTTGCGCTGTGGATGGTGGAGTGGCGGCAGAGCCTGGACAAAGCGCCGGAGCGCGCCGCGCGGTTGCAGACTTACATTGCCACTGTGCTGGTGGCGGCGGTGTTTACCCGCTACGACGGCTGGATCATGGCGCTGCTGGCGTGGACCGGGATCGGGCTGGCGCTGCTGCGGCGGGGCAGGCTGAAGTCCGCCGGGTTCTGGGTGGCAAGCGCGTTTGTGGTGGCCGCTCCAATTACGTGGTTCGTGTATAACTCGGTGTGCTTCGGAGACTGGCTGGAGTTTGCGCGTGGGCAGTACTCGGCGAGGGCCATCGAGATTCGCACGGCGACGCCGGGATCGGGTCCGCCGCATCCGGGCTGGCACAACATGTGGGTTTCACTGCTGTTCTTTGTGAAGGCGGCGGAGATGGATGCAGCGGCCGCGGCGTGGGGAAATCGCCTGCTGATAGTCAGCGCGCTGGGAACCGCATGGGCGTGGCTGACGCAACGACGGCGCGGATTTTTGTGGGCGCTGCTGCTGTGGCTCCCACTTCCCTTCTATGCCTATTCCATCGCCTATAGCTCGGTGCCGATCTTTCTGCCGCCTTGGTGGCCGCACTCCTGGTACAACACGCGGTATGGAATGGAATTGCTGCCGGCGCTGGCGCTGGGCGCGGGCTTCGCATCGCATTGTCTGCTGGCAGCGGTTGGGGAGTTCAAGCGGGAATGGGTGAAATATGCGGCGGGAATGCTGCTGGCCGTGCTGGTGTGGAACGCGGTCAAGATGGTGCATGAGCATCCGCTGACGTACGTGGAAGGGGTCAAGAATCTGGATTCGCGGCGGGCGCTGGAAGAGCGGATTCCGCCAGTGCTGCAAGCGGAACTGGCGAAGCAGCCAGGAGGCTTGGTGTTGATGGATACTTCGGTGTTTCCCAGCCTGGTGGCGCAGACGGGAATTCCCTTCCGGCAGACGATCAACGAGGCGGATCTGGATGTGTATGAGCGCGCGCTGGAGGCGCCTTCGGCGAATGCCACGTTGGTGCTGGCCTTTGACGGCGATGCGATCGATCGCGCGGTCAAGGCGCATCCCGCGGGGTTGCGGGTGGTTGAGCGGTTTGAATGGAGCGAACAACCGCCGGCGACGCTTTACGTCACCGACTCCGCGCTCTTTCATATGACAAAGCGAGACGATTGATGGGGTCCATGAATAGGGAGATTGCCTGCGGGAGGCCGGTTGAGGTCAGTGGTCTCCCAGGTGCCCAAAGGCGAGGCACCTGGGGCACCCGCCGGATTCCTAATGGGGCTCGTGCGTTCCCTGGTCCCCAAATGCTAGGGACCAGGGGCACCCAGGTTTGATCGTCTGACCGAGGTTTCATTTCCGGAAGGCGGATGAGGTTCGTGCATTCCCACCCTAGCCGCAAAAACAAAGGCGCGGCGAGGGTGGGGCACCCGGCGAGGCGATTGATGGGGTCCATGAATAGGGAGATTGCCTGCGGGAGGCCGTTGAGGTCAGTGGTCTCCCAGGTGCCCAAAGGCGAGGCACCTGGGGCACCCGCCGGATTCCTAATGGGGCTCGTGCGTTCCCTGGTCCCCAAATGCTAGGGACCAGGGGCACCCAGGTTTGATCGTCTGACCGAGGTTTCATTTCCGGAAGGCGGATGAGGTTCGTGCATTCCCACCCTAGCCGCAAAAACAAAGGCGCGGCGAGGGTGGGGCACCCGGCTGATGCGGGGATGGCGAGTCAGCAAGTTGGCGGCTGCATCAACAGAGGAACGGAGAGGCCCGTGGACGACTCTTATCTCTTACAAAGCAGGCCTGCGGCGCTCGAAAGACGGGGCTAAGCGGTGGTAGCATCTGGCAAGGACACACGATGACATCGACCCTGGCACAATTCGCGGAGCCTTTTTCGTTCGACCGGCTGCAGCAGCTCGTTGTGATCGACGGGGCCATTGGCCGATTGCCGATGGCTTGCGCGCTGGGCGGGATGGTTGGGCTGGAGCGGGAGATCAGCCGCAAGGCTGCAGGTGTGCGCACCAATCTGCCGATCTGCATGGGCGCGGCGTTCTTTACGCTGTTGTCGGCAGTGCTGGCGGGCGATGCCAATCCCGACAAGGGACGCGTGGCATCGAACATTGTGCAGGGCATCGGATTTCTGGGTGCGGGACTGATCATCCACAACCGCAGCCGGGTGAGCGGGTTGACCAGCGCGGCAACGGTGTTTGTGGTGGCCTCGATCGGCATGGCCTGCGGCGCGGGACTCTATGGAGCGGCGGCGATGGCCGCGGTGGTGGTGGTGTTGGCGCTGGAACTGGTGGGATTGCTGGAGCGCCGGTTCAACCTGAAGATTTATCCGCTGGTGTATGAAGCGCGCGGAGGTGACCAAACGCGCATGCTGGAGTCCATTCTGAACGCAATGGACCGGAGCGGCGAACGGCTTGCCGGGGTGGAACGCGACACCATCGGCGCATTGGAGCGGGTGAGCTTTACGCTGACCGCGACCAAGAAGCAGCATGAGCGGATCAACAAGACGTTGCTGGCCGAACCGGCCATCGAAACGCTCCACACTTATCGCGATCCGGAGGAAGATTGATTCCCTTTACCAAAGCACACGCCTGTGGCAACGACTTCTTGATCGTGACTGAAGAAGCGGCCAAGGGGCAGGACTGGGCGCAACTGACACAGCGGCTTTGCGCGCGCAATACCGGCATCGGGGCGGATGGAATTGAGTTCTTTGCCTGGACGGGACCGCGTGCGGGTCGCGTCAAATTGCATAATTCGGATGGGTCGATCGCCGAGATCAGCGGCAACGGCACGCGCTGTGTGGCGGCGTGGATGGCGCGGGAGAAACACGTGCAAGCCGGCGACGAGTTGGAGATCGAGACCGATGCCGGGGTGCGCGTTTGCCGGGTGAACGCCGTAAGCCAGACAGGCAATTCCGGCGAGGACGGGTTTAGCTATGTCGGGTTTTCTGTGCAAGTCACGACCGGGATGGGCGTTCCCAGCTTCGCCGAGCGCACGGTGACCATTCCGGGCGGGCAGCAGGTGCGAGGCGTAGAGGTTTCCACCGGCAATCCTCATTTCGTGATTGTGGTGGACAATGCGGAGTTTAAGGTGGAGGGGCAAACGTGGCAGAGCGTGGGCCAGCAGATCTGCTTTCATCCCGACTTTCCGTACCAGACGAATGTGGAGTTCTTGCGGGTGGTGAGCCCAAACGAGATCGAGATTCGCATCTTTGAGCGGGGAGCGGGGCCGACGACTTCGTCGGGTACCGGCTCTTCGGCGACGGCGACGGCGGCGCTGGCTTTGAACGGCTGTAAATCGCCATTGACGGTGGTTGCGCCTGGCGGCGCGCAAACCGTGGCCTGGGACGCTTCCGGCACGGAGCTCTTTTTGACAGGGCCAGCCGCCCTGATCGCGCATGGAGAGGCATGGTAAGAATGTCTGCCCTGTTCAAGACCAAGCCGGTGATGTCCGACAAGTCACTGATTTCGCTTGCCCAGGTGATGCCGAATGCAGGGATGCGCATCGTTGCGCCGGCGTCTTCGGCAAAGGTGGAAGTGGCGCAGCTGGCACTGTCCAAGCTGCGCTCCATGAGCTTTCAGCCGCGCTTCGGTCAGCACGCGTTCCGGAAAGGCCCGCTGTTTTTCGCGGGCACGGCGTCGCAACGGCTGCAGGACCTGCACGATGCCTTCGCAGACGAGAATTCGAGCGTGGTGGTGTGCCTGCGGGGCGGATACGGATCGAACTACCTTCTGGACGGGCTGGACACCGAGCTGATTCGCAGTCACCCGAAGCCGTTTCTGGCCTACAGCGATTTGACCGGCATCCAACTGCACCTGCTGGACAGCATCGGGCTGCCCGCTTTTCATGGGCCGATGGCGGCAACGGATTTTGCCGTGGATAACGGCATCCACACGGCGAGCCTGCTGGCCGCGCTGGGCGGAGAGCCGTATAGCGTAGGCGACGCCGAAGGCATGCGGGCGCTGAAGATGGGCGAGTTGGACGAGCCAGTGACGGGGATTCTGTATGGGGGCTGCCTGAGCATCCTGGCGTCGCTGGTGGGCACGCCGTGGGAGCCGCAGACGGAAGGCAAGCTGCTGTTTCTGGAAGACACGGGAGCCAAACCCTACCAGATCGACCGGATGCTGTGGCAGTTGCGCCATGCGGGCAAGCTGGAAGGGATCAAAGGTGTGATCTTTGGCGAGATGCCGGACTGCAGTTCGCCGGGCGCGTCGGTGAATCTGCTGGAAGAGGTGATTTTGCAGCACTTTGAGGATATGGATATTCCGATCGCCATCGGGCTGAGGAGCGGGCACGTTTCGCGGCAAAATGTGACGCTTGTTTTCGGCGTGGAAGCCGAGCTGGAAATGGCGGGACTTCCAAGGCTCACCCTGCGGGGGACTCGATGAGCTGGACGGGAAAGCGGCCGATACACATTCATTTGAGCGGGATTTGCGGAACGGCGATGGCTTCGCTGGCGGGATTGCTGCAACTGCAAGGACACCGGATCACGGGATCGGACAAGGCGGCGTATCCGCCGATGAGCGACCAGCTTGCGCAGATGGGGATTGCAGTGCTGGAACCCTACGCCGAGTCCAACCTCGATGCAAAGCCGGATCTGGTGGTGATCGGCAACGCGCTCTCGCGGGGCAATCCCGAAGTGGAGCGGGTGCTGGACGAGCGGATTCCGTTTACCTCGATGGCGGCGCTGCTGAAGGAGGAGTTCCTCCGCGGCCGCACCTCGCTGGTGGTGGCCGGCACGCACGGCAAGACGACGACGACAAGCATGCTGGCCTGGATCTTCCAGACTGCCTCCAAAGAGAATGCGGCGCTGGAGCCGTCGTTTCTGATTGGCGGCGTGGCGGAGAACTTCGGCACCAGCTACCAGTTAAAGCCGACCGGGACGTTCATCCTGGAGGGCGACGAGTACGACACGGCGTTTTTCGACAAAGGCCCCAAGTTCCTGCATTACTTTCCCGATGGGCTGATCCTGACGCACGTGGAGTTTGACCATGCGGACATCTACGCGGACCTGGAAGCGGTGAAGACGGCCTTCAAGCGGCTGGTGAACCTGGTTCCGCGGCGCGGGCTGATGGTGGCCTATGACGGCAGCGAAAACGTGACGGAATGCGTGAGCAAAGCGCTTTGCCGGGTGGAGCGGTACGGATTCAAGGCCGAGTCGGAGTGGCAGATCCGCAATCTGCGCAATGAAGGCGGCGTGAGCCTGTGGGAAGTGTGGCACGACGGCGCGCTGTGGGCCGAACTGACGATGCCGCTGGGCGGCGAACACAACGTGCTGAACGCGACGGCGGCAGCGGCGCTGGCCTGCGGGCAGGGCGCGAGCCGCGAGGCGATTGCGGAGGCGCTGGCCACGTTCAAGAGCGTGAAGCGACGCCTGGAAGTGCGCGCCGAAATAGACGGCGTGACCATCATCGACGACTTTGCGCATCATCCGACGGCGATCCGGGAAACGCTGCGCGCGTTGCGAACGATTTACCCGCAGGGGAGATTGTGGGCGATCCTGGAACCGCGCTCGAACACGCTGCGGCGCAAGGTGCTGGCGGGGGACCTGATAGCGAGCCTGCAAATGGCCGACCGGGTCGTGCTGGCGGGGGTGTACCAGCAGGCGCGGATTCCGGAGCCGGAACGGTTGCACCCGGAAGAAGTGGTTGCGGCACTGAATGCGGCTGGGACTCCTTCGGTGCTTTGTCCCGATGTGGAAGCGATTTTGAATGAGGTGGTTCCCCAGCTAGCCCGTGGCGACGTGGTTGCGATACTCTCCAATGGCGGCTTCGACGGAATTTACGAGAAGCTGCCGGCCCGGCTGAGCGACCGCTTTTCGCAGGGAGCATGAGGCACGCTTGATCCACTCACTGATCTTCATCGTCAACATGTTTGTGCTGGGCATTCCGACGGCCCTGTTTTTTATCCCGTGGTGCTGGCTGACGGGCGACGTGGGGCCGCTTTACCGCGGCACCCGCTTCATGCTCTGGAGCAGTTGCCGGCTGGCGGGCGTGCGCTTCCATACGGTGGGCCGGGATCGGGTTCCCCGCGACCGCGCGTGCATCTTCGTGGCCAACCACGTGTCGAACCTCGATCCGCCGGTGCTGATCTCGCTGATTCCGGGACGTACCGCGGCGTTCATGAAGCGCTCGCTGATGAATCTGCCCGTGCTGGGCACCGGTTTCAAGCAGGGCGACTTCGTCGCAGTAGACCGTAACGGCTCGGCGGCCGACGCGCAAAAGAGCGTGGAAGCGGCCGGGCGCGCGCTGGCCAAAGGCGTGCACTTTACCGCCTTCGCCGAGGGCACTCGCTCCCGCGACGGGCGAATGCTACCCTTCAAGAAAGGCCCGTTCTACCTGGCCATGGCAACCGGCGCGCCGGTGGTTCCAGTGTCGATTCACGGTACCGAGGGCTTCTTGCGCAAGGGCAGCCTGCGCATTTACCCGGGAACAGCGGAGGTTATCTTCCATCCGGCGGTCGAGCCGGCTTCGTTTGCCACGCGCGAAGAGTTGATGCAGACCGTGCGGGCAATGATCGCCAGCGGCTTGCCGGAGTGGATGCGGACGTAGGCTGCCGGGAGCGGCTTACGCAAGGGAACGAGCTCTGAAAGCTGGAGGAACCTGCCGCACGCGCCAGCGGTTCCCACGATTGAATTCACCGGCGCGGCAGCAGTACTCACGGAAGACCCATGTTTCGCACACTCCTGGTTTTGATCGTTATCGTCGCGCTCAGCATCCCCACAGCGCTGATTTTCATCCCACTGGCGCTGCTGACCGGCTCTGTGGGACCGCTTTACGTGGTAAGCTGCGGGATTGTGCGCGCGGGCTTTTTTGTGGCCGGCATCCGCATCCGGGTGGAGGGCCTGGAACAAGTTCCGGCGGGCCAGGCTTGCATCTTCATGGCCAACCACGTCTCCAATCTGGATCCGCCGGCGCTGATTCCGCGGGTTCCGGGACGGACGGCGGCGTTCTCCAAGAGGTCGATCATGAAGATCCCGGCGCTGGGCTGGGCAATGCGGCTGGGCGATTTTATCCCTGTGGACCGCAACGGCAACGTGGAAAGCGCGCAGAACAGCATTGCCGCGGCCAGGGTGGTTCTGGCCAAGGGATTGCACATCACGACCTTTGTGGAGGGCACGCGGTCCAAAACGGGGCGCATGCTGCCGTTCAAGAAAGGTCCGTTCTATCTGGCCAAGGAGACCGGCGCGCCGTGCATTCCGGTGTCCATCCACGGCACCGAAGTGCTGATGGCCAAGGGCAGGATGGAGATCCACCCGGGCAAGGTGCGGATCGTCTTCCATCCGCCCATTCAGCCGCAGGATTTTGAAACGCGCGAGGATCTGCTCGCGGCGGTGCGGGCAGCGATTGCTTCGGGGCTACCGGAGTGGATGCGGGCGTAAACGGCGGGGAATACGAAAGGGTACCCTTTTCAGAGTAGAGCGGAAGACCTTATACCGGGCGCCTGCGGCGTGAAATACCGGCATCGATGACCAGCGCAGCGACGAGCAGATAAAGCAAAAGCCCCGCCTTGCGGCAGGGCTGACGTTACACAATTCCGATTGAGCGGGTGACAGATGAACCCCTTTATTTAGCACCCAAAGCTTTTTTGTATTCATCCGTGTCACGGATGGATACGTACCCGTCTGGCAACTCATCGCCAGGATCAGGAGCATTCTGAGTTGGCCGATCCAAGATCGCAAGTGCTCGTGAAATACGTGCCGCAGTTGGTTTCGGACGAGTTGCTAGCCATTCATCATGCTGGAGATGTGCAAGCTTCTCTGCAACGGCAACATTGATGAACTGGTTAAGAGAGACGCCCTCTTTTAGAGAGAAATCTTCGGCCACCCTCCGCACGGATGGCATGAGACGGAGCGGGAATTTACTGATTACGCTCTTCTTCTTCCGATTAGCTGGCATGATGGGATGTCCCCTTTCTAAAAGCAATCAAAAAGTCCCTTGGGGTCAACACTTGAATCCCGAACCGTTTTGCCGCCGCCCTAAAGTCCTTGATGTTATTTGTCACAACGGCATCGGCTTGGCCATTGATCGCAACATCCAGAACCATGTCGTCGTTTCCGTCCTGGGAGAGTGGTCGATGCTTGATTCGCACCAAAACTGGATCTGCTATGGATTCCAGCATTTCTATGGTGGCTTCCGCATCTTCCGATGTTCTCCCGGATGCCGCAATGTGCTGCGGGCGTAGAGCCACATCCCGATACTCGCAGACCAGTTTGTAATCCACCAGCAATGTCAGCTTCCGTAGCGCCGCCAAGCGGACAATTTCAGCGGCAGCCCCAGTGCTTGAACGAATTGCGCTGATGAGTGCTGCAGTATCGAGCACGACTGTCACTACCGCATGATATCACTGGTGGCCCCATCTTTGGCGCTATTCTCTAATTAGATTAGATGGTTAGCCAGTTGACGGACTGCCGGCCAACCGAATCCCTCTTCGGAACTGACCCGCGAATTCGGTCGCGCAAACGTCTCCGGTTACGGCAACTCACAGCGGGGAGAGCAGACCATGGCAGTGCTAGAATCCGCTGTATGAATGAGCGTGAGGAATTTCTCCAACACTTCAGGTCCGTGTTCGTCACGATAGTTGAACGGCTCGACACGATGACGGAAAGCCAGGTGTTGGACGGACTACTGGAAGTGAAGGCCGCGCGAAGCGTTTACAAAGAGGCGCTCACTGATGGAATCGAGGCGATGAGTCAGGCCAGGCCCCTGGAGCGACCTCGATTCGATTGGGCCCCGCACGATACTCAAGAGGCATTGGTTCACTTCGGTTCCGTTCAGTCCTTTTTCAGTTCCGTTCATAAACTCAAAACGCGGGCGGGAGCAAGAGCACTTCCGGGCAGACGTCACCCTTTCGGCTCTCTTGAGGATGCGCTGAATGAGCGGCTTGGTTCGCTAAGGAAACGGCCGGGCGGCAATGCCTAGCAGTTTCATGTGCAGAAGCAGAGTTGTTCCTTTGTGTCATGTCTTTGTTGTAGCGATCCGCTTCTCGCGAAGGACAAACGCTCAGCGATGACGGGAGCGGACGGGATTAGAGGCTGTGATTGGCGGCGGCGGGGTGATGGGCTTCGGCTGGGGTGGGGGACAACTCGCGGGCGGCGGCGGTGGACTCGCGCACGATGAGCGTGGGCTTGACGGCGACGCGGGCGGGTCCGGCGGTCTGGGTGCGGATCTGCGCGAGGACCAGTTCGGCCGAGAGGCGGCCCATTTCGTGGAGCGGCTGGCGGATGGTGGTGAGGCTGGGAGTCTGGAAAGCCGCCGAGGGAATGTCGTCGAAACCGACCACGGAAACGTCGTCGGGAACGCGCAGGCTGGCGTCGTGGAGGGCGCGGGTTGCGCCCATGGCCGCCATGTCGTTGAAGGACAGTAGGGCGGTGAAGCTGTGATGGTGGGCCAGCAACTGCTGCACAACCGGGTAGCCCAGCTCGGGAGAGGTGAGATCGCGCTCCAGCTGGATGGTGAGCTCAGGGCGGACGATGAGGCCGAGATCGCGGGCCACCTTGACGGTAGCCTCCCAGCGGGGTGCGGAGTCGGAGCTGTAAGGCTGGCCGCGCATGAAGGCGAGATTGCGATGGCCGAGGTCGTAGACGTGGCGCAGGGACTGCTCGGCGGCGGTATGGTGATCGAGGACGACGTTGGTGACGCCCTGCACGCGGCGATGTCCGGCCACCGAGACGGCGGGAACCGGCAGCGGATGGTCCAGATGGGTATCGACGAGGATCAGCCCCTCTGCGCCGCGGGCGACCAGCATGCGCGGGTAGGTCTCGATGAGATCGGCGCGGTGCCGGTGATGGGCGATGAAGTAAAAATACTCATTTTCAAGAAGATAGTCGCCGATGCCGCTCATCACCTCGGAGTGGTAGCCGTCGGCGAGCACGGGGACCATGATGCCGATGGTCATGGTGCGCCGGCTGCGCAGAGAACGGGCGACCAGGCTGGGATGATAGTTGAATTTGAGGGCGGCTGCACGGATGCGCTCGCGGGTGGCCTCGGGAATGGAGCGGCCAGGAACGTCGTTGAGCACGACAGAGATGGTGGTGGGGTCGAGCTGGAGGTAAGCCGCGAGCGTTTTCAGCGTCGCCGGCTTGGCTGCCGGAAGCGGGCTAACCTCTTTCTTCTCCATGCTTCCATGATAGCGCCCACGGAAGGCGTGCTTATAAGGAAGGCACAAAGATTGCCGAGAGTTCGATCGCAAACGGGACGATTCGCCTTTAACAGGCTGCGGAAAAAGGCTGGATTCTGGGTGGAATACGGAAAATGATACCTCAGGGGCTAAAGCCCCCGCCTCATTCTATGGGACTTGTCGGCACGACTGAAGTCGTGCCCTGACGCTTCTTGCCTTCCCGATGCGGTTTTTCCGCAGCCCGTAAAGCCCCGTTCATTTCGATGGCTTTATCGAGACGGCTGAAGTCCTGCCCTGACGCTTCTTGCCTTCCCGATGCGGTTTTTCCGCAGCCCGTAAAGCCCCGTTCATTTCGATGGCTTTATCGAGACGGCTGAAGTCCTGCCCTGACGCTTCTTGCCTTCCCGATGCGGTTTTTCCGCAGCCCGTAAAGCCCC
>CAZQPY010000084.1:0-22507 GCA_964595345.1 uncultured Occallatibacter sp.
TCGGCGTGGTCGGCTTCCTCATCAAGCGCAATCTCATTACCGTCTTCATGTCCATCGAGCTCATGCTCAATGCGGTAAATCTCTCCTTTGTCACCTTTGCTCACCAGTGGCATGCGGTCAAAGGTCAGATCTTCGTCTTCTTTGTGATGATGGTGGCCGCGGCGGAAGCTGCGGTCGGTCTGGCCATCATCATTGCCGTCTTCCGCACGCGCGCAACCTTGGCCGTCGATCGAATCGACCGGATGAAACTATGAACGGAAACCTGCATATCTGGCTGATTCCTCTGCTTCCCTTCGCCGGGTTCCTGCTCAACGGAATCCTGGGCCGCCATCTGCCCAAGGCGCTGGTGACCATCATTGCGTTGCTGGCCCCGCTGGCTGCCTTCGGGGTGGTGGTGAACGCGGCGCTCCTCGCGTTCTCACCAATGGAGTTGCGAAGCTGGAACGGCCCCGGCCCAATCCCAGGTCTGTTATCCCTGCCCTACATCGAAACCTGCCCCGTGGGCTGGATCAATGTCGGCGCGTTCCACATCGACTATAGCTTCGTGCTCGATCAGCTTTCGCTGGTTATGCTGCTGGTGGTCACCGGGGTCGGCCTCCTCATCCACATCTATTCCGTCGGCTACATGAAGCACGAAGAAGGCTATTACCGCTTCTTCGCCTACATGAATCTCTTCATGTTCTTCATGTCCGTGTTGGTTCTCGCCGGCAATGCCCTGCTGATGTTCGTCGGATGGGAAGGCGTGGGTCTCGCGTCGTACCTGCTCATCGGCTTCTACTTCCAGAAGACCTCCGCGGCGGATGCTGGCAAGAAAGCCTTCATCGTCAACCGCATCGGCGACTTCGGATTCCTGATCGCGATGTTCCTGCTGCTGGCCAACTTCGGTACCCTCACCTTCAGTGAGATCGCCACGAAGATCGGCATGGATCCCGGTTGGAACGGCGGCGTCATCACAGTCATAGCCCTCTGCATGTTGTTGGGCGCTGCCGGCAAGAGCGCTCAGCTTCCGCTTTACATCTGGCTGCCCGACGCGATGGAAGGCCCGACCCCGGTTTCCGCTCTCATCCACGCGGCCACCATGGTCACCGCCGGCGTGTACATGATTGCTCGCAGCCATGCGATCTTCGACCATTCGCCCTTCGCACTCGGCGTGGTCGCCATCGTCGGTGCAGCTACGGCCCTCTTCGCCGCCACCATCGGCCTGGTACAGAACGACATCAAGCGCGTCCTGGCTTACTCCACCGTCTCGCAGCTCGGCTACATGTTCCTCGGCTGCGGTGTCGCGGCGTATTCGGCTTCCATCTTCCACCTCATGACCCACGCCTTCTTCAAGGCGTTGCTCTTCCTCGCTGCCGGCTCGGTAATTCACGGAATGGGCGGGGAACAAGACCTGCGCAAGATGGGTGGCCTGCGCAAGAAGATGCCCATCACCTTCGCCGTTACCACCATCGGTGTTCTGGCCATCGCCGGGATTCCACCCTTCGCCGGCTTCTTCTCCAAGGACGCCATTCTCTACGCTGCCTTCGCGCAAGGAGGGACCTTCGGGCTCGTGCTCTGGCAAGTAGGCGCGATCACCGCTTTGCTCACCAGCTTCTACATGTTCCGACTCTGGTATCTCGTCTTCCTCGGCGAATCGCGCTCTCACGATGCGCACCCACATGAGAGCCCGTGGTCCATGCTTGGACCGCTGGTGATTCTTGCCACCCTTTCCACCTGTGGTGGCTGGATCGGCATCGGACGATTCTCCAGTTTCCTCAAACCCTCTGTTGGGCTGAAAACTCTTGAGAGCAGCGCTGCTTTGGAGATTCCGTTAATGGCTGTTGCGGGGGCAATTGCACTGGTGGGCTGGTTCATCGCACATTTCTTTTACAAGCTCAAGCCGGCTGCTCCTGCACAACTCGCTACTTCTTTTTCGGGCGGCTACAAGCTCCTCCTCAACAAATATTTCGTGGACGAGTTCTACGGCTACACCGTCGTCAAGCCGCTGCTGGGCATATCCAAATATGTGCTTGAGTATGTGGTGGACTTTGCCATTCTCGGCGGCATCGCCTGGCTGATGGGCGGTATCGCCATGCTTTCCGGCGCGATTCTCCAGCGCTGGCAGTCCGGCAATATCCGCTCCTATGCCGCATGGCTCGCCGCGGGTGCGGCGGCCGTGCTCCTCTTCGTTCTTGTTCCGTGGTCCGCTGTCTGGCCCGTCGCGTTTGACTTCCTATCGAAAGGGTCGGGGCATTGATGACATTGCTCAACGAATCGATTCTCACGCTGATCCTTCTCTTCCCGCTGGTGGGAGCGATCATAGTGCTCCTAGCGCCCGATCGCGCCAAACTTCCCAACTGGATTGCCCTCTTCACTACCCTGATCAGCTTTGGTCTTACGCTTCATCTTCCTGCCCATTTCATCAGCGGCCAGGGTGGCTTCCAGTTCGAAATCAATCGTCCGTGGATTGAGAACCCTGCGATCAATTACCACGTCGGCGTTGACGCGCTCAGCCTCTGGCTGGTGGTGCTGGTGGGCCTGCTCGCTCCCATCGGCGTCGTGGCTAGCTGGAATACGGTCAGGGAACGCCGCAAGGTCTTCTATTCTCTTTTCCTGGTCCAGCAGACCGCCATGGTCGGCGTCTTCATCTCCCTCGACCTGATGGTTTACTACGGGTTCTGGGAACTTTCGCTGGTCCCCATGGCCATCCTCATCGCCATGTACGGACGCAAGGACGGCCCGAAGGCCGCCCTCAAATTCTTCCTCTTCACCTTCATTCCCTCGGCGCCCCTGCTGGTGGCCATCCTCTGGCTTTATGCCCGCACCGGCAGCTTCGATTTCGCAACCCTGCAGATCCTGATTCACCACGGGCTCTTCCCGGCCGGAGCGCTCTGCTGGGTTTCCCTGGCGTTTCTCTTCGCATTTGCCGTCAAGGTTCCTGTCTTCCCGCTGCATGGATGGGTTGCCGACACATTCAGCGAGGCGCCCGTCGCGCTAGCCATGGTGGTCGCCGGCAAACTCGGCCTCTACTCCATGCTCCGCTTCCACATCGGGCTCTTTCCCGAACAAGCCAGAGCCGCTGCGCCAACGTTGATGATCCTCGCGGTCATCGGAATCCTTTATGGCGCATGCATGGCTCTTGTCCAGCGCGACTTCTGGCGTCTGATGGCCTTTGCCGCCATGAGTCACCTCAGCCTGATCACCCTCGGCATCTACGGATTCACGGGCATTGGCACCACCGGCGCAATCTATCAGATCCTCAACCACGGCGTCGTCGATGGGGCTATCTTCCTGCTCCTCGGCGTCATGGAAGCCCGTTACGCCACCAGCCAGATCAACGCCTTCGGCGGTGTCGCGAGCAATCTGCCGCGCGCAGCCACCTTCTTCGTCATCGCCAGCCTGTCCATGATCGGCCTGCCGATGCTGAACAACTTCGTGGGCGAGTTCCTCATCCTCAGCAACACCTTCAGCGGCGCAAGCCGCAATCTCGCCATCCTCGCCACTCTTGGCGTGATTCTCGGTGCAGCCTACATGCTCTGGTTGGTCCAGCGCCTCTTCTACGGCCCGCAGAGCGCACTCACTTCGTCCAAGCCGGCAGCGGATCTCGGATTCGGTGAACAGCTGACCCTCTGGCCGCTCGTCGCTCTCATGCTGGTCATGGGCGTCGCGCCCTCCATCTGGCTCGGAACCATCGAGCAGGGTGTCCACACGCCGTCAACAACTTCATCCGTCACGCAGCATTTTCTTTACGCATCACCTAACTCGTCCTATGGGGAGGCCCAGCGGTGAATCCTGTTCCTGACATCTACCGCATTCTTCCCGAGGTGATCCTCACTTTGACCGGCGTTCTGGTCATGCTTCTGGACGCCTCGATCAAGCCCGCCGCCGCGCGCCGCCCACTCGGCTGGGTTGCCTCCTTTGGGACCGTCGCCGCGCTCTGGGCCAGCCTCTGGCAGCTTTCTCTGCCCATGGGCACCGGCTTCTCTGGCACCGTCGAGACTAGTCCCTTCACAGTCTTCTTCCACGTCCTCATCTGCGGAATTGTGCTGGTGTGCTTGTTGCTTTCGCTGGACTCGTTACCTGCGAAGAGCCACCACCAAGGCGAGTTCTATGCCCTGATCGTCTTCGGCGCGGTAGGCATGTGCCTGCTCACCGGCGCGGTCGAACTGCTGCTGGTCTTCATCGCGTTGGAAATCTCTTCCATCGCGACTTATGTTCTTGCAGGCTACCGCAAAGAGATCCCGCGCGGTCCCGAAGCCGCCATCAAGTACTTCCTGCTCGGTTCCTTTGCCACCGCCTTCCTGCTTTACGGAATCGCCTTGCTCTTCGGCGCAACCGGCACCACGCAGATCTACGAGATCACCCGCACCATCGCCACCCCCCCCAACCACAGCTTGGTCGTCGCCGCCATGGGCCTCATGCTCGTCGGCATTCTCTTCAAGGTCTCCGCCGCTCCCTTCCACGTCTGGACGCCCGATGTCTACGAAGGCTCGCCGTCGCCCGTCGTCGCGCTAATGTCCACCGCGCCCAAGGCAGCTGCCTTCGCCCTGCTGCTGCGCGTTGTCTACGAGATCTTCCCGTCGCTGCAGTCTATCTGGATGCCGCTTCTCTGGGGCGTTGCCATTCTTTCCATGTGCGTAGGCAACCTCGCCGCGCTCCGCCAGAAGAACGTCAAGCGCATGCTCGCCTACTCCTCTATCGCGCACGCCGGATACCTGCTCGCCGCTTTTGCCGGACTCGGCACCACCGGCATCGCCGCCGCCAGCTTCTATATCGCCGCCTATGCGGCCATGAACGTCGGCATCTTCGCAGTCATCACAGTTGCCAGCGGTTACGAAGAGAATCTCCCCCTCATAGAGGACTTTCGCGGGCTCCTTTATCGCTCCCCAGTGCTCGGCGGCCTGATGATCTTCTTTCTCACTTCACTGGTTGGGATTCCCTTCACCGGCGGCTTCTTCGGCAAGTTCTATGCGTTCTCTGCCGCGGTGGACGGCGGCGCGGTGTGGCTGGCCCTTATCGGATTGCTGAATTCCGGTTTGGCGGCAGCCTATTATCTGCGCCTCGTTCTGGTAACAGCGCAGAGGCCCGAAGCATCCAGCACTGCAAAACCCGCTCCCCCTCAGATCGTAGGCGTTGCCGTAGGAGCTGCTTTGATGCTGGCCGTTTTGGCTACGCTTGTCCTCGGCATCTTCCCAAGTCAGGTGATTCCCGCCGCCGCAGCCGGAGCCCATACCTTGCAGGCGCCTCCCGTCGCGACCGCACTCCCCATGCCTCCGACAATGTAATCCAGCCGTCGCAGTGGGCTCTTGAACAAGAGTTCACCTCGCCGGCCCCAGGTCCGATGCTCCAGACTCTCCTCGCGAGTTTCAGTCGTCGACCGGCGCGGCATGCCCACAGAGGATGAACCCCTACACGGAAATTGCCCGCCAACCTGCCGACTCGCGACCCCACGTCAGCGGAAGCTAACTCGCTAAATCAATCACACTCCCTTTTCTTGCGGTCGACCTTCTTTGCCGTGAGTTCTGCCAGTGCAGGCTCTTGTAAAACTGAGCTAACTGCCCCTGTACAAATTCGCATTTGTAATTCTCTACCACCCAGGCTCTTCCGGCCGCTCCCATCCGCGCCCGCCGTTCTGGATTCCCCAACAGACCAGCCACCGCCTCCGTGATCGCCTCTGGATAGCCCGGTGGAATCAGCAGCCCCGTCACTTCCGGGATCACCGCATCGCGCGCTCCGGTGCTGAATGTGCAAACCACCGGAATGCCAGTTGCGGAGGCTTCAAGTGCTACATTCGGGAACCCTTCCCGCCAGGTTGGAAGAACCATCAGGTCCATCGCTCGGTAATAGGGCGCGGTGTCCTCCACAAAGCCGGTGCAATGAATGCGCGGGTGCGTCTCAATTTCCCTTCGAAGGCCCTCAGCGATCGCGTCCTCCGCAACATCGAACCAGCCCACCAGCAGCAAGTGAGCCGCCGGTTGGACTTCCACAATACTCCCAAAGGCATCAATCAACTCGGGCAGCCCCTTGTCCCGCGTCAGCCTCCCCACGAACCCTACCACCGGCGCACATGCGGGAATCCCGAGTCTGTCCCGCACGTTGCTCAACCCAGGCGAGAAACGACGCGTATCGACACCGTTACTGCTTCCATAGCCCAGCATGTGCAATTTATCACGGGGAGCTAGGCCAAGTTCCACCGCTTCTCCCAGTAGGCTCTCGCTGTTGCACAGCACAACATGTGCACACGCTGCCGCCACTCGCTCTGCTGCCAGTAATGTCCTTCGTTTGAATCCCGAGGCTGTCTCCAGCCTTAACCCGCGCAGCAGATAAACACGCAGGGGAACTCCGCAGAGCCATGCGGCAACCGATCCCAGCAAGCCTGCTTTGGGCGTGCTGAACTCTGTCACATCGGGCCTCAGCCGGCGCAATAAACGGCAAAGGCGAACCAGCGAAACAAGATCGGCTAAGGGCGAGATGCGGCGCGCGATCGGCAGGGCAATCACTTCCACCCCTTCACGGTCGCCAGCTTTATCCAATAACTCTCCTGGACTGCAAACCAGCGTGACGCGAAATCCTGCCGCGCAAAGAGCGCGCAAGCGCCCCGCTTGCACCACGCATGTTTGTGGATGAGTAACTCCGACGACGATGTGGCGCGCAGTGTGAGCAGTTGCATTGCGCTGCGCAGGAATCCCGTCAGCTCGACGAAACAGGCTGGCAATGGCCATGATAGTGAGATCTCCCACTCATATGCAGACCTATTCCCGAGGCTAGGTCTAAATGAGTTCAACGCGAGGGAACGATCCGGGCAACGGCCGGATTCCAGGCGGGACCCGATCTGGCAGTTTGGCTGCCGGCCCATGACTCATCGTGAGATTGGAAGAACAATACATGCAAACTCGAAATAGCACAATGAGCAAAAGAAAAAAACTTGCCGTATAATCTCCATGCTAGCCAGCAACTCATGTCTGATCGTCCGAAACTTCTCTTCCTGATTCCGCATCTCGGCGGTGGCGGCGCGGAACAGGTAACTCGACTGCTCGTCCAGAATCTCGATCCAAAGAGATATGAGTTACATCTGGGGCTGGTGACCGGAACTTCAGCCGGCTTGCCTCCAATGCCCGCCGGAGCCTCAATTCATGCGTTGGGTGCTTCCCGAGTGCGCACGGGGACGCGGAAGATTCTCGGACTGGTGCGCAGGCTGAAGCCCGACCTGATTGTTTCAGGCATGGCTCATCTCAATTTCGTTGTGCTGGCTCTGCGCCCGCTCTTTCCGCGCCGCACACGCGTCCTGCTCCGCCAGAATGCCACCGTCTCGGCTGCGCTCGGGTTTGGAGCGCTGCCTTGGTATACGGGCTCTCTGTACCGGCTGCTCTACCCTCGCGCTGACTGCGTGATATGCCAGACAAATGCCATGGCTCGCGACCTCGCAGCCTTGTTGGGCAGCGGTTCAAGAACCATCCACGTTCCCGCATCGCTGGCTGCCTCAGCCCGGATCACCGTCGTGCCCAACCCTGTAGACGTTGACCGCATTCGAGCTGAGGTCGGCGAATCTAATTCCCTCTGGGAAGGCCCCGGACCGCATTTGCTGGCGGTTGGCAGGCTTTCGCTCGAAAAGGGCCACGATCTTTTGCTGCGGGCATTCTTCCAGTTGCGCCAACACTTTCCCCTCGCCGACCTGACCATCGTAGGCAAAGGGCCTGAGATGGCAAATCTCCGCAGCCTAGCCATCGAACTCGGACTTTCCCCCGCAGTGCGTTTCACCGGCCCTGTCGATTCACCCGCGGCATTCTTCTCTGGGGCTACGGCTTTTGTGCTTTCCTCGCGGCACGAGGGTTTGCCAAACGCCTTGCTGGAAGCTGCCGCCGCTGGGCTTCCCATCGTGGCTCTTCCCTCCTCACAAGGCGTTGCGGAGTTGCTTGCAGGCCAACCCGGCGTATGGATTGCCAACACCATCTCCTCCGAGGCTCTTTCCGGCACGTTGATCACGGCGCTTCAGCAACTGCAAACCGGCCAGAGATTCTCGCACGCGTTTATCGACCAATTCCGGCTGGAACGCTCCCTCAGCGCATATCAGCGACTCATCGACTCCGAGTTGACCGGCTCGCACGCAGGACGACCGCTTTGAAACAGATTGCGAATCACGTCGCGCTCATCATCCCCGGCCTCGACCGCATCGGCGGCGCAGAGCGGCAGGTGATGCTCCTCGCCTGCGGACTCGCGAGCCGAGGTTGGCGCGTCTCTGTGATCGCCCTCTCGGGCCAGGGCAGGACCGTTGCCCTGGATTTGGCGACAGCTGGCGTGAGCTTCCTGAGCCTCGGAATGCGCAAAGGCCTGGCCGACCCGCGCGGATGGATTCGGATTCGCAACTGGATGATGCGAGAACGTCCTGACGTCGTCCACGCGCACCTGCCCCATGCCGCGTGGCTCTCGCGCTGGACGCGGCTTGCAGCCCCCGTGCGCGTCCTCATCGACACACTGCACAGCTCCTCCACAGGCACATGGGGCCGGCATCTCGGGTTTCGCGCCAGTGACTGGCTCACCGACCGCGTCACCGCCGTCAGCCAGGCGGTTGCAGACGCTCACCTTGCCGCTCACTTCACGGACCCGCGCAAGCTGGCAATTCTGCAGAACGGGGTCGAATTGGAAAACAGTTCCCCAGACCCCGCATTGCGCGTGCGGATCCGCCGCGAGTTGGGAATCACCGCGTCAGGGATCGAGTCCGCATTGCTCTGGTTGGCCGCCGGACGCCTGGAGCCTGTCAAAGACTACCCCACTCTCCTCCGGGCTTTTGCAGCCGCGCCCGGCAAAGCCCATCTGGTCATCGCCGGCGACGGTTCTCTCGCCATCGATCTTCACCAACTGACCGCGACACTTGGCCTTCAAAGTCGGGTTCATTTCCTCGGCTTCTGTCCGGACCTCCGCCCCTGGATGCACTCTGCGGATGCATTCGTTCTGTCCTCCCTCTGGGAAGGCCTTCCGCTGGCCTTGCTTGAGGCAGCTGCGGCCGGTCTGCCCTGCGTAGCCACCGACGTCCCCGGAACCCGTGAGCTTGTTCATCGCGGCCAGACCGGGTTTCTGGCACTGCCAGGCAGCGCGATTGCCCTCCAATCCGCAATGACCAGGATGATGAGCCTTCAGCCCGCCGAGCGCTCCGCAATGGGTCAACAGGCACGCAAGCTCATCGAGCAGAACTTCAGCCTGAAATCGGTACTCGACCGTTGGGAAGCAACCTATACCGAATTGCTTGAGCGGAATCCAAAGCGCACACGCTGCAGCGTTCAAATCCTGAACTGCGCCAGTTCAGCCGGCCATAGAATAGATCCATGATTCTTGAGAGCTTTCCCGTTGGCCCGCTGCAATGCAACTGCACCCTTCTCGGCGACGAAGAGGCACACGAAGCCATTGTCATTGACCCCGGCGACAACGTTTCGCAAATCCATCGCCGCCTCACCGGCCACGGCCTCAAGCTCAAGCAGATTCTGGTCACCCATGCACACATCGACCACGTCGGCGGCGCGCTCCAGCTCAAGCGCCTCACCGGCGCGCCCATCTTACTCAACCAGAACGACCTGCCCCTGCTGGAAATGATGGAAACCCAGGCAGGCTGGCTGGGCGTCGAACCGCCCGAGGTGGCCCCTCCCGATGAAGACCTGGCCGATGGCCTGATCGTCGGTTTGTCCAATTATCCGGCGCAGGTTCTGCATACCCCCGGGCATACGCAAGGCTCGGTCTGCCTTCATTTTCCTGTTCTCAAGTTGTTGGTTGCCGGTGACACCCTCTTTGCCGGCAGCATTGGCCGCACCGACCTGCCCGGCGGCAACTATCCGCAGATCATCCACTCCATCCAGTCCCGGTTGCTCACCCTCCCGGACGAGACCCGGGTGATCACCGGACATGGACCTGCCACCATTCTGGGCGACGAGCGCAGGAGCAACCCGTTTCTGCGTGGATAAAAAGACTAGGAATCAATAGCTTGCAGCAGATTATTCATCCAAGAGTTGATGCCCGGACGTATCGAAGGTACTGTTATGGTTCGTTCCTAAATAGTCAATAAGTAAGACAGCACCCATCCTGAATTCCGGCTCCGGTGCCAGCAGGCTCAACACCAGCCAACCGGAATTGGCCATCCCGAAGAAATATCCGGGATGCACCCATACCCCTCGCTCCAATAATTCCAGCACCGTCTGCTCATCCGGTTCCAGCGCCGGAATCCGCAGCACCGCGTACCAGCCTCCGTCCATCTCCAATCGCTGCACCATGGGTGCTCTGCCAAGTTCTCCATCCAGCGCAGCCAGATTGGCGCTGACCCGATCCCAAATCTGCTTCTGTATCGATTCCCTTTGCTCCAGCCAAACCGGGAGCGCCCATTGCACCGGCGCGTTCATCGACAGGAAGGTGTCGGCAATCACCTCCAGCCGATCCATCGCCGATGCTGCCTCGGGGCCTGCCGCCACAATCCACGCTGATTTCATCTGTGGCAACCCGGCAATCTTGCTCATCCCGCTCACCACAAACACCGGCACGCCGTCCAACCCCGCCGCAAAGCTCCGCGCATCCTGGCCGTTCCCGTAATCGAGAAAGACTTCGTCCACAATCAGCGCGAGGTCGAATTCCCGGCAAAGCCGCGCCAGTTCCTCGGCCTCCCACGCCTTGGTATAGTGTCCCGTAGGATTGTTGGGATGAACCAGCATGATGGCCCGCGTCTCCGCCGAGATCGCCTCGCGAAAGCCTTGCGGATCGATCTGCCAACCGTGGTCGTAAACCAGCGGAGCATTCTTCAGCTTCACGTCATCCAACCTGCCAAGGAAGTCGAAGAGCGGATAGCCCGGCTGCGGCACCAGGATCTCTGATCCCGGATCGCAGAGCAGTCGAAAAAGGTAGCTATATGCCTCGCTGGTGCTGGTGGTCAGCACCACATGCTTCGGATCCACCGCAACGCCGTGATCCGCGCAGTACCGGCAAACCGCCTGTCGCGCGGGCAGAATCCCCAGCGGCTGCGGGTCGTAGTCCATAGCACGGGAATCCGTGAGAGCCGCCAGCAGCGAACAGTCGAACGTAAACCCGCAGCGCGTAGGATTCGAGGCCGTCAGGTCATAGATCGTCTTCCCTGCATCCATCCGCGCCCTGTGCGCTTGTGCAAACTCGCTCTCTTCCGTATTCCAGTCCGTCCGCCTCGAAAACCGCATTGAATCATTGTAGGCCGTGGATGGACCAACCTCTATCCTCCATATTTGGCCAGGGTTGGCTGGCAATCTTGGCAGTCCCACGCACCCCGGACTCCAAACTGTGACATCCTATGAAATAGGATTGTGAGGCCATTCGTGATTGAGCCTAGAGATTTGCAAGAACTCCAAGACGCGTTTCTGCAGGTGGTGCAGAAACAAGGACCATGGATGCTGGCCGCTATGATGGCCGTATTGGTACTGGCCGCGGTATCGTCAGCGCCGATTCACTGATCCCGGTTCAACGACCAATTAACTGCCAATTTGATTTCAGGCTCGTTCCGCCCATCGAAGCCAGCCTTGGGTCAGGCACAATAAGAAAAAGTGTCCCTCTATACATCCCACGAGTGTCCAGGAGAATCTTTGGCCCTGCGAGCAGTTGTCTTCGATTACGGAATGGTCCTCACGGCTGGTCAGGACATGGAAGCCCATGCCGAGTTGCTGCACATCACCGGCCTGTCTCTTGAGCAATTCGAGCCCCTCTACTGGGCCGACCGTCACGCCTACGACGAAGGCAAGCTTTCCGGTATCACCTTTTGGCAGAAATTCATTCGCGACGCCGGCCTCGGCCATCGCCTCAACCAGGCCGACGTTGAGATACTCAACCAAATCGATGCTCGCGTGTGGACCACCCAGAACCCCGCCATGCTCGCCTGGCAACAGGCCCTCAAAGAACGCGGCCTGCTCACCGCCATCCTCTCCAACATGGGCGACAACGTGCTGGAAAACATCGAGCGCGAGTTCGATTGGATTCACCGCTTCGACGTCCTCATCTGGAGCTACCAACTGGGCATCGCCAAGCCCGATCCGGCCATCTACCACGCTGTCCTCTCCAAACTTGGCACAGCCCCGGCCGAGACCCTCTTCATCGACGACAAGCAGGTAAACATTGAAGCCGCTCAGGCGCTCGGCATGAAGGCGATCCTGTTCTCCGATGTGGACCAACTGCGCATCGACCTCGTCGCCGCGGGCCTCGACAGCGAACTGCCCCTTCCCTGACTCGCACCTGCCAACCCGCTAACCTGCAATCCCCGCGTCAGCGGGGCGCACTCGCCAAATCGAATCCAGCATTTTCTTCCCGAGGGTCTTCTCCACCCGCGACACAATCGAACTCTTTCTTGTATCAGCCTTGTTCTTGTATCAGCCTTGCTCCCAAGCTCTGCATTCGCCCCTCCCTTTGCGCCTCCAGGACACTGCGCAACATTACCCGAATGATCTAAACTTGCTTGCCGCAGCTTTGCTGGCCAGAAGGCCCTCATTCGGAGGAAGCAGCCCTGTTGGCAAGAGCATTCGCGAAAGATGTGTCAGGCGTCATGCGGCACGCCCAAAGGATCAAAAGAGGTGAATTCATTGCGCAGCAGAATCGGAAAGTATTTGATACACCGGACCATCTTCACAATGACAGCGGGCTTCCTTGGCGCAACTCTTACCATCGCGCAGAGCATTCCGGTTGTCACCGGCGACGCGCGCGTCGACAAGCTCCTCAGCCAGATGTCGCTTCAGGAAAAGCTCACCCTGATCCACGGCACGCATGAAGATCCCGCGGTCTACCAGGGTCAAGCTGGCTACCTCGCCGGAATCCCCCGCCTCGGAATTCCCGGCCTGCGCTTTGCCGACGGACCTCCCGGAGTGCTCACCCGCCATCCCTCTTCCGCGGAAACTGCCACCATGGGCGTTGCAGCCACCTTCAGCCGCTCTCTCGCTGAAGCAAACGGTGTGGTGATCGGCCGTGAAGATCGTTCTCTGGGCATCGACGTATCTCTGCAACCATTCGTGAATATCGATCGCGACCTCGAGTTTGGCCGCGGCTACAACACATTCGGTGAAGACCCCTTCCTCACCGGCGAAATCGGCGCAGCCCAGATCAAGGGCATTCAGTCGCAGCATGTCATGGCCCAGGTCAAACATTACGTCGGCTACGATTCCAACGGCACCAGCACCTTCATCGACGACCAGACGCTCCACGAAGTCTATGTGGCCCCCTTCGATGCCGCCGTCAAGGCAGGCGTTTCGTCGATCATGTGCTCCTATAACCGTATCAACGGAACCTTCGCCTGCGGCAACAACTCCACGCTAACCAAGATCCTGCGCGACGAGATCGGTTTCAAGGGCTTTGTCACCTCCGACTGGGGCGCGGTCCACGCCGTAAATTTCATCAGCGCCGGCCTTGACATGGAAATGCCCGGCGAACCCTCTCCTGACGCAGGCGCATGGCGCATCCCGTCGTTCTTCGATTTGCAGCCCATTTCTCCACCTCCACCGCCACGCCATGCCGGCGGTGGAGATGAAGGTGGGGACATGTTCGGCGGACATATTCCCGAAGAGCCAAAGCAAGCGGGCGGCGACGGCAGCGACTTCGGCGTCAAGCTCGATCCCAAAAAGATCTCCGATGCCCTCAAGGACGGCACGGTCAACGAAGCGGAAGTCACTCGCGCCGCTGGCCGCGTCCTTTATGAAATCGTCCACTTCGGCTATCTCGACGGTCTCTCCAAACACGCGGTCACATCGCAGGCCATCGAAGAGAATGCCAAAGTCATCGAGAAGACTGGGGAAGATGCGGCCGTCCTTCTCAAGAATGAGGGTGCAGTCCTTCCCCTCAAGGCCGCGGACCTCGACTCGGTTGTCCTGATCGGACCCACAGCCCGCCAGGTGGACGCAATCGGCATTAACGGCGAGCGCTCTGTCGGATTGCCGGAACGTCAGGTTGGTCCGCTTGAAGCTTTGAAGAGGATCTCCCACAACAAGAAGATTCAGTTTGCCGTCGACGACGATATGGAAGGCGTGACGGTTCCAGCCTCGGCCCTCAGCCACGATGGACAGCCCGGCCTCTTGCGCGCAGTCTCAGACGCGGCCGTCGTGGATGCGCAGGTCAACTCAACCGGCTCCAATGCCCTTGCGCCCAACTCCGTAGTCACCTGGAAAGGCGCACTCACCCCGCCACATGCCGGAGTGTATTGGCTCTATCTCCAGGTCATGGGCGCCAACGCCCGCATCTTCCTCGACGGCAAATCCCTCGCCGGCAC
The DNA here is from genome assembly GCA_964595345.1 of uncultured Occallatibacter sp. Classification (GTDB taxonomy): domain Bacteria; phylum Acidobacteriota; class Terriglobia; order Terriglobales; family Acidobacteriaceae; genus Telmatobacter. Next base: position 14,222 of record CAZQPY010000084.1, read on the forward strand.
CGGCGTCTTCCAGGGTGGAGTCCACGGCGACATCTTGCAGGCCAATCAGGACAACGCCGTTCCCACCGTCGACCACCTCGACAACGTGCGCCGCGCGGTGGAGTTGACCGCTGGCCCACACGCCCTCGAGATCAAGACCACCCCTGACACCTCCAACTCACCCGTTCAGGTGCGCCTCAACTGGTACACCCCCGAGCAGCGCAAGGCTGACCACGAAGCAGCTATCGCAGCCGCCAAGGCTGCAAAGATCGCGGTCGTCTTCGTGTGGACGCGCCTCAATCCGGTCTTCGGCCTTCCTGGCGACCAGGACAAGCTGGTGGAAGAAGTGGCCGCCGTCAACCCCAACACCGTCGTCGTCCTCAACACCAGCCAGCCGGTGGCTCTGCCTTGGGCCGACAAGGTGAAGGCCATCCTAGAAATGTGGTGGCCCGGCGACGAAGGTGGATGGTCAACCGCCAGTCTCCTTCTTGGCAAGACCAGCCCCGCCGGCCGCCTGCCCGTCACCTGGGCCAAGCGATTGGAAGACTACCCGGCGACCGACCCCAAATACCCCGAGCGCTCCCGCAAGGGTGTCGACCACAAGACAACCTTCTCCGAGGGAGTCAACGTGGGCTACCGGTGGTTCGACAAGCAGAACATCGCGCCGCTTTTCGCCTTCGGTCACGGCCTCAGCTACACAACCTTCGATTACTCCGCCCTAAAGGTCGACAAGGCCAGCGACGGTGGACTCAACGTGCAGGTGACCCTCAAGAACACCGGCGCAGTCGATTCCGATGAAGTGCCGCAGGTGTATCTGGGAGCCCCCAGCGAGATTCCATCCGGAGTCCAGTTCCCTGTCCGCACCTTCGCTGCCTTCGACCGCGTCCACCTGGCCGCCGGAGAAAGCAAAACCGTCACCCTCCACGTCGCCGTTCGCCAACTCCAGTACTGGTCCACCAAGGACGGCAAGTGGCAAACCGCAAGCGGCGCACGAGTCCTCAGCGTCGGCGCATCCTCCCGCGACCTCCGCCTCAGCCAAACCATCCAGCAATAATTCGGCAACTCGCTTGAAGCACCGTGCCCTATCCTTTCCGCGTCTCCTGCGGAAAGGGTGGGAGGCCACAAACTCAGGATTCATCGCCCTCAGGTCCTTGCGAAAGACCAAGCGCCCATTGCAGGTCATTTCCCCCATTGACCCCACAATAATCCCGTATTTGTCCTTCTTGAGGCAGTTCAAGGGCGCTCGACCGCCGATAAACTGCCTCATCGCCCAGACCGGCAACCGTCACTTCCCTTGTGGCACCGCCTCGTTCCGTATGATCGTCACCGGCCCCAACAGGCCCGAAGCCAACAGGGGCGAGTCAGCCTTGTACGGCTTGACGGTGGTGAAGGTGTATTTCACCGTCGCATCCGGCTGTTGATCGCCGATCAGCCGGTTCACCCAGGCGTTGGTCACCTTCACCGTCAGCTGATTCGCTCCCGGCTTTAACACGTCGCTTAGATCCACGCGATAGGGCTTGTGCCAAACGATCCCCAGTGTCTTTCCGTTGACGACCACCTCCGCCAGGTTCCGCACATCGCCCAGATCCAGCCACAGGTGCGCACCCTGCCGGAACCACGCTGCCGGCGCTTCGATTGTTTTGGTATACGTCCCGGTCCCAGAGAAGTACTTCACGCCCCTATCCGCATTCTCGCTCCAACTGGAGAGTTCGTTCAGCGTGATGGAAGCGGGAGCGCCGCGGCCGGCCTGAAATCCCACCTCCCATGCGCCCTGCACCATCGCAATTTGCGTCTCCCGCACTTCCGGCAGTTTGCGCGAGTTCTCCGTCGTCGGCTTGGTGAAGACCACGAACACCGCGCCCCACGGCTCAAGCTTCAAAGGCACCGTGGTCCGGCCATCGGCAATCCGGTACGACACTGCCTCCGTTTTCCCAGTCTCCGGATGCCACAACTCGGGTACGCGCCCCGTCACGCGGAAGCTCGCCTCCACCCGCTCGTCGCGATCCCTGCGATTATCCACAAAGTAGACATCGCCCGTCGGCAGCTTGCGGTGCACAAACAGCAGCCGCGCATCAGGCTCCGGCCGGCTGTAGTCAAAGTCCGGCGCAACATGCAACGCGGCGAACACATCCTCCAGCTTCTGCCCGGCATACACTGCGCCCTTGCCCACCTTGTGAACGCCGGTGCCATCGCCAAACAGCTCCGTGTTCAGCTTGTTGAACTCGGCAAGATCATCGGCAAGGCTGGGATCGTCAGTCGGCTTTGGCCCAGCAACCACCGCGCCATCCGCCACCAATTTGTGAATCGCGCGCAGGACTGGAAGCGACATATGACCGCTGTACGGATCCAGTCCCAGAACCCGGTAGCTCATCCCGCCCGGCGTGTGAATGCGTCCGTTCACCACCGATAGTTCGTGAATCAGCGCATCGGCATTGACGTAATCGAAGCCATAACCCGCGGGCACATCGGGAGCCTTGCCCCCGAAGATCGCGGTCAGGTTCGAGTCTTCGCCGTAGAAGTACACCAGGTCAGCACCGAATCGTCCCTGCTGCAACATGTAACTGCAACGGGCAATGTAGTCCATCCACGGCCCGGCCTGTTCCGCCCAGGTCTCATTGCGGTTAAACCATTGCCCGAAGGGTCCAAGCGTCAACCCCGGAGCCTTGCCCACCAGCGGCTGGTGCGCCGACTCGTGGATCATGAAGCGGTTGATGCCATTCAGGAACTCCTGGTCCGCCGTCGGCTTCAGCGTGGCTGGAGACCAAGCCCACGCCGCCGCGGAAGCCGTCATGGACTCAGCAGCCGCCAGGTTCTGTCCGTAGATGTGGGCTACCGACGCCGACTCGCGATCGTCCGCGTTATAGCCGAACTGTTCGTTGTTCACGCCGGGTTTCTGCGTCCACATGGCGCTCATAGGCACTTCGTTGAACTTCTTCACTTCCATGCCATCGGCCACGTAAGCCCGCCCGCCTTCATGCGACTCTCCGTAATGGACCATGCCCCGCTCATGAAGCGTCGCTTCCAATTGCCCGTAATGCTCGTTTGCAATCAGGTCGGCAATGGTCTTGCGGAAGTCCCACAGAAACCGGTCGCTCGCCTCCGCGCTCTCCACCACCTGCCCGGTCAGCACCGGCATCCAGGGCAATGGATCGTATCCGCGCAGTTTCTTGAACTGGGCAATCATGTTGTCGGTCCAGTTCTGCGACCCCGCTTCCCAGCTGTCGTTGATGACATTCTGAATCCCGTGTTTGCCCATCAACTCGGGGCCGACCGTCTCCTTGTAGCTGTCCAGATATTTGTCGAAGTACTTCTTCACAAACCGCCGATCAAGCTTGTCCACTTCGAGACCCGTCGCTTCGGCGGTAGCCGGATGATTGGTGATTCCCATCAGCGAATAGCCAAACCGCAGCACGACCCACGTTCCCGTCGGCGGAGTCCAGTCAAGCGTCCCGTCCGCCTTCATCTTCGCTGTCAAATCAACAACATCCTGCATGGCAACCGCATCGGACGCAGCGACCGGAGGGGTCGCATAGCCATAAAGATCCGGATCTGAAGTAAAGGCCGCCTTCTCGGCAAACCGGTTCACCCGCGCCCCCGGGTGGAGCCCCAGTTCGGCAATCTCGTAGTCCTTTGATCCCTTGGCATCCCGGGCGCCAAATGTTGCCGGATCGATCCCTTGCGCCCAGTTGGGAACCCGTGGGCGTGGCGTCGGCTTGAACGTCACTCGGAAATACTTCGCTGTGACCGCCGGAAACGCGATGGTGTGCAGCGGCGCGCTGCCGCCTTCCAGCTTTGCAACGAACCGAAAGTTCACTCCGTCGTCACTGGCGACGAGCGTCTTTTCCGGGGCGGTCAAGCCATAGTAGACCGCCGCCACCCAGTCCGGATCCTTTGTCACCACGGTAACGGCGTGGATTGTCTGTGCCGCCGGGAACTCGTATTGGATCCAGGCCGCCTGCCCATCCTGCGCCCTTGGCAGTTTCACCGTCTTGAGCAGATCGCCGTCCGTCAGCAGCGCGAACTCCGGGGAGCCTGCGCTTGCGGTCATCTTGGGGTGCAGGCTTTCCGCGGGAACATCGCTCGCGGTCCTGCGATAAGCGATCACGACCGAGTCCGCATAGAACTGCGGCATCGTCTTTGCCCCCGCCGGGGGAGGCTGGTCGTTGACTGGCATCCCCTGGAAAGCGCCGGTCACCTCCGGTGGATGCGGAAGCTTGCCCGTGAATGGTTTGCCCCCTTCAAGGACCGTCTCGCTCCACACGTATTTCTTCATGCCTTCGGCCGCCGGAACCCAGGGCCCGCCCGACTCGCTCCATCCGGGCGACCCGGCAATGCCCTCTTCCATTCCCAGCTTGTCGCCGAGCGTCACAGCATACTTGAACGCGTCCTTCCACTCCGGCGCCATATAAGCCAGGCGCTTGTCCACCACTTGGGGAGTGTCCAGCGCGGCATCGAAGTTCTGAAAGCCGGCCACACCGATCCGGTGCATCCATTCGAGGTCAAGCCGGATGCCTTCCTTGGAGATGTTGCCGTTCATCCAGTGCCACCAGACACGTGGCCGTGCACTGGCAGGGGGCTGTCGAAAGCCCTCTTCCAGACCTATCCCACCCGACGGCTTGGCCTGCTGCGCGGGCAAAGCAGATGAAAATCCCAAGGCGAACACCAAAACAACACACCCGGCAAGTTCGTGCAGTCTCATCCCATTCTCCCTTTAGATGGTCGAAAGATAGTCCGCGCCATCCATCTGAAATCCCACCGAGTTTCCCCGTTGAAACTATTTCCAGACGTGAACTCTACGCAATCCGTCCTGCGACTGTCAAAGGGTAATCCAGCCAGCAACGTCTTCCGACGCCTAACTGCCAGGAAGCTCTTCCCGTTTACACTTTCATTCATGGCACTTCGTCTCTACATCGCCACCACCAGCCAGGGCAAGCTTCGCGACTTCCGCGCCGCTGCCGATGCCCGAGCCGTAAACCACGCGGTAAATCTTGCCCCCCTGCCCGGACTCGACCTGATCCTTCCGCCAGAAGAAAACGGACTCACCTTTGAGGCCAACGCCACGCTCAAGGCAATGTATTACTCTCGCTTTGTTCCCGGTGAATTGGTTCTCGCCGATGATTCAGGACTGGAAGTCGACCACCTCAAAGGCGATCCCGGAGTGCGATCCGCCCGCTTCGCTGCCGACGCCGGAGTGGTGGACTCTTCCGACGCCAACGACAACAGCGACGTATGGAACAACCTTGTACTGCTCCAGCGGCTCAAGGGAGTAGCCATGGAGCAGCGCACCGCCCGCTATCGCTGCGTTCTCGTTGCGGCCCGCGACGGGGTACCGCTCTTCTCCGCCGATGGCTCGGTGGAAGGCCTCATTCTAGATGCTCCCCGCGGCACCGGCGGTTTCGGCTACGATCCGCTCTTTTTCCTGCCCGAACTCTTCTGCACCATGGCCGAATTGGACCTCGATATCAAGAACTCCCTCAGTCACCGCGGCCGCGCATTTGCCGCTCTTCTGCCCAAGCTCGAAGCATGAAAACGCTCTGCTGGATGCCAAAGGCCTCTAAGCCCCGGCCCTGCCTTGACGGTCCCCCGTTGTGGCTCTAATAATGCAGTCTGGCAATTGGAATCTGACCGAGTATCTCTTCCCGGCTTTTGGTCGCCGATTCCGGTGCCCTCTTTTCCCCTTTAAGGAGTCGCAATTTTCATGGCAACCAATCAGCATTCCGCAGCACACTCTCTTCGCCCCGGCGTTCAGCCATTGCGCGCAGGAGAGGGCAGCACCTTCCTCTGGCGCAAGCTGCATTCTCTGTTAGGGATCATTCCGCTCGGTGCCTTCCTTCTCGAACACCTGCTTTCGAACGTCGAGGCCCTCAAGGGATGGGAGGCCTACGGCGCGCAGGTTCGCTTCCTCAACAGCCTGCCGATGGTCCGCATCCTGGAGTGGGTTTTCATCTTCCTTCCCCTCCTTTATCACGGCGGCTACGGCGTGTGGATCTGGCTTCGCGGCAAATCCAATGTCGTTTACTATCCCTGGGCCGGCAACTGGATGTACACCGCGCAGCGCTATACCGGCATCATCGCGGTCTTTTACATAGCGCAGCACGTGATCCGCCAGCGCTTCATGGGCGTCAGCCTTCCCGAGCATCCCATGGCGGCTTTTGCCAAGGTGCATCAGGAGCTTGCAAACCCGTGGATGCTGGCCGTCTACGTGATTGCCATGATCGCCATCTGCTGGCATTTCGCCTACGGAGTCTGGCTCTTCGCGGCCAAATGGGGCATCACGCCCGGCGTCAAGGCGCGCAAACGCTTCGCCTATGTATGCCTCGCACTCGGCATCGTCCTCGCTGTTGGCGGATTGGCCAGCATCTGGGCCTTTATCGGACCCGATGCCGCGGCCGCTGCAGCAGCTTCGCAGGCTACCACGGGTCTCTAGTTGCTGACCCCTGTTCCCTGATCCCTGTTTCCTGTTTTTCTCTCGGAAAGGATTTTCATTTATGGCAGCACCCAGAATCATTGTGGTGGGCGGCGGATTGGCGGGCTTGGCGGCGGTGATCAAAATCGCCGAGGCCGGAGGCACCGTTGACCTCTTCTCGATCGTACCGGTCAAGCGTTCTCATTCAGTTTGCGCACAAGGCGGTATCAACGCCGCCAAGAATCTCAAGGGCGAAGGCGACACCACCGACAAGCATTTCGACGACACCATTTACGGTGGCGACTTTCTCGCCAACCAGACGCCGGTCAAAGCCATGTGCGAAGCCGGCCCCGGCATCATCGACCTCCTCGACCGCATGGGCGTCACCTTCAATCGCACCCCTGAAGGCCTGCTGGACTTCCGGCGCTTCGGCGGCACGCTATACAACCGCACCGCCTTCGCCGGAGCAACCACCGGACAGCAGCTCCTCTATGCTCTAGACGAGCAGGTCCGTCGCCACGAATCCGAGGGTAAGGTCAGGAAGTACGAAGGCTGGGAGTTCCTCTCCGCCATTCTCGATTCCAAGGGCGTAGCCCGCGGCATTACCGCGCTCGATCTACGCACCATGGAATTGCGCGCCTTCAAGGCTGACGCCATCATCATCGCTACCGGCGGCATCGGCGCAATCTTCGGCAAAAGCACCAACTCAGTCGCCTGCACCGGGTCGGCCCAGGGCGCGCTCTATCAACAGGGCGGCTACTACGCCAACGGCGAGTTCATCCAGGTGCACCCCACCTGCATCCCCGGCGAAGACAAGCTCCGCCTCATGTCCGAGTCGGCGCGCGGCGAAGGCGGTCGCGTTTGGGTTCCGCGCAAGCCGGGCGACAGCCGCCCATTCAAGCAGATCCCCGAGACCGACCGCTGGTACTTCCTCGAAGAGTGGTATCCGAAATATGGCAACCTGGTTCCCCGCGATGTGGCCACCCGCGCCATTCACAAGGTGGTCTACGAGAACGGACTGGGCATCGACGGCCAGCCCATGGTCTACCTGGATCTGTCGCACATCGACCGCGCAACGCTGGACCGCAAGCTCGGCGGCATTCTGGACATCTATGAGAAATTCGTCGGCGACGACCCCCACGACGTCCCCATGAAGATCTTCCCAGGCATGCACTACACCATGGGCGGACTCTGGGTCGACGTCAACCAGATGACGAACATCCCCGGCGTCTTCGCAGCCGGTGAGTGCGAGTATCAGTACCATGGCGCAAATCGTCTAGGCGCGAATTCCCTGCTGAGCTGCATCTTTGGCGGCTTCCGCTCCGGGCCCATCGCCATGGAGTATGCCAAGAGCCTGCCTGCGGTTGAAGGCGACGGGTGCGAGGCTGCAGAAATCGCCCGTCAGACCGCGATCAACAACGGCCTGCTCAACAACAAAGGCACGGAGAATCCCTTCAAGCTGTGGCGCGAGTTGGGCAATGTGATGACCGAACACGTGACCGTCATCCGCTACAACAAGGGCTTGCAACAGGCCGACGACAAAGTTGTCGAACTGCTCGACCGCTACAAGAACGTGAACCTCAGCGACAAGAGCCAGTGGGCCAATACCAGCTTCGCCTTTGCCCGCCAGCTGAAGAACATGCTGGAACTTTCCCGAGTCGTCGCCCTCGGCGCACTCAAGCGCGACGAGTCTCGCGGTGCGCACTACAAACCAGACTTCCCGGATCGTAACGACGAGCGATTCCTCAAGACCACCAAGGCAAGCTTCACCGCTTCCGGCCCGGCCTTCGAGTACGAAGAGGTCGACACCCAATTCATCAAGCCGCGCCCGCGTCGTTACGACGCCGCGAAATAAACAGAGGGAGACTGACAATGGCAGATAAGACTGTATCTCTTGAAAT
>CAZQPY010000085.1:0-22125 GCA_964595345.1 uncultured Occallatibacter sp.
AGGAAAAGCCCCAGGAAGGCGAAGTGATCGCCGTGGGCAAGGGCAAGTCCAACGATGAAGGTAAGGTTTTCCCGCTGGATGTGAAGGCGGGCGACAAGGTCCTCTTCGGCAAATACTCGGGCACCGAGATCAAGCTCGACGGCGTTGAGTTTCTGATCATGCGCGAAGAAGAAGTCCTGGGCATCGTCACCAAGTAGCTGCTAGGGTCTAGCTTTTAGCTACTAGCTCATGGCGTGCTGGTAAAGACATTGGAATCACAAAACTAAGGCTTTGAGCTGACAGCTAGAAGCTAGCAGCTGAAAGCTGAATTCGGAGAATTCAAGACATGGCAAAGCAGATTTTGCACGGTGAAGATTCCCGTCAGGCGATCCTGCGCGGCGTCAACACGCTCGCGGACGCCGTCAAGGCGACTCTTGGCCCCAAGGGCCGCAATGTTGTCATCGAGAAGAAGTTCGGCTCCCCCACCATCACCAAGGACGGCGTAACCGTCGCCAAGGAAATCGAACTCAAGGATCCGATGGAAAACGTCGGCGCCCAGCTCGTCAAGGAAGTCGCCTCCAAGACCTCCGACGTTGCCGGTGACGGCACCACGACAGCGACGGTCCTGGCCCAGTCCATCTTCCGCGAAGGCGTGAAGACAGTAGCCGCCGGTGCGAACCCGATGGCTCTGAAGCGCGGCATCGACAAGGCCGTGGCCACCATCATCGGCACCCGCGACAAGGACGGCAAGTGGGTCACCACGGGCGCCCTGGGCGAGCTATCGAAGGCTGTGGACGAGGATTCGATTGCCCAGGTGGGCGCGATCTCGGCCAATGGCGACCAGGAAATCGGCGACATCATTGCTCATGCCGTCAAGGTTGTTGGCAAGGACGGCGTCATCACCATCGAGGAGTCGAAGACCATGCACACCGGTCTGGAGACTGTGGATGGCATGCAGTTCGACCGCGGCTACCTGAGCCCCTACTTCGTCACCGACGCCGAGCGCCTGGAAGTGGTTCTCGAGGAGCCCTACGTCCTGATCTACGAGAAGAAGATCAGCGCCATGAAGGACCTTCTGCCCCTTCTGGAGCAGGTTGCCCGTGGCGGCAAGCCGCTCCTGATCATTGCTGAGGATGTCGAAGGCGAAGCGCTCGCGACCCTCGTGGTCAACAAGCTGCGCGGCACTCTGAATGTGGCTGCCGTTAAGGCTCCGGGCTTCGGCGATCGCCGCAAGGCTATCCTGGGCGACATCGCGGTTCTCACCGGCGGCAAGGCAATCACCGAAGATCTGGGCATCAAGCTGGAAGGCGTCAAGCTCGAGGATCTGGGCAAGGCCAAGCGCATCACCATCGACAAGGACAACACCACCATCGTCGACGGCGCAGGCAAGTCCAGCGAAATTGATGGCCGCGTCAAGGAACTCCGTTCTCAAATTGAGAAATCCACCTCCGACTACGACCGCGAAAAGCTCCAGGAGCGTTTGGCCAAGCTTGTTGGCGGCGTTGCCATCATCAAGGTGGGCGCGGCGACCGAGACCGAGCTGAAGGAAAAGAAGGCTCGCGTTGAGGACGCTCTGCACGCAACCCGCGCTGCCGTGGAAGAAGGCATCGTCCCGGGCGGCGGCGTAGCTCTGGTTCGCACCGTTCCCGCGGTTGAGGCCTTGATCGCCACACTGGAAGGCGACGAGAAGATCGGCGCCCAGATCGTACGCCGCTCGCTCGAAGAGCCGCTGCGCCAGATCGTTGCCAATGCCGGCGGCGAGGGCGCGGTGGTCATCGCCAAGGTGCTGGAAAACACCAACACGCACTTCGGCTACAACGCCGCAACGAGCGAGTACGAGGATCTGGTCAAGGCCGGCGTCATCGACCCGACCAAGGTTACCCGCACCGCACTGCAGAACGCGGCTTCCATCGCCGGACTCCTGCTCACCACCGAAGCCCTGATCGTCGAGATTCCCGAGCCCAAGGCGGCTCCGGCCGGCGGCGGCCACGGCGGCGGCATGGACGGCATGTACTAGGACTGCGCGTCCAGCGAATCGCGCTTCGCGCAACAGCAACAACAGAAAGGCCTCCAGCTTCGGCTGGGGGCCTTTTGTGTATGACAGCGGGATGTGTTTACAAATTCTGACGATGAAGACAATTTAGTCCATATCGCTCACCTGCTGCGAAGCTTCGTAGCGCCGGCCTCGCGGCCGGCTGTCGCGTGGACCTCCCGGTCCACGCTCACTTTGCACCCTCAATAGAACTGCGCTAATTGCGCGTCGAGTCCGTACCATTGGCGGTCTTCACCATAAGATCCCGCATCGTGTCGTAGTCGAAAACGCCATCGAAGAAACCATGCAGGGCCTGCGATTCGGGCCAGTTGGGATTGGTCTCGTTCTGCCGGTAGGTGTCGATGGAGAACCTCCGCTCGCCTGCATGCTTTGGCTTGAAAAATGCCTGGTCTACGTCATCGCTATCGATTTCAATACGGTAATCCGCCTTCCCCTCATTCGTGTACACCAGAGCAACCAGATAAGCGTCGTCGGGCTTCAACGGTTCGAACGGGTAAAGAAAAACCGCATATCCGGAGTGAAGCTTGACCTTCTGAATGGGAAAGGTGTGCAGCTTGGCGAATGCCGCATCGGCTGTCTCGTGATGCAGGGCGAACATGCGGGCGATCTGCTGATCGCGCAGAGCCCTTTCGTTGCTCTCGGCGTATATACGCGCAAGAGCTGCCGCCGCACGCCAGTCCTTCGGGTGCGCGTCTGCGAGCGGCTTGAGGAGAGCCAGCGCATAACGCCATTCTCCGATCTCAAGTGCGGATGTGCCCGTCAGCAGGGCTACAAAATCGGCCAACGGGGTTTCTGGTTTCAGCTCGGGCAGAAGCTTCTTGCCATTTGCGACCACTTCGGCATCATTCCCTTGCTGCGCGGCTTCACGAAGAGTCTTGAACAGAGCGCGATTCTCCGAGCTCAATTCCGCCAGTGGATTCTGATGCGCCTGGGCGCTTTCGGCTACAACCGGGGCGGCTGCCTCTTGCGCAGGCAACTCCGAGGGGGTAGTAAACGAGACTAGAAGGCCCAGAGTTCCTAAGAAGACGACGGTCTTGCGTTTCGCTCCCATGATTCTCCATTCGGACAAACCGGATAAGGGTGTCATAGTGCAGTTCTGGTCTGCAACGGGCGCAAAAAAGGCCGCCAGCCTGAGCCTGGAGGCCTGTTCGCTTTCCTTCAATTGTCCCGCGGATTTCGCCCTCTGCTGCTACCTCAAAGTGACTCAGACGGAGGAACTGCGCAATACCCTGCAGTCGGCATCCTACGCCGACCGCGAGAGGCTTCAGGCGCCACAAGGGCCCTCAGGACATGAGGACAGCGGCGTTCGAGGGCCCGACGGACTTGATGGAAACAGTGGCGTTGACCGGTTGAGGACGCGCCGAGCGCAGCCATCCGGCGGAGAGCCAGGAACTGGGAATGCAGAACTCGCTCCAGCCGCAATCCAGACACACATGGATGTCGGGAGACGGATTCATGGGCGGATGGCTAAGCGTACGGTGACTATTGCGATAAAGACGGATCTCAGCCGGAATGATCGAAACGGAACCAGACTGGCACTTCGGGCAGACCATGGGCACACCTCTAGAAATAAGCCGTGCAGGGTGCAGCAAACAATTGGTAATCAGTGAAATACAACTTTAAAGGGTCAAAGTGAGTTGTTCAAACAAAAGAATGACGCAAACGTCGAATTCCAGGTTAAATCTTCTGCAGACTCCACTTTGTTTTGACAGGGTAACAAATCATTTAAACCACAACAACAGAGGAGGAAGCCTGCCACGGTTTTCGCACTGCGGGCGCGCTACGGAGCGGGCGGCCGCCGCGCGTTGATTAGAGAATTCTCGGAATGCACGCAAGCCGTCTCGATAGCTGGGAAGGGTGGTCTTCACTTCCACCCCACGGACGAAGACCTATGCGCGGGGGCCCCGGATCGGAAAAAGCTACTTGATCGTGTGCTTTCGGTACACACCATTTCCGAAAATGCTATGGCAGCGGAGTCGGAAGCATGCCCCCAATTGAAGCCGAAGAGGCCTGCACTCGTCCCTTGATCGATTCAACGAGGTTCTCGACTCGGGAAAGAGTGTGTCACGCCGTTCGCCTACTGCGCCACCAGTTCGCCGCCTGCACGCATGGCGGTGATTTCGGCGTGTGTCAGGTCGGCTGCGGCCCGCCGGTGGTCATACACCTGCGGCTCGCCAAACCGCACTTCGGCAGAAAACCCGGCAACGCCCAGCGCCTTCCACAGATGGGGCAGGAACTCGTCGTCCCCAAACCAGCAAAGCTCGCTTTCCGGTGTTCCGTCCTCGATCACGTAGCGAACCGACGCCGCTGTAATCGGAGCTTCGGCGCGAATCGCCGGCTCAAACAGCCGCGAGTGAAAACGCAGCAGCGAGCTCCCGTCGGTGCTGGTGCCTTCCGGGAAAAACAGGATGGGAATCCGCAGGCTCAGACGTTCGGCGATCATCGCAGACACCTTCTCCGCGCTGGCCAGACTTGCCCGGTTGATAAACAGAGTACCCCCGGCAGTCGTCGCCATTCCAAAGAAGGGCCACTTGCTGATCTCCGCCTTGGCCACAAAGAAACACGGCATCGCCGCGCTCAGAATCAGAATGTCCAGATAACTTAGGTGGTTCGCTACCACCACCCCTTCGGTTGGTGGCTGACCCTCGACGCTCCAGCGAATGCCCAGGCGGTCAAGAAGCCTGCGACACGACTGCTGCACCCACAGGGCGCGCCGCTCCAGCGTCAGCGGGCCGTGCAGCCGCGCCATCCCCAGCCGGATCATGCAGAGCATCAAGGTAAATCCCAGCGCCACAGCGCGCCGGGCAGCGCGTATTCTCACTGGGTGAGCGGGGCCAGAAACCGATGGCGTGCCGAGGGCGAAATCATCTTCAGATCGAGCAGCGTAAGGAAATCGATGGTTCCGAAAGCGCGATCCCAAGCAGGCGGTGCGCCGATGCGCGCTCCAATCGCCAAGTAGGTCTTCAGCAGCTTCGGTACCTTTACCGGAGTTGGCGCTTGAACCGGCATTTCCGAATTTCCGGATGCGTCCATGGAATTCGATTCTCCCGTGCAGGGCGACGGCTGTGCGTGTGCGCCCTCTGGCTCGATGGGACACGCATACTCCAGCGTCGGCTCTGTCTCAAACTCCGGCGAAACCCGGTAATGCTCCAGAAGGCGATACAGCTCCCAGCCTTCCGCCGGGTCTTTCGAAGTCAGCGACGAGCAACCAATCAGGTAGCGCAGCCCCATGTCATTAGCATACTGCGCAATCCCTCTCCACAACAGCGTTAAAACTTCCGGAGAACGATGATTTCGATCAATCGAGGCGCGACCAAGTTCCAGAATCCCGGGCCGAAGCGGCTCATAAACTCCAAAACTGAATTCCTGCTCCGAGTAATACCCGAAGTGATCTCTTGCGGTGATCCCTGACTGCATCCTGTAAGTGCCGACTACCCGCTTGAATGGGTTCTCTTCAAGTTTGTCCTCAACCAGCAGATGCTCGCAAGTCAGGTCGAATTGGTCCGTATCCAACCCCGTCTGATAGGAACTCTCAAGCCCTTCGCCCAATTCAATGTTGAAGACTCTGAAACGAAGGCGGCAGGCTGCTTCCCGGTCCGCGTCCGTCTCTGCCAAGCGTACCCTGTAGCGCCCCACTTCGGCGTGGATTCCCGGCTTGGCCGGCATCGCCGGCAGCAGCGAAGCATAGCTCGGAATCGCGAGATCGACCAAACCCGAGGAACCGGCGGCTAACTTCAAAGGAACGCGTGGACGAACATGCGTAATCACGAGTGTAGTATCCGACGGGCATTGTCAAAGGACAGTCAAGCCTCTGCGAATACCCTGCAAATACTTTGTTCACTCTCTTACCTGAATGTAACAAAGGGGATCCTTCCCAAGAAATCTCCCCTTAGTTCAAGAAGCTCGCCGCCGATCTAATTCGAATAAATCCGCACGTAGTCCACTTTCATTGTCCCTGGGAAGACCGTTGTCGAATCGGGATTCCCCGGCCAACTGCCGCCAACCGCCAGGTTCAGCAGGATGAACTGAGGTCCCTGGTCGAACGGCCAGGTTCCGCCTTGGGTCGCGGGAGTGAAGGTCTCGTAGGGATTGGTCGGGTCGTCCACATAGAACTGGACCTGTCCTTTGGTCCAGATCATCCCGTATGTATGCCAGGCCGCCGCCGTAAAGCCCGAAGGATGGTACGGCGTTCCGCCGTTCAAACCGGTGCCATGGACCGAGCTCTGGGTCCAGTCGTAACCCAGGCTCTCTGGATTGGCGCCATCAATATGCTCCATGATGTCCAGTTCGCCGCAGGCAGGCCATGGATCGGCCGTGATGTTGCTGCCCAAAGCCCAGAATGCCGGCCACATGCCCTGCGATTCGGGGACCCAGATCTTCGCCTCGATGCGTCCGTACATGAAGCTGAACAAGCCCTGCGTCTTCATGCGGGCCGAAGTGTAAACTCCCGTCGAAGGCTGCTCGGCCACGATATTCAGGCCGCCGCCCGGCGCAACGAAGGAATTCGGATTCGCGCTATTGCAAGGCGAGGTGTTCGAACCCCAAGCGCAGTAATTCTCCAATTCGCTATTGCCCCATCCGCTGTTGTTTCCGGTTTCATACGTCCATACCAGAGGGTTGGGTTGTGCATTCGCCGTACCCGAGTTGCTGAACTCATCCGACCACACCAGCGTCCCGGATGCGATGCCCGGTGCAAACGCCTTGGTCGCAACAGCGCTCGTTGTGTCGCCCGAGGCAGCCGCGATCGCGTTTACCGTGAGGTTCGACGCCACCAGGAACGGCGCCTGATAAACCTGCGAAGACGTCGTCGGGGTCGAGCCGTCCAGCGTGTAGTAGATGGTCGAGCCGGAGGTTGCGTCGGCGATGGTCGCCACAACCGCTCCGCCCAGCGCGGCAGTCGTCGTAATAGTCGGCGTGGCCGCCGTTACAGGAGGAGGCGTGGTGGTTGTAGTCGTGGTCGTCGAGGCCCCGCCGCCGCCCCCGCATCCACACATCATTGTGCCTGACAACATCACCACTGCCAACATATTCGAACCTGCTCGCATAAGACCCTTTTTACCCTTCGTCTTGAAATTCAGCCACGCTTCCGCCGCACACCATGAAAACATCCCGGAACTCCAAAGTCAATCGTTTGTGCCACACAAGACGGTACCCCCCGAACCAAACCGGATCACGGAGTTGCAGGCAAATCACTCCCCTCTGAAAGCCCCTCGCAGGTAGACCGATTCCTCGATCGAGCAAGCTCGCAAATCCCGTGCCCCATCCTTTTCGCACCTTTTGCGAAAAGGGTGGGAGAGCACGAACCCATCAGCCACCCCGCATCCGCACCGCAGGTGCTCACACCAAGTGTTCCTGAAATGCCTTCAGCAGCCGGGGGCTGCCGGTCTGTCGTACCGCCTCTTCCAGGCGGCTGCGCAACTCGGCAGGTGGGCCGCTTCGTCCGATGGCTCGATGGCCGTCACGGCCTCCCGCGTTTCCCTCTCAATCAGCCCCAACAGAAACTCAATGGCCTTGGGTTGCCGCGTCAGAGCGATGGCGCTCAGCAGGATGTTGCGGAACCAATCGTCCGCCCCCTCTTCAAATCGCGCTTGCAGGGCGGCCAGCGCCTCGCCTGTGTGCAAACCGGCAAGAGCAAAAGCAGCCTCCCCTGCCATTTCGTCGCCCTCCTTCATGGCAGCGGCAACCAGCGGAATTGCCTCGCCGCCCTCCAGCGCAAGCAAAGCCGAATAGCAGGCGCCCAACACCTCCGGCTCGTCTTGATCGATCTTCGCGCCCATCATCGCGCGCAAGCGCAAAACCAGCACTGCGCCTACTCCGCCCACATTGCCAATGGCTCGCGCTGCTTCCATCCGAACTGTCTTGTCGCTATCCAGAAGCGGGTCCAAGAAAATCGTCAGCAATTCGGCGTCCGACACGCCGGGGCAGTCCACCAGGGCATGCGCACAAGCGCAGCGCAGCACTCCCGCCGTATCCGACGAGCCGCCCCACACCGGCTCCATCTGGTGATGGCGCAACCCCCGAATATATGCATCCTTGGCGCGGTGCTCCAGTTTCACCATCGCCTTCACCAGCGCGTTCTTTGCCCAGCACTGAGGATCGCTCTTCACCGCGTCCGTAAAAAACCGGTCGTACGCCGCCAGCACCTCCGGCAGCAGCGAAGCCAGCTCCCCCTCTTCAACGAGCCTGGCTGCCTTGGCTACCAAAAAGTTGTGCCGGCTGCCCAGAGCCTTCCGCACCTGCTCCTGTGCTTCCACGGTAAAAGCAGCCCCGGCGTGGAACCTCACCGAAAGCTCTTCGAGTTCTGCCAGTTCCTTGTCAAAGCCGCGGCCCGCAGGCTTCGCTTCCCGCTTCCCGCTCATTTGCCCAGTCCCAGAATTCTCCGGTTGCGCTCCATGTCCGGGGCTGTTCCCGCGAAGTCGTCAAAAGCGCGGTCCGTCACCCGGATCAGATGTCTCTGGATAAACGCCGAGCCTTCCGCCGCCCCCACTTCCGGATGCTTCAGGCAGCACTCCCACTCCAGAACCGCCCAGCCGCGATAGTCGTACTGCGCCATCTTCGAAAACACTGCCTTGAAGTCCACTTGCCCGTCGCCCAATGAGCGGAACCGTCCCGGCCTGTCCACCCAGTCCTGGTAGCCTCCGTAAACCCCGCTCCGCGCGCTCGGCCGGAACTCGGCATCCTTCACATGGAACGCCCGCACCCGCTCGTGATACACATCCAGGAAGCCCAGGTAATCCATCTGCTGCAAAACCATGTGGCTTGGGTCATACAGAATATTGGCCCGCGGATGATTGTCCACCACCGCCAGAAACCGCTCGAAGGTCACGCCGTCGTGCAGATCTTCGCCCGGGTGCAGCTCAAAACAAACATCCACGCCCGCCTCGTCGAAGGCCTCCAGAATCGGCCGCCAGCGTTTGCCCAGTTCGCGGAAGGCCTCGTCAATCAAGCCCGCCGGGCGCTGCGGCCAGGGATAGAAATACGGCCACGCCAGCGCTCCGGAAAACGTCGCGTGCGCCGTCAGACCAAAATTCTGGCTGGCTTTCGCCGCCCAAATCAACTGCTCCACCGCCCACGCCTCGCGGGCTTTCACATCCCCGGCAAGTGCCGCCGGGGCAAAGCCCTCCAGCAGCACGTCGAAGGCCGAGTGGCTCGCCACCAGCTGACCTTGCAGGTGCGTCGCCAATTCGGTCACCACCAAACCCGACCAATCCAGCACGCCCCGCAATTCATCACAGTACGTCTTGCTTTCCGCAGCCAGTTTCAAGTCCAGCAGGCGCGCATCCCAGCTGGGAATCTGTACCCCGCGGAACCCCAGACTCGCCGCCCACTTCGCAAGCCCCGCCAGCGAATTGAAGGGTGCCTCATCCGATGCGAACTGTGCCAAAAACAGCCCCGGCCCTTTAATCGTCTTCATCATCTTCTCCCTTGCATATTCGAAACGGTGAATGCCCATTGATGAACCACTCAAAAACCTATGTCATTCTGAGCGGAGTTGGGCACGTTACCTGGGTTCCCAGCGACAGGTCTTCGTCGCTGGGGTGGTTTGGCGCCCAACGCAGTCGAAGGACCTGCGGTTGCTTTTCCTTTTTATTCAACGAACGTCAGAGGGATGGCCCTAAAACTCCACCCAGCTCTCAGCCTGACTGCTTGCGATGGCCCGCTCGATAAACCTCATCCCTCGCACCCCCGCCTCGATCCCCGGCAGCGTTTCCGGCATGGGGTGCGCAAGTCCCTTCTTCCATCCGGCCAATCCCTCGGCAAACTCACGGTACAGCACAGCAAATGCCTCGACGTAGCCTTCCGGGTGTCCGGCCGGAAGCCGCTTCACCGCCAGCGCACCCCCGCTCAGATAATTGTTCCCCGCGTGATAGATCTGTTCCGGCCGGTCCATCCATTTGACGCGCAGCCGATTCGGATCTTCCTGCCGCCAGTCCAGCGAGCCCTCTTCGCCATAAACCCGCAGCCGCAACCCGTTGCCCTCTCCAGCCGCCACCTGCGAAGCCATCAGTACGCCGCTCGCCCCGTTCTCCATGCGCACAAAGGCGCTGCAGTCGTCGTCCACCCGACGCCCGGCAACCACGGCCCGGAGTTCCGCATTCAGGCTCGTCACCTTTAGATGGGTCACATATTCCAGCAGATGAAACGCATGCACGCCGATGTCGCCTACGCATCCGCCCGGCCCGTTCAAGGCCGGATCCGATCGCCAAGCCGCCTGTTTCTGTCCCGAAGCTTCGATCGGATGGCTCAACCATCCCTGCAGGTACTCCACCGCGACCATGCGAATCCTGCCCAGCTTGCCGCTCGCGCACAGCGCTCTCGCTTCCCGAACCATCCCATAGCCTGCGTAGGTGTGCGTCAAAGCATACGGCAGGCCCGCTTGGCCCACCGCCACCTGCAATTCCAGGACCTCGCTATACGTAGCCGTGGCCGGCTTGTCGCTCATCACCGCGAACCCTGCCTTCAACGCCGCCAACGCAACCGGCAAATGCAGGTGGTTCGGCGTCACAATCGCCACAAAGTCGATTCCGTCCGGCCGCTTCCGTTCCGCCTCCAGCATCTCCGCATATCCCGCATAGGCCCGCGCAGGATCGATGCCGTAGCTCGCCCCCGCCGCTCGCGATCGCTCCGCCGACTGTGAAAATGCCCCGGCAACCAGTCTGACTCGGCCGTCGAGTTCGGCGGCCATTCGATGCACCGGCCCAATAAATGCCCCCGGGCCCCCGCCCACCATTCCCATGCGAAGTATTTCTGTCTCTTCCACGTTCCTATCCTCGTCTGGTCGTTCAATCACTTGTCTGGCTAATCGTTTATGGCGAGGTCACTTACCGTATTTCGCCATTGCCGAATTCTATAGCGAAACCAGAGTATCAGTATCCCGAAGCCGCAGGGGCTGGTCGACGCGACTCTGAGAAATGCACACCTGCAACCAAATCAGCTGGGCAACTTAACTCTGGACCTTCTCAAGTTAATTCATCCTCGATTCCGCGATTTTGCGCATGCAAGTGCCTCAAAACCTTCTGCTCAAACGTAAAAGCCGACCGGATTCCTCTATCTGCCAACCTGATTCTTTGTTGGCATTGAATGACTCCTTCATTAATTCTTTTTCAATCTTTGCCGATGTGCTGTTGGGGGTCGGAATCCACGGCGGCCTATGGAGAGGTTTCGATGTTCCGATTGTGGAGCGCATGTTTGAGCTGGTTCGGCGACCTTCCGCTGAAGACCAAGCTTTATATCTCTTTTGGGTGGATGTGCCTCTTTACTGTCGTTCTGGGTGCGGTCAGCCTGGGCGGCATCCAACGTATCCGCCAGGCAACCGACCAGCAGATCGCTGTCCAGAGCACCGTCAGCGACGCGCCGACCCAGGCAACTGTTGGGCAAAAAGACACTGAGCGTCTCGCCAAGGAGTTCCAGACCGTCATCGTCACCCTGCTGGTTTTGATCGTCCTCGTCGACGTGGTCATGGCTTGGAGGCTGGCGCACATCATCGCCGATCCCATCATTCAGGCCTGTCACGTCCTCCATAGCCTTTCCAATCGAGATCTTACCGTCTTAGCCACAGTCGACTCCAAAGACGAAGTCGGCCAAATGAGTGCCGCGCTCAACGAGACCATCGAACATCTCCATGGGATTCTGCTCGGGCTGCGCGACTCCGCACGCTCGCTGGAAGACGTGGCCGGACAGCTTGCCGAGCAAACCTCCTGCACCTCCACCAACTGCAACCAACAGGCCGAGTTGGCGCAGCGCGTACTCACTTCTACCCGGCTGATGGTTGAAACCGGCGGAGACATCGCCCGCAATTCCCATCAAACTGCTGAAGCCAGCCGTAACTCGGCCCAGACTGCCGAGAACGGCAGCGAAGTTATGGCCCAGGCCGCGCAAACCATGGGCGAGGTCGCCGGCGCATCCTCCCGCATTCGCGAATTGATGAGCCAGCTCGACGGCCGCTCCCAGGACATCAGCAAGGTGGTCACCACCATCCGCGAAATCTCCGAGAATACCAACCTGCTCGCCCTCAATGCAGCCATCGAAGCCGCGCGGGCCGGCGAGCATGGCCGCGGATTTGCCGTCGTCGCCGGTGAAGTGCGCCGCCTCGCCGAACACACCCGCTCGGCTACCGAAGAGATCGCCTCCATGGTCGAGAGCATTCAGCAGGAAACCGCCGGCACAACCCAGGCAATCGAATCCAGCCGCGCCAGCATCGAAGACGGCCAGAAGCGCACCCACCAAGCCCACGAGATGCTCACTCTCATCATTCAGCACGCCACCGAGACAGAAGGTTTGGCTGAACGCACTGCGACTGCCGCAGGTGAGCAGTCAAGCGCCAGTCAGGACATCGCCAGCAACGCCGCCCAGTTTGCCCACCTGGCCGCAGACTCCCTCAACGCCTCCGACGAAGCCGCCAAGACCGGCAAAATCATCCTGGCCTCCGCCAAACACCTCACCGAAGTCGTCCTGCAGTTCAAGCTCTAGCTTTTACGGTTTCAGTGCGGGCAAGCTGGATGGGGGCCCAGGTCCCCAGCTGCTCGATACCTGGGAAAGCGCGAATCCTCGTCAGACCACCTCGCAACCACACTGGTCCCAATCCCGCACTTTCTTTTTGGCGCGGGCTAGCCGAAGGCGGCTAGCGCGCCACAGGTGCTACCCCTTCTTCGCCAGTTCCGCCTCGATCGCCGCTGTCAGCACCGGCGCCTCCGGGTCCGTATCCGGCGCAAACCGATCCACCACTTCCCCGGATCGATTCACCAGGAACTTCTCAAAATTCCACAGCACTTCCGGCTCCGCATTCGGCTGGATTCCGTACCCTTTCAGCTTCTCCGCAAAAGGCGTCTCGGAAACGCTCACCGCCTTCGGCTGGGCGGCAATCAGCGCCGCATACAGCGGATGCTTGCCCTCGCCTACCACCGTGATCTTGTCGAACAGCGGAAACTCCACGCCGAAATTCCCCCTGCAGAAGGTAAGAATCTCCTCGTTCGTGCCCGGTTCCTGCTCCTTGAAATCGTTGGCCGGAAAGCCAGCCACCACCAGCCCTTGCCCCTCGTACTGCTTGTAGATCTTCTCAAGCCCGTCGTACTGCTTGGTCAGACCGCATTTTGAGGCCACATTCACCACCAGCAGGACCTTGCCTTTGAACTCGCCCAGCGTCGTCTCTTCACCGGTAATCTTGCGTACCGGAATCTCCAGAATCGATTTGCTCATTTCTAACCCTCCAGCCTCCATGGTAGCTGTTTCCCTTCCTGGCGGCGTCTCCCACCCGCACGCGCCCCAATCCCGCGCGTATCATGAACAAATAGCGTCAACTCTGCAGCAGCATCGACTGCAGCCACCTCATCAGCGGAAAAGGAAATAAGCGCCTCGTGAAACCCGAGATGAAAGTGAACCTGGCAGGCCTCGAATTGGTCAGCCCGGTCATCGCCGCCAGCGGCACCTTTGGCTACGGCATCGAATTCGAAGAAGTTGTCGCATTGGAGCGGATCGGCGGATTTGTCACCAAGGGCATTTCGCTGGAACCCATGGCCGGTCACGTCTCGCCGCGCATCATCCAAACAGCCGCCGGCATGCTCAACGCGATAGGACTCCAGAACATCGGCGTCGACGAGTTCATCGCGCATAAGCTGCCAGCCCTGGCCCGTTATCCCAAATGCAAAGTCATCGTCAACGTCTTCGGCTACACCGTCGGCGAGTACATCGGCGTCATCGAAAAGCTCAACCAGGCCGAAGGCATCGCCGCTTATGAGCTAAACGTCTCCTGCCCCAACGTGCATGCCGGCGGAATGGCTTTTGGCTCCGACCCCGGTTCGCTCGAATACCTTGTATCCCGCGCCCGTACGGCATCCAGCCGCCCGCTCTTCGTCAAGCTCTCGCCCAACGTCACGTCCATTTCCCACATGGCGCAAATCAGCGCCGAGGCCGGCGCCGACGCGGTCAGCCTCACCAACACCTTTCTCGCCATGTCCATCGACGCGCAGACCCGCCGTCCACGCCTCAGCAACGTAACCGGCGGACTCTCTGGACCGGCCATCAAGCCCATTGCGCTGCGTATGGTCTATGAGACAGCCCGCGCCGTCAAGATCCCCATCATCGGCATGGGCGGCATTGTCACTCCCGAGGACGCGGTGGAGTTCCTGCTTGCCGGAGCCACCGCGGTCGAGGTCGGAACCGCCAGCTTCGCCGATCCCCGCGCCACCGAACGCCTCGCCTCCGGCCTCATCTCCTGGTGTAAGAGCCACAATGTCGAGAAGGTCTCCAGCCTGACCGGCGCTCTCGAAGTCCCGCCCCGCTAACCTTGCTCTTCCCCACTCGTCTATTCACGCGGGGAGGCCTGCTATGCGGCTTTCGATCCTCGTTTCTACTTTTGTTCTTATTTCTTCTGGTTGTTCGTTCGCCGCCGGTCAATCGGTTCCCGGCGCTCCGCCGCCAAACGGCCAATTCCGCTTCAGTCCGAATCTCTCCGCCCCGCCTTTCAGCCAGACCCCGATGGCCCCGCAGCTTGGGCATCAGCTTCCTCCCAAGCTAGCTCAATCTAGCCCGTCGGCGCATGGGGGCATTGATCCCAAAATGTGCACTCACCCGCCCCACTCGGCCATTGGAACGCTGCCGCCGGCCGTCCACGTCCTGCCCAATATCTATCCCAATTTGACGTTGCTGCTGATTCACGCCGACACCGCAGCCATCAAAGCCGCCGCCACCCTCCCCGCCCGCTAGCCTGACCCGCCCGCAGGCACAGCCCCCGCCCTGATCCCTGATCCCTGTCTCTAACGCATTCGTGGATTTACCCACCGATACACCACATCCGTCAGCAAATTCACAAGCACATACGTTAGCCCGATCGACAGCAAACACCCCTGCACCAGCGCGTAGTCGCGATTGGCAATGGCGCTCACCACCAGCCGCCCCAGCCCCGGCCAGCTAAATATCGTCTCAGTCACAATCGCCCCCGCCAGCAACGCACCAAACTGCAATCCCACCACGGTCACAATCGGAACCAGCGCATTGGGCAGCGCGTGCCGGCAAACCACCGCCATCTCGCTCAGCCCCTTGGCCCGTGCGGTGCGGATATAGTCCTGCCCCAGCTCCTCCAGCATCGCCGTGCGCACCATGCGCGTCAGAATCGCCGCCAGCGACGCCCCCATCGCCAGCGCCGGAAGCACCAGGTACCTCCAGTCGATCTCCGTCCCGCCCCCGCTGTTCGCGCCACTCACCGGCAGCCAGCCCAGCCGAATCGAGAACACCAGGATCAGCACCGGCCCCAGCGCCAGCCCCGGAATCGACAGTCCCAGCAGGCTCACCATCCCCAGCGCCTGGTCCAGCCAGCGCCCTCTCCGCACCGCCGCCACAATCCCCGCCGGAAGCGCCAGCAGCAGTCCCACCCCCAGCGCCGTCAGCGTCAGGGCCATGGTATACGGATAGCGCATCGCAATGAGGTTGAGAACGGTATCGTGCAGCCGGATCGAGCTGCCCAGATCCCCATGCAGAACGCCTGTCCAGTAGCGCAGGTACTGCTCCGGCAGCGGCAGATCCAGGAAATATTGATGGCGCAGCGCGCCGATGTCCGCCGGCGTCGCCCCCTCGCCCAGCATCTGCAGAATCGGATCGCCTGGCACCAGGTGGATGAGCAGAAACACCAGCGACACCACCAGCCAAACCACCGGAACCGTAAGCGCGACGCGCGTAAGCAGTTGTCTCATAACTAGCTTCAAAGATAAATCAACCCGCTCCCCCGCCTGGAAAACCGAAAATACGGAAACCGGTCACAAGCTCGCCAACCGCATGAATCTAACCCTACCGTTGTAGTTTGGAAATTCCGGAGCTGTGGGTTTTACCCCCTGAATACATACCCAAAACACTCGACCTTCAGGCCCGGATGAAGGCCTTCCGGGGCAAGCAAAACTGTAGTACTAAGCCCCATCGCCGAACTGATCCTGTTTTCCATCGCGCCAGAGGCGCAATGTTGGCGAGACTCGCGCTTCAGCGCGGGGAAAGCGGTCAAAAACAGTCAGGCAGTTCCGTGGGGGCGCAGTAACACACGGAATCTGTCTTCGATATTCAGTTCACGCGATTGCCATGAGCCGCAAGCCGATCAGCCAAAAGAGGGGGAACCCTCACATACGCAATTGCAGCGATATGCCAACCGTCTTTCGAGCGCGCGGCATCGGGTCCTTCTTTTACTCAAATGAAGGATCACCGCGCGAGCCGATTTACATTCAAGTGGAGAGGGACTGCGCGGAAGCGAAATTCTCTTCGGACCCCACAGTGCGAGAATCCTACAACGATGGCTGCGATGCAAGGACTATGCGTGCGTTGCAGAGGCTGATTGAGGCGAACAGAAGCGCGTTTTGAGGGCGTGGAACGAGCAATTCATTTTGTGCGATTTCGTCATCTTTCCCGTAACACAACTGCTTCTGCGCCTTCTTCACGCATTTGTTGCACTTCCTATTCGTGCCCGCCGTATTCTTTGATCAGCGCCTCGATCTTGGGATCGGAGATTTGGTTCGTCACGTAGTTATCCTGCCTCGCGTAATGCAGGACCGTATAGCCTCCAACTTTGTGGTTGACCTCAGCGCCACTGGCCAGAAGTAGTTTCACCATCTCCGTGTGAGTTCCCATCACCGCAAAATACAGGGGCGTCATGCCCGAAACGAAGTTGATATTCGCGTCATTCGCAATCAGGATCTTCGCATCTTCGACTTGGCCCTGCTTCGCGGCATAGGCTAGAGCGGTCATGCCCCATTTATCCGGCAGATTCACATCGGCCCCCTTGGCCAGCAGCAGACGCACCATCTTGTCGTGGTTGTAAACCCATATGGCCTGAATCAGAGGCGTATGCTCTTGTGGGTCGCGTGTGTTGACATCGGCGCCATTGGCAAGCAACAGTTCTGCAATCTCCAACTGGTTGTGCGCCACCGCAAGATAGAGCGGCGTCCGCCCCAGATTGTCCTTGCTCTCCAGTAGCTCGGGATGGTCATTCAACAACGCCGCCACTTTGTTTTGATTGCCCTTGGTGACAGCCTTGTGAATCTCTCCGCCTTGCGCCGAAATGCTCACATAAAGCGCCAGAAGCAGGCAGAGGATAACCCGGCCGGTGCTCAATTGGCTTCCGGCGTTCGAACCATAACTAACAACGGTATCGCTTGCTGCTTGAATTGGGATCATCTTTCGTTCTTCTCGGACGGCGCAGGTGCGTCGCCGCTGTCGTTGAGGAGCCGACTCTTGGCGCCCAGACGGTGGTAGTCGGTGAAGTTGGTCTGGTTGATCATCAGGATGGGCTGGGCCAATTTCGGATTGTGGTGCTCAGCCGCGCAGGCGCTGGCTTCTTCCACCATTGTCGCCAGGCTTCGCACGGGACAAATGTAGTTGCGTTCGCCGATCTCCATCGGGCTGTACTCAATGATCGAGGCGATGTGGGTAATGGGGTCGTCGGGCTGGCTTTCCGTCTCGAGCGTGATGCGCATCAGCGCGCCTGTAGCGGGATCGATGGAAAACGAGCCGTGATAGGGAGGTGTGTCGTGGAAGGCCTCATTGGTCGGGCATTTATAGTGGACATCGTAGTGCGAGCCGAACCTGGGCACGGAGTAGTGAAAGACCGCAACCAAACCGGTTGGCATCTTCTCCCAGTGGAGGAAGTCGATGGTGCCCTGGAGGGCGTCCATCAGGACCATTACCGGCTCAGATCCAAACTCGCCCCTGCTCTCCAGGCCTGACTCCATCTCCGGTTCGTCTGGTTTGGCCTTCATGGGGTCAATCACTTCTTCGCCATCACGGAAGGTGATTTCGCGAGAGGATACTCCCACGCGGAAGACACCCAAACGCATCAGCAATGAGTTTGTGTTCATGTCAGAGGGAACGCCGGAATAATGCGTGGTGGTGCGCGTGGCAAAGAAGTTGGGTAGCTGTTTCAAGTTGCGGAGCACTTTGCCACCCGCAGCGGTGACCATCCGCTTCTGGGCTTCCGCGTCGGGAGGTGGCAATGAGGGCAATTCATCGGCCGGAGGATCGAGAAATGCGGACCGGTAAGCCAGCAGTTGCAAAGCCTGTCTGCACTGCCGGCCGGGTTTCAGCTTCTGGCTCATACGCTCCAGACGCGCGTCGCTCAATCGCTCTGTAAGTGCAAGGTTCCCAACCAATGTGGCAAGGTGGTCATCCTGCAATGCCTGCAGCGCCTTGTTGACGTTGGGCGGCTGCTGGCCAGCCAGCTTCTGCTCCAACTGCTCCACTGTTACCCGTTCCACAGCGTGTGCGGTCAAGACCGCGGCAGCAAATAAAAACGATGCTATCGTGCCGATCCAAGGAAGCTTCATTTTGGACTCTCGCAATCTTTGCAAGTACGCACGGATTATAATTGCTTCCAAGACCTTTGGAGGTAAGCACAGTCACAAGCACTGTTGATTCCGCATTTTCTACAAGCCAGAAGTTACTAGCTAAGTAATTTACGGCGGAACTGTTCACTCAAGGGCGATTTCTGGACAGCCAGTTCTTCGCTCGGAACCCAATCCAGCGCCATCGGATATATCTCTTCCCGTGAATTAGTCAACAGTAACTTCTCAGCCATTTTAGCGAGCTGGGGTCGTCCTAGTTTTCCGAAGGCCTTTCCACGTGATCGATCACCAGAACATCTGTCGGACCCCGGGTTGGTTCCAACTTTAAGCCGAGCTGCTCCTGAACCGCAGTGAAGATGCCTGGCGCCGCATGCGGGTCGGTACTCTCTGTTTCATCAGGCGTCCACTTCAATACGAAATCGTACTTGCCGGTAAGCCCTGTTTCATCGACAACCGGTCTATCCAGAAATGACTGCATGCCGAGGGCAAAATCCGACATCGAGTTGTTTGTGAATTTCCTCGCCCTCTCACCGCCGCTTCCGCCGCCGGATTGGGTCGGCAAAGCATCAGGGCGCTCCGCGCTCCTGACGAGTTTCGGCCCCCCTTTGGCCACTTCGATCGCGTAAATGGAAAGGTCGCGCTTTTCTCGATGTAACTTCAGACTTAATCTGCTCTCCAACAACTTTTGCACCATCTCCTGTGTTTGCTGGAGATTCGGAATGCCGTCCAAGTCCGCTTGCCCGACAATGTCGAAACTCTGCGTCTCTAACCACGCCGGTCCGTCAACAATCTGTTTTGCGTGAACCCCGTATGCAAACCAGAGCAGGTCTTCCACGCTCTGGTTTTCTATATAGATGAGATGCCCGCCGACGGTGAATCCCCCTTTCAAGTTTCCGGGACGGGCGGGCTTGATCGTGGCGACCTCGAAGGATGGATGCGCGTCCGCCGCCATGGGGGATGGAGGGGCAATCGAATGCTGTTCGGTTCCGCTCGTACTCTGCTGCGCAGGCATGATCGACGCGGCACAAGCTGTCAACGCTGCAAAGAAGACGACTTTGTCGCTCCGGACCACTCGGATCACCCAAGTCATTATCGAGCTCAGTCTCCACCTGGCGGAAATTGCTACTCAGGAAGCAATGCGGGGTGGCAGCATCGCAGTTTAACCATCAAAACACGAGGATTCACGGCTGACGAAGTTCCTGAGGGCCACGAGGCCCTCAGGACAGCCGGCCGGGAGGCCAGCGCTGTATACCAATCGCCTTAGTGGATGCGAATGTCGCCGGAGCCGGTTTCGATGCGCACGGTGGGTCCCCCGCCATTGATTTTGCCCGTAATGTGGTGCTTGTCCGTGCTGCCCTGCGTCAGCATTTCCTTGTCGCTGTGGATGCTTCCCGAACCGGTGGAAGCATCGAGGGTCAACGGCGCGTTGCCCGCCCAGAATTCCACGTTTCCGGAGCCAGTTCCCAGATGCCAGGGGCTGGTGGGAGTCCCGGCAACCTTGATATCGCCCGATCCTGTGCCGCCGCGCAATCCGCCCTTCAGGTTGCGCAGTTCCACATTCCCCGAACCTGTTTGCGCTTTCACATCGCCCTCGCCGGCCTGGTCGGCGTAGATATCTCCCGAGCCCGTATTCACGGCGAAGCTGCCGTGCAGTCCTGTCGCGTGAATGTGGCCGGATCCGGTGGAGAGCTTGGCATTTTCGCCGACTCCGTCATCGGTTACGTTGCCTGAACCAGAGCCTGCGTCGAGGAATGAAGCGGGCGGCGCTTCGATTTCGTAGTCGATGCTGATGTTGTGCAGGTTTTCGTGATGGCCGCCGATGCGGATGATATTCCCGGTCTGCTCGATCGGCGGATTGGCGGCAATCTCACGAACCTTTTCATCGCTGCCACCCCATCCGGATTTCACCTTTCCGAAGATATGCACCCGGCTGTCCGAACCGCGGGTCAGATGAATATTGCCGGACCCCGTGGAGATGGAAAGTTCCACTTTTCCGCTCACATTCAAGGTCTTGTCGAAGGTTGCCTCTGAGGCCAGCGCCGGAACCGCCGCCAACGCCAATGCCGCTACTGACACTATCCAAATCTGCTTCATCACAATTCCTTTCGCGAACTGCATTTGTTTTGGGTCCTCAGGGGCTAAAGCCCTCCGAGTTTTATTCGACATTTTGTGGCACGGCTAAACAGGCTGCGAAAATGCTCCCGAAATTGAGTGAAACGTTGGAACCGACCTTAGCAGGGGCTAAAGCCCCGTTCATTTTGCTGGCTTTATCGGCACGACTAAAGTCGTGCCCTGTTACAAAGCCATCCGGATTTGCGTTTTTCCGCAGCCTGTAAAGCCGTGCCCTTTCAAAACTGAGGCCGGATGAAATCGCCCTTGGTGTTCGTGCCATCCCAGGTCCTCAAAAGCGAGGGACCTGGGGCACCCATCGTTCGTCCTGTTACAGGACCATTGCAGGGTTGATTCGTGCTTTCCCAGGTCCTCAAATGCGAGGGACCTGGGGCACCCTATCCTGAGTTTGTCGCTTCAAATCCGAGCAGCGTTTCAAAACCGAGTTATGA
This sequence comes from uncultured Occallatibacter sp., assembly GCA_964595345.1. GTDB lineage: Bacteria > Acidobacteriota > Terriglobia > Terriglobales > Acidobacteriaceae > Telmatobacter. The sequence goes on from CAZQPY010000085.1 coordinate 20,907, forward strand.
GACGCCGCCTATTGTTGCAGGACGACCTGGTCGCCTTCCTTCAGCCCGCTGAGCAACTCGGTGATTGAGCCGTTCGATAGTCCGACCTTCACTGAGACTTTGCGCTTGCCTTCCTTTTGCTTCTTGTCGGGAACTTCCACCGACGCGTTCTTCTGGTTGTCGTAGATCACCGCGTTCTCCGGAACCGTCAATACACCCTTGTGTTCGTCGAGCAGGATTTCGGCGTTGGCGGTCATGTTGGCTTTCAATTCGCCGCCAGGGTTGTCGATGGAAACGCGGACTTCGAAGGTGGTGACGTTGTCCTTTTCGACTCCGAGCGGCGCAATCTTGGTCACCTTGCCATTGAAGACCCGGTCGCGGAAGCTCTCGACCTTGATGCGGGCCGGCTGGCCCATATAGACGTGCGCGATGTCGGCTTCGTCGACCTTGCCCTGCACATAGACCTGGGTGGTGTCTCCTTCGGTCATGACCAGCGTGGCCGTTGAACCCAATACGAGAATCGAACTGACCGCATCGCCGATCTCGACGTCGCGAGAGAGGATGACTCCGTCCATGGGGGCAACGATGGTCGTATAGCTCAGTTGTTCTTCCAATTGCTTGAGGCTGGCCTGGGCCTGCTGAACCTGCGCCCGTGCTTGCTTCAGCTTCGCGTTGTCCACGCCGATCTGGGCTTTTGCCGAGTCCCGCCGAGTGAGCGCGGCCAGGTAATCCCGGTTGGAGTCGTCGAGCGCCTGGCGGCTGACCACGCCCTCTTTCTGCATCGCGATGTTGCGCTCCAGACTTGCCTTGTACATGGGAAGGTCCGGAGCCGCGGCGTTCACCCTGTCTTGCTCGATATTGGCTTCGTAGGTGGTCACATTGGCTTCAGCGGCTGCCAACTGGGCTCTCTGAGCCGACACCTGCGCCTGGATTTCTTCCTGGTCGAGTTGCGCGAGTTGTTGGCCCTTGCGGACCTTATTATTGATGTCCTCGTAGAGCTTTTCCACAATGCCGGAGGCCTTGCTCTTCACTTCGACCTTGGTAATGGGCTGAATCTTTCCGGTGGCGACGACCGAACGCGCGACGTCGGCGCGGGTCACTTTGGCGAGCTTATTGGGGTCAATCGTAGTGCCCTTGACCAGGTGCATCAACCACGATCCCGCAATCAACAGGATTACAAACCCGCCGATGCCCAGCCAGATCCAGAACTTTTTGCTCTTTCGTGAAGCCACTCGCTTTA
>CAZQPY010000086.1:0-21414 GCA_964595345.1 uncultured Occallatibacter sp.
GGACGGGGTTCAGGTTGTCGTTGGCGTAGTCGTGCGGGAAATACGTCAGCACCTTTGAACCGTCGGGCGACTGCCACCAGAAGAACTTGAAGGGCAACTGGTTGGTGTCGCACCAGGCCATCTTCTGGGTGACGAAGTAGTCGATGCCGCTCTTCTTGTAGATCTGCGGAAGTTGCCAGGTGTAGCCGAAGGAATCGGGGTTCCAGCCGATGCGAACGTCAACCCCGTAGGCCTGCTTGTACCAGCGCTTGCCGACCAGGATCTGGCGGACGAGGGACTCGCCGTCGGGCATGTTGAGGTCGGGCTCGACCCACATGCCGCCAACGATCTCCCATTGGCCCTCCTGGATGCGTTGCTTGATCTCGGCATTCATGTCGGGGTATTTGTCGGCGATCCACTCGTTGTAGGCGGCGGCCGACTGGGTGTAGGTGTACAGCGGATACTCGTGCATGAGTTGAAGGGCGGTGCCGAAGGTGCGCTTGACCACGTCGACCGTCTCGGTCCATGGCCAGAGCCACGCGGCGTCGATGTGGGAGTTGCCGGTGAGGTGATAGGTGACGGTTTGCAGAAGCGGGGTGAGGGCTTCGAGCTTGGCATGGGAGGCGGTGAGGCTGGCGTCGAATGCCCTCTGGGCTTTCGATCGCGCTTCCGCGCCTTGCGCTTCGGGCTGATCCAGAGCGGCGATGTCGACGGTCTGGATGGCGGAGTTGAGGATCTCCATTTTGCCGGCGTCATCTTTGGCTAAGGCGGGAACCAACAGGGCTGCGGACAAAAACTCCTGGCGCAGGTCTTCGGGGTTGGGGCGGTCTTCGGGAAAGTCGATCCGGAGCGTCGCGCCCTGGAAGTCCTTGGTGTCGACGGTGTGCAGCAGCTTGACTGCCACAACCACGGTATCGCCGGGCTTGGCGTTGTCGGCGAGGACGATGGGCTCCAGATCGTCGCCCATGGCCACGCGCCGGCCGTTGAAGTAGAGGATCTGCGGCATGGGTCCGTTGGCGGTGGCGTGGAACTGGAACCAGATGCGCGCGCCGGTCAGGTCGTATCCGTGGAGCGACTCGGGCACGCGGAAGGTTTGACGGAACCAGACAGCTTCGTTGGGGGCCTTTTCGCCCACGGCGATGGGCTTCCATGAGCTTTCGTCGAGGGTGACGGCTTCGGCGTGGGGCACGTCGCCGGGGTGGATCTTCCATGCGCCGTCGGGCAACTCGTGGAGGGCACTGAGGCGGTCGAGCACTGCGCGTGCAGCGGGTGAAAGACCGGCGGCGATCTTGGCAGCTTCGGTGGCGGATTGGGCAGCGGACGCAAGGGTGAGAGCGGCGAACAAGGCGGCAACGAGGGCAACAAAGCAAAGGTAACGCAGTTTCGGAACGAAGTTCATGGGTAGAAATTCCTCCCGAGCATGGTAGTCGATAAAGGCACCAGTGGGCAGCGGAGTTAGCGGAGTTCGCGGGCACTGGCCGTGCGGGCGGCAGCTTCGTGCTTTCCCCGGTCCCCAACAGCGAGGGACCGGGGGCACCCGCTCTTGAGACGCGCGGGGTGACAGGGGCAAGATCTGCGCTTTCCCCGGTCCCCAGATGCGAGGGACCGGGGGCACCCAATAATCGTGGAGCAGATGCGGGTAGCGCGGTCGCGGTGGTAGCCTTTCCGGAGCAGTTTACAGGAGGAATTTGTGCGTTTTCCCTTGTACCACTTTGTAGTCGCCGCAGTTGCAGTGGGTCTTTGTGTTGGAGTTTCAGCACAGCAGAGCCCGGCCGTTCACCCCCCAACCAACGAAAACATTACGAACCCTGTCGCCGATCCCCATGCCGTTGTCACAATAGGCCATGCCCGGTTTACCGTGCTGACTCCGCAACTGATCCGCATGGAGTGGGCCGCGGATGGGAAGTTCGAGGATCATGCTTCGTTTGTGTTTCTGAATCGCAAACTACCAGTGCCGAAGTTCGAGCACGAATACGAGAATGTGGGCCGGGCTCGTCACGACGAGATCAAGACGAGCGATTTGACATTGAGCTACAATTCCGCCGAGGATTCGGGGTTCACACCCGAAAACCTCTCGATCACGCTGATGGTGGACGGCAAGAAAGTCGTCTGGCATCCCGGCGATGTGGATCTGGAGAACCTGCAGGGCACTACGCGCACGCTGGACGGCGCGAAGGGCAGCGAGACCAAAGAACCGATTGAGCCCGGCCTCGTGTCGCGGGCGGGATGGGCGGTGGTGGACGACTCCAAGCGACCGCTGTTTGACTCGGCCGATTTCAGCTTTGCGCAGGGCGAAAAGAGTCCGTGGCCGTGGGTGATGGAGCGGCCCGCGGGCGACCGGCAGGACCTTTATTTCTTTGGGTATGGACACGACTACCGGAAGGCGCTGGGCGACTACGTGAAGGTTGCGGGCAGGATTCCGCTGCCGCCGCGGTTTGCGTTTGGGGCGTGGTGGTCACGCTACTGGGATTACACGGACCAGGAGATCGAAGAGATTGTGAAGGGCTTCCACGAGAATGACGTCCCGCTGGATGTATTTGTCATCGATATGGGCTGGCACATCAGCCGCGAGCAGTTGCAGGCGCAGGGGCTCTTTGATAAGTCCGGCAACGGGCACAGCCTGGGCTGGACCGGCTATACGTGGAACAAGACGCTGTTTCCGGATCCCGAGCAGTTTCTGGCCAAGTTGCACGCGGACGGGCTGAAGACCAGTTTGAATATGCATCCCGCTTCGGGCGTGCAACCGTGGGAAGACGCCTATCCGGCAATGGCGAAGGCGATGGGCATCGATCCGGCCAGCAAGGATTTTGTACCCTTCGACATCACCGACAAGAAATATGCCACCAACTACATGAACCTGCTGCACCATCCGCTGGAGAAACAGGGCATCGATTTCTGGTGGCTGGACTGGCAGCAGGAGCAGACCACCAAGGTTGCGGGCGTGATGCCGACGTGGTGGCTAAACTACGTGCACTTCACCGATCAGCAGAGAGAGGGCAAGCGGCCTCTGCTGTTTCATCGCTGGGGCGGACTGGGCAATCACCGCTACCAGATCGGCTTCAGCGGCGACACGGTGAGCGTGTGGGACTCGCTGGCCTTCCAGCCGTGGTTCACGGCGACGGCGGCCAACGTAGGCTATGCGTACTGGAGCCACGACATCGGCGGGCACATGCCGGGCGCGGTAGAGCCGGAACTGTTTACGCGCTGGGTGCAGTTTGGGGCCTTCAGCCCGATTCTGCGTACGCATACAACGAAGAATCCGGACAGCGAGCGGCGGATCTGGGCTTACCCGGAGCCGTACTCGTCGATTCTGCGCGACACATTCCAATTGCGTTATGCGCTGCAGCCGTATTTGTATACAGAAGCCCGGCGGACGTATGACACCGGCGTGGCATTCCTGCGGCCGCTTTACTACGACTGGCCGGAGCAGGACGCGGCGTATACGCACAGGGGCGAGTACATCTTCGGCGAGCAGATGATTGCCGCTCCGGTGACCGCGCCTGCCGACAAGGCGACGGGCCTGGCCACGGAGAAGGTGTGGATCCCTGCAGGCGAATGGGTCGAAATGCAGACCGGCAAGCATCTGACCGGGCCGGCCGAAGTGGAACGCAGCTTCAGCATCGAGCAGACGCCGGTGTATGTGAAGGCGGGGGCGATTGTGCCCATGCAACCGGCCATGCACTATACCGGAGAAAAACCAGTTGATCCGCTGATTTTGAATGTGTGGCCGATGGCCTCGGGCGCCAAGTCGAGCTACTCGGTGTATGAGGACTCGGGCGCGGCGGTGGAGTACCAGAAAGGCGTGTTCACGCGGACCCCGGTGCGGGCGACCGAGACGGGCGATAACCTGACCATCGAAATCGGGCCGGTCGAGGGCAGCTATCCCGGAATGCTGAAGCAGCGCGGCTATGAACTGCGGCTGCCGGCAGACTGGCCTCCGACAGAAGTGAAGGTGAATGGCGCGGCGGTGCGGCACGCAGGGCCGACTGGCAAGAACGGCTGGTCGTTTGAGGGCAACACGCTGACGACGATCGTTCCCGTGCCGAGCGGCAGCACCGCGCACAAGGTGACGGTGGTGGTGCGCCGGGCCGAGGGATTGGCGATGCGGCGCGGCGAGCTGGACGGCTTTGCCGGAGCCATGACAAGGCTGCGCGGAGCTTATGAGGCCATGCAGCACACTCCGCCGATTGCCGAGCCGACCGAAGACCTTGTATTGGCCATGCAGACCGGCGACCGCCTCGGCTATCACCCGGAAGACGCGGTGAAAGAGATGGCGCGCTTCAGCGAGCAATTGACCAAGGCACAGGCCTCGATTGCGGCCATCGACACAAGCTTCGACAAGCGGCTGGACGGCTTTGTGGAGCGGATGAAGGCGGAGAGTTGGCGCTTTGCCGGCTTGGATCTGCAGGTGGAGAGACAGCGCCGGGTGGACGCGATGAGCCGCGCGGAAAAGATGGTGGGGGAAGCGGGAAGATAACGCTACGGTCCTGCGCGGACCGCGGCACTGCGCGTGCGGCGGGCGAAATGCGAAAAACGGGCGACGGAGCTTATGCTCCGGCGCCCGCTTTTTTGCGCGCTGCTCAGCTGGTGCGAAGATCAGCCGGGAATCCAGGTACCGTCTTCGAGGCGGACTACCTGCTCGGGTTCGTCGGGAAAAAACGCGCGCAGGTTCTTGAGCAATGTAGCGATCGATTTTCCGCTGCGGGGATCGATGAGGTCGGGGGCGATTTCGGCCAGGGGGACGAGGACGAAGGCGCGCTGGGCGAGGCGCGGATGGGGGATCTGCAGGTGCGGCGCGGCCGGCTCGACGAGAATGACGTCGTCGTAGAGCAGGATGTCGAGGTCCAGGGTGCGCGGGCCATTGACGATCCCTGCCGAGCGGTCGCGGCCGAACTCGTGCTCCAGGGCCAGCAGCGCGGTGAGCAGGCCGCGCGGAGAGAGCGAGGTTTGGAGCACGACGACGGCGTTGACGAAGCGGGGCTGATCGGCAATGCCCACCGGCTCGGTGGAATAGAGCGAGGAACGGCGCCGCAAATGGCCCAACGACTCCAGGGCCCGGGCGGAGGCGGCAAGGCTGGCCTGCGGAGGCCCGGCCGGGCTGGCGATGTTGGCGCCCATGGCGATGTAGGCGGTGTGCACCTCTCTAGGGTACCGCGCTTCGCTTGTCGATTCCGGGAAGGCGCGTTTTGAAAGGGCATGGCTTCAGCCGTGCCGTCGTCGATGCATTCTTGGCGACGGCTTTAGCCGCTGAGGGACGTTGTGGTGTTTTTCAAACCTTCCCTCAGGGGCTTAAGCCCAGGATTTTTTAGTCGATCTTGCGGCACGGCTAAAGCCATGCCCTTTCAAAGCCACTCCCGCGAAGGCCATTCCAGTGCGTGGTACCCGAGCTTCCTTCTGTCATCTGGAACCATGCGCGCGGTCCCCGCAACCAGCCGCCCAATCTGGTAGCATCCCTTTTGGAGACTTTTCAGATGGAAGCTTTGAATGCCGCCGGCCTTGGCGCTCGGCGCAATGAGGACATCGCACTGGATCTGCTGAAGTTCGTGGCGGCGACGGCTGGAGTGGGACGGCCCGCGGCTCCTTCGACCGGCTTCAGCGGCGCATCGGCGCCCAAGCCGGAAGAACACGTGACACAACTGCTGGAGCTCTATGGCCGCTGTTTGCTGGTCGTGGAAGGCAAGCCGAACGAGGCAGCGAAATAGCAAGCGAGTCCAATTTACGGGTAGCAGTCGCCGGTACGGGATCGTTTGGACGCAATCACTTGCGGGTGTACCGCGAGTTGCAGGCGGCCGGGCTGGGCGTGGAGCTGGTGGCCGCCGTGGAGCCGAATCCGGCGCGCGCGGCCGAGACGGCGACCAAGTACGAAATTCCCGTGTTTTCGACGGTGGATCAGTTGCTGGCTGCGCCGCTCAGCCTGGACGCGGCGACGGTTGCGGTTCCCACCGTGCACCACCACCAGGTTGCCGGGCACCTTCTGGATGCCGGGCTCGACCTGCTAGTGGAAAAGCCCCTGGCAGCCACCTTGGCCGAAGCCGACGACCTGATCGCGCGGGCCGAAAAGGGAAAGCGGATTCTGCAGCCGGGACATCTGGAACGCTTCAATCCGGCGGTGCTGGCCGTGGAGCCGATGCTGACGCGGCCCATGTTCTTTGAGGCGCACCGGCTGTCGGTGTTTACGCCGCGGGCGCTGGACGTGGACGTGGTTCTGGACCTGATGATCCACGACCTGGACGTGGTGCTGACCTTCGCCAACTCGGAGGTGCGCGAGGTGCGGGCGGTGGGGCTGCCGATTCTTTCACCAAAGGTAGACATTGCCAACGTGCGGGTGGAGTTCGAGTCGGGCTGCGTGGCCAACTTCACGGCCTCGCGGGTGTCGACGGAACGGGTGAGGAAGCTGCGCTTCTTTGAGCCGCGGCAGTATGTTTCCATCGACTACGCACGCCAGGATCTGCTGACCATCCGGATCGATCAGGACGCGAGCAAACAGGACTCGCCGGCCGCGCAGGCCCCGGGGATCAACATGGCCGGTCTGATGGCGCTGGCGGGGAGTTTGGGGCCCGGACTGCTGGCCTCGTTGCCGCCGGAGTTGATTTCCGGGTTCAGGGCGGGGATGGCTTCGGGCAAATTCGATCCTGCGCTGCTGACACAGTTGGCGGCAACGGGCAAGGTTGAGCCGGCGGTGCTGGCCAAGGTTGGCGCACTGCTGGGAATCGCGACGGCAAATAACGAACCGCCGAAGGACGGCCCTGCTCCGGGGCTGAGTTTTGTGAAGCCGGAAGTAACGCCAGGCGAGCCGCTGAAGCTGGAGATTTCTTCCTTTCTCGATTCGGTCAGGACGCGCCGCGCGCCGCGGGTGACGGCACGGCAAGGACGCAACGCGCTGGCGCTGGCGCTGGAGATTCAGGCCACCATGGCCGCGCATGCCGAACGAGCGGGGCTGAGCGATTTCTTTGCTCCAGGATTGTGAGTAAGATGAACCTCCAACCGATCAGATCGCTCGGGATGAGATTCGCTGGTACCGCGCTTCTGTTCAGCGCAATTGTGGGCGTCGGCACAAGTCTCTTTTTATTCCTTTCAAGCTGTTTTGGATATCTTCCCTATAGCGACCGGCCCGGACCCGGTTGGTGGGGCAGAGTTCATTTCCCTTCGTGGGCCGAATTTACCTCCTACATAGGATTTGCACCTTTCTTTGCGTATTTCTGCCTTTTCTTCGGTGTTGGAATCTTTGGACTGAGCCTGGTACTTGGCTTTGCGTCAACCCCGCGATGGCTCAATCGCCTGATTGGCGGCATCCTCTGCGCGATGGCAGGCGGCATGGCGGTTCTGGGGGCTGGGTGGTACCTTGCACTGGCTGAGATTGGCCCTGATTCTGCACTTGTTCTGGGTTTGATTTATGGCTTATTTCTATTTCCTCGTTTTATCCGAGCCCGGTCCAAGCCCGTACACATGGCGTTGCGAATTGGTTTAGGCACGATCACTGCGGCCTTGTTCATTTTCTGGATCATTTCACCGTTTATACCCAGCAAACCTGTTCCGCCTGTGAACTTTGATTGGGTACGAATCACTTCCGGTGACCAGACATTCAAACCGGTTCAATGGCTCGGTCCGGGAGTCTCCAATCAAGTCGCTTCATTGAACCTTCGCGGAGAGATTCATGGGGGAATTGGCGGTGGAGCAAGCAGTGGGACAGGTGGGCCGGAGATCGATGCGCAACTGATCTCGCTGGAACCGATCACGAGGAAGTCGACGCTTGCACTGCCACAGTCTGGCTATGTTGTCTACGTCTTGAAGGGTGGCGAATGGATTGCATATCCGTCGTTCTCGAAAAAGGATAAGCGAACAGTAACCGTCGAGCCCGGAACTGACCCGAAGTTTGATGGCGGCCAGTGGCGATGCGGAGATGACCCAAAGTTCTCAGGGTTTACATGGTATCCCGTAATCCCAAAAGGGCGATAATGCCTTCTCGAACCCCGGCGACGGATTTACGCCAAAGATGGGGCGCTCCTGCCCCAAGCAGGTGCGCCCTCATCTTCCCGTGCCGCATCTACACGGCATTGCCCGCATGCGTAACTACCGCTCGGCAACGGTGATTGGGACCGGGGCCCCCTTGGGTGTGGACAGATAGCCGGTGACCGTGTTCTTCGCGCTCACGGTGTTGACCACGATTTCAAACAACATGGGGTCTTTGCCACTGTAGAACTGGAGCGGCTCGTTGAGGCTCTTGTCCTTCTTCTGGTACTGCTTGTCGTCGGAGAAGACGGCGATGGTGTACATGCTCTTCTTCGCGTCGGACTTCTTCAACTCCAGGCTCACGGTTCCTACCTGTTTCTTCTGGTTCTTCACCAGTGTGAACGCGTAGTAGTTGCGGTCGCCCTTGTGCTTGAGGATCTCCAGCTCTTCGCCGTTGCGCGCGATCAGGCTGCTATGGCCGTTCAGATCGCCCTTCATGGAGGTCAACTGGGTGTTGGTGTCGGCCAGATCGCTGCGCGTCTTGGCCACATCGGACTTTACGCCGCCGACATCGGTCTGCACCGTGGTCACAGCGTTGGTAACTTCCACCACCTGACCCTCGGTCTGCTGCTGGTCGGTTGCGAGCTTGGCGGTGGCTTTCTCGCCGCGCGCCTCGCGGCTTTGCAACGCCGCCGACTTTTGATCGAGCTGCTGCTGCGTCAATCCCTGAGCGGTCTTCAACTCATCCGTGGCCGTATTCAGGCGGGCATTGGTTTCCCCTGTTCCCGCAGCCAGCTTGGTGTTCTGCGTGGAGATATCATCCAGCTTCTGCTGCTGGGCAACCAGTTTGCCGTTCAGCGTGTAGCACCAGAGAAGGCCGCCCACCCCTAAAAGGAGAGAAACGGCAATGGTCGCAAGCAATGCGCCGGAATAGGTCCTGGGAATTTCCTGGATCTTTTCATCTTGAATTTCGTTCGTCATGGGATTCCCTTCTTCACTCACGCCTCAACGTAGATCAACCCATGACGACGGTCTGATCGATAGTGCTCATGTGGCGCCTGCCGGGCCTGAACAGGCTGCGGAATAGGGCCCGCATTCAAGTGAAACGCCGGAATCGGACTAAGCTGGAGCTGAAGCCCATCATTCTTTCTTTTAACTTCATCGGCACGACTAAAGTCATGCCCTGACGCTTCTTGCCCGCCGGATGGAGTTTTCCCGCAGCCGTGAATGCCGAAGTTTCGATTTTCTGTTTCGGGGGTTGCCCCAAGGCTCCCTCCGTTTCCGAAGCGCAGGCTGCCTTCGACTTCGCTTCCCCGCCTCAGCGACGAAGACCTGTCGCCGGAGACCCCGGCACGCTCCGCTCAGCGATGACAGGCGAGGTTGGGTCTGCGGCGCGTCTTCGATCTGCAGTTTGTTAGGGGGCGCGAGCCGATTCAGAACCCCAGCTTATTTCCCAGCTTGAAGAGCGCAGGGATCAACGCCGCCGAAACCCCTGTCACTGCCAGGAAATACGCCACGGACTTCCAGCCGGAGACGTATCCCTCCCTGACGGCAAGAACGACCAGCAAAGACATGACCGGCAGGTTCAACAGCACGGCGGTTGCGACTCCAGGCATATAGCTGCGCTGGACTATGGTCGCCGCAAGGTGCGGAATCAGGACGTTGACCAGCGCGACGGCGATCGATCCAAATACCAGGTAGGTCCAAACGCTCTGTTTACCCGAGTTCGCACTCAGCCAAGTCAAAACGTAGACCAGGAGGGTGACGACCACCACAGCAAAACGGAAGACGCCTGGAGCCACAGGTCGAAACCAGCTTCCGACTCGTTTCGACCATTCGGGAAGCCATATGGCTTCTTCCGCGTTGTGGAGAGTCAGGACGAAGGGGAAAAGCCATTCGATTTCTCGAAAATCGAGGCTTCGAAGATCCCGGATTAGAAGATCCAGGGTTAGAAAGCTCATTTCCTGTTCCTTGCTCGACTGGGTTCGACTGGGCCCGACTGAGTCCAATGGGCGCGCAAACCATTCGGGAGCCGTTATGCGATGCCCAGCACGCGGTTGAGGAAGCCGACGACGTATTTCCAAACCAGGTAGTAGCCGGCGAGGGCGGCCAGAAACATGGGCGCGATGAGCGTGTAGGGCACGAAGCAAAGCTTGAACCAGACGACGCCCTGCGCGCCAATGGAGAGCACTCCCAGACAACTGGCCAGGGTTGCGCCCATGGGCATCAGCAACAGGGGCAGGATTGCTCCGTGCAGGCCGAGGGGAAGGTGGGTTCGCGGAGCCGACGCCAGCCAGAGCATGTTCCACAGGCCCCAGAGAAGGGGTACGGCGGCCATGGGGAAGATGAGCCCCTGTTCGATGGGGACGGGGACTTGGAGCACGATGCGGACGACGATGAACAGGGTCAGCAACAGAGGCAGAATGAGCGTGGTGATAAAGGTTCCGGCGAGATAGGCGCGGAGGTAGGGATGGGTGTTCATGGCGTTTCTCCTTTTGCGAACGAAGTTGAGCCGCGGGTTAAAGACACAAGGGTCAACATCGATTTGAAACGGATTTGGCAAGCTAGCCCCCGCTTACGCGGGGATGGAGAGTTCGCAAGTTGGCGGCAGCATTCTCACAGGTAATAGAGCAGCACCGGGACGGAGGCCGGGAAGAAGAGCAGCATCCCCGTGAGCCCGGCGAGCATGGCCCAGTCGAACCAGGGGACGGAGGGCTTCTCATCCAAGCGGCCGAGCACTTGCGGCCAGAGGTCGCGGTCGGGGCCGGCTTCGGGATTCTCGACGGGCGGCAAGGCTTGCCGGAGCAGGCTTGCAATTCGGTCCTGCTTTTCGTTCGGATAGCGGTGCTGTTCGGGTTTGTTCATGGCTTGATTCCTTGTCGTTCGAGATCTTTGCGGAGCAGGCGCAAGGCGCGAAAGACGCGCAGTTTGACGGCGGCGACCGAGATTCCCAGCGCCTCGGCAACTTCCCTGCCCGGCTGCTCTTCCACCACGGCGAGAACCGCAGCAATGCGCAGTTTGGGCGGCAGGCGGGTGAAGGCAAGCGCGGTGCAGCGGCGAATTTCCGCCGAGATGGCCGGGTCGGCTGTTTGCGGGGCCGGCAGGGCATCCAGCGGTTCGCTAGACGCTTCGGTTGCCGGTCGCTGGGTGCGCAGCCAGTCGAGCGCGGCGTGAGTGGCGATGCGGCGGGCCCAGCCTTCGAATCCGCGCGCAGGGTCAAAGCAGGCGTGGGCCCTGTGGATGCGCCAGAAGGTCTCGACGGTGAGGTCTTCGGCCGAGGAGGGGTTGCGGACAATGCGCAGAATCCAGCCGTAGACGGCGCGCCGATGGAGGCGAAAGAGGGCTTCGAAGGCGTCGGGATCGCCGTGACGGAAACGGTCCAGAACGTCGTTCGAGGTGCTTAGCATCCGATCTTCCCCTTCCATTCAGTCTTACGCGGCAGGAAAGAGAAAGGTTACACCCATTTGCCGTGGGGGCGAACGCCTTCGGCACCTGCGGTGCGGCAGACGCTTCGCGTGGCCCGCGGCACCTGCGGTGCGGCAGCCGCCTCCGGCCGGTCCGCGCTCGAAAGACGCGCGGGGATGGAAGGCGGTGCGGATGAGTGATGGGACAACCGGAGGTTCGTGCTTTCCCTGGTCCCAAAAGCGAGGGACCTCCACCCCACGGACGAAGACCAGTCCGTGGGGACCCCGGACCTGGGGCACCCAATCATGGTGAAAGAACTCGCACTCTCCGGATTGGGGGCACTCGTGCCCCCAAGAGGGCGATCGCCGCAAGTTGATGAACGGTAAAGCGATTTTCTATTTGGATTATCGCGCAAGACGCGCGTCTTGACAGCGTATTGTGGCAAACGATAAGGTTGGCAACCGGAAGCAGGACACGGAATTTGCGACTTAGAGTTACGCGAACCGAAAGACCTCGCCGGAGAGAAAAATGATGAAGAACCCCTTAATTCGATTGTTTGCCCTGGGATTGGTGTGCAGCGGACTGGCTCTGACAGGATCCGCCTGGAAGGCGCAGGCACAGGAAGCAAAGCCGGCGTATCTCGATCCGAGTTTGCCCGCGGAGCAGCGCGCGGCGGACCTGGTGAAACAGATGACGCTGGAAGAGAAGGCGTCGCAGTTGGTGAACCAGTCGCGTGCGATTCCGCGGCTGAAGGTTCCCGCGTACGACTGGTGGAGCGAGTCGCTGCACGGCGTGGCGCAGCGCGGGACTACGGAATATCCGGAGCCGATTGGCCTGGCAGCCACCTTTGACCCGGCGACGATCAAGGTGATGGGCACGGCGATCGGGATCGAGGGGCGCATCAAGCACGCGATGGCGCTGACCAACGGGAACAGCAAGATCTTCGAAGGCCTGGACTTCTGGGCGCCGAACCTGAACCTGTTCCGCGATCCGCGCTGGGGCCGCGGGCAAGAGACTTACGGCGAAGACCCGTTTCTGACGGCGCGCATGGGCGTGGCCTTTGTGACCGGCATGCAGGGAGACGATCCGCGGTATTACCGGGTGATCTCGACGCCGAAGCACTTCGACGTGCACAGCGGCCCGGAGTCGACGCGCCACACAGCCAATGTGACGGTGAGCAAGCACGACGAGATGGACACCTATCTGCCGGCCTTCCGGGCGGCGGTTGTCGAAGGCAAGGCGGGGTCGGTGATGTGCGCCTACAACAGCATCAACGGCGAACCGGCCTGCGCGAACGAATTTCTCCTTCAAGATCAGTTGCGCGGCAAGTGGGGCTTCAAAGGCTACGTGGTGTCGGATTGCGGCGCGGTGATCGACATCTTCGCGGGGCATCACTTCAAGCCGACACAGGCGCAGGCTTCGGCGATCTCGCTGGAACGCGGCATGGACAACGAGTGCGTGGACTTTACCACCATGGTGGAAGACAACCGCGACTACAAGGCGTATCTCGACGCGGTGAAGCAGGGATATCTGCCCCTGAGCGCCGTGGATACAGCGGTAACCCGGCTGTTCACGGCGCGGATGAAGCTGGGCATGTTCGATCCGCCGGCGATGGTTCCCTACAGCAAGATCGATCCCAAGGAACTGGACAGCGCAGCACATCGCGCTCTGGCGCTCAAGCTGGCCAACGAGTCGATGGTGCTGCTGAAGAACGACGGCATTCTGCCGCTGAAGACCGAAGGGCTGAAGATCGCCGTGGTGGGTCCGCTGGCCAACCAGACGCACTTCCTGCTGGGCAACTACACCGGCATGCCGACGCACATTGTTTCGATCCTGGATGGACTGAAGAAGGAGTTCCCCAAGGCGCAGATCAACTTTGTGGAGGGCACGCAATTCCTGAGCAAGTCGGCGGATCCGATTCCGGCGCAACTGATGGCGATTGACGGCAAGCAGGGATTGAAGGCGAGCTATTCGAAGTATGTGATGGACTGGGGCCCGGACGTCAAGAAGCCTCCGGTGCTGGTGAGCAGGCATGAAGCGGCCATCAACCTGGCGGAGGGCGCGCTGCCGGTGGAAACCAAGGGCGTTCGCCCGCTGCGCGTTCACTGGGAAACGGATTTGACGCCGACCGAAACAGGCGAGTTCTACCTGGGATTGAAGGGATTGGGATCGTTCCGGCTGTCCATCAACGGCGTTGACCTGGCAACGGACTACGATACACGCGACGTGGAGACCAAGCTCGCTCCGGTGCTCCTGGTGGCGGGCCAGAAGGCGCGGCTGGCAGCCGAATATGAGGTGACCGATGCGCATCCTTCGGTGATGCAACTGGTGTGGAAGAAGCTGGACCGCAGGCCGTTGCCCGAGGCAGTGGAAGCGGCAAAGAACGCCGATGTGGTGGTGGCTGTGGTGGGCATCACCAGCGAACTGGAAGGCGAAGAGATGAAGGTGGTGGAGGCGGGCTTCAAGGGCGGCGACCGCACCAGCATCGATCTTCCCAAGCCGGAACAGGACCTGCTGGAATCGCTGGCGACAGCGCACAAGCCGCTGGTGGTGGTGCTGACAAACGGCAGCGCTCTGGCAGTGAACTGGGCCAACGACCACGCCAATGCCATTCTGGATGCGTTCTATCCGGGCGAAGAGGGCGGCGCGGCAGTAGCCGAAACGCTGAGCGGGCGGAACAATCCGGCTGGGCGGTTGCCGGTGACCTTCTACAAGAGCGTGGACCAGCTGCCTCCTTTTGAAGACTACGCAATGAAAGGACGCACCTACCGGTACTTCACCGGCACGCCTCTGTATCCGTTCGGCTACGGGCTCAGCTACACGAGCTTCGCGTATAGCGGCCTGACGGTTCCGGCGAGCATTGCAGCGGGCAGCCCGCTGATGGCCGAAGCTACGGTGACCAACAGCGGCAGCAAGGCGGGCGACGAAGTAGCGCAGCTCTACCTGACCTTCCCCAACGTTCCGGGAGCTCCCTTGAAGGCTCTAAGGGCCTTCAAGAGGGTTCACCTGGAGCCGGGCGCTTCGCAAACCGTCAAGTTCGAGCTGAACCCGCGCGATTTGAGCATGGTGACGGAGGCGGGGGTTCCCACGGTGGCCGAAGGCGCTTACGGAGTGTTTGTCGGCGGCGGACAGCCGGGCACCAGCGCGCCGGGAGTGACGGGGAACTTCAGCATTGCCGGAACGGTGGAATTGCCGGAGTAAGCGAAGAAGCAGTAAGAAGAACGGGCCGCTTCCTTGGGGAGGCGGCCCGTTTTTCTTTAGCTTGCCAAGGCCTCAAGCACCGCTTCCGGGCGATGGGAGATCACGGCTGACATTGTAACCAGCAGTTTCCCCGGCCAGGAAGGCATCCACTTCGTCCAGTCCGGTCATCAGGTCGTCAAACACCTTTGATGTGGGCTTCCTTCCATGAAGGGAGGTCATCCCGCCAGTGTCAGATTCGTTGTGGATTGGGCTGCCTTTCATGTCAAGAAACGTGGAGACAAACTCCTAAAACAGAAGCGGGTTCTGTGTCATCTCTTCGAACCGAAACCGACCCGCCTGCAGGTACTCTTCAACAGCTTCTCCGGCGACCCACCGCCGCTCAAGGCTCTCTGCAACTGCGGCAGCTGTTAGTGAACCGGCGAAGGGGTCAAGGACGAGATCATCCGGATCGGTAAGCATCTTGATAAAGAACTTGGGGAGAGAGGCCGGGAACCGCGCCGGATGAATCTTGATTCCCTCTTCCTTGCACCGCCGGGTATAAACGTCGTTGGCGGCATTATTGCCCATCTTCATCATGCTTTCAGGGAAGTCCTCGAAGTTGCTCTCCACAACGTTGGGGGGAATCGAGCCACCAGCGGCGATCTTGTCAAATGAGTTTCGAATCACGTGTCCGGATGGCCGCACAGTCTCGCGTAATCCGTTTCGATTGAGTCTCAGCATGTCTTCGCTGTACTCTTTCAATACGCTGAGGTTAGATGCCTTCGGGTAGGGACTCTTGGAAAACCACCAAACGTATTCGACGGAATCTCTCACCCGTACGCGACGGACAGTGACCCACTCAGCCGGAACCGGCATCTTGGCAGGGTTATACCAGAAACACTCCTGCGCCAGATGGAACCCGACCTCTTCGACCAACGCTACAAGCAACTTGAAATGATAGATTGAGCGGGTTGGCGTGCCTTTGTTGTAGCTGCCACCAATGTTCAATACAAAACTTCCATCGTCTGTGAGCGTCCGCCGAATCTCTTTTGCAAACGGCAAAAACCATTCGACATAACGATCTTTGTGCTCGTTGCCGTATTCTTTCTTGAAGTGGAGTGCGTATGGCGGAGAGGTAACAACCAGGTTGACGGAACTTGTGGGTACTTCCTTTAGCATCTCAAGGGAATCACCCAGATAGGCTGCGCCAAATCTTGAGGCAAAGTACGGTTTTTTCCCCAGTAAATGAGAGGGGTGGCCCAGCCGCTCGTCCACCGCACCAACTGTTGCGATAGCGACCGAACTGGCATCGGGGATGGGGTCGGGTTGGGGTTTTGTAGACACGGCTGTAGACATGGTACGGCCTCACAAGGAAAAACGGTAGCAGAAATAGGTTAACGTTGTCAACCAATTTCCCAGATGCGCAGGATTGGGTCTCACAAGCGGAAGCGGCACGCCTCCGTGGCGTCACCCGGCAGGCCATCGCAAAGCTGATCAAGAAAGGGCGGCTTCATACGTTGGAGATCGGGGGGAAGGTTCTCCTTCTCCGCTCGGAAATCCAAGCATTCAAGCCGGAGCCTGCAGGAAGACCCTCGAATGAAGGAATCGCTCGAAACACTGAAAAGACAAATTGACGAATGCCCTGTTGAGGAACGGCAATCTCTCGCTCACCATCTCGCCATCGGTCTACCCCGCCACCCGCTTGAAGACGAGTGGGGCGTCGATGCGGACACGATCTTGAGTGCAATCCGGAGGTCGTCGGACCTGACGAAACGCGGTGTGCGTGGCATTATTGCAGAGGCCGTTTTTGAGAGGGAGGTCTTACCAACCATTGCCTCTTTGGGCTGGAAATCCGGAACAACCCCGGCAGGTGATTGGCCCTTTGATGCGCTGCTGGAAAAGGCAGGGCGTTCCGTTCGCATTCAGATCAAGCTCCAGCGCCTTGAGGCGGGGACGCCGAAGCAATACTACCCGAAACAATACGCAGACGAATTTTATGTTGTTGAGGTCCAAAAGACCCGAAGTGGCAAGAAGCGTTCAGGTGCCTCCGGAACTTCTCAGGCACCAGATGTGGCTACCCGCCCCTATCGGTTTGGGGATTTCGATATCCTCGCCGTAAACATGCACCCGGCGACGCGCCGGTGGAATGATTTTCGATACACCGTCGCCAACTGGCTTCTGCCTAGACCGGCGGACAATACCTTGATTGAGATTTTTCAGCCGGTGTGCCTCCAAGCCAACAACGTCTGGACGGATGACATTGCTATTTGCCTTCAATGGCTTACCAGCGGGGAGAAGAGGCTAATCCTTGATGCCGCCCAACTTTCAAGGAGAAAGCCAAAATGAGGCACCCATGAAAGTTAAGCGGCTCGATACTGTCCACAGCTCCTACAGGCTCGCCCCGACCGGCAATATTTCCTCGACATCGACCCACTGGGTGGGGTAGTTGCCGGTGTAGCAGGCCGTGCAGTAGCCGGTGGGATGCTCTTCGCCCTTGGTCTGGCAGCAGTTCAGCAGGCCGTCGAGCGAGAGATAGGCCAGCGAATCGGCCTCGATATAGCGGCGAATCTCATCGATGGACTTGTTGGCGGCAATCAGGTCGCGCTTGCTGGGCGTATCGACACCGTAAAAACAGGGCGAGATGGTGGGCGGGCAGCTGATGCGCAGATGAACCTCCGCCGCTCCGGCACCGCGCACCATGCGGACGATTTTTCTGGATGTCGTCCCGCGGATGATGGAGTCGTCGATGAGGATGACACGCTTGCCTTCCAGCAGATTGCGCACCGGGTTGAGCTTGAGGCGCACACCGAAGTCGCGCACCCGCTGCTCCGGCTCGATGAAGGTGCGGCCCACATAGTGGTTGCGGATGAGGCCGAGGCGGAACGGAATGCCGGCCTGCTCCGCATAGCCGAGCGCCGCGGTCACGCCGGAGTCGGGCACCGGAACCACCACATCGGCTGGAATACCGGATTCGCGGGCGAGCTGGCGGCCCATCTGGTCGCGGCTCTCTTGCACCCAGTGGCCGTAGATGCGGCTGTCGGGGCGGGCGAAGTAGACATGCTCGAAGATGCAGCTGGACTGGGCCACGCCGCTGGCGTACTGGCGGCTGGTGACGCCGTCCTCGGTGACCATGACCAGTTCGCCGGGCAGCACGTCGCGCTCGTAGGTGGCGCGGAGCAGGTCGAAAGCGCAGGTCTCCGAGGCGAAGACGATGGTGTCGGGCCCTGCTGGGTTCTTGATGCGGCCCATGGAGAGCGGGCGGAATCCGCGCGGATCGCGTGCCGCAAAGATGCGGTCGCGGGTCATCATGACGATGGAGAAAGCGCCGTCCACCTGGCTGAGCGAGTCGGCAATGGCGTCCACCAGCGAACCGGCCTTGGAGTGGGCGATGAGCTGGACGATGATCTCGGAATCGGAGGTGGTCTGGAAGTAGGCCCCGTCGCGCTCCAGACGGGCGCGCGCGCTGCCGAGGTTCACCAGGTTGCCGTTATGGGCGATGGCGATGAGGCCCTTGGTCGAATCGACCCGGATGGGCTGGGCGTTCAGCAGCGCCGAGTCTCCAGTGGTCGAGTAGCGCGTGTGGCCGATGGCCATCTGGCCGGGCAGCTTGGCCAGCACATCGTCGGTAAAGATTTCCGAGACCAGGCCCATGCCCTTGATGTTGGCAAGATGCTGACCGTCGGCGGTGGCGATGCCGGCTGACTCCTGTCCGCGATGCTGCAGGGCATAAAGGCCGAGATAAGCCTGCCGCGCGGCGTCGGGATGGCCATGAATGGCGATGACGCCGCATTCTTCGTGGAGAACATCTCCGTTGGAGATGTTCTCAGGGATCAGTGAACAGGGATCAGGGATCAGCGTGCTGCGCGCACAGCGATCCGCCGCTTCGCGGCCATTGGCCTCAGCTTTGATCTGTTCCGATTCGTCGGCGATGTTTTCGAGGCCCTGATACAGCAACCGGGTCATGCCAATACCTCAGTGCTGCGCGCACGGCGAGTACTGCGCGTACGGCGAGTTGCGGCTGCGCCGCTAATGATTGCTTTGGTCATGCCAGCACCTCATCGTGCAGGGTTGCTTCCAGAGCGGTGGCCCAGGGCTTGCGCAGGGAGGAAAGCGAAGCGGAGATGAATGAATCCTTGTAGACCGAGATTTCCAGACGGTCACCGCCGGTGGTCCCGATGCGGACTGCATAGTATCCAAATTCGTCGGCCAGGGATTCAATCTGCGCGAAGCGGCTGGCATCGGCGCTGACCAGGACAGTGGAAGCAGGCTCGGCGAAGAGGCCGAAGAGGGGATGAACCAGCAGAGATTGCTCTTGCTCGACGGTTGCGCCGATGCCGCGTGCAAAGCCCGCCTGGGCCAGAGCGACGGCGATGCCGCCATCGCCGATGTCGCGGGCAGAGTGAACCAGCTGCTGCTCGGCCAGCACCTGCAACAAGGAGTGCAGATCGGCTTCAGCGTCCAGATCGAGCGGGGGCGGCTGGCCCCAGACTCCGCCCAAAACCACCTTGGCGTATTCGGAGGAACCAAAGACGGCCAGCTCCTCGGAGGCCACAGCTTCCGGCTCTTCGGGGTCCGCATCCGCAACCGGATCATGATCGACATCCTCTACCGGGGAATACTTCATCGGCTCGGGATGGAATGGGACCTTCAGCTCGGGGTTGGGTTGTTCGCCGTTCGGGATGGGCCAGAGGAGAAGAATGGCGTCGCCGGCGCGCTGAAAGTCGGCGGACACGGACAGGGTTACGTCGTTGAGGATGCCCACGATGCCCAGAACCGGGGTGGGATAGATGCCTTCGCCCTTGGTCTCGTTATAAAGAGAAACGTTGCCGCCCGTGATGGGCGTACCGAGAGCGGTACAGGCCTCGCCGATGCCGTCGATGGCTGCGGAAAGCTGGGCCATGATTTCGGGCTTTTCGGGATTGCCGAAGTTGAGACAGTTGGTGGCGGCAACGGGCTTGGCGCCGGTCATGGCTACCTTGCGGGCCGCCTCGGCCACGGCGTGCATCGCGCCCAGCTTGGGATTCATGTAGGCCCAGCGGCTGTTGCCGTCCAGAGCCATGGACAGGCCGCGTTCGTGGCCCTTGGTCCCGGTTCCCTTGATGCGCATGACGCCGCCCTCGCCGCCCGGGCCTTGCACTGTGTTGGTCTGCACCATGGTGTCGTACTGCTCGTGAACCCAGCGCTTGCTGCAGACATTGGAGCTGGCCAGCAGCTGCTTCAGGTCGGCGGTGAAGTCGCGATCCTCGGCCAAAAGGGCTTGAATCTGCTCGGAAGGCTCGGCCGGTAGAGGACACTTCCACACGCCCACCGGGCGGTGATAGAGCGGCGCATCGTCGGTAAGCGACTGGTTGGGAATATCCGCCACCAGCACGCCGTGATGGCGGATGCGCAGGCGCGGCTCGGGCTTGACGGTGCCCACGATGACGCCGTCCAGTCCCCACTTCACAAAGACGCTCAGGACTTCGTCTTCCCTGCCCTTTTCGGCCACCAGCAGCATGCGCTCCTGGCTCTCGGAGAGCATGATTTCGTAGGCGCTCATGCCGGTTTCGCGCTGGGGCACAAAGTCCAACTCAACGTCGAGGCCAACGCCGCCGCGCGCGCCCATCTCGCAGGTGGAGCAGGTGAGGCCCGCAGCGCCCATGTCTTGAATGCCGACGATCGCGCCGGTCTGCATCGCTTCCAGACACGCCTCGAGCAGTAGCTTTTCCATGAACGGGTCGCCGCACTGCACGTTGGGCCGCTTGGCCTCGGTACCGGCGTGGAACTCTTCAGACGCCATAGTCGCGCCGTGGATGCCGTCCCGGCCCGTCTTGGCGCCGACGTAGATCACCGGATTGCCTTCGCCGGTGGCCTTGCCGTAGAAGATTTCATCCTTGCGGACCATGCCCAGGGCAAAGGCGTTCACCAACGGATTTCCGTTGTAGCAGGCATCAAACTTGGTTTCGCCGCCCAGGTTGGGAACGCCGAAACAGTTGCCGTATGCGGCGATGCCGCTGACCACGCCGTCGACGACAGAGTGATTCCGACGCACGGTTTCCGCGTCTTCCTCGCCCTGTTCGATGGTCCCGAAGCGCAGGGAGTCCATCACCGCCAGCGGACGTGCGCCCATGGTGAAGATGTCGCGCAAAATGCCGCCCACGCCGGTGGCCGCGCCCTGAAAGGGCTCGATGTAGCTGGGGTGGTTGTGGGATTCGATCTTGAAGGCGCAGGCCCATCCATCGCCCACGTCGATGATGCCGGCGTTCTCACCGGGCCCCTGGACGACCAAATCGCTCTTGGTGGGCAGACGCTTCAGGTGGACGCGGCTCGACTTGTAGGAGCAGTGCTCACTCCACATGACGCTGTAAATGCCCAGTTCAGTGAGCGAGGGGACACGCCCCAAGGCCGCTTCGATGCGGCTGTATTCATCCGGGGTGATGCTGTGCTGGGCGAGCAACTCCGGGGTAACCGAAACCGGCTCGGGAACGATGGCAGAGGAGGCGTTAGTCATCACGGTTGCCTCCATTGTCGCACGCCATTCATCTTGGTTGGCGGGCGAGGAGGCGGGGAATGCGGCGAGGGCGGCGAATTGCACACATTCCGGTGCATAGAAGAGACGTCTGAGTTTCCGGGCGAGGAACGGGATGGGGATCGCGCGGCGATTCGAAATGGGCAGCAGGATCGATTCGAAATGGGCAACAAGATGCGGGCCTCTGCGGGCTTCGCCGCTTAAAACCGGGAACCAGAACAGGAGAGCCGCAGGCTAGCGCAAGAACGAACGGCTGTGCGATACTTTGCAGAGCAGGTCCCTACCCCATGCCGGGATGGCGGAACTGGCAGACGCAGCGGACTCAAAATCCGCCGACCGCAAGGTCGTGGGGGTTCGACCCCCCCTCCCGGCACCAATCAAGTTCACAAATA
>CAZQPY010000087.1:0-20974 GCA_964595345.1 uncultured Occallatibacter sp.
ACTGGGATGAGCAGCCAGATTGTCCGTAACCACGTTTTTTTACCTGGAAACATTTTTGTTGCCTCCTGAATTGTTGTCCTTGTTGAAACCCTGGCATGGGACATATTCCGGTGTTCCGGATTACCCCTAACCAAGGAGCTGACTTTTTGAATCTTGGTATCGATAGCACGCGAAACACAGGACGCGCAAGCGGTTTTTTCCGGGGTTTCTGCCTTAGTAAAACGATTCTGGCCTACACATGGCGGAATATCCGTTGCGTCATATGTATCGCCCGTCGCCCTTTGCTACCGTTACCGTTCTATACGGGCTCTATACATTTTCCATTCCCTTGAATACGTACGTGCAAACGTTTGATTCATTTGACATTCAGATGGCGATACAGTATCGAGAAAAACGATTTTGCAGCGACCAAAAGGGTCCGGGAAACCGGGAAAAGGGCATCTTCCTGTAATCCATAGAAATGGAAATCGCGATCTATGTTGAATGGAATGGCAAAAAATACCTAAAAATATGAGCGGATGGGGCTCGAAAACCCACAAAAATGGGACGCCCTGCGAAGGGTTTTGCGAGAGCGTCCGGCGCGGGGTTGGGCTGGGAGGGGGAGCAAAAATCAAGCTGGCGAGAAGGGCCGGCCGGGGACAATGCCATGTCCTTCGCGGATGGTAATCAGACGATCGACAGCTTGAGCGGGGAACTTTTCGGTGACGCCGGTGGGCCAGATGACGTCGATATCCACCGAATTGGCGTCGCCGAGGCCGAAGTGGAGCCGGGGATCGTTGGAGGAGCAATAGCTGGCCTGGCTGAGGAGCGCCTGGGCCTGCACCTTGCCGCCGTAATGAGCGAGCACGCGGGAGCCGATGGCGCTGCGATTGCTTTTGGTGCCTTCCAGCCGCACCTTGACCCAGTGATTGCCCTTGGGGGCGTCATTGCGGAGCAGCGAGGGCGGCTCGTGCTGATTCATGATGAGAATATCGAGGTCGCCGTCGTTGTCGAAGTCTCCAAAGGCGCACCCTCGGCTGACATGGCGGGCGTTGATGGCCGGCCCGGCCTCGTCGCCCATGCGCACAAAGGTCCCGTCGCCACGGTTGCGGAAGAGCACGCGCGGCCCCTTGTAGGGGAACCTGGGGTTGATGCGCTCGACTTCGGCATAGACGTTGCCGGTGACCCAGAAGATGTCGGGATAGCCGTCGTTGTCCAGATCCACGATTCCGGTACCCCAACTGACGTAGGTGCGTTCGCCGGCCAGGCCGGCGGTCAGGGCCTCGTCCTCGAACTCTCCCTTGCCCAGATTGCGGTAGAGGCCGGCGGCCTGTAACTGGAAGTGGGTCTTCACAATATCGAGGTGGCCATCGAGGTCGTAGTCGCCCACACCGATGCCCATGCCGGCCATCTCCTGGCCGTCGGCGCTGATGGCGACGCCCCGCATGAGGCCTTCTTCGCGAAAGGTGCCGTCGTGATTGTTGAGCAGGAGGAGGCTGGAAGTGGTATCGCAGGCGACGTAGATATCGGGCCAGCCGTCTTCGTCCACGTCGAAAGAAACCGCGGTAAGGCCGTAAGAATCGCGAATTGCGGCGATTCCGGACTCCTTGGAGACATCGGTGAAGGTGCCGTCGCCGTTGTTGCGGTAGAGGTAGTGCTGGGGCGTCTTGAGACCTTTGGGTCCGCAGGCGACGGGAACACCCTCGTAGTTGCAGTTGGGCACGTCGAGCGACGGCTTGAGGGCGTGGGCCATGTCGATGTCGACGTAATTGGAGACAAAGAGATCGAGGAAGCCGTCGCGGTTGTAGTCCAAGAAGGTGCAGCCGGAGCCGAAGCGGATGCCCTCATGGAGCAAACCGGCTTTCTCGGTCACGTCGGTGAAGGTACCGTTCCCATTGTTGCGGTAGAGCTTGTTCTGGCCGTAATAGGTGAGGAAGAGGTCTTCGTAGCCGTCGTTGTTGTAGTCGCCGACGCAAACGCCGACGGCCCAGCCGGCATCGTGGAGGCCTGCTTTTTCAGTGACATCGGTAAAGCTGCCGTCGCGGTTGTTCTTGTAGAGGCGATTGGAAGCGCCGGGGGGGACATCCTCCAGCCGACGGCCGCCGAGGATGAAGAGGTCCATCCAGCCGTCGTTGTCGTAGTCGATGAAGGCACAGCCGCCGCCCATCTCTTCGATGATGAAGGTGACAGCCTCGGGAACGCCGTAGTACATGGTGGCGGTAAGCCCGGCGCTCTGCGCGACATCGGTGAAGCGGGAAAACGGCTTGGGGGCCGGGGGCGGCTGAGTGGGACGCGGCTGATCTGGACGCGCCTGAATGGGCGCAGCGGACAAGATGCGCGGAAAGGCGGCGGACGCACAGAGGGCGGGAACGGTACGCAGCAGGCTTCGCCGGGTCCAGCGGGAAGTTGGCATCTTCATCCTTCAGATATCTTCATTCTGACCTTGCGACAACACGGCTGGCAATGCGCAGCGGCTGGGGCACGTCAGGCTTCCATGGGGCTCAATTCGCAGGCTGACGGGCGGCGGGATCGCGGGCCAGTTGATCGCTCAACTCCTGTGCCTGAGCGTTTTTTGGATCCAGGCGGAGGGCCATGTCGACTGCCTGGTGCGCCTCGACGAAATGAGCATCTTCGGCCAACGCGGCAGCCAGGCTGATCCAGGCTTCTGTCCAGGCCGGCTCGGCCTGAACCGCCATGCGGTAGTGTTCGACGGCTCCTTCGAGATCGCCGCTGTGCCAGAGCAGCAAGCCAAGCTGCTTTTGAGCTCCCGCCAGCCGGGGATCGAGCTTGACGGCTTGCTCCAGTTGGGCGCGCTCACCAGCAGTGTCGCCCGCCCGGTGCAACGCAATGGCAAGTTTGAACTTGTAGTTCGGACTGTCGGGCGCGCCGTCGGCAGCCAGGCGGTAATGCACGAGGGCCTCCTGAACCTTTCCCGCGTCGAGGTCCTTGTCTCCCTGAGCGGCGTTCATCCCTGCCTCGAGCTTTGCCTCGTCTTCCTTTTTGAGCGCCTGATACTTCTTCATCTCGTCCGTGGCCTGCTCCATCTGGCCGAGGCCGCGGAGGGCTTTGGCCAGCTCGAAGTGGACCTGCGGCTCGGTTGCGCCGAAGTCGATGGCTTTTTGCAACTGCTCGGCTGCCTCCTTCCATTCCTTGAGGAAGACCAGCACCATACCGAGGTTGTAGCGGGAGTTGAAGAAGTTGGGATCGAGGTTGACGGCCTCTTCGAGATGCGCCTTGGAGTCGGCGTAATTGCCCAGGATGCGCTCGACGATCCCGTTCAGATAGAGCACTTCCGGGTCATGGGGACGCTTCGCCAAGAGTTTAGGCGCCATGGGCCGGGCAAGATTGATGTGGTTGGTGAGCACCAGCAGACGGAAGAGCTGCAATTCGGCTTCGAAGTTGCCGGGGTTCTTCTGGACCGTGTTCTGGAGCAGATTGATGGCGTCCTGGTAGCGCAACTGCTTTACCAGCACCACGGTGAGGGCGCTGGCGAGGGGCACGGAGCCGGGTGTTCGATTGAGCGCGTCGGATAACACCTGGTTCGCCTGGTCAAGATAATTCATCTGGCCAAAGGCCCGCGAGAGGTCGATGGCAAGCTTCTCGGTGCGGGGCGCGGAGTTGAGCAGGCCGATGACGTCGATATAGTCCTGGCGGGCGAGCAGGTCGTTGCTAAGGCCTTCGAGCGCGGGAGTGGCACTGCGATCGATGGCGAGGGCCTTCTTCCACTGGTCTTCCGCGTCGGTGTGCCGGTTGGCCTGGTCGTAGAGATAGCCGAGAACGAGATGCGGCTTGAGCACTTCAGGCTGGAGCCGCGCCGCCTCTTCAATGACCGGAAGCGCTTCCGCGGGGTGAGCCATACCAAGGAGCGCGAGGCCCTCCAGATAGTGGAGTTGCGCGGATTTGGGATCGGTTTTGAGAGCGCCTTGAAAGACATCGATGGCGCAGTTGAACTGCTGGCGGCCGGCATACCAGCTGCCAAGCACGACCGCGCTGTCGGTGCCGGGATGCGCGCGGAGCCTGGCGACCATGGCCGGCGGGCCGGCACAGGGGGTCTGCGTCTTTTGAGGGGGCGGCACGGCAAGTGCAGGAACAGCGGAAGCCGCGGATGCAGCCAACAGCATCCATTTCGTACCTATTCCGCACAACTTGCCCATGACAGTTCTCTCCCGGTAGCCAGAATACAACAGGGCAGGCTGGACGGTCTTCGGCGTTGCAAGCAGGGAATTTGCATGGTGAAGCGATTCACTTCCGGCCGTCGTAAAGAAATACCTGGCCTTGGCGGACGGCACGCCGTGACGCCGCAACGACCCCAGGGCTATCGCATTTGAAATTGCAATCCTGAACCGCAGTAGCTTTGAAAGGGCACGGCTTTAGCCGCGCCATGAGGGACCGCGAAATCGACGGGGCTTTTGCCCCTCGTGGAGGGGATGCTGCCGCGTTCTAAAGCCATCCCTCGGGGGCTGAAGCCCTAATCATTCTCTTTCGCCTGCCTCGGCACGGCTAAAGCCGTGCCCTTTCAAGACATAATCGTCCCGCAACTTGAAGTGCGATGGCCCTGGCAACGTCCCGACAAGGACAGCCAGTGGGTCGATGGTTGCTGTATTCTTTTTGGTTGTGAGGGAGATCACCCACGTGGGTGCTTCCCGGACGCCGCTGCGGCGCTCGAGCGTTTCATCTGGCTAGACAGGCAGCGGAATACGGGTAGATTTCGGGCGTAGATCCTCAGACAATCCGCAGGGGCTAAACAGGCTGGGGAAAAAGGGCAGAAAATGGCAGAAAAGCCGAAATTCGTTTCTCAGGGGCTGAAGCCCACGTTGATTTTACGGCACTTGCGGCACGACTAAAGTCGTGCCCTGACGCTTCTTGCCTGTTCGGCGGGCTTTTCCGCAGCCTGTAAAGCCCGGTTCGCACGACTGGCTTTGTCGGCACGACTAAAGTCGTGCCCTGTTACAAAGCCAGAGGAAGTTGAGATTCACGGGATTTGAGGTTTTCGCGGCCCGCAAGGTCAACGCTGTTTCGATGGGCTTTGTGCCGGGTTTGGTTCCGAGACCTGCGGCCCCAACGAGTTTTCCCGCAGCCTGAAGAGCCGCATTGGAGGATTATGAGTTTGCGTTTGGCCAAAGTTCTTTTGGGCGGAATCGCGGGATTCGCATCGATTCCGATGGTTTGCGGGGCCGCAACGGGGCCCTCGACCGGAAGCGATACGAAGTTGTCGAACAGCGCCCAGGCGAACATCACCATCGATTACCCGTTGAACGGCTCGGTATTCCCGCCGGAAATCACTTCCCCGACAATTCTGTGGCACGACCCGAGCGAAGCGGCAACGCAGTGGGTGGTTGAGGTCACTTTCAAGGGCCGTAGCGAGACCATTCGCGTGGACGCGCCAGGAGACCGGCTGAAGATGGGGCACATCGACCCCAAGGCCGGGCCGGGGATCGAACTGACTCCGGAGCAAGCTGCGACGCGGACCTGGAAGCCGGACGCGGAGACATGGGCCAGGATCAAGCGCCTGAGCGCGAAGGATCCGGCGACGATTTCGATCCGCGGATTTGCGACCGACAGCAAAACCGCAATTTCGATGGGACGGGTGACCATCTCGACCTCGGAAGACCCGGCGGGCGCGCCGATCTTTTATCGCGATGTGCCGCTGATGCTTCCGCCCCCGGAAGAGAGAGGCCCGATCACGCCGCTTCCGCAGGCCGCTCTGCCGCTGATCAAGTGGCGGATGAGGAACCTGGCCGAGCCGGAGAGCCACACGGTGATGGAGAATTTGCCCACCTGCGCCAACTGCCATTCGTTTTCGAAGGACGGCAAAACGATGGGGCTGGACATGGACGGGCCGCGCAACGACAAAGGATTGTATGCGCTGGTTCCGGTGCAGAAGGACATGACGATCCACAATACCGACGTGATTCACTGGAGTTCATTCCAACTGAACGCGGAGGTGAAGAACCTGGACCCGGCGGTGAAGCGGTTCGGATTCATGAGCCAGGTCTCTCCGGACGGCCGTTACGTGGTTACATCCATCGGGCCGCCGGCAAATACCAACCTGCACAAGGGCGAAGTACCGGGGTTTGCGCCGGGGATTCTGGACAGGCTCTACAGCACCAACTTCAGGAATTTGCAATTCAACCAGGTGTTCTATCCAACCAAGGGGATTCTGGCCTGGTATGACCGGGATGCAAAGACCATGCGTCCGCTGCCGGGCGCAGACGACCCGCGCTATGTGCACACCAGCGCCTTTTGGTCGCCAGACGGGAAGTACCTAATTTTCAGCCGCGCAGAGGCGCGGGATCCCTACCCGCCTGGCCAGCCGAAGCCGGAATACGCGAACGGACCGGGAGAAACGCCGATTCAGTACGACTTGTACAAGATTCCCTTCAACGAGGGCCGGGGCGGCACGGCCGTGCCAGTGGAAGGCGCGTCGAACAACGGGATGAGCAACGACTTTCCCAAGGTTTCGCCGGACGGACGCTGGATTGTGTGGGTGGAGAACAAGAACGGGCTGCTGATGCGTCCAGACAGCCGGCTGTTCATGGTTCCGTTTGAAGGCGGCAAGCCGCGGCTGATGAATTGCAACACGCGGCTGATGAACTCGTGGCACACTTTCTCGCCCAATGGGCGGTGGCTCGCGTTTTCGTCGAAGGCGCGCTCGCCGTTCACCCAGTTGATGATGACCCACATCGACGCGGACGGGAACGACACTCCGGCGATCCTGGTGGAGAACACGACCGACGCCAACCGGGCGGTGAATATTCCCGAGTTCGTGAATATTCCAGTGGACGGCATCGAGAGAATCTATCCGCAGGCGACGGAGTTCTACAGTCTGTTCGACAAAGCGTACGCGCTGATGGAAGACAACAAGTTGCCGGAGGCAATCTCGCTGTTCCGCCAGGCGCTGGACCGGAACCCGGACGATGCGGTGACGCATTATGTGCTGGCCACGGCGCTAAGCGGCAACGACCAGGAGCCGCTGGCACTGGAAGAGTATCGCAAGGCCTGCGCACTTGCGCCGACAAACGCGTCGTTCGTCGATCATCTGGCGATTTCGCTGGATATGAGCGGGGATGCCGATGGAGCTGTGGAGCAACTCAAAAAAGCCATCGTGCTGGAACCGGGCTCCGCGGAGTATCGCTTCAACCTGGGCGTGGTGCTGGAGTCGAAGGGCGATTTCGCCGAGGCGGTTGCACCGTTCCAGAAGGCCGTGGATTTGAGCCAGGGCAAGAACTGGCGGGGCTATGCCGAACTAGCGAAGGTGTACGGCAAGAGCGGCCATCCGGCGGAAGCGATCGCGGCGGCGCGCCAGGCGTTGGACTTGACCGTACAGCAGCACCAGGACGAAGCGGCGAAGCATTTGCAGGAGTTGCTGGAGAGTCTGGAGCACGAGAGCGGCGCGGCCGGAACGCGGTGACGGTTGGGGTTCGTGCTTTCCCGGGTCCCCGAGTGCGAGGGATCTCCACCCCACGGACGAAGACCTGGCCGTAGGGACGTCGGACCGGGGACATCCGCGGACGACTGAGCTTTCTTTCGGCCTGTTAAAAATCGATTCACTTCTTGGCCTCCTGACCGTAACCGAGCGGGTGTTTCGGCTGTCTAAGGAATAAAATTGCAGGTGCTTGTAAAGCGCCGGATTCCTCGCGTCTCAATAGAATCCGGTTTCAGGAGATTTTCCATGCGTTCTCATAGAGTTATGTTTCTTGGCATGCTGCTGGTTGGAAGCGCCGTGCCGGCTGTTTTACACGGGCAGCTACAACCTGCCACACAAGAAGAGCTCAGCATGACCTCGGATCCGAAAGCTCCGGGCGCCGATGCGGTCTATCTTTATCGAGAAGAGCGAGAGGACGATCCGAAGCACTTCCGCAGCGTTTACGCGCGGATCAAGGTGCTGACGGAAAGGGGCAAGGATCTGGCGACGGTTCAGGTGCGGTATACGAAGAACTTTGTATTCAACGCCACGGGAGACAACTCGAGCCGGAGCAGTTCAGCAAATGAGAGCCACTTCGATGCGCCGGACCCCAACCATGCCGGCGAGGACCGGCCATGGGATCCGGATTCAGTTTCCGGACACGTCGAAGTCGCCGATATCCAAGCCCGCACGATTCATCCGGATGGGACGATCATCCCGCTGAAGGGCAAGCCAAGCGATCTTCTGCATCAGAAGGAAAACAACTCACAGGTCAACGAGATGACCTTCAACCTGCCGGATGTAACCGTGGGCAGCATCATCGAGTACTACTATCAAGTGCGCTACGACCGGTTCCAGGTTCCGCCGGAATGGCAGATTCAGCAGCCCTACTTTGTGCACAAGGCCCGTTATGTTTTCTACCCGGATGAGCAGTTCCAGGCGTTCCGGAATGTGGGTGGCACTGCGGGAATGTCGAACCGGCAGATGCTTGGGCCGCACGGCGACATTTTCACCGACCTTCGCGCGACCGCCGTTTTGCCGCCAGGAAAGACCCTGGCGATGGACCCAACCGGGAAGTATGCCATCGAGCTTAACGACATTCCCGCCATCCCGAAAGAAGCTAACGCTCCGCCGCTGGCAACGCAAATCTACCAGGCCGATTTTTATTACACCTACACGCCGGACACGCAGGAGTTCTGGCGCAAGGAGACGGATTTCTGGATCAAGGATGTCGGCGCCTACATAGCGCCGACATCGCTGATCAAGCAGACGGTTGCCGAACAGGTTACGGATGCGGACAGCCCGCTGGTGAAGGCGAAGAAGCTGTATGCATTCGTGCAGTCGCTGGAGAACACGGACATCACGGTGGCGGGCTCCGCCACGGTGGTCGGCGATACCATTCCGAGGGGCAGCGTGGAGGCTGTGTTGCAGCACAAGCGCGGCACCAGCCAGGAGATAGCGCTGCTTTACCTGGCGCTGGCCAAGGCGGCAGGGCTGCCCTCGCGGCCCGAGCGCATCTGCAGCCGCGATCACCGCGTCTTTGCTCCGGAGTTCATGAGCACTTCGCAGCTGGACTCGCTGCTGATCGGAGTGACGATCGACGGCAAGGAAATCGTGCTCGATCCGGGCGAGAAGATGGCGCCGTTCCAGACGCTGAGGTGGTCGCATGCAGGTGCGGGCGGGGTTGCATTTGCGGCCAACAACAAGATTGAAATTGTGGTTACGCCGCTGCAGGCAAACACGGAAAACACCTCGATCCGGGTGGGCAGCCTGAACGTCAGCGCGCAAGGGGAGATCAGCGGAACGCTCAAGATCGGATTCACCGGGCAACAGGCGCTGCAACTGCGGCAATTGGCGCTGAGGTCCAATACCCAGGCGGTTGAGCAGCGCGTGAACGAGATTCTTGCCAATCAGGTGCCGGATGGGATTGAAGCGCACGTGGACCACTTTGCGAATCTTGACAATCCCGACAAGCAACTACTGGCGATTGTTCCGGTGAAAGGCACACTGGCGGTGCACACCGGGAAACGGCTGATTCTGCCGCGTCTTTTCTTCGAGAGCAAGGAATCGGTTCCCTTCCCCGCCGAAGCGGCCCGCGTGCTGCCGGTGGATATGCACTATGCGGCGCAGGACCAGGAGCAGATCACCTACGTGTTCCCCGCCGGCTTCACGCTGGAAGGAACGCCGGAGGACAAGAAGCTGGCCTTTGAAGACAACGCGGTGTACCAGCTTCGCTCGAAGGTTACACCGACCTCGATCACCAGCGCACGGGTGCTGGCGCGGGGCTTCACCATGCTGGACGCCAAGGAATACGGGGACCTGCACGACTTCTATCAGAAGGTGGCAGCGGCCGACCAGCAGCAGATTGTGCTGATCGCCGCGGGGACGGCGGGGAGCTAGGACTTGAGCCGGTTTCAGAAGGAGGTATGCTGCTCGGCGAATGGTCCGAGAAGCATACCTCAGGGGCTAAAGCCCAGTTCCTGTTATTGGCTTTATCGGCACGACTGAAGTCGTGCCCTGACGCTTCTTGCCTGCTCGATTCACATTTTCCGCAGCGTGTGATGCCCCGTTCATTTGTTGTCTCTCTCGGCTCAATTGAAGTTGTGCCCTGATACAAAGCCAGACGAATTTGAGTTTCCCGCGGCCTGTGATGCTCCGAAACGCCGGTCCTTCGACTACGCTGCGCTTCGCAAGGATGAGGCATCCCAATTGAGCGAGCTTTCGATTGTTGGCACAGGTTTGCTTCCTTGACACTGCGATTCGCGACCTGAAAACATTGCCGGAGACAGCCGACGGGCATTCCCCATCTTCCAGACCCCCGCGGCTGCGCCTCGAGAGAATGTTGTTGGACATGGCACGACGAAGCTGGACAAAACAGGACAAGGCAGGATAAGGCAGAGCTGAGGCCCGCAGCGCTTCCGGGATTCGCCAAATCCGGTTTCGCTGTAGCTCCCAGGAGGAGCGATGTTCCCAGATGTATCCACGCTGCAAAGGCCGCGACGCAAGATTCCGGCAGCTCTGACGATGGTGGCTTTGGCTGCGGTCGCGGCTGTGCCCTTCACCCTGTCGGCGCGGTTCTCAGGCGTGGCCGGATTGTCCAGATTGCCCGGATCGGTGATGGCCGCCGAGACCTCGGCGAAGGCACTGCTGCCCATCTCGATCGACTATCCCGAAGACAAGTCGATCTTTCCGCCGGGGATTGTTCCACCACAGTTTTTGTGGCGCGATGCGGCGGGAAAATCGTGGACGGTGGAGATCACCTTCGCCGACAAGACAGCGCCCATTCATCTTGCGGTGAATGCGGAACACATGAAGATTGGTGAGATCGATCCGCAGTGCATCGGCAATCCCGAGGACGTACCCAAGTTGACGCCGCGCATGGCGGCGACCTGGACGTGGACTCCGGATGCGGCGACGTGGGCAACGATCCAGGCGCATTCGGTAGCGCAGGCAGCCACGGTGACCATCACCGGATCTCGCGACGACAAGACCGAAGCGTCTGTGGCGCGTCTGACGCTGTCGACTTCAACGGATCCGGTGGGCGCGCCGATCTTTTACCGCGACGTCCCGCTGATGCCCAGCCTTGGAGTCAGCGGCGCGGTGTCGCCGCTGGCGCCGACGTCGATCCACCTGATTCACTGGCGCATGCGGGATATCCGCAAGCCGGAGAGCCACACGGTGCTGAAGGACATGCCGACCTGCGCCAACTGCCACTCGTTTTCGGCCGATGGAAAGACTTTCGGCATGGACATCGATGGGCCGGCGAACGACAAGGGGCTTTACGCGGTGGTTCCGGTGCAGAAGCACATCACCATTCTGCGCAAAGACATGGTGCAGTGGAATACCGACGGCAAAGTGGGGACAGTTCGGGTGGGATTCATGTCGCAGGTATCGCCGGACGGCAGATATGTGTTGAGCACCTTTGCCGGGCCGGCACTGAGCCGCATGATCGACAGCTACTACGTGACCAACTTCATGGATTACCGCTTTCTGCAGGTGTTCTATCCGACGCGGGGAATCCTGGAGTACTACGATCGCACCACCGGGCTGCGGCAACCGCTGCCGGGCGCCGACGACCCGAAGTATGTGCAGACCGACGGCGTGTGGAGTCACGATGGTCAATGGATTGTCTTTGCCCGTGCAGAGGCGCGCGACCCACGTCCCGAGGGTCAGGGTATCGCGTACCATGCGCTCGATTCTCACGAAGCTCCGATCAGGTATGAGTTGTATAGGATTCGGTTCAACAACGGCAAAGGCGGAACACCGGAGCGCATCGTGGGCGCGAGCCAGAACGGGATGAGCAACAACTTTCCGAAGATTTCGCCGGACGGAAAGTGGATCGTGTTTGTGCAATGCAAGAACGGTCAGCTGATGCGGCCCGACAGCCAGTTGTACATCGTTCCCTTTGCGGGCGGCGAGGCGCGGCGCATGCGGGCCAATACCCGGCTGATGAATTCGTGGCACAGCTTTTCGCCGAATGGACGCTGGCTGGTGTTCTCGTCGAAGGCGCGCTCGGCGTATACGCAAATGTACCTGACCCACATCGACGCCAACGGCAACGACAGCCCGGCGATTCTTATCGACAACGCGACGGCGGCCAACCGCGCGGTGAACATTCCCGAGTTTGTGAACATGGACCCGGATGGAATTGATGACATCCAGGTGAACGTAGCCGGTCAACAATAACGTAGAGGGCTTAAGGCAAGACGAGACCAATGAAAGACTCTGTGGCATCGAAGAAAAACGCGTTCGCCTGCACGATGCGGAATGCCGCATTTGCGTTTGCCGCAGCGGGCAGCCTTGGCTCGACTTTGTGGGCAGACGCCTCCTGCGCTCCTCCTGCGGAACTGCGAGCGCGGTTGACGGGCACGCCTAGCGCCTCGGCCTATAACGACCTGGGAATCTGGTTTGCCGGGAAAGAGCAGTACGCGTGCTCCGCGGAGGCGCTGGCAACTTCCCTCCAGTTAGAACCGCAACAGAAAGACGTGGCCCATATCGCGTTCATGTTCGGGGTGAGCCTGTATTTCTCCGGGCAAACGAAGGACGCGATTGCCGCACTTCAGCAGGTGGAGCAGATGGGTTATCGGGACACGCGGCTTCACCTGGTGCTGGCTTCGGCGTTCGATTCGATGCAGTCGAACGCAGGCGCGGAGGCGGAGTGGCGGCTGGCACTGGAGCAGGACTGGGAGTCGGCGGCAGCGCTGGATGGGCTGTCAACCGATCTGAATACGGATGGCAATTTCGCGGGAACGATTGCGCTGCTGGAAGATCCCAAGGTGCAGTCGCAGCGAACCGCGACGCAGAGTTTGAACCTGGGCATTGCCTACGAGAAGACAGGCAAGCCGGCGGAAGCGGCTGTGGCGCTGCAAGATGGGCTGAATACCACGCCGGACTCACTGGCGCTGGCGAATGCCCTGGCCGGGGTACTGGTGGAACTGAGCAGGACAGATGAGGCTGCGGCGGTTCTGCGGCTGCAGATCGATGCGCACCCGGATAACGCCCAGGAGCATGCGAGGCTGGGCGTACTGCTGGCGCAAGGCAAGCGGTTTGCGGAAGCCAAAACGGAGTTGGAAAAGGCGATTTCGCTCGGCGATGCGAGCGGCGAGACGACAGAAAATCTGGCCCGGGTGATGCGGGCGCTGGATGGGAAGAGATAGGGCTGAGGTGCTGCGCACGCCTGCTAAAACCTGAGTAACCGCTCAATCACGTTTCGTGCTTTCCCTGGTCCCCAAATGCGCGGGACCAGGGGCACCCTGTCAGCGCCGCGCGTACTTCGGGCGCGGCCCTCGCGAAGCAGTACGCCGCACCGCAGGTGCTACGGCTGCTGCGGGGCGTCGGGGTTCAGGCCTTTGGCCTGCATCCGGTAACGCGCGATGTTGCCGCGCAGGGCTCCGGCGAGGTCGTCGTTCTTCTGCTCGGTGGCGACGTCGAGCGCGTGCTGCGCAGTGGAGACCGCCTTGTCGTACTGGGCCGTCTCGGAGTACATGGCTGCAAGCATCTGCAGGATTGCCGGCTCGCGGCCGCTGGTGAGTTGAGCGGCTGCTTCCAGTTGCGGAAGCGCGTCAGTGAAGTGGTTGGTGGCGGCAAGGGCGCGGCCCAGGTTGTAATGGCAATCCGCGCACTGCGGGCCGAGTTCGACGGCCTGCCGCAGATGGCCGATCGCCTCATCCATGTTGCCCATGCGGGCGAGAATGACGCCAAGGATGTTATGGCCGTCGAAGGCCTTCGGCGCCAGTTCGATTCCCTTCTTCAACTGCTCGATCGCTTCATCGCGGTGTCCGCCCGTCACCTCAAGCAGGTGGCCGAGGTTGACGTGCGCCGAACCATTGTCGGGATTCAGCTCGATGGCCTTCTGGATCTCGGCCATGGCCTCTTCCGGGCGGCCGGCTTCGGCCAACGCGCTGCCCAGATTGTTGTGGGTCTGCGAACTGTCGGGGTTCAGCTTCAACGCCTGGTTGTATTCCTCGATGGCTTCAGGCGTCTTGCCGGTTGCAGCCAGAGCCACGCCGAGATTGTTATAGGGACGCGAGTCGGTGGGATCCTTGGCGGCGGCAATCTTCCAAGCGGGCACAGCGTCGGCGTATTTGTGCTGGTCTTGAAGCTGCTGCGCCAGGTCGAATTCGCGATAGAAATCGATGGCCGGAGTGTCGATGTGGTCGAGGCCCTCCGGCCCGAGGTTGACGAATTCGGGAATGTTGACGGCGCGATTGGAAGCCGTGGCGTTTTCAACGACGACAGGCGGGCTGGCATGACCCTTTTCATCGATATGGGTCAGGTAGAGATGCGTGTAGAGCGACGGCGTTTTGGAGGAGAACGCGAGCCAACGGCCGTTGGGATTGAAGGTGTGCCAGGAGTTCATCAACGCCATGTTCGATTCGAGCGGCCGAGCTTCACCGCCCTCGAAGGGCACGATGTAAAGCTTGCTGTCCGGACGCATCAGGAGCCCGTTCTTGCATTGCACAAAGACGATCCACTTGCCGTCGGGCGAAACCTTGGGGAAGTTGTTGCTCATCCCATTCTCAGAAGCACCGACGATGCGCTCGGGGATTCCGCCCTTGCCGTCGTTGAAGGGAATCTTGTAGAGGTCGTACTGAATCTGGGTTTCATTGGGATCGTTGGCATAGGTGGAGCGCTTGTATCCGGCTGGATAGGGATCGCGCGCGGTGGCGCGGGAATAGATGAGGTATTTGCCGTCGGGGCTCCAGAATGCGCTGGTCTGCACGTAGGCCGGATCGTCCGCGCCGGGCAGGGGCTGCAGCTTGCCGGTCTCCCGGCTATACCACGCGAGCACGCCGCGGGTGGGATAGAAGACCTGACCGAATCCGTAGTTGTCATAAAAGCCGTTGTAGAGACGATCGAGAATCCGCATGCCGTGCGCGTAGGGCACATCGATGGAGTTGACGACGTATTTGCCGTCGGGCGAGACCTGGCTCATGAAGCCGAAGCGTTTCTGCGATTTCTCTTCGCTGAAGGAGCTCCAGTGCAGCACGTAATCGTTGCCGATGGTGCTGTTCTTGTGAACCGGAATCAGCGCGTAAAGCCCCTTGTCGTTGGCGGGGCCGTCCACGTCGATGCCCATGGTTTTGCCGTCGCGCGAGAAGGAATGGCAGTTTGCACAGGTGGGCAGGCCGGTCATCACGGTCGTGCTCTCGGTTTTGTCGATGTAGCGGAGACGCCACTTGATCATGGGCAGCACCGAATCGGGCAGCGGCTTGATGACGCCGCGCTGAGTGGTGGAGAGATCGGGGGGAATCAGCGGCACGTCGCGATAAAAGATCGGCGTGGCGACCGGGTCCTTCGAGGTTGTGATCGTGGCCCGCGCGGTGGAAAGCGGCTGACGGTCCTTCTCGCTGGCAAAGCCGGTGATCGAGACGGTCGCGGGCGATTCGACGGAGCGCTTCTTGATCTCTTCCCAGGTTTTGGGGTCGGGACGCCAGGTATGGTCGGCAGCCTGCTCGGGGGTCAGGGTTGGCGGGACAAAGCCCTTGAGATCGTTATCGACCGGGGCGATTTGCATGAACTCGCCTTTGGACCAGGCCTTGATGGAGTGGGCGTGATCGGCAAAGGTGATTTCGACCTTCCAGACGTTGACGCCGGGAGTGCTGTCGCGCCAGCCAAATTGCGGAGGAATGATGTCGGGCGGATAGATGGTTCCGCTGATCGGGAGATCAATGATCATTGCGGGGATCATTGCGGGGATCATTGCGGGAATCGTTGCTGGACCAGCGGATTTGGCAGGAGCCGCAGAATCATCCATTGGGACTGGCGACAGGAACGCCGGAACGCCGTTTGCCGCTTCGCTAGCCAAGACTTTGCCCGCCGCGCAGGCCCCAACAGCAAGCAGCACAGCCGCGGTCAACCTCAACATCCGTTTCATGAAAACTCCTCGGGAACGGCTCCAGGGATCTTCCGGCATCGGCCCCGGGAGAGACAGGGGAATGAGGTCCGGAGATGCCCGCAATGAGCCACGTCCATCGTATATGAATGGGACATTGATGGGCGAGGCACTCAGAGAGCCGAGAGCGGATTCGATCCGCATGGAGCGGCAATGTGGTCGCACTCACATCGCCTATTTCATTGATTCTTCATCCTGCAAACGATCATATACATGAGCGTTGGACCATCTATATTATGGTGGCATGTTTGGAAAGCGTCTTCTCACAATCATGCTCGCGGCGTCTTCTCTCTCCCTTTGCGCACTGGCAGCCCACAAGCCCTCCCTCACCGAAGTTGTGGGATATGTGTTTCCGCGGGATGAGGCCTTGCAGCCCGGACAAGTGGACGGCAGCCGCATGACGCGCATCAACTACGCCTTCGCCAATATCAAGGACGGGCGGATGGTTACCGGGTACGCGAAGGACGCAGAGAACTTCGCCGCCCTGACGGCGCTGCGGAAACAGAATCCGTCGCTGAAGATCCTTGTTTCGGTTGGCGGCTGGCTGTGGTCCACCAGTTTCTCGGATGTGTCGCTGACGCCGGCGAGCCGGCGGGTTTTCATCGCCAGCGCAATGGAGTTTTTGACCCGCTACGATCTGGACGGACTGGACATTGATTGGGAATACCCTGGAATGCCGGGAGCCGGACATCCTTTTCGACCGGAGGACAAGCAGAACTTTACAGCGCTGCTGAAGGAGCTGCGGGCACACTTTGACCACGAGACGAAGAGGACGCACAGGCGTCTTTATCTGACCATCGCCGCGGGAGCATCGAAGGAGTACCTGGGAAACACCGAGATGAACAAGGTTCAAAAGTATGTGGACAGCGTGAACCTGATGACCTATGACTACGTGAATCCGGGCTCGGATCCGGCGACCGGGCACAATTCACCGCTGTACACCAACCCTTCGGCGCCGGTGCAGGAGTCAAGCAACGACTCGGTGCTGGCCTTCCAAAAAGCGGGGGTGCGCGCGTCCAAGCTTTACCTGGGCCTTCCGTTTTATGGGAGGGTGTGGAGCGAGGTTGCGGACCGGGACCATGGGCTCTTCCAGCCGGGCAAGCCGGCCCAGAACAGTTGGGCGAGTTATCAAGTGGTTACGCAAACCATGCTGGACGCCGGCAAACCAGGTAGCGGATTTGTTCGCTACTGGGATGCAAAAGCCTCCGCGCCCTGGCTTTATAACGCGGAGAAACACCTCTTTGTTACTTATGACGACAGCGAGTCGATCACCGCGAAGTGTAACTATGCATTGGCACACCGGCTGGGCGGAGTGATGTTCTGGGAGTACGCCAGCGATCCGTCGGGCACGCTGCTGGGGGCGGTCGACAAGGCGCTGCACGGGGAAACGCGCGCGGAGAAGGCGCAATAGGACGTGGGCGTTCGATGAAATGAACAGCGTAGAGAGACCGGAAAATGCGCGACCGAAACGGCCTCCCGATGACAATCGTCACATGCGACTAAACACATGATTACGATTGAGTTACTTTATTTAAACGATTTATCCGCGATTGCAGCGAAACGATGTACTGTGCAAAGTCGCTGCGGACAACTACAATTCAGGACGTGGAATCAAATGGGCCAGTTGACAGAGCTTCGCGGAAAATGAAAATGTTTTCCCTCGCGAGAGCCGTAATTCATTGATTTTCAAAGTGCATTGCGCACACACACTTTCGTCCAACAGACAGAGGGATGTGAACGTCTCATGATCGAAAAGAGAAAGCATACTGAAGCGCCGAAGCTTCTTACAACGGGAACTGCATACTCGGCTTTATTCTTGTCTTTGCTCCTGCTGGCTCCGCTTGCGTTTGGCCAATCGACGCCCGGAAGCCCAGGATCCCCCGCACCGGAAGCTTCCAAGGCCGTCCCGGCCGAAGTGCCGGGAATCAGCACGACGGTGGACGAAGTCACGCTGGATCTGATGATCAAGGACAAGCACCACAAGCCCGTCCTGACAGCGACTCCGAGCGATTTCACGGTCACGGATGAGAACGTTCCCGTCAAGCTGAACGGTTTTCACCGGGTGGCCGACAGCGAGACCAACGGCCACCTGGTCACGCTGGTCTTCGATCATTTCGATGGCCCGACCTCGCGGAACGTGCAGAAGCTGACGGCGAAGATTCTCAAGATGATTCCGCAGAATGGCTATTCCTTCTCGGTTCTGGACTTACCGGGACGCCTGCGGCTGATTCAGGGCTTTACGAGCGATCGGAATGCGGTTGGAACGGCGGTGCAGGTGATCACTTCGGTATCGCCGAAAGCCACCGGCCCGCTGGTTTTGACAGCGACCGGGATCGCAGTGAAGGCCGGAAACGACCCCGCGGATGAGGATCGCGCCAAAGTGGCGGCGCTCGCGGAGAAGGAGTTGATCTCGATTACCCGCACCGGCGCCACGCTGGCGGGGACTCACGTGGATGTGAAGGTACGCGCCCAGGACCAGGCGCTGCTGGCAGCACTGTCCGATTCGCAGCTTATCCGCCAGGACCAGCACGCCTTGCCGTCGCTGGCGGGACTGCTGGCGCTGGTGAAGGCGCAGCAGAAATCGCCGGAGCGGAAGGCGCTCATTTATTTCACGCAGAACCGGCAACTAGACTCCGCGGCGAAGGAGATGGTGCACACCATTGCCGGAGCGGCCAACCGTTCCGGGGTGAACATCTATATCGTCGACATGAACGCGCTGGATGTGGGCGGGCAATATCAGATCGATAACGCGCTAGCCTCGGGAGCCACCAACTTCAATCCCGCGCCGCAGGCCGTTGCGGGCAGCGGCGGTATGGCGACGACGCAACCCTCCCTGCAGGCGAGCGGTTATGGTGGCCCAACCAGTTCCATGGGCATCGCGACCGACTGGACGCGTCAGGATCCGCACCAGTTCAGCGAAGTGAAGACCGGCCCCATGGCGGACCTGGCGAAGGACACCGGAGGCGCGTACATCGATGCGCAAGACAGCCCCGGCAAGCCGCTGCACCAAATGCTGCAGGACATGACGACGTATTACCAGGCCACCTATGTTCCGCCCATCAAGGAGTACGACGGCTCGTTCCGGACTATTGCGGTGAAGCCGCTGCGCACGGGGTTGGACGTCAAGACCAAGACCGGGTATTTTGCCGTGGCGCCGGGCGGCGAAGGCGGAATCCGCATCTTTGAAGCGCCATTGCTGAAGATCCTGGAGCAGTTTGAATTGCCGACGGACGTAAAGTTTCAGGCTGCGGTGTTGAAGTTCGGGGAACTGCCCAACGGCAACACCAGCACCGTGGCCATCGAGGTCCCGCTGGCATCGCTGGAGACCAAGAAGGACACGCACACAGGGCTCTTTACAGCGCACGTTTCGATCGTGGCCCAGATCAAGGACGAGAAGGGCACGGTGGTGGAGCACTTCGGCGAAGATATTTCGCGGCGCGGCGCGCTGGAATCGTTCGAGACGGACAAGTCCGCGGCCATCACGTTTGAGCGGCACTTCATGTCGATTCCTGGGAAGTATGTGATGGAAGCAGCGGTGATGGACCAGTTCGGGCAGAAGGCGGGCGCGCAGCGAATTCACTTTGAGATTCCCCCGTCGGAGATCACTCCTTCACTGAGCGACATGGTGCTGGTACGGAATATCGGATCGTTCCACGAAGAGGACGACAGCCAGGAGCCGTTGCGCTATGAAAAGGGCAAGATCACGCCCAATCTTTTAGGCGTGCTTCCCGAAAACACCAAGTCAGTTTCGATGTTCTTCATTCTGCATCCGGATACCAATGCCAAGGAGCAGCCGGTGCTGGAGCTGGAAGTGATGCACAACGGCGTTCCAGG
Organism: uncultured Occallatibacter sp.; assembly: GCA_964595345.1. Taxonomy (GTDB): domain Bacteria; phylum Acidobacteriota; class Terriglobia; order Terriglobales; family Acidobacteriaceae; genus Telmatobacter. The sequence continues at coordinate 19,614 of CAZQPY010000087.1, forward strand.
ACACCGCACACCCATGCCGCTGCCGATTCGCAACGGCGTCGATGCGGAAGCGGTTCAGTACCTGGCCAACTTCAAGGCCGCTGCGATGGCTCCGGGCGCGTACGAAGTAAAAGCCACGATCACCCAGGGCGGCAAGACCGCGGAGAAGGCGCTGTTTTTCAGCGTTCCCGGAAGCGCCACGGCATCGGCCGCCAACGGGACGGCTGGGGCGGACCTGAAGCTGCAGACCGAAGCAACAGATCCGCACGCGGGCTCGCAACTGACGATCACGTCGATCACCGATCCGGTTCCGCCGCCGACGGCAGAGGAGATTGCTTCTCTGATTGCAGATGCCCGGAAGCGCGCTGTCAGCTATGTGGATACGCTGCCGAACTTCCTTTGCGTGGAAGTGACGGACCGCTCGATCGACACCACCGGGACGGGGCGCTGGAAGCACCGCGACAACATTGCGGAGTTACTGCGCTTCCGCGACAAGAACGAGAGCCGGACCACCATCGAGGTAAACGGCCTGCCCAGCAACGTGGACCGCGATTCGATGAAGGGACAGTTCTCCAGCGGGCAGTTCGGAGGGGTTCTGCGGGCGGCCTTCGAACCGTCGGCGAAAGCCGAATTCAAATGGCTGGAGACCGATGCGCTGGGCAGTGGGACGGTGCAGGTTTTCAGCTACCAGGTGGCCAAAGAGAACTCGATGTTCGGAGTGGTGGGATCCAACGGCCTGGAGATCAAGCCGGCGTATCACGGCATGGTCTTTATCGACAACGCCACGCGCAGCGTACGCCGGATTACACTGGCGACGGACGGACTGCCCAAGGATTTCTCGACCCAGTCTTCGAGCCTGGCCGTGGACTACGACTACATCGTAATCAACAACCACGATTACCTGATGCCGATCGCGGCGGAGTTCCGTCAGAAACAGTTCAAGAAGATGGAGACTCTCAACACCATCGAGTTCCGCGACTACCGGCGCTTCACTTCGAGCGTGAAGATCACGGGGTTCACGCCGCTGGAGAAGTAACGCTCCAGCCCCTCGCGGATCCTTTGGGACCCGCGAGGGGCCGGTTTGGGAGATATCCCCGGTCCCCAAAGGCGAGGGACCGGGGGCACCCTCATCGTAGTAGGGAAAGAATCACCGGGACCGGGGGCACCCTCAGCATTTAAAAACAGGCATAGACGCAGCAAGGCCGCGATTTCTCGCGGCCTTGTTGTTTGTTGTTGCTAGATTCTGCCGGAATCTGGCTTACCGATTAGAGAGGCTGGACGTCCGCTGCCTGCCAACCCTTGGGTCCCTTGACTACGTTGAACTGAACGGCTTGACCCTCTTGCAAGCTCTTGAAACCGCTTGAGTTGATTGCAGAGTAGTG
>CAZQPY010000088.1:0-20572 GCA_964595345.1 uncultured Occallatibacter sp.
ACGTTTCCGCGCTTCTTGTTCAGCTTGATGACGCGGATTTCGATCTGCTGGCCGAGATAGCCGTCCAGATTGCGAACCGGACGGATCTCCAGCTGCGAACCGGGAAGGAATGCCTTGAGGCCAATGTCCACCGTGAGACCGCCCTTGACGCGGCTCACAACCGTACCGATCACCGGGGTCTTATCCGCGGCAGCCTTTTCGATCACATCCCACACGCGCAGGCGCTGTGCCTTCTCGTAGCTCACCAGGTAGCCGCCTTCGGCTTCCTCGCGCTCGATCACCACGTCGATCACATCGCCGGCGACAAATCGAACCGCGCCCGTGTGATCCAGAACCTGCTCCAGGGGCACCAGGCCCTCGGACTTGAGACCCACATCGACAACCAGATGCTTTTCTGTCTGCTTGAGCACCGTGCCGGAGACGACCTTGTCGCCATAGGCTTCCACCTGGGCGGCTTCGGCGGCCTGCTCGCGCTCAAATGCTTCCAGCGCGGCCGAGAAATCTTCCATGGATTCAAGATTGTGCTCGGCTTTGTGTGCTGCTTCGAACCGATCGGCCTCGGCGCGCTCTTCGGCGACTTCAGCATCGGCGACGGGCTCGGCAACGGCAACAGATTCAGCAACGACAACAGGTTCTGCAACAGAGACAGGCTCAGCAACGGAGACGGGCTCGGCAGGCGCAACAACCTCTTGCACCAGCTCGGCAGGCGCGACAACATCCTGCACCGGCTCAGCCTCTGCTGTGGCTTCCACCACAGTAACGGCCTCAACAACAGGCTCGGTTGGGGCATCGGCGTCCAGCGCGGGGGTTTCGACTACAACTGCGGTCTCGGGTGTGGACGTGGATTCGGACGACGGCTGAACTAGCTCCGTCGCAGGCTCGAGGGTGGGGGTTTCCAATTCGGTGTTCAGGGTTATGCTCTCGGTTTCGGGATTGAGGACGTTTGCCATTACTGCCAACTCCGGGATTCCGTGCTCCCGCGACCGTTCAGTGCCTGTCGCTGGGAAAGGCCCTTGCGCTGCGATTGCCGCGAACGTGGGAGCCCGGTGACCATCTTCCCGCCAGCCGATCCGTTTCTGTGCTCGAAGGTTTCTCGTAGAGACAGCTCATCCAGCCGAGTACGCTGGCTCACAATGAACTGTTCTCCTTGGGAAACACCCGGCAGGCAATGGATTTGCTGGAGGGCGGCCGCGGCCGCTGCTGGAATCCGCGCAGTAAGCCACGCTCATGAGTGTAGCAACCCCCGGTTTCACAAGTCAATGCAATCGCTTGGCTCCGTCCCATCCCAAGCCGCGCTTGCCGCGCGAATTGAAATCCGCAGGGCGAATGCAATGGACTTAGAGATCAGTTCTTTCTTGCGGCCTCTATACTGATGCAGACGGAAACCTGCCTCCGAAAGCGAATCATGGATTTTCTTTGGACCCCCTGGCGCTACGCCTACGTGACTTCAGCCGACACCGCGACGCGTCCCGGGGTGCCCGCCAGCCTCAGCGCCTGGCCCGGGGATCACCACTGCGTCTTCTGCAACCTGATTGCATCCGTCGACTTCGCCGTCTCGAATGGCATGGACCCGCTGCAAGCGGAAGCGGCGGCAGGCCTCATTCATCGAGGAAAGAACTGCTTCGTCTGCCTCAACGCCTTTCCCTACACTTCCGGCCACGTGATGGCCATGCCCTATGCGCACCTAGACCGCCTATCCAAGCTCGACACCGAAACAGCCCACGAGCTGATGGATTTGGCCCAGTTCACCGAGAAGGCCTTGGAGAAGGTCTACCGGCCCCAGGGGCTCAATTTTGGATTGAATCTTGGCAAAGCCGCGGGAGCCGGCGTGGACGCGCATCTGCATCTGCACGCATTGCCGCGCTGGCTGGGCGATACCAACTTCCTCACCGCCGTCGCGGAGACCCGTGTGCTGCCGGAAGATTTGGAAATCACCTGGAAGCGGATGCGGGAAGCATTCGCCGAACTGGGGCGGTAATCGCCCCGCATCGGCCAACCTTATGGCGCATACCTCATCTCGCCCGCTTCCAGCGCTACGGGCAGTTTGTTCTGATCCGGCGGCAGGGGGCACGTCGCATACGCCGTATACGCGCAGGGTGGATTCTCCAGGCGATTGAAATCCAGCATCAGCACGCCGTCTTTGCTCAAGCCGTTGTCCGGCATGCCCGTATAAAGAAACCGCGACGCCTGGTACGTCGTGGTCTTGCTGGTCTCGTCGCGCAAGATGAACATGAGCTTCTTGCCCGATCCGTCCTCGGCTTCTTCCACCACCGGCTCGATGCGCATGGGCTCCCCGTTCAGGCTGAACTCCGCCGCGCCGGGCACCGGCAGTTCCAGCGTCGTCCCGATCACCGTTGCGATCTTCTCGATGTGGGGCGGGGTGTAGGGAATCCAGAGCGCCGGAATGCGGAAATGCAGGTTCGGTGCGTACCAGTTGAGCCCGCGGAAGTTTTTCAGGGTAGGCGCGGCGGAGTCGCGAATGCGCAGCGCGTAGCGGCCATCCCGCTCAATTACCACGATGGAAAGCGTTCCCCAGGATAGAACGCTCGGTTTGGCTCCCGCTACTACCAGAATGCCTTCCCGCGCCGGCTTTCCGTCGATCAGGAGCCCCTGAGGAAAGCCCGCAGCCGGGGCCAGCACCTGGACGATCTTTCCAGCAACCGTAAACAGCCCCAGGTGCGCCGGAAGCGCTTTCTCGCTCGCTGTCGAACCCTGCTCCGAAGTTCCGGAAAGATGCAGCTTGATCTGGTTGTCCGTGGCCGAGCCGACCGAATTCACTCCCGGCTTGAGCCACTCCAGACCCACCAGGGACAGCCATCCATGCGGGTCCACAAGATCCTTTGCCTGCTGCGCCCGCCAATCCAACAGGGATTTATTCCACTGGGCTGTTTCGGCAGCGGAGGTGGACTGGGCCTGCAAAGCAGCGGCAGACAGGGCCGTGCCAAACACCAAGAGCAATGCAGACAGCCGCACAACGATCTCTTTCATCGGGCGAACTCCTCTTGCGGACACTGTGGCAAAAACCGGAATTCTTTTGCCGAAAAGGCGTCGTGAACAGGTTGAAGAAAGAGGCCTGATTCCGAGTAATGCAATGAAACGGGCCTTAGCAGGGGCTAAAGCCCTGTTCATTTTGTTGGTTTTATCGGCACGACTAAAGTCGTGCCCTGTTAGAAAGCCACCCGGATTTTCGTTTTTTCGCGGCCTGTAAAGCCCCCAACTCAATCCTTCGGCCTTTTCGGCACCCTTCGACAGGCTCAGGGCAGGCTAGAAGTCGTGCCCCGATACAAGACCGGGCCTTTTGGGCTTTTCCGCAGCTTTCCCAAGGCCCAGTCCTTCACCCTGACAGCATAACCGCGGAGCCTTTCCGGCGGTCAATGGATTGCGATGCGGCGCAGTCGCGTGAATGTTAACTCGATGGCAGATCCGCCGTCTTGCAGGGCCCCTACGGGGCTTAATGAAGATTCTGGCCAATTTTCCCGCGCCGAGGCGCGGGGCTAGCGAACCTTGCGCCTCCGGCGCGATAGAAATCGGATTCGGTCTGGTTAGCAACCTGGATTGACGCGATTGACCTGGATTGCCGCTGCCTCCAATATGCCTTTTCGCGGCTCCGGGTTTTACACTTGCGTGTCGAGTTTCGACGGTGATTCCGAGAGGGTTATTCCCATGCTGAGGGGTTGGTTTGTCTGCTTTGCCATTGGAATCTTCGCTGGGGGAAGCGCTTTTTTCCAGCAGAGCGATCCGGCCCCACAGCCCTCACCGCAGACTGCTCCCACCGACCCCGTGCTTGTCCGCCGTCCACCGCCCGTGCAATCGGCGAGCGCCACTCCCGCGGGGCGGATTCTACTGGACGTCGTGGTGACCGACGCGTCCGGCAAGCCCGTTACGGGGCTCGAGCCCAGCGACTTCCGGCTGCTCGACAACAATCAGCCGCGCAAGATCCTCTCCTTTCGTTCCTTCGACGGAATCAACGTCAAGCCCGATCCGCCCGTCGAGGTGGTCCTCGTCTACGACACGGTGAACAACGGATTCATTGAGCAGGCCTACATTCGCAAGGGAGTCGAGGAGTTCCTTCGTCAGAACGGCGGCCATCTCGCGCAGCCGGTCTCCATCCTTCTCTTCTCCGGAGCGGGCATGAAAGTGCAGCCCCGGCCCTCGGTCGATGGCGACGCGCTGCTTGGAGTGCTGCGTTCGATCCAGCCCAGCGTGCGGCCCATGGGCGTCGACCCTGTCCAGCTATCGGTGCGCGCCCTCGCCCTGCTGGCCGACAACGAAGGCCGCAAACCGGGCCGCAAGATCGTCCTCTGGCTCGGTCAAGGCTGGCAAACCCACCGGCGTGACGAGTCCGTCTTTACTCAGCAGGACGCCCGCGATCAGTTACTGAACTTCGAAGCCCTGGTCTCGATCTCGGAAAAGCTGCGCGAAGCGCAGATCACCCTTTGCGGTGGGTTTGCGAACCGCGATTTTCGCCTGCAGGAGTTCCTCCCCGGCGTTCAGTCGGTCAGGCAGATGGATTACCCCAACCTGGCGCTGGAAATCTTCGCCAACCACAGCGGCGGCAGCAGTTCTCTGACCGCAATCAATCGCGACAGCGACCTGGTAAACCAGATCAATGGCTACATTGCGAACGCGAGCGCTTATTACCAGATCTCTTTCAATCCGCCCCCCGCGCAGCAGACCGACGAGTATCACGATCTCAAGTTGCCGATGAGCAATCCGGCCCTGACCGCGCACACCAGTACCGGCTATTACAACCAGCCGTGACCGAGCGGAAGCCTTTCCCGACAGGGGCGAGACGAGCGCGCCGACGAGGGGATGTCCGGTTGACAGCCCATCCGGCGCTGCCTAGAATTAAACAGGATTACTTTGCCCGTTTTGTCCTGGAATCCCCGCATAAACGCTAGATAATTGACCAGATGCGGTCAGGCAAAAGAAGGGCCGAGCCGGTTTCCGGCCTGGGAATCGAAGGGCGTATAGCAACCTTCTCCGCACCACGCCCGAAGACCGCGGGAGAGCAGAATCGATGCCTGAAGCACGCGTCAGCCCGCGAGAGCGGCTGGTGCTCACGGCCATTATCGAACAGTACATCGCCACTGGCGAGCCGGTTGCCTCGCAGGCGGTGGCGCACACCTTTGCGGGTCGTGAGGGCCTCAGCTCGGCCACCATCCGCAATGTAATGGCCACCCTGGCCGAAGACGGCCTGCTCGAACAACCGCACACTTCCGCCGGCCGCGTGCCTACCGCTGCCGCATTTCGCTACTACGTGGCGCAAAATGACATGGTGCTCGCTTCCTTGCCCTTGAGCGAGGCGCGGCGCGAACTGATTGAAGACAGCTTCAGCGGCGTGACCAGCTCCAACGAGTACCTGGAGCGGACCTCGCACGTGCTGGCCATGATTTCCAGCGGACTGGGCGTGGCTTTGGCCTGTTCCAACGCCGGCCAGGTGCTGGAACATATTCATTTTTCACGGCTCTCCACCGGCCGCGTGCTGGCCGTCGTCGTCACCCAGTCGGGCACGGTGCAGGACCGTGTTTTGAGCATCGATCGCGACCTGAGCCATCTTGAATTGGAGACCGCCGCACGCTTCCTGAATGAGAACTTCCGGGGCTGGCCGGTGGAACGTATTCGCGCCGAAGTGAACCGCCGCATCGAGACGGAACGCGAGGCCTACCGCCAGATGCTTACCTCGGTCGAGGAGCTGTGCAACAAGGGCGCGCTAGCCGGCGCGGATGGCGGTCCCGCAATCTATGTGGAAGGCATGGCCAACCTGATCGCTGCCGAGGCAGATCGCGAACGCTTGCGGCAGATGCTGGTGGCTCTCGAAGCCAAGCAGCGACTGGTGGATCTGCTGACCGCTTACGTGGATGGACGCCAGCAGGGAGTGCGCGTGGTGGTGGGCCTCGACGGGACTTCCGCCGCCATGCAGGACATGGTGCTGATCGGTGCGCCAGCTCGCCTGGGCGTATCAAGTATGGGCGCCTCCAGCCTGGGAACCGTCGCCGTCATCGCTCCCACCCGCATCCAGTACCAGGAGATGATCCAGGCCGTGCGGTACATCGCCCGGCTTTCCGAACGCATCCTGGAAGTTCCCTCTGAGTAATATGGGGAAACGCACCAAGGGCCATCCCGAAGTGGCCCACACGGAAAACCCCGCGCCGCGGGAGGAGAGTCAACGCCCGGGGCAGAAATTATCATGGAATGGGCTACGGAACGAACTACGAAATGAACTGAGAAAGACTTTTGGGAGATCGAACAAAGACATGGCTGAACAGGAATCAGAAGTGACCGGTCTGCAATCGCAGGACCCCGCGCCGGAGCCTCAATACGGCGGAGACGTCGTCGTTGAGCTCTCCGGCGAACAGCCAGTGGGCAGGGCCGAATACGAGCAGCTCAAGGCGGAGCGCGACCAATTGATCGATCGTCTGGCCCGGCTGCAGGCCGACTTTGAGAACGCGCGCAAGCGTGGCGAACGGGAAAAGATCGAATTTCGTGAGTTTGCCACCGGCAGCGTTGTCGAGCAGTTCCTGCCAGTGATCGACAACTTCGAACTGGCGCTGAAGTCTGCCGCCACAACCGAGCAGCTGCGCTCCGGCGTCGAACTGATCGTCAAGCAGATGGAAGGCGTGCTCAACCAGTTACAGGTCACGGCGGTTCCCACCCTGGGTGCGGAGTTCGACCCGCGCATGCACGAAGCGCTGGGCACGGTTGAGCGCCTGGACATCCCCGACCAGCACGTGGCCGAGGAAATCCGGCGCGGCTATCGGCTGCGCGATCGATTACTGCGTCCCGCGCTGGTGCGCGTAGGAACCAATTCCAAACAGGCAAGCGAGTAAACGTGAGCAAAGCAGACTACTACGAAGTACTCGGCGTAAGCCGCGACGTATCCGAACAGGAGTTGAAGAGCGCCTATCGCAAACAGGCGCTCAAGTTCCACCCGGATCGCAATCCCGGCGATCATGTTGCCGAAGAGAGATTCAAACAGGCCAGCGAGGCCTACCAGGTGCTGAGCGATGCCGACAAACGTGCCGCTTACGACCGCTACGGCCATGCCGGCCCGGCCAACCAGGGATTCAGTGGCGGACCGTTCCCCGGCGGCGTGGACATCAGCGACATCTTCGGCGACCTGTTCGGCGAGATGTTCAACGTCAATGCGGGCGCACAGCGCCACCAGCGTCAACAACGCGGCGACGACTTGCGCTTCGACATGACCATCAACTTCGAGGACGCCATCTTCGGCACCGAGACCGAAGTCAAGATTCGCCGCCTTGAAAGCTGCGAAACCTGCAAAGGGCGCGGCAGCACCTCCGGCCGCGGACCGGTCGCTTGCAGCCAGTGCCAGGGTCGCGGACAGGTCCGCTACCAGCAGGGCTTTTTTGCCGTGGCGCGAACCTGCAGCGTCTGCGGCGGCGCCGGCACGGTCATCAGCGACCCCTGCACCACCTGCAAGGGAGAAACCCGCGCCACCAAGGAGCTCAAGCTCAACGTCAAAGTGCCCGCCGGAGTTGAGGATGGAACCCGCATCCGGTACTCAGGCGAAGGCGACGCCGGCCGCTCCAGCGGTCCTCGCGGCGACCTTTATGTGGTGCTTTCGATTCGCCCCCACGACTTTTTTGAGCGCGAGGGCCACGATCTGCATTGCGTCATTCCCATCAGCTTTCCGCAGGCCGCGTTGGGCGCCGAGGTCAAGATTCCCTCCATCGGCGGCGAAGTGATCCTCAAGATTCCCGAGGGCACGCAGAGCGGCAAGCAGTTGCGCATCCGCGGCAAGGGAGTTCCGTTCCTCAATGAGCGCGGCGCAGGAGATTTGGTGGTTCAGGTGGTTGTGCAGATCCCCCGCAAGCTGAGCCGCCCGCAGCGCGAACTGGTCAGCAAACTTGCCGAGTCGCTCAGCGTCGAGAACAAGCCCACATCGCCGAGCCTGATTGAGAAGATGAAAGACCTTTTCAACTAAAGCGACAGTTGTACTTGCCGGGGCAGGCCTCTATCCGGGCCTGAACAGGCTGCGGAAAAGGCATCATTTTAAGTTGAATGCCCGAGAGAAAAGCCTCAGGGGCTAAAGCCCCGTTCATTCTGCGGCACTTGCGGCACGACTAAAGTCGTACCCTGACGCTTCTTGCCTTCCCGATGGAGTTTTTCCGCAGTCTGTAAAGCCCCGTTCATTCTGCGGCACTTGCGGCACGGTCGAAAACGTCCGTAAGCCTTTTGGATTCAATGCGCATTTTTGAGACGTTTTCATGCACTTGGGTGGGCCGCCGGCCCATGGAGACACGACTAAAGTCGTGCCCTGACGCTTCTTGCCCATCCGACGGGTTTTTCCGCAGACTGTGAAGGCCCGCTTTTTGGACCTGAATTCAGGGGGTTAAAACTGGTCCCTCCGGAATTGCCGATCTGCAACTGTAGTGTTGGGGAATTTCGACGCGCAATAACCCCGAACCCAAGAGTCAGAATCCCAACCCGTCCCCGCGTCGGGCAGAAAGGGTGGGAGGGTTTGCGCATTCAAATGGTCTGCATTGCCTCGATCCCGGGTCCCGCGCTTTTTCTCTAGCGCGGGCAACGCGACGCAGCAGCCGCACTGCAAGTGCTAGATCGCGGCGACCGCGATCACTGCCACCAGCGCGCCGATCAGCAGGCTCATCCGGTCGGTGATGGCAAAGATCACCGGATCCTCATTGAGTTCGCCGCGCGAGGCCAGCAACCATACCCGGCACAGCCAGAGGATCATCAGTGGCACAATCAGCCACAGGTAATCTGGCTGGCTGTACAGCACCGTCACGTCGTGCCCGCTGATGTAGTTGGCAAACACCACCACCGCGGCAAAGGCACTGGAAGTGCCGAAGCTGCGCAGTTGGTGAGCGTCGGTCAACAGGTAGCCACGGCCATTCTTTGGCGTAGCCCCGCTGGCACGCAGGTTTTCCAGTTCCGCAAATCGCTTCACAAACGCGAGAGACAGAAACAGGAAGATCGAGAAGCCGGCCAGCCAGTGCGAAATCAGCGTCGAGGTCGCCGCGCCACCGGCCTTCAGCCGCAGCGTGTAAAGACCGGCGAGCACCAGCACGTCCACCAGCGCCACCCGCTTCAGATAGGTCGAATACGCCACCGTGGTCGCCAGGTAGAGCATCAGCCAGAAGTAAAAAGCAACCGGCAACAGCCGCGCCGCGGAGAGCGCCAGCAGTAGAAACAACGCCACAATCGCTATGCCCGCCGAGGCCGGCAGATCTCCCGAGGCAAAGGGCCGCCGACGTTTGCGCGGATGACGCCGGTCGGTTTCGATATCCAGAAGATCGTTGACGATGTAGGTGGCTGAAGCGGTCAGGCTGAAGCAGATAAACCCGAGCAGCGCAGGGAGAAAGCGCGCCATCGAGAGTCCATGCGCCAGCAGCAGAGGAAGGAAGAGCAGCAGATTCTTGGCCCACTGATGCACGCGGATCGCCTTCAGCAGCGAATTCAGCGGATGAGTGCGCTCCAAGAATTCCGTTGTCGGGTGAATCCCGCGTGCTCGCATCCCCATGCGCAGGCCGAGGCTCGGATTGGCCACCATCGGTGCCTGCGCAGCCGCCAGCAGAGTAAGATCCGGCCGCGCGTTGCCAATGTAGTCGAATCCGCCCGCGTTGCGGTGATTGCGAAGCCGCTCCAGCTTGTTTGCGCCGATCAGGTTGGTGGTTCCGTCCGAGCCCAGTACCCCGGCAAAGATGCCCAGATGATCCGCCACCCGCTGCGCCAGCCGCGTATCCGCTCCGGTGGCCAGGTAGATCTCGCGCCCCGCGGCCCGCTCCTTCTGCAGATACTGCAGGAGCTTGCGGTTATAGGGCAGATGCGTCACATCGAGAGAAATTGCTTCGGAAAAGAAGGCCTTGAAGGCGGCCTTGCCGTGCAGGAGTCGAGCGGGCAAATTCAGCAATTGCGCAGGCCGTGTGCGCATTAGGACCAACAGCGAATCCACCAGCGTATCCGATTTGACCAGCGTACCGTCCAGATCGACATAGAGTGGAAGCCCCGCCGCTTCGTTCACAGGCTTGTATTGGGTCGTAAAGGGCAACACTCACCTCGTCGAGCGGTCACTCTGTTTGCGGGGCTGGAAAGATCAAGTATACAGTTTGGGGGAGTTTCCTCCGCGTTTTCCCCCTCCGCGCCACCCAATGCAACAGCCTGTTTCGCAGCCGACCCGCTTTTTCACCTGCGCTTTGCGAAGAATTAACCCTGAAATTGCTAGCGTTGACTTGCACGACCATCGGCATCACAGGAGGCTCTATGCAATTCAGCACCGCAGGTCTGGAGTTGTTGAAGCGTTCCGAAGGATTTCGCAGCCGTGTCTATCTCGATGTTTCCGGGCATCCCACCATTGGCTACGGCCACCGTTTGCTCCATCCCGAGTCCTTCCCCAACGGCATCGATGAGTCCCAGGCGACGGAGATCCTTTACTCGGATGTGCGCGACGCCGAACAGGCCGTGCAGAGGATGGTAAGGGTTCACCTCACGCAGGGCCAGTTCGACGCGCTGGTGGATTTCGCCTTCAACCTCGGCTCCGGCAAGCTGGCCACTTCGACACTGCTGAAGATTCTCAACGCGGGCCGGTACGACGATGCTGCCGAACAACTGCTGCGCTGGGATCACGCCAACGGTCAGGAGTGCCCCGCACTCAAGGAGCGCCGCGAAGCCGAGGCCGCCCTGTGGCGCGGAGGCAGCGCGCAGAGCCAGGTTGCCGCATAACGCGCATTCGGTTTCTTGCGCCCTCGCGCCATCCGAACATGCCTCCGCACGTCTCTTGTTGACGGACTCAGCTCGGGATTGGTCAAGTCTTCGTCGGATTGGGTCAGACTCTCCGCGTGGCGGGAGGCTGCCGAGCCGTTGACTCTCTATCTCATGGTTGAAAAGTGCGATGTTTCTTGATCGAGACGGAATTCGCCGACGATGCCATTCAAGTCGTTGGCTAATAGCGAGAGATTCTTGCTCGCATCGGCAGTTTCCCGTGCGGCTTGAGAATTCTCGATTGCCAGGCTGGAAATCTGGTTGGCCGATTCAGAGATCTCACTGGATGCCGCGGTCTGTTGGTTGGCCGCCGTTGCGATCATATTGACCTGCATCTCGATGTCCTTCGACGAAGAGATAATCGCCTTCAGGCTGTCGCTGGCATTGGCTGTCTCACTCATGCCGTTCGCTACCGCCCCGCGGCTGGTGGACATCACTTCGAGCGTCTCTCTGGTCTCGGTCTGGATGCTGCGGATGGTGACGGCGATCTCCTCCGTGGCTCCTTTGGTGCGTTCCGCCAACCGTCGTACCTCGCCAGCCACTACGGCAAATCCACGCCCATGCTCCCCGGCGCGAGCTGCTTCAATTGCGGCGTTCAGGGCGAGCAGGTTGGTTTGCTCACTGATCTCCTGAATCACCGTTACCACCTTCCCAATGTCCTCGGAGCGATGTGCCAGGTTCCCAATCTTCTCGGCAACCGAGGTGGTCGATGTAGAGATCTTCTCCATGGTCCTGGCTGCGGACTGCATCACGACGCCGCTCTGGTTGGCAGCCGCGGCAGAACCGCGGCTCGATGCGGCAGCCAACTCGGAGCTTTGGCTGATCTCGCCAATGGTGGCAGTCATCTCTTGCGCCGCGGCCGCAATCTGGTTGATCTTGCTGGTCTGCGTCTCAATGTTCCCCGAGGTTTGAAGCGACTGCGTACTCAGCTCCGCCGCGGAAGCCGAGAGCATCTCCGCACTGCGGGTCACGGCCTGCAAAACGTCGCGCATCTCATCCGCACAGACATTTACGGCCTGGGAGAGCCTTCCAACCTCGTCCTGGCCCACGGCCTCGACCCGCGCCGAGAGGTCTTTGCCTGCCAGCTTTTCAAGCGCCTTGGTGGTTGCCACCAAAGGAGGGACTATGAGACGCGTCAGAACAATTCCGACGAGCCCGCAAAGGAGGAAGATGCAAAGAGTAGCGGAGAGGTTCACCCAGGTGGCGCGTTGGCTTGCTTTCGTAGCCGCCAGAGCGTTCTCCGTGCCGCTCTCGACGTTGAGCTTGTAGCTGTCGAGAACAGCCATTTTGGTCGCATCGAAAACCACGAAAGTGGCGTCATCGGTCAACAGATCGCCCGCCTCCTTCACTTGTCCCAAAGCCAATAGGGCTTGACTGCGATCGCTTATGTCTTGCAACTGCGCCCCGTTGGAGACGATCTTCCGATAGAGGTCCCGCTGCTCCGGGGTCTGGATGTAGTTTTCGTATTCCTTCAAATCGCTTTGGAAATGCTCGATTGCGGTCTTTCGCCTGCCCATGTGCTTCGCAACGAATTCCGGCGTTGTGCGCAATGTCACATTCTGGTCCTCGCGACGAATATCGCGGACGTCCCGGTTCAATGAGTCCAAGACGGCAATCGCTGGAATATTGGTCGCGCTCACGATCCGATTCCTTTCCGCTATATCGCGGAAGGCCATGAGCGTGAAAGCCCCGAGCACGAGGCATAAGGTGCACACCAGGCCGAAAGCGTATACAAATTTTTGGGAGATAGGAAGATCACGGATGGCGAACATGGCGGTCAATAACCTTTCAATTGACGACATCGGGTTCGCAATCGAAAATCTTTTCAGATGCCAGTGACAGGAGCCCAAGTGCAATGAAATGTAAAAAAGGGCCCTGACACTAAAGATTAAAGACTGAGTGCCCGAATACGGCGGAAGCCGCTCCTAACCATCCAATCGGCAGAAGTTCAAGGAAGTTCAACGCTTAATTGAGGATGCCGATTACGAGTGGCGGACCCGGTTGCGGCGGAAGATCTGACGCCGAGGCCGATCGCGGGAAGCTTTGAAACGAAGATCATGGGCTCAGCGGGGTGCGGGGGTTTTGACAGAAGCGTCCTTTTGGCCACTTCTCAAGTATGGCGCACGCCGGATATCGATTCAGGTTCTGAAGAGAAACAACCCTATCCAGGGGGCCAAGTGAGCAAGCGGCCGCCCAGCAGGTGAAGGTGCAGATGCTCCACCGTCTGCCCGCCGTCCTCCCCAGTGTTGACCACCACGCGATAACCGCCGTCGAGATTTCTCAACTGCGCAATCTGCGTGGCGGCCCACAGCAGGTGGCCCATCAACTGGGTATCGTCCTGGTTGCAATCGGCCATGGAGGGAATGTGCTCCCGCGGTACCACCAAAACATGCACCGGAGCCTGCGGATGAATGTCCGCGAAGGCATAGCAGATGTCGTCTTCGAACAGAGCCGTCGAAGGAATGCTTCCATCAATGATCTTACAAAAGAGGCAGCTCATGACGCGACCAGTGTACAGGACGTAACGCACCTCCGGGGAACTTCCGCGCGAATTGTCCGCGCGACATCTTCTGTTCGGCACTCACTCGCCCTCGGCTTACAATGAATCCATGCTGTCCGCGGATCCATTTCGCATCGTGCATGCGGTTTGTTCTCATGATTGCCCGGACTCCTGCGCGGTGCTGGTCACCGTCGACGCCGAGGGGCGCGCCATCAAGGTTGCCGGCGATCCCACTCAGCCGGTTACAAATGGATTCTTGTGCGGCAAAGTGGCCAAATACCTCGATCGGGTCTATGCCCCGGACCGTATACTCTTCCCCTTGAGACGAAAGCCCGGAGCACGAAAGGGCTCGTTGCGGCGCGGGCACGAGTTCGACGCATTTGAGCGCATCGGTTGGGACCAAGCCCTCGACGAAATCGCCGCGCGCCTGCAACGGACTGTCAACCAATTCGGTTCGGAGTCGATTCTGCCTTACAGCTACGCGGGAACCATCGGCGTGCTCGGCTACGGATCCATGGACCGCCGCTTCTTTCACCGGCTCGGCGCTAGCCAGCTGGACCGGACTATTTGCTCCGAGGCCGGCGGAGTGGGCTGGAATCTCGTCTACGGCAAAAAGTACGGCACCCCCACCGAGGATTTCAGGCTGGCCAAGCTGGTGCTTGCCTGGGGCGCAAACATCCATGGCAACAACGTTCACCTCTGGCCCATGATCGAGCAGGCCCGCCGCAATGGGGCGCGGCTTATCGTGATCGATCCCTATAGGACCAGAACCGCCGCTTTGGCCGATTGGCACATCGCGATTCGTCCAGGCACCGACGCCGCGCTGGCGCTGGGCATGATGCACGTCATACTGAACGAGGGTCTGGAAGACCGCGGCTATATTGAAGAACTGACCCATGGCATCGATCAGCTGCGCGAACGGGCGAAGGAGTATCCCCCCGATCGCGTCGCCGCCTGGACCGGATTAAGAGCTGCCGAAGTGGAAC
The DNA here is from genome assembly GCA_964595345.1 of uncultured Occallatibacter sp. Taxonomy (GTDB): domain Bacteria; phylum Acidobacteriota; class Terriglobia; order Terriglobales; family Acidobacteriaceae; genus Telmatobacter. The sequence continues at coordinate 14,230 of CAZQPY010000088.1, forward strand.
AACTGGCCCGCGAATATGCCACCACTCGCCCTGCGGCCTTGCGCATGAACTACGGCGTGCAGCGCTCGGAAAATGGCGGCACCGCGGCGCGGGCCATCGCCATGCTGCCCGCCCTCACCGGAGCCTGGCGCTACCGCGGCGGCGGCGCGCAAATCTCCACCAGCGGCGCTTTCGCGTGGAACAAGGAAGCCGTTGAACGCCCCGATCTGGCGCTTAGCTCTCCTATCCGGCGTCTGGCAAGGGTGGTGAATATGTCTTCGCTGGGCCACGCGCTGACGGAACTTGGCGATCAGGAAGAAGACGGCCCAACCGTGCAGGCCCTCTTCGTCTACAACTCCAACCCCGTCGCCGTTGCGCCCAACCAGAATGCTGTTCGCCGCGGACTTGAGCGCGAAGATCTCTTCACCGTGGTGCACGATCTTTTTTTCACCGACACCGCCGATTACGCCGACTACCTGCTGCCCGCGACCACCTTCCTGGAGCACACCGACATTCAGGGCGCGTACGGCCATTACTATGTTCAGCTCTCCAATCAGGCAATCGAGCCGCCTGGCGAGGCGCGCTCCAACGTCTGGCTCTTCGGACGGCTTGCCCAGCGCATGGGCTTTACCGAGGAATGCTTCCGCGACACGCCGGAGGAGATCATCCGCCAAGCGCTCGCTATTTGCGAAGAGGGCGGCGCGGACGGCCACTCGATGAATCCGGGCATGGAACACATTACTCTGGAAGATTTGAAGCAGAAGGGGCACATTCCGCTGGCCTTCCACCGCGAGCCGGAGTCGCTTCCCTTCCTGCCCTACACTGATGGGCCGAACTCCTCGCCTCCGCCGCCCACTCCGTCGGGCAAGATCGAGTTCTATTCCGAAGCTCTCGCCGCCGATGGGCTCGACCCGCTTCCGGCCTTCATTCCACCAGTGGAATCGCGCTGGGGGGCGGACGCCGCGCGCTATCCTCTGGAATTTCTGGGACGCAAGGCCGACAACTACATGAACTCCACTTTCGCCCATCTCGACGGTCATCGCAAGATGGAGGCTCGCGTAACCCAGCGGCTGGAGATGCACCCCGTCGACGCCGCGGCCCGCGGCATTGCGGATGGAGATTCGGTACGCGTCTGGAACGATCGCGGATCGATACATCTCACTGCGTTGGTCAACGGCAGCGTTCCGCAGGGTGTGGTTGCCGGCCGGCTGGACTGGGCCAAGTTCCATCCCGACGGCGCAAATGTAAATGCGCTGACCAGCGAGCGGCTCACCGACCTCGGCGCGGCCGCCACGTTCTACTCTGTGCTGGTGGATGTGCAAAAAATGTAAATTGGGCTTCCCGTCCGTTGCCGCGGCGCGTTACCCTGCTGGCTATGCAATGGCCAGCCTACATTCTTCTAGCACTCCTTCTTGTCTTCCTGTGGACGAAGCGCGCAGGCCAGATTCCTGTGAAGAAAGCCGCCGCGTACCTGAAAAACGGAGCCATGCTCGTCGACGTGCGCAGCGCGAGCGAGTTCGCCTGCGGGCATCTTCCTTACGCAGTGAATTTGCCGTTGAACGGGATTGAAACAGCCGTGCCCCGCATGGTTCCGGACAAGCACCGGGTGATGCTGCTGCATTGCCAGAGCGGCATGCGCAGCGGGTTGGCCAAACGGACCTTGACCAGGATCGGCTACACGCAGGTTTTCAGTCTGGGTTCATTGGCACGGGCCGAGACCATCGTGAAGGCCTCGCTCGCCTGATTCTTACCCTTCGATCCGCATTGCGCGCATTCCTCGCACCGCGTTGGTCAGGTAGAGCGCGTCCGCGGAGCGAAAGTCCGCTGGCGTCAGTACCCGCTCTTCCATCTCCGGATGCGTCTCGAGCTGCCGTCGGCGCTCCACGCCTGCCAGCAGGCCGCACTCCAGAGGCGGCGTGAACCAGCGCCCGGCTTTTACCAGAAAAACATTGCCTGTGGCGCTCTCCGTCACCTCGCCGCGCCGGTTCAGGAAGAGCACATCGTCAAAGCCCGCTGCCCGCGCAGCATTCCATTCCTCGCTATACAGGGGTCGATGCGTGGTCTTGTGAAACAGCATCGGGTCGTCGGGGTCGGTACGCCGCTCGGACAGCCGCACCCGCAGGATCTTTTCTTGGCCTGGATCCAGAAGCTCGCTCTCCAACTTCAGGCCGCCGGACCGGTCCAACAGCAAGCGGACTTTTCTGGACTGCCCAGACCGCGAATCCTCGGCTCGGAAATCCAAGGGGGCAAACCCTTCCGCCTCCGTTTGCAGCGCCGCCGTGATCTGCCCGAGGTCATACGCAAAGTCGAAGTAGGCAGCCGAATCCTCCAGCCGGGCTAGATGGGATTCAAGCAGCGGGTATCCGTCGCGCCACAGCATGGTTTCCACCAGGCTGAAGCTTCCCAGATTTGGCGTGGGAGTTGCGTCCGGCCCCGGCGATTTGGCCAAGCCGGTCAGGAATGCGGCCTTGAGCATGCATTCGCGGTATTCCTCCGCGGCATTCGAGTCGATCACGATGCCGCTGCCGACTCCCATCCTGCCCCGGTGCACCGGTTCCTCTGCGCTCTTCTCTGTCGCCGCGTCAGCCTTGGAATCGATCTCGGCGTCCAGTTCCCCGTCCATCTCCAAAGTCCGTATGGCCACGCTGAAGACCGTTCTCTGCCGGGAAAAGTACCCGATGGCCCCGGTATACACGCCGCGCGGGTCGCCTTCCAACTCGGCCAGCATCTGCATGGCCCGCACCTTGGGCGCTCCGGTGATCGAGCCGCACGGGAACAGCGCGCGAAAGATCTGCCGGTAGCCAATCTCCGGCCGCAGTGTTCCGCTCACCGTCGAGGTCATCTGCCACAGGGTCGGATGCCGCTCCGTCGCGAACAACTCCTCCGCGCGCACGCTGCCAAAGCTGCACAGCCTGCCCAGGTCGTTGCGCAGCAGGTCGACAATCATGATGTTTTCGGCTCGATTCTTCGCGTCGTTGCGCAGCCACTCGGCTTGCGTCCGGTCTTCGCGCGTGGTGCGGCCACGTCGAGCGGTGCCTTTCATCGGACGCGTCGTGATCCGCCTGCCCCCGTTGTCGTCGCCCTCCACGCGAAAGAAGAGCTCCGGCGAAAACGACAGAATCTGCACGCCATCTTCGCAATGCACATAAGCCCCAAACTGCACCGGCTGCCGCTCCGCCAGCCGGCCATAGAGCGTCGCCAGACGGCCCTTCGTCTCAATCCGCAGGGGAACCGTGAAATTCAGCTGGTAGACGTCGCCCGCGCGAATCCCCTCCTGGATCGCCGCGATGCGCTCCGCATACTCAGCTTCGCTCAGATCGAGCCACGCGGACACCTGCACGGGGGCAAGCTCCCCGTCCTGCGCATCCCCGCTCAGACTGTCCGGCCCGTCAGGGCTCCCATCCTGGAATGCGCCCGTGCGGTGATCAAAGCAATAGCAGCGATCGTAGATCCCGATCCAGGCAAGCGGCTGGGCCAATTGCTGCCTTGCCTTGACCAGACATTGCCCGGCGGTCGGCTCAAAGGCCGTCCCGCATTCGTAGGCAAAGTAGCCGGCGGCAAAGCGTCCGGCCGCGACCGCGTCTTCAATCGCGGAGAAAAGCACAGGAATCTCATCGGCCTGCCGCGCTACAAGAACGCGCCGCGGATCGGTGAACAATCGGCTGCAGGGATTATCTTCGGAAGGGCAGGAGCAATGCAGAAGCACAGAGGCCGGGGCATTCTCAACCAGCTTGAATATTGCAGCGGGAAGAGAATGCCATCGCGTCATAATGTGCTTTGGGCGCCGTTTCGGCGACTACTGAACGGTCAACGTCATGGTCGCGTTGGTGGTAATCGCGGTAATACCGTTGCTGGACTGCGCCGTCACAGTCACCTTGTAGGTGCCCGCCGGGGTGGCGGGATTCGGAATGGGGCCGTGGTTCAAGTAGTAGTAGCGCGGGTTGCAGGCAGTGGTGCCCAACATGGTGACCAGTGAAAGCAGCGCCAAGAGCGAAACCCGGCTGATCCAGCGACTGCGACGTCCGCCCCATGCTAGGCCCAACAGGCCCAACACTCCAGGAAGGAGAATCGCCAGCGTGACCGGATGCATGCTGTGCCCGGCTGCCGGCTTGGTCAGCGAGGCCGAGGCCTTCTGCGTCAGAATGACCATATTACTGGTCAATGCAGCTGTTGTGCCCGGCTGAATCTCCACGTTCTGTGGGGTAAAGGTACACGAAGACTCGTCGGGAAGGCCCGAGCAGGAAAGCTCCACAAACATCGGCGCGGTCAGGTTCGAAGCATTCTCCGGCGCCACCGAGGCAGTGACATTGCCCGTCGTGCCGGCTGTCAAGGTCATGGTTCCCGGCGCCACCGAGACTGTGAAGGTTGGCGTGGTCGACACCAGCGCATGCACCGCGGCCACCGCAGAAGCCGATTTCTGGTGGCTATCGTCGCCCACGTACACCGCGCGCAGCGTATGGTCGCCTGCCGCGAGCGAAACTACCGCCGTGGCCTGTCCCTCCGTGTTCAGCGGAACACCCGCAACGTCCCGGCCGTGGTCCTTGATCGCCACTGCACCGGTTGCTGGAAGCCCGTCTTCGCCCATCACAGACACCGAAAGGGTGGCCTGCGTCCGTCCGCCCTGATCGCGAGTCTCCGCGGACAGCGTGGTCTGCGTGGCCAGGCCTTGCGTATTCGCAGCCATCGCCAGCGCGGGCATCGCCAATGCGATACCCAGTCCTGCAACCAACTCAAGCCGCAGACCGCGGCAGTTCATCCCTCTCACTTGCACCTGCTCCAAATCTCAAGAAAAATCGTGGTTCGCCCAGCTTCGGCTACGTAGACCCCTATTGTATCCGGCTGGGCCCAGCTGAAGCCATTCCGCCTCCCCTTTGGACGCACTCCCTGCGAGAAAGACACGAGCTCCCGGCAAACCAGCGCTCGCCCCGGCCACGACCGCCTCACCGCCGCCGTCCTTCGCGCGGTGCGCCGAATGGAGTTATCCTCAGGAACTGGAGTTTTACTCCTTGCCGAGGTGCTCCGAATGACGACCACAGCTCCCCGTCCCCAGCTCGCCCATCTCACCGCCGTGCTCGACGACCTCCGCGCCCAGGGCACCTATTTCCGCCTGCGCGTGCTCGACGACCAGCAGGCCCCGGTCTGCCACTACGACGGACGGCAGGTCATTAACCTGGCCAGCAACAACTACCTCGGCCTGGCCAACCACCCCAAACTGATCGAGGCTGCCCTGGCCGCCACCCGCGCCTTTGGCGTCGGCTCTGGAGCTGTCCGCACCATCGCCGGAACCATGCGCATCCACCTGGATCTCGAAGAAAAGATCGCCCGCTTCAAGAATGTCGAAGCCTGCGTCGTCTTCCAGTCCGGTTTCACCGCCAACGCGGGAACCGTCGGCTCCCTGCTCGGCAAAGAGGACATCATCCTCTCCGACGAGCTGAACCACGCCAGCATCATCGACGGCGCGCGCCTCTCCCGCGCCAAAATCAAGGTCTTTCGCCACAAGGACGTCGCCCACTGCGAGGAGCTGTTGCAAGAAGTCGCCAATGAGCCGGGCCGCAAACTGGTCATTACAGACGGCGTCTTCTCCATGGACGGCGACATTGGCCCCGTCGACAAGCTTGCCGCGCTGGCCGAGAAATGCGGCGCCATCATGATGGTCGACGACGCCCACGCCTCTGGCGTGCTGGGCCGCAACGGCCGCGGATCGGTCGATCACTTTAACGTGCATGGCAAGGTCGACGTGCAGGTCGGGACGCTCAGCAAGGCAATCGGCGCGCTCGGCGGGTACGTCTGCGGCAGCCGCGACCTGATCGACTACCTCTATCACCGGGCGCGGCCATTTCTGTTTTCGACTTCGCATCCGCCATCGGTCGCCGCCAGTTGCATCGCCGCGTTCGACATTCTGGAGCAGGAGCCGGAGCGGATCGAGCGGCTGTGGGCAAATACACGGTACTTCCAGGGCGAACTTATACGGGCGGGATTCAATATCGGCGGGGTCACCACGCCGGCCACCGAAACCCCCATCACCCCGATCATTGTCGGCGAGGGGCGCAAAGCCATGGAGTTCAGCAGGGCGCTGTTCGAGGAGGGGGTGATGGCTACGGGGATCGCGTTCCCTACCGTGCCCGAGGGCAAGGCCCGCATTCGCGCCATCCTCACCAGCGAACACACGAAAGGGCAACTTGATCAGGCGCTGGAGACCTTCGAGCGCGTGGCCAAGCGCATGGGAGTCTTGGCGTAAGTGCCGGGATTCGAGCCTGCGGATCTTGTTTTCTATTGACGTTAAACGGGGTTAGAATGCCTTCAACGACACCGCGCGAAAGAAGCCTGCATGACGGCAAGCGCCTGGAACTGGTTGTTGACCATC
>CAZQPY010000089.1:0-20210 GCA_964595345.1 uncultured Occallatibacter sp.
ACTTCATCGCGCACCCCCATTATCTCGACGGGAGCATGATTCGTCAAGTGTGTAATTACCCTATTTAGGAAGAGGGGCTGTGGAGGAAAAGGATTCAGGCGGAGCGAGAGATTTATGCGCGAGGGCCACAGGTCAATGAATCGGGACGGGGAAGCCAGCGAGAACAGAAGAAGATTACTGCTGCTGGCGGAGCAGTTTCTCCCGATGCTTTCTGATGTAATGCGTGGCCACGTCGGGATAGAACTCTTACCTCGGTGCCGTCGGTTGACGAGAAATCGCCTTTGCGTGGACTGAGGAGAGGCCAGTTGCTGAAAACCCCGTGTGTGTATTACGTGTGTGGAAACCGCGTTTTCTGCGTTTTGACAGGTATGAGCGTCCATGATTCTCAATAACTTATTTAGAATCAATACGCAGAGGCAATCCGCCCCCCTCCCGGCACCAATCAATTTATCGCCAATGAGTTACGAAGTGTTTGTCCCGTTTGTGGCTAAAGAGCACTCGAGCTGAAAAGGCCATTGAACTGATTCTTTGTTTCGCGGCAGCGGGATATACCGTCCTCACCGCGGCGGCGGAATATCCGTTTGCGCGATATCCGGCTTGGAACTCTCAACAGCATAAGGACACACATGCGGCGGCGGTCTCGGCGAGACGGCGATGCGGCGGATGGCGACAGACAGGCAATGTCCTATGCGTCCAGCACAGCGTTCAATCGCTCATAATCCAGAAAACTAAACTGTACCTGCACCGCGGGCCGCCAGGCAGGTCCAAACAGGCTCAGACCTGCAGCACATCTCCATCCGTGGCGACCATCTCGTACAGCACAGGGTTGACGAAGAAGCCGAGGAAGAGCCGCGAGATCAGTCCCGCGACTATTACGATGGCAAATGGTTTTTGCGTGTCGGAACCGATGCCGGTGGAGAGCGCCGCAGGCAATAGTCCGAGGCAGGCAACCAGCGCGGTCATCATAATGGGCCGTAGTCGCAAGAGCGAAGCTTCGCGGGTTGCGGTGCGGATATCTTTGTTTTCCAGGCGGAGTTTGTTGATGTAGGAGACGAGAATCACGGCAGTTTCCACCGAAACGCCCATCAAGGCAAGCAGACCTAACGCCGATGAGACACTGAACGGCGTGTGGGTCAGCTTGAGAGCGACCAGGGCGCCGACAGGCTCGGTCAACAGGACCCCAAGAGCGATGGTGAACGGGAATTTAAAGTTTCCATAGAGCGCAAACAGGATCATGAATATGATCAGCACGGCAAGCGGGCCAATGAATTCCATCTGGCGCTTTGCCTGAAGCAGCTCGTCATACTCTCCGCCCCAGGTGAGCCGGTATCCGGGGGGTAGGGATTTTGAAATATCCTCGATCGAGCGCTGGCCGGCCACCACGGCGCTCTGCAGGTCGCGACCTTCGACGCTGTACTGCACGCCGATATAGCGTGAGTTGTTTTCGCGATAAATCATCGACGCGCCACCGGCCTCATGGATGTTCGCCAGCTCACTCATTGGGATTTGCTGGCCTGATGGTGTGCCGACCAGCAGGTTGCCGATCTGCTTTGCATTCTCCCGGAACTCCGGTTTCATGCGCACTACCAAGTCGAACAGCTTTTCACCCTGGATGACCTGGGTTGCGGCCTGGCCGCCTACAGCAGCCTGAACAACTGCCTCGACGTCTGCTACATTGATGCCGTACCGGGCGATCTTGTCGCGATCCACATCGATCAGCAGGCTGGGCTGGCCGAGTTCGCGAACAATCGTCAGCTCCGTAAATCCAGGCACCTGCGAGAGACTGCGTTTGATATCAAGCGCCTTGCTCTGCAACACATTCAGGTCGGGGCCATAGATCTTTACCGCGAGTGCGCTCTTCAGGCCCGTCAGTGCTTCGTCCACCGCATCTTCAGCAGGTTGCGTGTAATTGAAGATGACTCCGGGAAACGCCGCAAGTCGCTTCTGGATGTCCTCGGTCAGTTCTGCCTTGGTATGAATCGTGCCCGTCTTCCAGGAGGCATCGTCATAAGGCTTCAAACCAACATAAAACTCGTCGTTGTAGAACCCCGTGGGATCGGTGCCGTCATCCGGACGGCCAAGCTCCGATGCAGTGTCGGTAACCATCGGATACTCCATCAAAATATCGCGGACCTGCGGCGAGAGCTTGCTGGCGGTATCGAAGGAAACCGTATAGGGCATGGTTGCCCGGACCCATAATGCGCCTTCGTCCAGATGGGGCATGAATTCTCCGCCAATGAAAGGCACCAGCAGGAGCGTGGCGGCGAAGATCGCGGTGGCCCAGAACATGGTTGACTTGGGGTGATCGAGGCACCACTCGAGTTGCACGGCATATTTGGCGCGTACCCACTCAAAGGGTTTGTTCACGCGCTCATGAACACCCTTTTTGAACCAGTAAGAGCACATCACCGGGACCAAGGTGAGGGTAAAGATCAGCGCGCCAACCAGGGCGATTGCCATGGTGTTGGCCATCGGCTTGAATAGTTTTCCCGATGGTCCGTTCAGCGCGTAGATCGGCAGATAACCCGCAATAATGACTGCGACGGAGTAATAGATAGGACGATCGACGTCTTTTGCTGCGCTCCGGATCACTTCGGTGAGGTCGTACTGCTGGCCTTCGCGCTCACCCAGGACGCGGAAGATGTTCTCTGCCATCACCAGGGTCCCGTCGATGAGAATTCCAAAATCGATGGCGCCGATCGATAACAGGTTGGCCGGTATACCTTCCGCGTGCAGGAAGATGAACGAAAACAGCAGAGACAAGGGAATGGTGAGCGCCACGATGACCGCAGCGCGAATGCTGACCAGAAAAGCCATCAGGACGAGAAGAACAAGGGCCATCCCAAGCAGCAGGTTGTGTTCGACCGTGTTGATGGTCAGTTGCACAAGATCGCTTCGGTCATAGTAGGGGAGCACTTTGATGTCGGATGGCAGGACGCGTTCGTTGAGTTCGCGGGTCTTTGCTTCAACCCCTTGCAGCACATTCTGTGTCTGTTCGCCGCGTCGCATCATGATGACGCCCTCGACGGCATCATCCGTTTTGTTGAACCCGAATTCTCCCAGCCGCGGGGCGTTTCCTATGACGACTTCACCGATATCCTGAATATGAATCGGGGTTCCGTTCTGCGAGCCCACCACGATGTCGCCAATATCCGCGGTGTCCTGAACCAAGCCGATGCCTCGGACATAATAGAATTGATCGCCCTGCGAGTAGAACCCGCCTCCCGCATTGGAATTATTGACGTTCAACTGTTGAATCACGGTTGGCACGGTGAGGTGGTACGCGTAGAGTTTTGCCGGGTCGAGCAATACTTGATACTGCATGACCGTGCCGCCGAAGCCGGAGTCGTCAGCGACCCCAGTCACCTGCTTGTATTCACGTTCGACCACCCAGTCTTCAAAGGTCTTCAGTTCCTGCGGCGTGCGGTCGGGGCTCACCAAAACATATCGATAGACAAGTCCCGATGGACTTGCAAGCGGAGAGAGCGTCGGGGTCACGCCCTGGGGATAGGCCACCTCGCTGAGTCGTTGGAACACTACTTCGCGCGCAAAATAGTCATCGGTGCCATCGTTGAATGTCATGATGACATCCGACAGGCCGTAGAGAGAGATCGAGCGCATCACGGACATCTGCGGAACGCCGTTCATCTCAACTTCGGTGGGGACGGTGACCAGGCGTTCGATCTCTTCGGCGGCGTGACCAGGCCACTGGGTAATGACCTCCACCATCGGCGGGGAGAGATCGGGGTAGGCATCCACGGGCATGCGCTCGAACGAGATCACTCCTGCGATGACAACGATCGCCACCAGCAGCAGAATCAATGCACGTTGCCGTAAAGCGAACTGAACGATGCGATGAATCATTGGAAACCGCCTCCTCAGTGTTGCAGCGAATTGGCAAACTGTAGAAACAAGCTGCCGTCGCCCACAACCCTCTCTCCCACGGAAATGCCGTTCATGATTTGCGTCTGGCCATTCTGACTTTCACCCAGGCCCACGTCTCTCCTGCCAAACTGGTTTGCGCCCGTGGCGACATAGACGAACGGCTGGTTATTGTCATCGCGCAGGATGGAGGAGTTTGGCACGGCAACCACATTGGAGAGTACGCCGGCTGTCACTGTGACCGTGCAATACATATCTCGTTTCAGCTTCTCGCCCGGATTGTCCACGAGGATGCGCGCCTGCAGCGTCCGGGTGCTTGGATCGAGCGCCGGCGAGACATAAGAGATCTGGCCATGAAAGGTGTCGGGATACGAGTCGGTTTCCACCACCACATCGTCTCCGTTGCGAACATAAGTAAGGTCCGCCTGGTACACGTTTGCAAGGACCCACACTGTACGCAGATCTGAAATCGTGAAGGCCTGGGTTTGGCCCGCCTGCACCACCTGGCCTGGCGCGACAAGACGCTCGACGACTTCACCGCCGATGGGAGCAAGAACGGGAATGAGCGCCGACGAAGGCGCCTTGGCAAGGTCCTCGGGATTCTTGATGCCGAGAATTTTCATTCCCTGTTCCGCCGCATTCAGGTCCGCCTGGGCCTGGGTCCGGTCCGATTCAGCCTGCTCAAGATCGCGTTCGGCGATGGCATGGTGTTGAAACAGGTCCTCGGCGCGGGCGTAGAACTTCTCCGCCAGTCGCGAGGCATCCGCCGCCTTCAAATAGGAGTCCAGAAGCTGCGAGTAGTCCGGGCTGCTCACGTCGAGCATGGGTTCGCCTGCGTTGACATGCTGTCCCGGCACAACCAGTATCCTGCTCACAGGGCCGCCGACTTGAGTAATCACCGGCGTGGTGTTGAATGCGTTGTACGCCACGGCGCCGGTGAGCCGAAGCGTGCGCTTCAATGTGGATGGCGCAATCGTGACGACCTGCACATGCTGCATCTGGTCCTGCGGAATGGTGAACAGTTCCGGGGTCGCGGACTTGGTGGCATTGGTGGAGAAAGACGTCATCTGGCTCGCCTGCTCGCGGTCGTTTGCGCGGCAGGCCGTGAGCATCGGCACCAGAGCGAGCGCCAAGGCACTATGAATTCTGCGGTTGCGGGGAGTAATGAGTTGAAGGTTCATGGTAAGCTCCTGGTTCCTACAGCTTCGCGAAGCTGTTCCAGCGCCAGCAGGTACGCTGCCAGCGCCTGGCGGTAGCCGAGTTGAGTGGCCCGATCGCTGCGTTCTGCATCGAGAAAATCAAGCAGGCTCGCTGCCCCGTGTTTGTAGGCGTACTCGGTGATATCGAGGGACTGCTGCGCCGTGTCGAGGTATCCGGAACGATACAGGGAGACGATCTGGTCATTGGCGCGCAGGCCCTCAAACGCGTCTCTTACATCCGTCAGCACCTGTCCGCTGGCGGAACTCTCCTGCTCCTGTGCCTGCGTAACGGCAAAGCCGGCGCGCGCAATCTCACCCTGGTTGCGGTCGAAGATCGGCAGTTGGATTTGCCCGAAGAGTGAAACGTCGTTGGAATAGCCCAGGTGCGTGTAGCTCACTTGCCCCGTGACATCCCTCTTGGCAATGGACTTTTGCAGAGCAAGCTGGCTATTCGCTGCGTTGATTCCCAGCCGGGCCGCCTGCAAGTCCGGCCTGTTTGCCAAGGCCTTTGCCTGAAAGTCATTCAGATTGCCCTTCACTGCCTGATAGTCGAACGACCCGGTAACGTCATAGTCCGTGCCTACCGATTCATATCCGAGCAGTTGCCGCAGGTCGGACAGTCCCTGCACCCTGGAGAGCTGTGCCGCGGACACGTCCATCTGGAACTGAAGCATCTGCAGCTTCATCTTCAGCAGGTCGTCCTCGCCTGTGTCGCCTGCTTTATAACGCTCTTCGCTAATGGTCACCGTGTCTTGAAAGCTCTTGAGGTCCTGCTGTGCCAGCTCCAGTGTCGATTCGGCGAGTTCGACATTGATGAACAGAGAAGCTACGTTGAAGCTGAGACTGCGCTCGTTGTCGGTCACCTGAGATCGAGTCACGGCGGTCACGTCTTTGGCTGCCTGTAGGCGGTGTTGCCGCTTCTGGCCGCGCTCAAACAGATAGCTGACGCCGAGATCGAACTGTGCCGTATTGTCGAGGTAATCGGAGCTGAATTGACTTGGCTGGAAGACCGGCAAGAACTGCGAGTCGCCCAGAAGCACCGGGTTCGGGCGGAGATTGGCCGTCGTTTCTTCGGCCTGGGCCTGCTGAATGACGGTCCGCGCTGCCATCAAAGTGTGATTGTGCTGGAGCGCCATCTGGATCGCTTCGTCCAGCGAAATTGTCACCGCGCCGAGCTTCTGTGCAAGCGTTTGCGCTTGAGGAGAAGGCGGCGACTGGCTTGGACCGGGGGGGGATTGAGCGCCAGCGCCTTCAATGAAAAGCGCCGAAGCCAGGAATACAGGCAAGCACATACGTAGCGAACGCATAGGCAATCAGCCTCCTTCATGACAGACATACACTGATGGAACGTGCCGCAGAGGCACGGAGGGAATGCAGAGGCTATGCGGCGGGAGGCGCTCGCGTGGGGAGGCGTGAAACAGAGCGGGCGATGGCTTCCATGTAGATGGCTTCAGGCACAGTGCCGAGAGGCACCGGAACCCACCATACATGAATGCCTGTCGCCAACGGCACGATGATCAGATGGCAAATCGGACAGGCGGCAGCAGAGGAATCGGCGTGATGATGCCATACCATTCCAAACGTCATCCCCAGCACCAACAAGAGGAGCACGACTGGGACAAATAAACACCGGAATGGCTTCTGGTGAGACATCGTTGAGGAGCCCTGGATCGGGGTCTCCGTTTATGAAACCCTATCGCATGAATTGTATACTTTGGAGGGTATTGCAAGAGCCATCCTGCGTTAAACGAAAGGAAATTGGGCAATTCCGCGCTGCATGAACTCGAACGCATTCGTCAAATCGATCCATTGCTCCGTTCGGGCCGAGTGTTTGGATGCCCCCTGGTTCAATGACTTGAACGAAGCAAGGCGGCCCATCGAAGTACTGGCGAAGACAATACAATGAGAGCCGTCCTCACAGATATCCAGAGGAGAGGACCAGCAGTCGTAGCTGGATCGCATGACGGGCCCTCCATTCTTGTGCGGGCGGCGATTCAGGGCGGATGACGGGCAATTCGGAAGCGCACCATTACCCTTCAACAGTTTGCAGTGCCGGGCAGCCTGCCGCCCGCGCCCTGTGGTAGATTCATAGAGGTTTGCTGGCAGCGCGGAGAGATGGCCGAGTGGCTTAAGGCGCACGCTTGGAAAGCGTGTATACCGCAAGGTATCCAGGGTTCGAATCCCTGTCTCTCCGCCATTTACAAGTTTCAAGACATCCCAAGACATCCTACAAGACCCATAAAACCCCAGCAAATACTGGGGTTTTCGTCTTTTTGCGTTCAGTAGGGTTTTCTGGAAGCCAGCCTTGCGTGTGGGTACAATTGTGGGTATATTGTCTCTTGCGTGTGGGTACATTCTCGATAGGGGTGTGAACACCGTGGTGTTGACCGACATTTCGATCAGGAAAGCCAAGACAAAGGAGAGAGCGTACAAAGTCAGCGATGGGGGGCTCTATCTCTGGGTGACTCCTGAGCCTGATTGGAGCGACCGGAGACACCGCTACCGCGGCCAGGACTGTACTTCCCGAATGATGGGCAGCATGGTCTCTAGCGGATGAGCTGTCACAGCTGCGGTGATGGAGGCTGTTTGATCCGTTAGCAGACGGGGTAGGCGGCTTACTGTCACATGCAGGGGAGCTAGAGATATGTTTATGTCGGCGCATAACACTTCTCCGGCAGTCTTGGCCATTGTGTATTCTGTCATTCCCTGTGGTCGTTCCGTAACGGAGACCGAGGACGGGTAAAAGACGGATAGTCGGGGCTGACGAGCGTACAGCGCCTGCAATAACTGCCAGAATCCATTTACATAGATAGCCAGAAATTCTTCCAGTCGTTCTTGGATAAACCACTCAGATTGGGGCCGAAAGATGGCCGGTGTCGCGAAATAGTATGCGTGCGTAGGGGTGTCCGTCAGCAATGCAAGTTGTTCAGTAGCCGGTTTGCTGGCATCGTAGGCAAGAGTTTCGCATGTTCCACCAGCAGAGCGTATCTCCTGAGCAATCTTTTCGGCGTCGTCTTTCCCGGTTTGCCAGGTAACAAGAACGCGCCCTCCGCCCGAGGCAATCAGTTTGGCCGTTAGTTCGCCCAACCCTCGCGATCCGCCAACTATCAGAACCGTGCTTCCAGTGAATTCTTCTGGCGCCACCAGCCCCGTGAGCGCCTTCATGGATGCCTGCTCCACAGGAGGCGTGCGGACAGAGCTATACACAGTGCCAGTCAGCCCGCCGCCCGCGATCTCCTGGTCAACCGAGCGGAAACGTGGATCCGTCTCAGTTACGCGAAAGGCAAGAAAATCCTGAGGAATAGATTCCAGGCAGGTCCTAACCGATAGTTCGCTGTAGATGGAGTGCAACCCTGGACAGACCATACCGACCAGGTAGGAACTGGCCGCCAGGGCTGCAATGCGTCGGGCGCCAAGCCACCTTGCGGCAGCCGGGAAATACGCCATCGTATCCTCTGGCGTCATTTGAAATGAGATGCGGCCAGAACGACCGGACATCTGTTCAAAACTCAAATTCAACGGAACAGGAGAAAAGGGCTCCAGCTCCAAAGAAGACGCGGACCAATCGGGGCAATTCTCAGCGGTATAGCCAAATTTCATGGTGATTTTTGAACGTGAGGTACTGCCGACAGAGATATTCAATCGTGCATCAGATGGGCCTTGCTTGGTAAGCGCTACCTCTACGCGCTCGCCCAGATAGACGAATTTGTTGAAGTGGGCGCGTAGACCGCACAACCGAGGCAAGTCCGGTTGTGCTTCCGCCATACAATCGAGTGCCCATAGCAGCAGGTTGATTCCATGCACGACCGGCGCACCGGCCTGGGTGCGTCGCGCCTGAAGCGCATCGAGGTGCATTGGATTATGGTCGCCAGAAGCAGACGCGAAACGCTTCTGGTCGCTATAGCTGAATTCCCTTTGTGCCAACCTCGTCAATCTTTCCCCCCGCCTTTGCATCCTCACGGTAGTTCGCCTGCGTTCCTTCCGAGAACATCAAAAGCCTTGCTACTGAGTACGAACTTAAAACGCCTTGTAAACGATCTCCGGTGCAGGTTGGTTGAGCAATACGGTCATGACAATTGCAGCCAGCCCCAGCGCAGACGCATAAACCACGCGCGCATAGCGGCTGGTGAGCGCCGGCCCCTCAGCGGTCTTGATCGACAGGAGTGCAGTGCGCAGCAATTCCCATAAGGCCAGCACCACAGTCGCGAATAGCCCGGCTGTTAGCCAGACGCCAAGCCACTGTACTATGCCCAAAGCAGAAAATATTCTGTCGATCTGCTTCCAGTTACCCCAGAACCAGAAGAGCGTGAAAGCAAACCAGATAAAGTTCAGCCCGCGGCCAAAAGCGATATAGACGAAGTTATTAGCAAGCGCCTTGTAACGCTTGCGGCCCAAGACAAGCGTCAGTCCCAACTGCCAGAGTTTGTTGATCGAGATTCCGCCTCCCGTCAACAGGCCGAAGATCACGAACTCCGAAGTGCGCCCGTGCCATATGCCGACCAGAAAAAACGTCACAAAGAAGCAGAAAACACCCAACAACGGCTGTAGGGTCAGCGACGAGATGCGCCGCATCAGCGCCATCATTAAAGGGTTGTAGACATATGTCTTGAACCATGTTGAGAGCGTAATGTGCCACTGGTTCCAGAAATCCATGACCGAGGAGGCCGCGAAGGGACGATCGAAGTTCTCCGGCAGGCGTATACGCATCAGCCGAGCCAATGCAATCACAATGTCAATATAGCCGGAGAAATTCGAGTATAGAAATAACGGGTACATAACGATGAGGCGGAAAGCGGCATAGAGCTTGAGCGATGTCGGCAAGGGCTGGGACATCTGAGCCAGTGCATCTTCCTGCATCATGTGGAACAGTATCGCCAGTACGTTGATCTTGAAAAAACCGCGAATGATGCGCTCCAGTTGCAGGCCGATCACGCGCGGTCCAAGCGCAATTGGGTCGCTGGCAAATTGGTCACGGGCAAATGCGTCATAGCGTTGGATGGGGCCGCAGATCAGCGTGGTGAAGTTAAGCGTGTAGAGCAGGTAAGCTCCGAGTCCGACGTGCCGCTTCTCGCCACCCTCTCCTGTTTCGATCAAAACGTGCAGCACGCGAAAGAAAATATACGAGAGACCGAGCGTGAAATAAGGGTAATGCAGGAATGTACCTTCTGGTAGGAAGGTGTACTTCTTCAACCATGCATATACAAAGATGACTGCAATAATGCTCCAGACCATCGACCTGAACCGTCCGTGTTTTAGTAGGACTAGCCCACCGTAACCCAGCAGCAAAAACACGGCCAGTGGCAAGAACGCAATCGGGTGTTGTTCCAGCAGTCCTAGAAAAACAACACTGGCCAACAGAAGCACTATGGATCGCCAAACACGCGAGTGGCTGAGATTCGATAAAATCGCTGCCCCTAGGCCAAACAGAACAAACTGAAAAGAGGCTGAATCCATAGTTACCTATTCCTCTCCAATTTGGGATATCCGCTGGGGTTTTCTTTTAACATTGAAAGAGGACCATTTTCGAGATGCTGTGCGAGAATCTCCGCGAAGATCGCGTTTCCCGACGCGTTGGGATGTCCATCGGAAGGAAAGTATCCAGAGACAAGCGCCGGATGAGTGCGCACGTCCGGAAAGACATCGAGATAAGTGGCCCCATCGCGGGTAAAGATCTCGCGAAAGCTCTGATTTTGCCAGTACGGATCGACATTGGTCGGCATATCGGGTAAAAGCATCATCCCCGTCTGAGCGTGGTCTGGCAAAAGTACAGCCACCAAAGGAATGCCTGCCTGCCTTGCTTCCTCAATGACTCGGTCAGCGTTTTCGTCAAACTCCGCCAGCCGCTTCTTGCGCTCCGCACTGGGTTCGTGCTGGTACGGCTCCAGATTCAAAGAAGCCCTGACGAAAAAAAACGGGCTTGAATTGAGATAATGCGACAGCAGTAAAGTGATTCTGGAATGCGCAAAAGGCAGTTTCATCAAGGAGACCATAGATCCAGACCCGACAACCTCCTTAAATCGTCTCCACGCCCTGACCCATAAACTGAGTTTGCGGTTATTTACAAATGCGAGGTTTAAATTATCCTTTACGATCATATCCCCCGAACTTAGCACCCAAAGGATCATGTCTGGCTGGCCCCTCAAAACATCGTCAAAATGACTGGCGATAATATCCGGAGTCCGATAGGGCATTGCCTCGTTGTAAATTTCGATAGGATGTCCAGTCCTCTGCGAGAGTACCGGAGGCAGTAATGCAGCAAAGGATTTTTCGCGCGGCAAGCGCATCCCCATCGCTATCGAGGTGCCAATCAAGACTATTCGATATGTTCCCGGCGGCTTGGTTCCGCACTCCATTCCCGCACGATGTCCACAATTATTAAACCGGTATTCCGTTAACTCGCTTTCCGGGAAGCTCTCTATGCAGACCGCATTCGGTTTTCCACGAATCCCCGTTATCGGATCGTGAAACTCCATGCAATCCTCGGCTGTAACTGGAGGCTCAGGAAATATTCGACGCGCCAGAAATTCTGTTGATCCTATCAATATTGAGATCGTCAAAATAGAAATCAGCGGCAACAGGATCCAATCGTGGCGCGGCAAAACATCTTCAGCTCGGACAGTCGCCTTGTTGACACCAGCTTGAGTCATGCAATCGATTCCTCTCATGGGTTAGGAAATCCGATTCTAATAATATTCATGGGCACAGGGTCTGGTTCCGTCCCATCGAGTGAAAATTCCCAATGCGTTGCACCGGATGCCTCCTCTAATATCTTGGTGAACCCCAGCTTGCCATAATGATCCACAACCAGCTTATTCCGGTCGGTTGGGAAGTAGCTGGCAACCAGTCTCTGCACGCCTACGGCGCGGGCATGTCGCAAGATCTCTCGTAGAACCATTTGTTCAACCTTACGGCCCAGCACACGGCAACTCATCAGCCAGGTATCGATTCCCCAGACATCCGGTTGCATAGGGCGGCAGATAATCACGCTGATCATGCCGTTATCGCCAAAAACGTCAGACAAACGGACCTGTAGGGTGAAAACGGATGGGTCCGCTTCGGCTGCTGCTACCTCCGGATTGGTGTAGCGGCGCGTGGTGAGATTGTACTGGTTGGATTTGTTGATGAGCTGGACGATGCGCGCCCTGCCGGTTGCGTCAAATGGCTGGAAGGTGATGGTCATGTCCAGCGATGCCAGGTAGTCCGCTACACCCCCCACCTGTTTTTGCAGATTGGCGCGCTTGGCGTTGTCCTGATAAAAGCCCGCGCGCTTGATATCTTCCATAGCAAAGGCTGTCGCCTCAAAGTAGCCACCCGCCGCAAGAGTTCTCGCGTAGTAAGCCGGCTCCTCCGGCAGCTCGGGCACGGCCACTTGGGGCAACAGCTTGCGCACCAGCCCGCGCTCCACCGGATTGTCATCGAGAAACACCATGGCGTCGAGGCCGAGCGACAGTTCCTCGCCGATGGCCTGTATGTTGGTCGCTTTATCGCTCCAGTTGGCCTGAAAAACTGCGATGTGATCCAGCTTCAGCAGCATCTCCGGGTGTTTTTCAAAAGGCTCCCGCGCCACCTCATCGGTATTCTTCGAGCAGACGGCGAGCACTATTCCGCGTTGCCGCAGATCCAGCGCCAACCGCTGCACGGCAAGGTGCGCTTCCCCTCTGGCATCACCCTGTGCAATCTGGATTCCCTCCAGACCGTCATCGCCAATCACTCCACCCCAGACCGTGTTATCCAGATCTAGAATCAAGGCTTTTCGGCTTTTGCCGCGGATGGCGGCCAAGGTACGAGCCACATGATCGGCGTAAAACGGGATGAGTTCGTCAGAGAAGGAGAACTTTCCCAGATTCCACAACTGCAGGTTGTGCCAGTCGGCCAAGCCCACCGTCTCCGCAAGACCCGCCACATCTAACAGCACATCGCCCGAACCAAGGACGAACTCGGTCAACTCCCGATTGATGCCGTCAATCAGGCTTCGCAATGTTCCGGGCAGCGCGCGATCCAGGCTGCCCAAAAGAGTTTCCACTGGTGGGGCGAAGGTTTGGAAGATGCAAACTGCATTTGTATGCGACTGAATGCCGTCGCGTAGCATGTGCAAGTAGCCAATGACGCCTTGTACGGTAGCGGATGAAGCCTCGGCATCGCCCAGAGATGGCTTCAGCGGCAGCGCGCGATAGTCGAGTGCAAACAACACTGCATCCGGTTTAGAACTATTAACCTTAGAATCCGGAGTCAGAGCCTCTTGCACCACCTGATCATAGGTGGGTTGTATAACCTCAAGTGCTATGCCATGTCGTGCCGCACTCGCCACCAGCGCTGGCACAATCAGATCGATTGTCGAGTTGCTAAGCACTGCAAGCCGGAACGGAGTCAGCGGAGTCAGCAGCTTTCCTTCTGCACGCGCTTTGTCCATGGCCTTGGCCAGCTTCGTCAACTGGTTCAGGTCCAGAGCAGGTAATGCCAGCGCCTGCACTTCACTGCCCAAGGAGCCAGCCAAGTCTCCCAAAGCCTTCAGCCTCGCAGAAAACTCCTGAGGCACACGAGGCAGCCATTGCAATTCCGTATACAGTGCATTCATTGAAAAAATGCCATTTCGGTTCCTTCACACAATAAAAGGGGGGCCGATGCGATATGCCTTGTTCTAACTCCGCAATCGAATCAGCGCAACAAGATCGCCAACATTTGACAGCTTCCCAATCTCGGATGTTGAAAACTTGATTTTAAACGCCTTCTCAATCGTGAGGATCAACCGGATATGAGTAAGGCTATCCCAGCCATCGACATCCTTGGCCGACAGTTCAGGAGTCAGCTTAATTGAATCCTCATCGAAGACGTCTTCAAATATCTTCGTCAGTCGAGCGAATATCTGTGGTTCATCCATTGCGGAAATCCTCCACTCGCTATCCTACCGAATGAGATATGGTACACCTTCAACCCCAACATTTATAGGGGATATAATATGCGCCCACGGTCAATTCCACCTTTCGCTCTTGGAAGTCTGGAAAGACGTCTTCAACGATGTGGCGCGACCCCGCCCCGAATGCAATCACTGCGAGCGCCACAGACGCGGCGTCCACCGCGCCAGTGGCGCGCCCTGGCTTCCTCCCTATAGCGCCAGGGAATTGATTCACCCCCAGATTCCATCGGCGTGCCATGGAGGATTCTAGAAGCCATCTCATAAATGCTTGAGGAGCATGAGCAGGCAGGCCAGTTGTACGAAGCCGAGGAAGTTCTCGATGTGGTATTCCCATCATGTGACCAGGCGGCGGTAGTTTTGCATCCAGGCAAAGAGCCGTTCGACTTTCCAGCGGCGGCGGTAGCGGCGCAGTGGCCGTCCATCCTGGGTCTTCTGTTTGCGATTGGTCCGGTTGGGTGAGATCATCTCGATTCCGCATTCACTCAACTGTTGGTCCAGCGCATCCGAGTCGTAGGCCTTGTCGCCGATCAACCGTTGGGGCAGTTCGTCGAGGAAGCATCCGGCCAGAACAGCTTCCACAAGCCGGCACTCGGCAGACGAAGCACTTTCGACAGATACGGCGAGAGGAAGACCGTCACCAGAAGCGATAGCGACGATCTTGGTGCCCTTGCCACGCTTGGCCGGACCAACGGCAAAGCCCCCTTTTTGGCGCTCGCAAAGGCAGCATCCACGAACGCTTCGTCCAAATGCAGCATTCCTCGCTTATGCAGATGTTTGGCCAGCAGGCGCAGTGCCTCCACAAACTTGCCTTTGCCAACCCATTGCTGAAAGCGCCGGTGGCAGGTCTGGTAGGGAGGATACTTGGCCGGCATCTCGGCCCACTGCGTGCCGCGGCCCAGAATCCACAGCACGCCGTTCAGCACCTCGCGCGTATCGTGCCAGGGACGACCTCGATTGTCCTCGCGCCGCGCCGGACGCAAGATCGGCTCCACCGCTTCCCACTGTTCGTCTGTCAGTTCCCATCGGTCCGCCATACAAGTCCGTGGAAACGCCTTGAGCAACTCCAGTTTCGCAGAAAAAAGAACCCCAAATGTTTATGAGATGGGTTCTAGGCTCTGTAAGCGGAGGGACGAATGCAATCTGAACTGAACCCTGAAATTTGCCAACATCGTGAAATTTTGAAAATGCGTATTTCGCTCCGTGAGCCCAAATGGGTGTGCCCTAGGCTACCCCCCACCCCTTGGACAATCATCCTGACGGTCGCAGGGGCCAAAGCAAGCTTGTACGGGAAACCAGTAGGGCAGGGACAAGGCCAAGCCAAGGTACGAAGCTGATCGTCGTCCGATGGTTGTCCTTCCCCGTGCCGGAAGCCTGCCAGCCCCCACACAGCGCCCGTTGCGTCTCCAAGGTTTATTGATGGCAGGAACGCTTGCAGGTGCTCACAGGCTGCTCCTTGCGCGTTCAGGCTGGATTACCGCTTCACTGCCAACCGTGCTAGCGGGTGAAGGGAGAGCCACGGAGAGCTGGGGCGCGGGATCGCCGACCAACTTGCCCATCCTTGCACCGGATTTTATGCTCTCGATTTTATCGCTCTAATTTTTTATGTTCATAAACGAGAAAATCCGTCAGAGACTTTGAGTGGGGGGTGGGGTAGCGGACAATCTGTAGACTCCAGCAAGCTGCCAAGGCAAACCACCGGTGTGCCGAACGGCTCCCTTGTTTCCCCCTATGCGCCTCATCGTCAAGATGCGAGTCGGTACCCACCAGTATCGAACAGCCGAACGGGACGACACCCCACAACGGTGTCAGCGGGGGCGAAGTTGGAGGCAGGCCAGTACGGGGCGTTCACAGGCAGTAGGGCAGGCGTGTGGCGTTGCAGAATGGGCAATGGGTGGATCTTGGGCAAGATGAGTGCGGAACGATCCACCCCGCCCCTTGGAACGCCGTCCGGCGGTAGGAGGGGGCGAAGTTGGCTGCTGGCGGTGGTGCTAGCTCTTGTCCCTACAGGGCCGGGCATAGTGTGGTTCGCAGCCTTAGTGCCAGCATCGCTGGGGGCGCATTTGGGGGTATTTCAATTCTTGATTCATATCCGACTGAATCTTTAATGCTTATTGTCCATATGAATCTCTGTCTCTCCGCCACGACCTCATTTCAAGACATCTCAAGACATCCGAATAAGCTCAAAAATCCCCAGTAAATACTGGGGATTTCGTCTTTCAGGTCCATTACGGTTTACTGGAAGCCAGAGCCACAATTCAGTGAAAGTCCACACGCCGGCAGACCAGAAAAACACTTCCCAACACAAGCAAGCGATCCAGCAAGTGTCCTCTGAGCGTGCGCTGCTTCAGAACGATTGACGCGGAGCCATGTCGGCACATTGGGCCTAAAATTCCAGCGCTCACAGTACGACTATCGAGGAATTTGGATAAGCATAGTGAATTCTTAGTATTACATGTGCGCCCCAGTTCCTGGGACGCGGTCCTGTTCCGGTCGATTCTGGCGATTTGAAACAACGCAATATCAGGGATTGGAGATTTGTGGATAAGCCCTCATCATCGACGCCATGGCAAGAGCAACTTGCAGCCGGTAGTCCTGAACTACCGAAGACGACAAGCACGACAGGCAGGCTGATCCAAACGATCGGCTCAGCGGCTGCGTGTGGATTCATCCTATGTATCTTCGAGTGGTGCAAGCACGAACTTTTCCCGAATCTGGGGACGTTGGCGTCTCAAGCAGCAACCATTCTCGCGGTCACGCTGCTGGTGACGGCGATCAGCATCTCCCTCCTCAAGAGGGAGAAGCGGCGTCGCCATGAGATGGCGTCGAAGGAGATGCGATATCGATTGTTGTTCCATAAAAGCCTGATTGGGGCGTACCGAGCGACTGTGGACGGCCGCGTTCTGGACTGCAATGTCGCGTTCTGCCGAATGCTCGGGTATTCCGCACGCGAAGAGTTGATCGGCCAATCGGTCGATATTACGTACTTCAACGAGGGGGGCCGCGCCGGGTTCATTGAACAGTTGCAGGCCGAAGGAGAAGTGACAAATTACGAAGAGCGTCTGCGACGAAAGGATGGCAGCGTCCTCTGGGTATTGGTGAGCGCTGCGCTGGTCACCGATGAGGTTGGCAAAGGCCCGGTGATTAAAGGCACGATGACCGACATTACCGAGCAGGTGAATACGCAGCAGGAGAACCGCCGGTTGTCGGACATCGTGCGTTACTCGGAGGACGCAATCGCCTCCGTATCGATGACAGGAATGATCCAGACGTGGAATGCCGGCGCGGAGCGGATGTCTGGATACAGCGCCGCGGAGGTGCTGGGAAAGCCGATCAGCATCATAACTCCGCCAGACCAAGCGGACGACACAGCCGAGATTCTGGAGAGATTGAAACGCGAGTGCAGGATCGAGAACATGGAGTTGGTCCGCGTGAGGAAAGACGGCCAGCGGGTCACCCTACAGCTCTCCGTATCTCCGATCACGGACCGGGAAGGGAATATTGTAGGGGCCTCCACCATCGCGCGGGACATCACCGATAAGAAGCATACCGAGGCGGCCTTGCAGCAGTCGGAGGAGCAGTACCGGATGCTGTTTGAAGGCAACGCGATCGCGATGTGGGTCTATGACCGCAAAACACTCCGTTACCTGGCTGTCAATGAAGCCGCGATCAAACAATACGGGTACTCGAGGGAAGAGTTCCTGACGATGAAGCTGCCGGACATCCGGTTGGCTGAAGATGTTCCGGCCCTGCTGCAAGAGGTCGCAAAGGAAAAGCCTGGTGTCCATAACGCCGGGATCTGGAGGCATCGCAGGAAGGATGGCACGATCCTAAGCGTGGAGATCATCTCCCATGATTTGATTTTTGACGGGACCGACGCCAACTTAGTGGCCGCATACGATGTCACCGAGCGGAAGCGTTCGGAAGTTGTAATGCGGCAGTCGGAGGAGCAGTACCGGCTGCTGTTTGAAAGCAATCCTACCGCCATGTATGTGTACGATCTCCGTACGCTGGGCATACTTGCAGTGAATAAGGCGGCGATTGAGCAATACGGCTATAGCGAACAGGAATTTTTGGCCAAGACCATAGCCGACATCCGTCCCGCGGAAGACATTCCCCAGCTATTGCAAGACGTGGCAGCACACACGAGCGGGCTTCAGAAACGCGGAATCTGGAGGCATCGCAGGAGAAACGGCTCAAACTTCGATGTTGAGATCGTCTGCCATGGCCTGGACTTCCATGGAACCAACTCGATTCTGGTGGCCGCGCACGACGTGACCGAGCGGAAGCGGGCAGAGGATGCGGTGAAGCAAGCCGAGGCGAAGTACCGGGGCATCTTTGAGAATGCCGTGGTTGGCATCTTTCAGTCCAGGCCCGACGGCCGGTTTATCAGCGTCAACCGCGCCCTGGCCAACATGCATGGGTACGAATCCCCGGAAGCGTTGCTGGCGGACGTCTCCCGCGCGGGGCCGAAGCTGATGGTCGATCCCAGCGGGATGGCCAAGTTGGCCGAGGAGGCCGAGGTGCGTGGAGCGGTGCGTGGCGCTGAATTGGAGATATACCGCAAGGACGGCACACGAAGGTGGGTGCGGATCAATCTACGCGTTATCCGCGACGCATCTGGCAAAGTCGTGTTACGCGAAGGCACGGTGGAAGACATCACCGAGCACAAAGCCGCCCAGGAACGGGTGCAATTCCTGGCTTTCTACGATGCGCTTACGGAGCTTCCGCAGCGAGCCCTGTTGAAGGACCGGCTGGAGATTGCCATGGCTGGCGCGCGCCGGAGACACGAAAAGATTGCACTGTTGTTTATCGATCTCGACCGGTTCAAAGCCATCAATGACGGGTTTGGGCACTCGTTCGGGGACGTCGTGCTGAAGGAAATTGCGAAACGGCTGAAGGGATGCACGCGAGAGTCGAATACCCTGGCCAGGATTGGCGGAGACGAGTTCATCATCATGCTCTGCAATCTGAAGGACCCCGCCGACGCGGTGCTTGCCGCAGACCAGGTGATGGAGGCAATGAACGCGAGCTTCACCATCCAGGGACGGTCCGTCAACGTGGGATGCAGCATTGGCATCAGCATCTTCCCCGAGCACGGCACGGACGGGGAAATCATGATCCACAATGCCGATGTGGCCATGTATGCCGCCAAAGACAGCGGACGCGGCAATGTGCGGATCTTTACGGATGAGATGAATGCGCAGACCGTGGAACGACTGACCATGGACAATGACCTGCGATTGGCGATCGATCGGGAGGAGTTCTCCCTGGTGTACCAGCCGCAGATGGATATGGAGTATGGCAGAATCACCGGGTTCGAAGCCCTGATCCGCTGGAAACATCCAGAGATTGGCATGATCCCGCCGGGCCGATTCATATCGATTGCAGAGAACAACGGGCTGATCCTGCCCATCGGCGAATGGGTGCTGCGAACGGCGTGCATGCAGGCCCGCAGATGGCAGGACGAAGGACTGCGTGCCGTTCCCATGGCCGTCAACGTCTCCGCGGTCCAGTTTTGTCAGGGAGGTTTCCTCGGGCTCATTCGCAGGGTGCTGCAGGAGACCGGACTCGCGCCTGAGTACATGGAATTGGAGATCACCGAAAGCCTCCTGCTCTCCGACGAAGAGCTGACGCGCTCCGTCCTTCGTGAGTTGAAGACGATGGGAGTGAAGCTATCGATCGACGATTTTGGGACCGGCTATTCCTGTCTCAGTTACTTAAAACACTATCCGGTCGACAGGCTAAAAATCGACCAGTCATTCGTTCGGGATTGTGTTGCGGACCGCGATGACGCAGCCATCACTGCCTCTATCATCAGCATGGCACACAGCCTGCATCTCAAGGTGGTTGCGGAAGGCGTGGAGAAGGAATCGCAGATGTCCTTTCTGCGGCAACACCGGTGCGACGAGATTCAAGGGTACTACTTCAGCAAGGCGATCCCAGCCAACGAAGCAGCATCCTTGCTACAGAGCGAAACGGACTTCGGGCAAGTCGGTGACGGGATCGCGTTTGAAAAGCTGTTTTGGCCCACACCGGCGAATTATTCCGGCCGGCCCCATTGAATGGGTGACAGCATCTTATCGTTGCGGCATCGATTGGAAGAGACTGCAATCGCGCCGGTGTGATTCATGCCGCCGGAGTCCATGTGCTTGTTGCGATGCGACGGATTACTTCAGCTTTGCAATCTCATCGTTTGCCCAGGCCGCATTATTTTT
>CAZQPY010000090.1:0-19668 GCA_964595345.1 uncultured Occallatibacter sp.
ACCGCTCATTGAGAGTCGCTTGCGCGAGATCTTCAGGGTTCCTCCCCGAAAACGCAGTAGCGCCAGGCCATTCTGAAGAGTGAGGCGCATCTGGTAGATTCCATGATACTTGTCTACATAGCTACTAGTCAGGACTAATCGGCAATCATCCCTTCAGCGGCCTGTTAACACGCGAAGCTCCCCGGTTACGAAAACGAGAGCAGCTTCCTCGGAGATCTGGCCCTCGTTCGAAGCCCACGAACCATCGCGGCTGCAGAGATCGACGTAGCAGCGCGCGGGCGGAGTTCCTTGCTGCTGAAGGGCTTTAAGTGCGGGGTCGACGCCCTCAGGAGAGCTGTTTGGACCGCCGACCGCCCAGCCGGGCATCACGACACCGTAGTCTCGGTACGTCCAGTGCCACGGGTGAAGAATAGGATTCGTGCCAAAGGTGGTGATGAAAGAGTGATGGACGCTGTTGTTGCCGAGAATCCAAGCGAGTTGATCCAAGGCGGCCTGGTGAAGACGCGGTGAGGGCTCGAGGGAGTTGGCCATGAGGAAGAGGGCTGCGCGATGAAGAACGCGTTCGGCGCTTCCCCACCAGTAATCACTGTCGCCGAGCGCGACTCTAAAGGGGCGGACTGCGGCAGATTCGGCAAGGGCATTGGCCCGCTGCAGAATAACGGTGTGTGCGGCTTCGCGCAGGTGGGGTGGCGATGCCGGTGAGGACGCCAGGCTGTAGAGTCCGAGGAGTGATGGGTCAATCCAACTGACCTCAGGCTGCGAGCGCGCGGCGATTGTCTGGGCGAGCGCTGGTAAGTCCTGATGGTGCGCGAGGGCGTGCTCCGATTGGGCCCACAGAAGCTCTCCGGCGGGATCGTGGTCGATGTAGAAGGGATCGTGAGCGGGAACGTTCGGGTGCTTGGCGATCCAGTCCCAGGCGCGGTCAGCTGCAGTGCGCAAGCGGCGAGACTGATTGCGATCCTTGGACTCGAAAAAGCGAGCGGCCTGGTACATCGCGGCGGTAAAGTCGGCGGTGCTTCCGGTAGAGGCGGGTGCGGCGATGCGCAGGTTGGGGTCAAGCTCGGGCGGTTTGCCCCACGCGGCGGATAGCGAAGCCTGCGTGGCTCCGTCGACCTTTTGCCGGACGCCTCCGTCGGGGTCCTGCATTTTGAGCATCCAGCTCAGGCCCCATCGTGCTTCTTCTAGTAGCAGGGAGTCGGGCTGATGTCCGAACTGGGTTTGAGACCGGACAGTGTGCTGCTGGAGTTCGTAGAGGTCAAGCATGTAACTGACCGTGATAGCAGCCATCATGGGCCATTTGCCGTAGTCGCCTGCGTTGTACCAGCCGCCAGTGAGGTCGCGGCGATCTGTGGTTCCGGCGAGCGTGGCGTCCTGCGTGTGCGAAGCTGGATGATGGATGCCTGTGACGAGATCGTCGATCTCTATACCACTGCGGAGAACGCTATAGGTGTGAAGGGATGCGGTGTAGAGGTTCGGCGGAGGCTCAAAGGCCCGCGTCTGAGCCGGAACCTGAGGCACGAATCCAAGCAAGAGCAACGCGGCTGGTCCGAAGATTCTCACGCAGATAATCGTACCCGCACCGGTATCGTTGCGGCGCGTTGCTTGAGGAAATCAAGGAGAAGGAAGAAGAATCGCTGCCTCCTTGCGAGTCAGGTATGAACCCGTCCAGCCTGATCACGAGAGCGATTTGGTGGTCGGGGCTGTAAGCTCTTCCACGGAGTTGCTGTCTTGATACTCGTATTCCACTTCAAAACGCTTAACTTCACGTTTTGGGAGAAGGCCCAATTGATCCAGCTTGCTCAGGCGCTCACGACAGCCATCGTACAGTTTCAGCAGCTTGCTGATTCCGCCCAACGCGCCGACAGTTCTGATCATGGCCAGGTTGAAGACACGTAGGATCTACGTTTTCTTCTGCATTGAATCCAACCGCAGCACTCGCCGCGTCGAAGTTCGTTATTCGGAGGTTTCGAAAGAATTTGGGCGTGGCGAGCGATCTCTAACGCCTGACTTGTCTGAACTAAAACGGCTAAGGGTTTGCCGTGTCACGAAGATGGCCAACCAACACAACTGTCTAGAGGTCGAGATCTGCGAACCGTTTTGGCCTTTCTTGAGGAACCCAGAGACATCGTATTGCGATCCGGAGCAGAGCCTCGACCAGCTCACAGGTAGCCTCGATGAGTTCGCTTCGGGCTCCCTTAGGCACGACGATCCTATCGCAGAATCACGACAAGGGGATCTAGCCATACTGAGCAGCCGACTCGCCGCGTCGCGTTACGGCTGAAATGAACAATGGGCGCAACCCGCAAAGGCCGCCAACTCGCCAACTTGCTATCGCGGCGAAGCCGCGGCCAACTTGCTGATTCTATATAACCCTATTTTTTGTTCATAGGGAGCCAGGAGTCAACGCAAGCACTCCAGGAACTCCTGGATTTTGGAATTGCTCCGAAACCCGCGGCAGAATTCGCTCGAACGATCACCCCGGATACGATCCTCGACTCGATCGAATACATCTCCCATATAGCCGCACGGAAGGGAAGTAAGATTTGCAGCAAACAGAGCGTGCTCGTGTACTACCTCCGTGAAGGCGTGCCCATCCCATTGGATTTCCTGACAAAGCGACAACGAACACCTCAAGAGGAAGCGGAACGAGTTGAATATGAACGACTTCAGAGCATGCAGGTTCGTCGGCTGGAATATGAAGAATGGTGCAAGAAACAGGCCGAGGTTGAGGTGGAGAAACGGTACTCGAGGGCTACCCTCAAGGAGAAGATGGCCGAGGCTGCGGCAATCGCTAGGAAGGAACTTCGCCAATTCGATCGGTTGTCAACTGCAATAAACTCTGAGGTTGCTCGCCAGATTCCCAGCAGGAATATTCTTCGGGATATGGTACTGCCGTCATTTGAGGAATGGTGTGCCGAGATCGCCCAGTCGGTTTTGACGAAACTTGACGCTGGAGTGAATACGAGCTCAAGTTGATCTACATTTTGCCGTGCAACCAATATTGGTGGTGCTGGATCTTCATCTGCCCCTGCAATTATTGCGCCGGCGCTAAAAACAGCAAACCAAAGCGAAAAGATGATGATGTTGCATTGGAAATGGTACTTTTACGCTGAATTGCGCAACACCAGAAAAAGTACCCCCGTGTCCGATTCCAGGCAGATACGGAGACAGTTGCGCCTTCTAATCTGTATATTCAGAAGTACTTAAATGACGTAACAGGTTAAATGTGTTGCGGCGTCAATTTTGCTCAGTTTGTTGCGCTGCGGGCTCGACTAGCACGCAACACCTGGGCGGATCCTAGGTGTTGGACTATTTGACAACAGTCTCAATTGTTGGTATAAACTCCAACATGGACGCCGAACTTCTTTTTCGCAAGCGCATCGCGTTGTTGGAAACGATGTTCGTGGAAATGGTGGTTTGGAAAGTGTCAGAGCGTGTTCGCGGTAGCTCACACGGATTCAAATACAGACTTGCGCTGGTTGCGGATGGCATTTGCGTGCTGCGCTACGATAACGAATCCGGTAAGGGCGACCACAAACATATCGGGGAAGTCGAGATGGCCTACCATTTCACCAATCTGGACAGCTTACAGACGGATTTCTGGAAGGATGTGGAAGCTTGGAGGACAAAATAGTGAGAACAGTAACGCTCGGGGTATCCTCTGTCGAAGAAACACAAAAACAACTAGCATCGGCGTTTCGTGGCGAGCAGGTCGGGGAGTTCATTAGTTTTGCCTCGGTCGAACTGCTTTGGAAGGTTCTCACCACCAAGCGGTGGAACATTCTTCAAGCCATGGCAGGCCAAGGAGAAATGACCATCCGTGAGATTGGCCGTCGAGTTAGCCGTGATGTGAAGGCCGTGCATGGCGACGTGCAAGCTCTGCTCCTGGCGGGTGTGCTGGACCGCGCCGAAAGCGGACGCGTGGCCTTTCCTTATGATGCCGTCCGGGTCGATTTCACATTACGCTCGGCGGCTTAACTTAGGCTTTTAGGCCGTCATCTCGTGGATACGCAACTGTACGGTGGACAGCAACTCGGATTCCGAAAGGCGATTAGAGGACCCACCGCGCCCAGGATTCGTGTAGGTCAGAGTTTTGCTTTCAAAAAGTCAATGATTTGCTTATATGGACGCCAGAAAAGCAACACCTTGAAAAGTACCAGAAAGTCCGATAACGGATATTCTGTATACGAAACGAACAGGTTCTTCTTTCAACAGTTCCCCCACGCAGTCGACGCAGATTCGGCGCTTCCCTACATCTTGTAGCGGCCCAGATCCTCGTCGTTCAATCCTTCCAGCCAGCCGCGAAGTTGCTCTGCCGTCGGCCCATCCGCGGGGCCCGTCGTGTTCAGCTTGGCCGACTGCATCACCTCTTCGGTCACGTAGATCGGACAATCTGCCCGCAGTGCCAGCGCGATCGCATCCGACGGCCGCGCATCCACGGTGACCGGCTCGCCTTCCTGGCGAATCCACAACACCGCAAAGAAGGTCTCGTCCTTGAGCTCCGAAATGACCACTCGCTCCAATTGGGCATTCAAATTGCGCAGCAGGTTCCGCACCAGATCGTGGGTCATCGGCCGTGGCGCAACCACCTTCTCAATCTCGATGGCGATGGCGTTGGCCTCGAAGATCCCCACCCAGATCGGCATCACCGTCTCTGAGGCAACATCCTTGAGGACGACAATGGGCATATTGGTTGCCGGGTCCATCATCAGACCGCGAATTCTTACTTCGATATCCATGAGTCCCCTTTCTTGCCCGCCCATTTCCGTCAAACCCTTGCTATTGGATGATTCTCAACAGGTTTGGATGTGAGGAAGTTTCTTCGCCGCCGTCAATTGCTTCTCCCACCAGGCTGTTTGGATGGGTCGCCGTGATCCGCACCTGCAAATAGCTGCCCGGAGCAGGCGCAATTGTGTGCGGATAGGTGAAGTTCACCGG
Source organism: uncultured Occallatibacter sp. (assembly GCA_964595345.1). Lineage (GTDB taxonomy): Bacteria > Acidobacteriota > Terriglobia > Terriglobales > Acidobacteriaceae > Telmatobacter. The sequence goes on from CAZQPY010000090.1 coordinate 4,939, forward strand.
CACATTGTGGCTGCTTCTGCCTGTGACTTGTCCGCGCGCGGGATTCTGACCTTCCACCATCACTTCCATAACCTGCCCTAAGTGCTTGGCATAATTGACCCTTTGGATCTCCCGCTGGCGATCCAGCAGAACCTGAAGGCGGGTCGCCTTTTCTGCCTCCGGAATCGAATCGATCATGGTCAACGCCGGCGTATTGGGCCGCGCGGAATACTTGAATCCGAACACGCAATCGTACTCGACTTCTGCCAGCAGGTCCATTGTCTGGATAAAGTCCTCCGCCGACTCGCCCGGAAAGCCAACGATAATGTCGGTCGAAATCGCAATCTTCCTGCGCGCTGCCCTGATCCAGGCGATCTTCTCCAGGTACCACTCGCGGCTATATTCGCGTGCCATCGCCTTCAGAATCTTCGACGAACCCGATTGCACCGGAAGATGCACGTGATCGCAAAGCGTCGGCACCGCGTCGATTACGTCCACAATGTCCCTTGTAAAATCCCGGGGATGACTGGTCGTGAAACGAACTCTGCGAATTCCCGCAACCTCGCCCACCGCGCCCAACAGTTCCGCAAAGCTGCGCTTCCCTTCGGGATCGTGATAGCTATTCACGTTCTGGCCCAGCAGCTGGATCTCGGAATACCCCTGGTCGGCAATCCGCCGCGCCTCCGCCAGAACCGATACGGAACCGCGGCTCCGTTCCTTGCCGCGCGTATAAGGAACCACACAGTAGGCGCAGAATTTGTCGCAACCTTCAATGATGGTGATGTAGCCGCGGTAGGGATTCTGCCGGGCGGTGAACTCTGTCTCGAAGGTCTCGTCTGTCTGGCGGTCGTCGAGGCCGGTGATTCCCGTCTCGCCTGCTTCAAGCCGTTTCAGCATCTCGGGCAGTTTGCGGTACGAGGCCGATCCCGACACCAGCGACACGTACGGCGCCCGCTCGAAGATCTTCTCGCCTTCCTGCTGGGCCACACATCCAAGCACGCCAAAGCGCTTGCCTGCCTTGTGCAACTTCTTGTAATCGTTGAGCCTGTTAAAGACCTTCTGCTCCGCTTTGTCGCGGATCGAACAGGTGTTGTAGAGGATCAGGCCCGCTTCTTCTTCGGTCTCGACTTGCCGATAGCCCTCGTGCTCCAATGTGCCAATCACCTTCTCGGAGTCATGGGCATTCATCTGGCATCCGAAGGTCTCAAGGTAGAAGGTTTTCTCGGTTGCCATAGCAATTTTGAGTATACAGCGACCCGCAAAAACCGGTTCAGGCCTCGAACCGGCCATCGCATCTCGGAAGCGGCGACCCTGAAACCGCTTTATTCCTTCACCCAGACCTCGACCCGCCGGTTTCTCCGGCGCCCTTCCGCCGTTTCACTGGAGGCGATCGGCAGAGCCCCCCCGTACCCATTCACAATGGAAGGAGGGATTCCCTTTTGTATCAGCTGGTTCTGCACCGCCTTCGCCAACGCCAGCGACAGCCCTTGGCCGCTGTCGCGGTTGCCTGCATTGTCTGAGAAGCCGAACAGCATCAACTGCTCTCCGCTCAGTCGAAGCTCCGAAATCGCCGCGACCACCCGGTCGAGATCCGCCAGCCCTTTACTGTCCAGCACTGTTGAATCGGGCAAGAACCGGAAATCCACGGAGAGACGTTGGGCGTTGGCTGTCAACTTGCGGTATTCTTCCGGCGCGGCCAGATCAACAGGCGCTGACAGCGGCTCCACATTCTGCCCGACAAAACCGGCGGCTCGCACCGCTTCCTGGCCCATTTGCGACATCGCAAAACTGGCGAACTGCCCGGAATAGGGATTCGACGTGTTCGCAGCGGTATACAGATAGATCCGTCTTGCCATCGGGTAATCTTCCGTCGCAACCGTCAGGCGCGTCGGCAAAAGAGGGATCGAATCTTTATCGGACACGGCAATTGCCTTCGCATTCCGGACGAACGGAAACTCCACAAACGCGATTCCAAACGGGTCCTCCGCCACCGCATCCGATACCGCGCTTCCGGTGCTGAAGCGCTTGGCGCCAGCGGCAAGTGGCCTTCCCCCCAGCACTTCCATGCTGAACATCTCCCAGGCCGAAGACTTCTCATCTGGCGCGTAAACCACCACCGGGCCAATCGGCGAATTCGCCGTAGCCATATTGGTTGTCTCCCCGGTGAAGAACTGCCTGACCTGATCTTCAGGCATTGTATTCATCGGATTGGCGGCATTCACGATCACCGCGATTCCATCCAGCCCCAACACACGCTCCTGCACCGGCGCGTACCTCCCGCTTTGAGCTGACATCCGGGAAGCCTCATCGGCGCTGATGCGCCTCTCCGCCATGGCGATTTCGCAGCCGTTATCCGCCAGGCAGGCAAACACGCTGGCCGTCCCGTGCGCCACAATCACGATCTGCGAAGCCGTCACGTCGCGCGGCAAGGTACCCAGCACGATCCTCTCTCCTGGATGTTCGCCGGCAACCGTGTGCACTCCGGTGGCGCCACGATACTTCAGGAACGCCTCGGCCATCGCGGGCATCAAGCTCTCGCCCATCAGGCTTGAGCCGGAGATCCGCAGAATCGTCTGACCCCCTTTCGAGTCCAGCGATAATCCAGGCAGAACGATCAGCTTGTGCGTAACCGCATAGAAGCCTGCCGCAATCAGCAGAACAACCAGAACCGCGGCAACCAGGATGACCGGTGGCGCCTTTTCGGTCTTCTGCGGCGGAGGGGGCGCAACCACCACGGGAGCGCCTTCAACTTCGCTCGAATCCGTGTCCCACTGCTCCCGATCAATCGGCGCAACGGTCTGCAGAGTTGGGTTAGGACCCTCATCCGCCCTCTTCGCCTGCGCTTTCTGCCAATACTCCTCGGTTTGCGGCTCGGGTTCGGGTTCAACTTCCGGCCCCCAGCTTGCATGTGCTTCAGCCGGGACCTCCCACTTCGCGGCAGGAGGCAATATTTCGGGCGTCTGCGGCCCGGCCTGCACCGGCTTGGCGAGATCGCCGGGCTGGGGCAGCTCCAACGTCTCTTGCGCCGGGCTCCACTCCGCCGTTGCCTCGAATTCTGGGCCAGTTGCCTCGTCGGCTTCGGCGATCTCAACCGCGACGGACTGCTTATCAGCCGGAATGGCCTCCCGAGTTGCGGCCTCTGGCATCTCCGGGACGAACTCGATCAGCCCGCCGCCGCATAATGGGCATTCAAACAGGCTGCCATCTTCAATCGTGAAGATCTCTTCTTCTCTGGAAAGCGGGCATTTCTCAGAATTGATGCATCTTCCCTGACGCGTCTTCAATGCAACTTCCCCCGTCTTTCGGTCCGTACCAGAAGTTTACAGTTTCCCGGAAGGACTTTTGCATCAACGTTGTCAACACCACCATATAACTCAGGGATCAACGCAGACCGGTGTGCAGATAGGCCAGCAGAGCGCCCATCTGCTCGCTTGTGAAGCGTCCATCGAAGCCGGGCATCGGACCTTTGCCGGCCAGCACCACGCGCTCTACCTCTTTATCGCTGGCTACTGCGCCGCTGGGCAGCACGCCACTCTCAAAGACTCCACGCAGATTCGGAGGAATCTTCTTCAGCCCCAGGTCGTTGTCTTCGTGGCAATGCGCGCATCGCCCACTGTAGAGCCGCTTCCCTTCCGCTTCCTGGGTATTCAGGGCGGCGGGGCCGTGGCAACCGGTCGCAATCAGGCTGGCCACAACCAGGCTGGCCGCGCACGCAATCGCAAGCCCGGCCGCGGCCTTCAACTTCAGCCCGGTTATCGAGAATCGCACCTTAAGCCTGGGCCTTTGCGGCAAACTGCCCGCTCGCGTAATCCCAGTTCACCACTTCAAAATATGCCTTCACATAGTCCGCGCGCCGGTTCTGGTATTTCAAGTAATACGCATGCTCCCACACGTCCACACCCAGGATGGGCTTGTGCCCCGTGGTCAAAGGACTGTCCTGGTTGCCGCTGGTCTCGATGGATACGGTTCCGTCGGGCAGCTTCACCAACCAGGCCCAGCCGCTGCCAAAAACGCTCAGCGAAGCCGCTGTCAGCTTCTCCTGAAATCCTGAGAGCGACCCGAACTTCGCATCAATGGCCTTGGCCAGTTCGCCCACCGGCGAACCGCCGCCCTTGCCCAGCGTCAGCCAGTACAGCGAGTGGTTCGCATGCCCGCCGCCCTGATTGCGGATCGCCGTCCGTGCGTCTTCCGGCAGGCTCGCCAGATTGGCGACCAGGTCTTCCACGCTTCTGCCAGCAAGTTCCGGATGGGCCGCAACCGCGGCATTCAAATTATTCACATAAGCCTGGTGATGCTTGTCGTGATGTAGATGCATGGTTGCCGCGTCGATGCTGGGTTCCAGCGCATCGTAGGCGTAAGGCAGCGGCGGCAGCGTAAACGGGGCCGTCGGCGTGGCGGCCGCAGCCGCTTGGGGGTCGGGAAAGCCTCCCGCGTTCAGCTTTTCCGCCAACATAAGTGCGCCTGCGGCAGCGCCCAAGTGCTTGATTGCAGTTCTCCTGTCGATCATGATCGAACACACCCTCCGCTCCTTCGATGCCAGCCCGCAGCCAAAGTCTTCGCGAATATTTCCCTTCCGCTGTCCCTTCAACGCCTTTGGCTTCCCAGCCTTCCCCTTTTCGATATGCTGGAACCATGCCCGACGCTTCAGCGAACCTTGCCCCACTGGCCCATGACGCCCAGAACCGCTGTTTTGGATGCGGACCCGCCAACCCCATCGGCCTGCACCTCTCCTTTTTCCTTGCCCCGGATGGCCTGGTCGTTTCCTTACCTGTCATCCCCGACACATTCGAAGGGCCGGCAGGCTATGTACATGGTGGCATCATTGCAACCCTGCTCGACGAGACCATGAGTAAGGCCGTGCGCGCTCTCGGCCTGCGCTCCATGACCCGCCACATGGAAATCGACTACCTGCTGCCCGTTCCATCCGTGAAACCTATTCGTCTCCAGGGCCGTCTGATTCGCAGTGAGGGCCGCAAGCATTGGGTCGAAGCCGCCATCCTGGATACCGAGGCAAATGTCCTGGCGCGCGGCAAAGGATTATTCATTGAAGTGAAAGACCGCAACTAGCTTTTCGCCCTGAAACCTGTTCCCTGTTCCCTATTCCCTGTTCCCTGTTTTAAGAGGTCTATATGCGCATCGGCATTACCTGCTACCCCACCTATGGCGGATCCGGCGTGGTGGCCACAGAACTGGGCATCGAACTGGCGGCTCTCGGCCACGAGGTGCATTTCATCTCCTATTCCCAGCCCTTCCGGCTCAGCGGACGCGACAGCGGAATCTTCTACCACGAGGTTCCGGTCGCCAGCTATCCCCTCTTTGAATTCCCTCCCTACGACCTGGCTCTCGCCTCGCGCATGGCGGAAGTTGCTGAATTCAATAACCTTGACCTGCTTCACGTGCACTATGCGATTCCCCACTCGGTGAGCGCACTGCTGGCGCGCCAGATGCTCGCCGCGCGCGGCCGCCATCTCCCCTTCGTGACCACCCTCCATGGAACCGACATCACCCTCGTCGGCCTTGACCGAAGCTATCTGCCCATCACCCGTTACGCCATTCAGCAAAGCGACGGCGTCACAAGCATCTCCAACTACCTGAAGCGCGAGACCATCCAGCATTTCGACATCACCAATCCCATCGAAGTCATCCACAACTTCGTCAACTGCAACGTCTATACCCCCCTCGAAGAGGATGTGCGGCAGGAAGCGCGCAAGCGTCTGGCCTGCCCCGGCGAAGCGATTCTGATGCACCTCTCCAACTTCCGCCCCGTCAAGCGCGTGGTGGATGCCGTCAAGGTCTTTGCCTTGGTCGTTAAGCAAATCCCCGCCCGCCTCGTGCTGGTCGGCGACGGCCCCGACCGCTCCACCGCGGAATGGCTCGCCCACGACCTCGGCATCCACGACCGCATTCATTTCATGGGCAAGCAGGAGAGCGTCAATACCCTGCTTCCGCTCGCCGATCTCATGCTGATGCCCAGCGAGCTGGAATCCTTCGGCTTGGCCGCATTGGAGGCCATGGCCTGCAAGGTGCCGGCCATCGCCACCCGCGTCGGCGGGGTTCCGGAGCTCATCGATCATGGCGTCACCGGCATGCTCTATCCCTTCGGCGCTGTCGAAGAGATGGCCGCGGGAGCCTTGAGCCTGCTCGCCGACCGCCCACGCCTGGAGGAAATGCGCGACGCCGCGCGCGCAACCGCCCGCGAGCGATTCTGCTCCACGCTGGTTGTGCCACACTATGTCCGCTACTATGAGGCGATCCTTGCCGGCCGCGATATACCGCTTGCCATGCAAACGGTTGGGTAAGCCCCGGCCCACGACGCCTGTGCAGCTGCTGCTCTATACTTCTCTTTGTGACTTCCCTGCTGGGCGACTGGAAACTCGATGCGGCCTTGGGCTCCTGCCTGCTCCTGGGGCTGCGCCATGGATTCGATTACGATCACCTCGCGGCCATTTCCGACATCACCGCGGTGCAGCGTAATTGGCGCAGTGGCTTGCGTCTCGGGATGACCTACGCGCTCGGCCACGCTTTCACGGTTGCGGTCCTCGGCATCGCCGTCCTCCAGTTGCATCTTGGGCTGCCTGAAGGTCTCGACCACTGGACCGAGCGCCTGATCGGCCTCACCCTCATCGTGCTGGGAATTGGCGTCGTTGCCGGCATCCTCCGCAAGGATGCTCACGGCCACGCCCACGGCCGCATCGAAAGCCGCCTTGCCATCGCCATTAACGGCATCCTTTGGATTGGCTGGAAGCTCCGCCGCGTGGCTAACCCGCATGCGCCCCAGCCGCCGCGCTTTCAGTGGATGTACACCGGCAAATCGGTCTTCGCCATCGGAGTCCTTCACGGCGTCGGCGCGGAAACCCCCAGCCAGTTGGCGCTTTTCTTCCTGACCGCAAATCTGGGCGGAACTTCGCGTGGCATGCTCGGCCTGCTCGCCTTTTCCGTGGGCCTGATCTTCATGAACGCCCTGATGACCGCCTCTTTGGGCGGCGCATTCAGCGCCGGAGGCCACCATCCCCGCCTTTATCGCGCCATCGCCTGGACCGGCGCGGTCTACAGCTTTGGCATCGGCCTCATCTTCCTCTTCGGAATTTCAGACAGGCTCCCCGCCCTCGGCTAGGATTTAATCCGCTTCTTCTTGGGCTTCTTCGCGGCAGGTTCCGGCAGCTGCGCCGCTGTCACTTTGATCAGCTTCGTCAGCCAGTTCCCGTCTTCCCACAGCTCGCCGGAGATAAAGAACCACGGTTTGGCTCCAGAAAACGGAGGCTTCTCGACGCAATCCGGGAGCAGTTCCCTGCCCGCGTCGGTCTGCTTCACGAAAAGCTCGTTATCGCAGACCAAAGCGACCGTCTTCTCCCCAAAATACACGGCGTACTCCCCAAACATCTTCCTGGCCGACACCTCGCCGGCTCCCGCAATCTGCTCCAGAATGTAGTCGACTGTCTTTTGCGTACTCGCCATCCCACCCCCTTGCGGCCGCCAACCTGCCAACTTGCGATCCCCGCGTCAGCGGGGGCCAACTCGCCAAATATAGCGCACCGTAGCGCTTCTTTCGGCCCTCTATTGATCCTGCAACTGAATACAGTGTGGGTGCCCCATCCTTTCCCGCGTCTTTTGCGGGAAAGGGTGGGAGACTCGTTTTCCAGTTGCCTTACTTCGTCTTCGCCGTCTCCATCACCTTCACTTGCACGGTTGCATCCACCTTGGCTTTGGCCTTTGAGGTCGCGGCAACAACAATGTTCTCCGGCCGCTCCGTCAACTCCACGAACGGCTTCCCATAGAAGCTGTCCATGAGAATCGCGCGGAACTCTGCGATCAACGGGTAGCGCGGGTTGGCGCCGGTGCACTGATCGTCAAAGGCGTCCACAGCCACGCCGTCCAGCTTGGCCAGGAAATCTGCTTCCCCCACTCCGGCTTCGCGGATCGACCCAGGAATTTCCAAGTCCCGCTTCAGACTCTCGACCCAGGCAATCAGGTTCGCCACCTTCTCGTCCTTTGTTGCTCCTCCCAGCCCGAGGTGGTCGGCAATCTCGGCATACCGGCACTTGGCCTTGGGCCGGTCGTACTGCGAGAACGCGGCCTGCTTGGTCGGATTGTCGTTGGCGTTATAGCGGATCACGTTGCTGATCAGCAGAGCGTTCGACAACCCATGCGGCAAATGGAAGGCCGCGCCCACCTTATGCGCCATCGAGTGGCAAGCACCCAGAAACGCGTTCGCGAAGGCAATCCCCGCGATTGTCGCCGCATAGTGCACCTTCTCGCGCGCCATCGGGTTCTTTGCGCCTTCCTTGTAAGCAGCAGGCAGATATTGCTTCAGCATCTTGAGCGCCTGCAGGGCCTGACCGTCGGTGAATTCGTTGGCCATGATGGAAACATACGCTTCCAGTGCGTGCACCACGGCATCTACCCCGCCGAACGCGGTCAGCGGCTTGGGCAGGTTCATCACCAGGTTCGGATCGATGATCGCCAGGTTCGGCGTCAGCTCGTAATCGGCAATCGGATACTTCTTGCCCGTCGAATCGTCGGTCACCACAGCAAACGGAGTCACCTCCGAGCCGGTACCCGATGTGGTGGGAATCGCGATCAGCTTGGCCTTGACGCCCATCTTCGGGAACTTGTAGATGCGCTTGCGAATGTCCATGAAGCGCATGGCCAGGTCCTCGAAGTCCACCTCGGGATGCTCGTACATCACCCACGCGATCTTGGCCGCATCCATCGGCGACCCGCCGCCGAAGGCCACAATCACGTCCGGCTGGAATCCATTCATCACTTCCACGCACTTGCGCACCGTGCTCAGGTTCGGATCCGCCTGCACCTGCGAAAACACGTCCACTTCCAGATTCAGCTTCTTCAGCGTCTCGATCAAATCGTCGGCCACGCCGTTACGGAAGAGAAAGTCGTCGGTCACCACCAGCGCGCGTTTCTTGCCGGCCATCTCCTTCAGTGCCTCGGGGATGCAGCCACGGCGGAAATAGATGGACCCCGGCAGCTTGTGCCACAGCATGTTCTCCGCGCGCTTGGCCACAATCTTCTTGTTCAGCAGATGCTTCGGTCCCACGTTCTCACTCACCGAGTTCCCTCCCCAGCTTCCGCAGCCCAGCGTCAGGCTCGGAGACAGGCTGAAGTTATAAAGGTCGCCAATGCCGCCATGCGACGACGGCGTATTGATCAGAATGCGCGAGGTGTTCATGTGCTCGCCAAAATACTCCACCCGCAGTTTCTGCTGATCTTGATCCGTATACAGCACCGAGGTGTGGCCTATCCCTCCCAGTGTCACCAGTTCCGAGGCAATCTTCACCCCGTCCTTGAAGTCTTTGGCTCGATAGAGTGCGAGGATCGTCGAAAGCTTCTCGTGAGCAAAGGGTTCCGTAACCGTTGTGTCCGAGACCTCGCCGATCAGCACCTTGGTCGTCGCCGGCACGGTGATCCCCGCCAGCTCTGCAATCTTCGGGGCCGCCTGGCCCACAATCTTCCCGTTCACAGCCCCATCGATCAGGATGATCCGCCGTACGGCCTCGGTCTCTTCCGCGTTGAGGATGTAACCGCCATGGCGCGAGAAGCGGTCGCGGATCGAATCGTAAATCGAATCCACCGCAATCACCGCCTGCTCGGAGGCGCAAATCACTCCGTTGTCGAAGGTCTTCGACATCAGGATCGAAGCAATGGCCCGCGTCTGATCGGCGGTCTCGTCAATAACCACCGGGGTGTTCCCGGCCCCCACACCGATCGCCGGCGTGCCCGACGAATACGCCGCGTGCACCATTCCCGGCCCGCCGGTCGCCAGAATCAGCTTCACCGCCGGATGCCGCATCAATTGGTTGGAAAGCTCGACAGTCGGTTCATCGATGCAGCCGATGATGTCCTCCGGAGCGCCCGCCTCAATGGCCGCCTTCAGCACCAGCCGCGCCGCAATGCAGGTACACTTGCGCGCCCGCGGATGCGGGCTGATGATGATGCCATTGCGTGTCTTCAGGCTGATCAGCGTCTTGAAAATCGCAGTGGAAGTGGGGTTGGTCGTAGGAATAATTCCGCAGATCAAGCCCACTGGCTCGGCGATGGTGATGGTGCCTGCTTCATCGTCCTCGCTCAAAATGCCGCAGGTCCGTTCGTCCTTGTACTTGTTGTAGATGTATTCCGAGGCAAAGTGGTTTTTGATCACCTTGTCTTCCACCACTCCCATCCCGGTCTCCTGCACTGCCATTTCGGCCAGTGGAATCCGGGCGTCCGCCGCGGCAAGCGCCGCGCTGCGGAAGATATGGTCCACCTGTTTTTGTGAGAACGTGGCGAATTTCTGTTGTGCGGCTTTGACCCGGACAATCAACGCTTCCAGATCTTCTTTCGTTTTGACCGGGCTCTGTGGGCACTGGCGAACAGCAAGATACTCCTCGAAATTGGTCATTAGCTCCTCTGATCCATGGCTTATGAATGAATACGGTTGGAGGACGCGCCGCACGAAAATTCCTCCACGCGGCCCTGTGACACAGCCATATTGTGGTACGGGAACGGGATAGTTGTATGTGACCAAATACACAGAGGGAACAGTTTGTTCGCCGAGCCTGTATTTCCTGCGCATTTCAGGATGTTCATGCACCCAATAAGGAGATTTCGCATGATCCGCGCAAATCGAAAAAAACGAATCATCGCTGCGGACACCGGCTCCAGCATTCGAAAACAGCCTCGCGACTCCCTGCCGGGAACAATTCCCGCCCTCGCGGTGTCTACCGTAGTGAGGCAATCCCTTACATGCTTGAACTGCGTCATCTCACCAAGAGGTACAGCAGCATCGCGGCAGTGGATGATGTGAGTTTCACTGCGCGCCCTGGGGAAGTCACCGGCTATCTCGGAGCCAACGGCTCGGGCAAGTCCACCACCATGAAGATGGTCACCGGGCTGATCCAGCAGGACAGCGGAGAAATCCTCTTCGACGGCCTGCCCGTGCAGCGCGACTGGATGAGCTTCAGACGGCGCATGGGCTATGTTCCGGAAGAGCCGTACCTCTACACCCATCTGAGCGGAATGGAATATCTGGAGATGGTTGCACAGCTACGCGGCTTGCCTTCCAAATCTTCCGCCGATTGCATGAACGGGATGCTCCAGCTTCTCAACCTGCACGGCGACCGCGATCTGTCCATCTCCTCGTACTCCAAAGGGATGCGGCAAAAAATCCTCCTCATCGCGGCGCTCCTGCACAACCCCGATCTCATTCTTCTCGACGAGCCGTTCTCCGGCCTCGATGTCGGTTCGGCATTGGTTCTGCGCAATCTGATTCAGGAACTGGCCAGGCGCGGCAAGGTCATTCTCTTCAGTTCCCATGAATTGGAAACGGTCCAGCGCATCTGCTCCCATGTCGTGATTTTGCATCGCTCTCGACTGGTTGCCGACGACTCCATCGAACACTTGCAGACCCTCATGTCTCTCTCTTCCCTTGAGGAGATCTTCTCCGAATTGGCCGTCGAGCACGATGCGGGCGCTGTGTCCACGCAGATTGCCGATCTGATTCAAGCCTGAGAGGGACTCATGCAGCAGACTCAGTTTCGCGTGCTTTATCGCGTCTTTCTGCTTCGCGTGGTCGACCTGGAGTTGATCTCCGCCGACGGCGACCCAACCAAACTTCTCGGCCAGCTCGCCTCGATCTTCGCCACGATGAGCTTCTTTCTCTGTGCTCCGCTGATCTTGAATGGTGCGCAGTGGAACCAATCCAACTGCTGGATGATGGAGCGGCTCTTCCTCGCTCTGACCATGCTGGTCGTCGGACTCTTCGCTGTCCTCAGTTGGGATTCCATCTTTCCCGACAAGCGCGACCTGCTGGTTCTTGCGCCCTTGCCCGTGAAGCCGCGCACCATCTTCCGCGCCAAGTTGGCAGCCCTGGGCTATGCCATGGCTCTGCTGGTTTTGGCGCTGAATATCTTCACCGGCCTCCTCTGGCCGGCCGTTCTTGTGCCCGTCGGCGGATTCCTGTCGGTTCTCCGCACCTACGCGGCCTTCTGGATCTCCATGCTGGCTGCTGGATCCTTCCTTTTCTTCGCGGTGTTGACGCTGCAAGGGATTGCCTCGCAATTGCTCCCACGCCAACTCTTTCTGCGCGCTTCCGCCTTCATTCAAATCGCGGCCTTCTGCCTGCTGCTCGGTGACTTCGCCATGGAACCCTGGGGCGTGACAGCCGGCGTGCTGCAGTCGCCAACGGCGCTCAACATGCCCACCTACTGGTTCCTCGGCCTCTTTCAGGTCATCGGCGGAGCTTCCGGCCCATTGCAACCGGTCTTTGCTGAGCTTGCGCAGCGGGCCGTCCTCGCGCTGGGAGTCGTCTTTTGCGGCGCCTGCGCTTCCCTTTTGCTCTTCTATCTCCGCATGTTGGACAAAGTCGTTGAAGCTCCGGACATTCTTCCTTCTTCCCGGCGTTGGAATCTGCCGCTGCCCGCAAGCGCTTTGCTCACCGGCGCGATCACTGTCTTTGCCCTGCGCACCTTGCTCCGCAGCCGCCCCCACCGCGTGATTCTCAGCTTCTTTTATGGCGTCGGGATGGCCCTTTCCATCCCCTACGCCTATGCCCTCTTCAAAAACAATGGATGGCTTGCGCAGGGAGCCTACCAGGATGCAGGGCCGATTCTGGCCAGCAGCATCGTCATCCTTTGCATGGCCGTCGCTGGGCTGCGCAATGTGGCTTCCATGCCCATAGCGCTGCCCGCCAACTGGATCTTCCGCATCACCGAGTTGAACGCCCCCGCCGCCTATCTTCGCGCCATTCGCCGGGCCATGTTTGTTTGCGGCGTTTTGCCAGTGTGGATCGGCTCAGGAGTTTTCTTATGCGCATTCCTGCCGTGGAAATTGGTCGCTCAACACCTTCTCGTGCTAGCACTCGTGGGCGGAATTCTGGTCGAGATCTGCCTCTACAGCTTCCGCAAGATTCCCTTTACCTGCTCCTATTTGCCGGGAAAGGGGAATCTGCATTTCGCCTTCTGGGCTTGCGCCGTCGTGCTTTTGCCGGTAATCGGAAAAGCGGCGCAGTGGGAGACGGAGTTGCTCGCCACCCCGGTTCGATTCGCGGCGATGATCCTTGTGCTTGGGGCCAGCCTGCTCGGTGTGCGCAGAGGTACGGCTTCCACATTCCGGCCAATGGAAACCATGCAGTTCGATGAATCGGAGTCGCCTCTGGTACAGACACTGAGCCTGAGCCGTTACTGATCTACACCGCCCGGATTTCCAGCGACTTCCCCAAGACCTGCAACGCCGCTGCAATGCCGTCAATCTTCGTAGCGTGGCGGGAATCCGTAAGACGGTTCACCTCTTGCCGCGTGACCTTCATTCGCCGCGCCAATTCAGCCGGCCGCACTTTTTGCTCGACCATCTCATTCAACAGCAAAACCTTTGCAGCGACACTCGGCGGAAGCTCGACCAGGTATTGCCCCTTCTTTGGTTTGGATGGAGAAGGAATCGGACGCCTGTCATCGAAATAGAAGTCCATCGCAGATTCCAGTGCGTCTTTGGCGTGATGCAAAGCGTCTTTAACGCTGGTCCCGCACGTGATTGCTTCCGGGATGTCGGGGAACGTCACAGTGTAACCACCCTCAGGTTCTTTCAAGAGCTTGACGGGGAATTTCATGGTGATTCCTCCACTACTTCAATCCGAGCTGCTTTTTGATGGCTTCCACGGTCCCTGTCGGGATTTCCTTCTGGTGCATGGGAATGATCGTTTTCTTCCCGTTCAGGAATACATGAAAATGAGAACCTTTTGCCGGGGAGAACGTCGCGCCTTGCTTTGCCAGCCACCGCTTGAACTCGCTGCTCTTCACGTCGTAAATGTAATCTATATTGCTTACATGGGCAAAAGAAATGCAAGCAGAAATGGCGATTTGACCGGTACATCTGCCCCTCCCGGCGCATAAAAGTCCGAAGGCGGCTGCACGCAATGTGCACCGCCTTCGGACTTTCGAAAAACACTTCCCGTTGATTTACACTTCGCTTCCCGCCGGCACCCCTCGTCTCGATACTTCGAAAACAGAATTCGCCGGACGCGAAGTCCTAGAACGCAGCCACCGTCTGACGCAGGCTATAGGAGCTGAGCGTCTTGATATAGTTGCCGCGGTCGAACGCCGAAGTGTCGGGTACCGAGCGGCGGCTCAAGCAGCCACGCGTTTCCCACAACGAAGTGTATTCGCGCTTCTCCAGCCAATAGCGCAGGTCGGCCAGCACGCGGCCGATGTGCTCGATGCCGTGAATGTGCAGCGCGGAACACATCATTGCCACGCCCGCTCCGGCCATGATGCACTTCAACACATCTTCCGCCGAGTGAACGCCGCCTGAAACTGCCAGGTCGATGTTCATATTGCCGTACAGGATCGCAGACCAGTGCAACCTGGGCAGCAACTCCGACGGGGTCGAAAAGTGCAGTGTGGGCCGCACTTCCAGCGTCTCGATGTCGAAATCCGGCTGATAGAAGCGGTTAAACAGAACCACTCCCTTGGCGCCGGCTTCTTCCAGGCGGCCTACCAGGTGCGGAATGCTGGTGAACGACTGCGAAAGCTTCACCGAAACCGGAACCTTCACTTCGCTGGCCACTGCGGCAACCAGTTCCAGAAGCTGCAATTCCAATTCCGCCGAGGTCTGCTTCTTGTCCGTCGCCAGCGCGTAGGTGTTCAGTTCGATGGCGTCGGCGCCTGCCTCTTCCATCTCCTTCGCGTAGCGCACCCAACCGCCCTTGGTGGCGCCGTTGAGGCTGGCCAGAATCGGAATCTTCACCGCTTCCTTGGCCTTGCGCAG
>CAZQPY010000091.1:0-19056 GCA_964595345.1 uncultured Occallatibacter sp.
TCTTCGACATCTGCCGGCGTTCGAGCCCCTTCGGGCAGCGCATCAAGCAGGTTCCGGCGACCGGCCATCCGTCGCGCTTCTTCGAAGAGACGGCGCTTCCCAATCCCGGCGCGGCGGGCTTCGTGAATCCGCGCAGCATCGTTCCAACGGTGGTCAACCCGACACGGGTGGAGCGGAGCGTTCCCCTGAAGGCGATCGTTTCGCAGATCAACTACAACCTCTTCGATATCGAACTGGGCAATCAGCAGCAGCAGTTCGCCTATCTGCAGGCCAAGGACCTGGTGGACACGGTGAGCGGTGTGATGGTGACGCATGACGTGGCCCTGTGGAATGGCAACGACACCAGCCTCAGCGCTCCCACAACGACACAGTATATGGGCGCGATTGGACAGATTGCGGCCGGCGGCAACACGGTGACCATCGGCGCGACCGCATCGATCGTGGACGGAATCAAGTCGGCGGTGGCCCAGATGGTGGCCAGCAACGGTTACCTTGTGCGGCCTACGGCAATCTATGCCAACCCGGTGCTGCTGGACCTGATCGACCGCGAGATGAAGACCGAGTTCAACGTGGTGCTGAATACCGACAACATCACCGGAGGGATTCGGGTGAAGATGCTGTCGACGCAGGCCGGCGATCTGCCTCTGATCCCGGACTGGAGCCTGAGCTACACCGGGACACCGGGATCCGGCTCGGCCGTGCTGCCCGCTTACATCGTGAGTGAGGATCTTGTCGAGTACCACTGGCTGGGCGATCCAACGCCGCGCGTCTTCCAACTCGGACTGCCGAACTCGATGACTTATCAATATGTCGCAGTCAAGTTCGGCGCGGTGGTAGTGAAAGGCGCCAGCTACGCGCACTACCAGGTGCTGGTGGATCGTTAAAGCGAGGGAACAGGGATCAGAGATCAGGGAACAGACGAAACCAATCTGTTCCCTGTTCCCCGACCCCTGATCCCTGATCCCTGTTCCCTGATCCCTGTTCCCTGCCTTTGGAGGATTTCCATGCCCTATCTGCAGCCATCGGATTACCCGAATTATGGACTGCCGGCGGCGACCACCGCCGACTGGATCACGGCCGCTACAGCCCTGATCAACAGCTTCTGCCGGCGGCCCGACCTGAATGTGGTGCAGTACACAGAACGGCTGCGCCTGGTGAGCGGATCGCAGACAGTGCGGTTGAGTTATTTGCCACTGGCGCCGCTGGGAGCGGCCACCACGCCGATTGTGAGCATTGAAGGGCGTCTGGGCAGGCCGCGGCGTGGCGAGATTCCCCAGGAACCTCTCTTCGAAATCGCCTGCGCGTTTTCGTTGCCGGAGCAGTGGACGGCGATCGATCCGACTTCAGTGGACTGCGATCCGAATACAGGCGAGTTGACTCTGCCGTGGAATCTGCTTGGGCTGCCGTACAACGAGGTGAGCGTGACTTACACGGCGGGGCTGGCAGCGATCAGCGACGACGTGAAGACGGCCTGCGCGCAGATCGTGCGCAACGCGCAGTCCACGCCGGCATTGAATGCCAGCAAGACCAGGATCGACACCATGCAGATGCAGTACTTCTCCAGTTCGCTGGTGGACGAGACCGTGCAGGCATGGCTGCGTCCCTATGTCGCAAACCGGCTGGGGTGAAAAAGGCAGGGAGTTGGGGACAGGGAACAGGGATCGGGGATCGGGGG
Source organism: uncultured Occallatibacter sp. (assembly GCA_964595345.1). GTDB lineage: Bacteria > Acidobacteriota > Terriglobia > Terriglobales > Acidobacteriaceae > Telmatobacter. The sequence goes on from CAZQPY010000091.1 coordinate 1,676, forward strand.
TCAGAAACGTTTCCCGCGATCTCCGATTGCTCTCGACACTCGACACCAGACACCAGATAGATCACCCCTCGAAGCAGATGGGAGAGAGACACATGAGCGACACAGCGCCGCGCAATCCGACCGGTGCGCCGCAGATGCTGGCCGACGCCCTGCTTCGCAGTGTGGCAGGCGCCACCGCGCTGCTGCGGATTACAGGAGCGAATGCAGACACCGGCATGTCGGAAGTTGGGCTGGTGGCAACCACTTTTCTGGATGTTGTGGTCAGTCCCGTCGTGCTGCGCAAGCTGCGCCCTTCCTGGCAGGAGGGCGGCGAGTCGAAGTGGGAGCTAATGGTCTCGGCAACCAGTGTGGCGCAACAGGTGAGCGCGCTGGATTTACTCTCGGCCCAATCCCTCTTCGCGATGACGCTCGCCGTCACGGTAGGCGGCCAGGACTATCTGATCGAATCCGTCGCCTCGAACGAGGCTTTCGGACAGGTGTACCTGTATCGCCTACTTTTGCGCGAGGCGCGGCAGCAAGGGGTTTAAAGGCAGAGAACAGGGATCAGGGATCAGGGAACATGGAGTTAGGAGTTAATAACTGGGGTCACAGGCCGGGGTTGGCGATCCGTGACGCGGCAACAGACGGACGGCAATTTACGCGGAGTGATCCGGAAAGGCAAACGGGAAGCAAGGAAACGTGACCGGGGCGGTTTTTCCGATCCCTGATCCCCGATCCCTGTTCCCTGTCTTCTCTTATGCAGAATGCAAAAGACACTTTCTACATGACGCTGCGCACGCGGCTCACGACGATCAATCCAGAGCGGACGGTTCTTCTGCGCGGCGCTCTTCGCCCGGGAATCCTGGTCGAGGAAGCCGAAGCTTCCTTCGCGCAGCTGCCGAGCGATGTTTTCGTGTTGCGTTGGCTTGGGCTGGGTGTGGATATGGATCTTGACTCCACGATGACCGCCGAGCAGTGCGAGATCGTTTACCAGACCTGCGGAACACAGAGCTTCGGAGGACTGGACAGAGGACGGTCGCTGGCCGCCATGGACGAAGAGTTGATGGGTATGTTGCAGCCGTTCCACACGCCGAAGCTGAATTACCTCGCAACCCCGCCGGCGGCGATGCTGACGCAGGTGTTCTGGGATGAACCGGGCTTCGGGCCAGTTTCGGTTCAGCGCGACCGCCTGGGCCGTTCCGCGCATGTGACGGTCTACAGCTATCAAGAGCAGGGGGAATGAATGGCTGCCAATTGGTATGCGGACCCCGCGCCGGTATCCAGAAGAGCGCGGGCCTATTTTGCGCCCGTGAACCGCGCCACCCAGACGCCGACGCTCTTCGACCCGGCGGAACAGGGCAAGTTCAGCCTGGACGCGCCGCCGGCTCCGTGGATCGAATTGGGGTGGATCCAGGGGTTCACGCGCAGGAGCGCGAGCAAGACCGCCCCGCTGCTGGCGGGCATTCCCGCTTCGCCGCTGGAGCAAGTCCGGGAGAGCTTGTTGGCGGAAGTCAGCTTCCAGTTCCTGAGTTGGACGAAACTGACCATGGCGCTTGCCACCGGATCGCAGCATATGAACCTGCTGGCGGCAGCCACGGGCACTGCGCCAGCGGCGGACGGAGCCCAGGCAGCTCCTGGCGTTGTTGTCCAGAACGGCTCGACCGCGACCAGCATTGTGCTGAATGCTGCCGACGCGGCAAGTTTCGCGGCGGGCTCCTTGGTCGCGGTGGACGCGGATTATGCCGGGCAGACCGGCTATGTGGGATCTCCCGTTTCCGGAGCCTATCTGCGCGTCCCGCTCACGGATGTGGACTACATCCGCAGAGTGACTTTCAACGTGGCGCTGGTTTCCGCGGTGTCATCGTCAACCCAGACATCGAGCCTGACACTGGCCACGGCTTTGCCAGGCGGCGTACCCGCAGCGGGCGCAAAGCTGCAGGAGGTGGCGGGATTTGTGGACCGCGAAGGGGGCAGTTTCTGCCAGGAGTGGTCTGCCCTGTTTGTGATGGAAGGCAGTCAGGGTGAGCGGGTCATCTTTCACTATCCCCGCTTGCAGCCGATGGCAGGCGCCGAGGAGAATAGCGCTCCGCTGGACGGCAAGAGCAAAAACGGCTTGCAGCGGGTGATGCTCAAAGGGCAGTTCATGGCCCTCCCGGTCACCGATCCGCTGGATGGCGAACGGGTGCTGTGCTACCGCAGCTTTGTGCCCGCAGCCAATGCGTTGGTGTGAAAAGAGCGATAAGTTAGGAAAACTCTGAGTCGGTCGAAGCTTTGAAAGGGCGTGGCTTTGGCCGCGCCGAATGTGCAAGAAAGAAGCGATGGGCTTTACATGCCGCGGAAAAACTTCATCGGGAAGACAGCAAGCGCCAGGGCACGACTTCAGTCGTTCCGATATGGCCAATGGAATGAGCTGGGCTTTAGCCCCTCCTAATGCCCATTTTAACGATTCACTCGAATTTGAGTCTTTTTCCGCTGCCTGCTTAGCCCTTGAGGAAATCCGGTTTCAGGGCGAGCACTTGTTCAGAGCCACCTTGGCTGGGCAATGGGTGAGCGAGACACCATCCGACGCTGCGAACGAGAGGCGGAGCAGAGAACGCAATGAGAATCACACTTCACGGTCAGGACTACACGGCGGCGCTGGATACTGCGCATCCGCTGACAATCGAGCGCAAGCTGAACGAGCCGTCCGTCTGCCAGCTATGGATAAGTCTGCCGGCGAATGGAAGCCTCCCGGTTCCCGCGCGCGGCCAGACCATAGCGGTGACGGGCGACGATGGAACAGCCTATTTTACCGGCTACATCGCGGTAACCCCGCTTCCTGAATATGTTGGCCTGGCCCAGGAAGGTCCGCGCTACCGGTTTGCCGTTCAGGCGCTGAGCGACGAGATCCTGCTCGACCAGGTCCTGATGCCGCCCAGCGACGGAACCACGGGAATGACTGCCGGGGCCCTGATTGCCGCGCTGGTCACCCGCACCGGGGTGACCGCTCTTTCCACGCAGGGGCTGACGCTGAATACCCCGGTCGGCAATTTCGTTCCAGCCCCCGGCGCAACCTGGAGCAGGAGTGCGGGCAGCGTGGCCAGCGAGGCGCGCGGCGCTTACCGGGCCGTGAATGGCGCGCTGACCCTGACTGCGGTTCCCGGAGCGGTGCACACCCTGAACGAAGGCGACGGCAGCTTGAATCTGGCAACCCTCATGCTGACAGCCAGCGTCAAGCGCGCGATGGCAAACGATGTGACCGTCTGTGGAGAACATGAGCCGGCTGCCTATGTCACGGAGTACTTCGAGGGCGACGGGACGAGCATCCAATTCTTCCTGGCGGCGGATCCGTTTTTCCCCTCGGCCGCGCGGTCCAATCTTATTCATGAGCTGTTCAATGAGGGGCAAATCGACACGCGCGTCTGGAGCAACACCGGCGGCAGTAACTATTTCTCGCTCGGAGCCGGCGGGCTCACCATGAACGGCGGCAACGGAATCGACGGCGAAACGCTGCTGACCTGGATCGACAAGGTGGAGATGGGCGGGACTCTTCTGCTGGAGGCGACCGGCGTGACGCTTGCCGCCGCAAGCACCGGCATTCTGACTGGATTCTATGCCGGGCTGGAGACGCAGACCGGATGCGTCGCGGGATTTCAAGCTGCCGCGCAGCAGGGCACGGGGGCGGTGACCCTGCAGCCGCTGGTGATGGGCGCGGCTTCGGGAACGGCCTATAGCGTAAGCAGCGCCAATCAGTATGCCGTGCGCATTCGCGTGCATTGCCCGGAGGCGCAGCGCGAGTTGGCGCTCTATAACTCCTTCGGCGATAGCGGCGCAATCACCTTGGGCGGACAGTCCAACACCGCGCCGGCCCTGGTGCAGATGGAGATTCAGCAGTATGTCAACGGCGTGGCCGGCATGCCGGTGACGCTTTATGACGGCGCGATCACCAGTCTGCCCAAGGCCTGCACTGTGGCGGCTGCCAGCAGCTTGAATCTGCAGGGGAGCATGCGGGCGCTGAATCTGACCAACCTGGGCTCGGGTTGGGTGGTTAGCACGCCTCCAAATGGTGGCCCGTATACGCGCCGTGTGGGATCGACAGCCGAAGCTGCCGAGTGCCACCTGGAGCGCACGGGGAAACTCGTCTTCTACACCGGCTTCGCGCCGCTCGCGGGCGAGCAGGTCACGGTCAGCTACAGGACCGTGGGCCGGGCCGTCGGACGGGCAGTGAACGCGGCCAGCCAGCAGGCGCTTGCGCAGGGAGGGTTGCCCGCTGTTTCAGTCTGGTCCGGCACGGTGACCAACCCACCGGCGCGCAGTTCGGCCGACTGCCGCAACGCGGCGTTGGCGATCACGCAGGCTGCGGCCGGCGTGAGCGCGCTGTGGAGAGGCACTTACCAGGCTGGCAACATCGGCCTGGGCGGCGATGTGTGGCCCGGCGATGCGCTGCAGTTGAACGCGGCCTCCGCGGGCCTGTCCGCGCAGGTGGTGGCGCGCACAGTCAAGCTGAGCTACCGGGCCTCCGCGCCGGACTTGGTGGAGTATGCGATTGCGTTCGCCAACGACTGGGCGGAGGATCTGGCCATCAAAACCAGCGCAACAGTCCCCGCCGATGCGTGGCTGCCAGCGCCTGTGGAGCCCACCGTGCTGCCGAATCTGACCGGGCTCACCGTGACGGCGCTGAACGGAAGCACGGTTACGGTGAATACCGGCGTGACGCCGCCCGCCGGGGGAGGGTTCGAGATTCGGCGGCGCGACTACTGTTTCATGGCCGGCGAAGACACGGACCTTGTGATGCGCGCCAGCGTGCCGAACTTGACTTTCGCACGCGAGTCAGCCAGCGACCGTTTTTTTATCCGGATGTATGACGGATCCACGCCGCCGAACTACTCGGAGTTCTCTGCGGCGCTGTTCCTCAACCTGCCGTTAGGCGGATGAGCAATTCAGCCACTTAATACCGTCTATATTGCCCGGCTGCCCACCCTTGATCCCTGAACCCTGATCCCTGAACCCTGTACGGAGTGATGCGGATGCGGATGATGAATGAATTCGAAGCGCAAGTGCTGAGTGACCTGAGCGTACTGAAGACGCAGATGACGGGTCTGATGGGCGACGGCAACGGGGGGCGGCTGGCGGAACTTGAATGGCGCATGGACCGGCACGAGCAGAACTGGCAGCGCGCCAAGGGCTTTCTGGCCGCGCTCAGCGTGCTGTTTGCGGTGATTCAAGTGGCCGTGGAGACGCTGCGCCACCACTGATCCGAACGGGATTTGCTCGGCGTCCTTCCCGCATTCCGTGTGGATTTCGCGTGTGAGCCGGCGATTGGATTTTCGTATAATCGGCCCATGAGCGAAAAACCATTGGTTGGCCTGATCATGGGCAGCAAGAGCGACTACGAAGTGCTCTTCCCCGCCGTAGAAGTTTTGCGCGCCCTCGAAATTCCCCACGAAGCCCGCGTGCTGAGCGCGCACCGCACCCCGGAAAAGGTCCTGGAATACGCGCAAACGGCGCGCGAACGCGGTCTCCGGGTGATCATCGCCGGAGCCGGCGGCGCGGCCCACCTGGCAGGCTTTTTGGCTGCCAAAACGCTGGTCCCGGTGCTCGGCGTTCCCGTCTCCGCCACCTCGCTGAACGGTCTCGACTCGCTGCTCTCCATCGTGCAGATGCCCAAGGGTGTTCCCGTTGGCACCTTGGCCATCGGCAAAGCCGGAGCCGCAAATGCCGCGCTGCTGGCCGCCGAAATCATGGCCGGAACCGACCAAGCCCTCTACGAGCGACTGGCCGCTTGGCGCGCCGCCCGCACCGAAGAGGTGCTGGGGCAAGTGCTTCCCGAGTAGAACCAGATCCAATTCGACAATCGATATGAACTGGCGCGGCTGATTGGAACGGGCAGCGCCGGTTTTGCCGGTGCGGGCTGTCTACCCGTGCGTGGGACACGGTACACTCTTCCAGGTTTTGAAGAGGTGCTCTTTGTTCAACGAGAACGGCCGCGTCCTGGTCCTGAATCCCGGATCGACATCGACCAAGTTCGGTGTTTTCACGCGCAAAGGCGGCGAGGTTGCAGCGGAGTGGGTGCGCACCCTGCGCCACACCGACAACGAGATGGCGCTGTTTCGGGGCCGGCCCGCCCTGGCGCAGTTGGAGTTTCGCGCCGGCCTGATCGCTGCCGAGCTGAAGGCAGCGGGCTACGCGATCGACGGCTTCGCTGGCTGCGGCGGGCGCGGCGGTCTGCTGCCGCCCACCGGTTGCGGAGCCTACCTGGTGGACGACGCGATGGTCGAGACCCTGCGGCAGGCGCGCCGCGGCGAGCATGCGTCGAACCTGGGCGCTGTGCTGGCCTTGCACTTTGCGCGCGCCGCGGGAGTCAACGCCTACATTGTCGATCCGGTCACGGTGGATGAGTGGCAGCCTTGTGCGCGTCCCTCCGGGTCGCCGCACGTTCCGCGGGTTGCGGTCGGCCACGCGCTCAACATCAAGGCGGTGGCGCGGCGCTTTGCCCGCGAGCGCAATATGGAGTACGCGCGGTTGCGGCTGATCGTGCTGCATCTGGGCAGCGGCATCACCGTCTCCGCGCATCGCGACGGGCGCATGATCGATAACAACTCCCCGGAAGAGGGTCCGTTCGGTCTGGACCGCTCCGGCTCTCTGCCGGTGCGGGCGCTGATCCGCCACTGCATGAGCGGGCAATTCAGTGCGGAAGAGCTTGACCGCCAGGTCTTTGGAGAGGGCGGGCTCTATGCCTACCTGGGCACGCGCGACCTTCAAGAGGTAATTCGGCGCATCGACGCCGGCGACTGTCTGGCGGCCGAAATCTTCGACGCCATGGCCTATCAGATCGGCAAGGAAACCGGCGCAATGGCCGCCGCGCTCCAAGGCCGCGTTGACGCCATCCTGCTCACCGGGGGGATGGCGCACTCCGAACGGCTTGTGGCCCGGCTGCGCACCTTCATCGAATGGATCGCGCCCGTCCACCTCTACCCTGGCGAGGACGAACTGCTGGCACTGGCGGAAGGGGTTTTCCGCGTTCTTGCCGGCGAGGAGATTGCAAAATGCCTCGATGCAACTGACTAGAGCGAAACTATCGTCCCTGTGTCCCGGTCGGTTTCTTGCAAGATCACAGCTCGCTCCACCCCTCGGACGAAGTCCTGTCAGAGGGGGACCCGGTCTGATGGTCGCGTCGACTTTGGTGCAGCGCTTTCGGGATATACCAACTCTGGTTTCGCTGTAAACCGCGCCCCAACCTATCCACCAAGCTGTCTCAACCAAAATGCCGTCATCCTGAGCGGAGCGCAGCGAAGTCGAAGGACCTGCGGTTGCTGTTGCCCTGTATTTGGCGAGCTTCAATGGCAAGGCGTCACATGCGCTGCAGGTTGGCGAACTTCTCCATGAGCTTTTTCATGCCGTGGCGTGCAAATAGGACAGTCAGCTTGGCATCTTCGCCGTCGCCCTCGCGCATCAGCACGGTTCCCTCGCCATACTTGCTGTGGCGGACGCGCTGCCCTTTGGTGAGCGGCCGAGCGTGGGCAACCGCGGGCGCGTTCTCCGTGCCGCGATCGACCGGACGCGGCAGCGAGCCGGGCTTGCCCATTCCGCCCGCCTTGCCGCCAAAGAAGCGAGCAATGTTATCCAGTGAATTGGTCTCTTCGCCCGCGTCCTTTGCAGCGAACGCCGCTCGCGTGGGAGCAGCCGCCGCCGGAGGCACTACAACCACCTTGTCTTTCGGTTTCATCCATGAAGCCACAAACGGCTTGCCGGTGTTGCCGCCGCCGCTCATGGAGGAGCGTTTGAGGCTGGCCATGGGAGCTGGCGCAGAGCGTGTTCCCCCGGCAGCGGAAGACTCCTGGCTCTCGTCCTCGTAATTGAAGTGGCTGTCGAAATCGCTACTCTGGCCACCGCGCTGTCCAGGACCAAAGCCGCCCGCGCCTCTTTGCCCGAAGCGCGACCCGCCGGGTGCGTAACCCCCGCCGGGTGCGTAACCCCCGCCGGCCGCGTAGGCCCCGACCGCGTAGGCCCCGACCGCGTAGGTCCCGAGGTTTTCGATCAACTGGCTGGGAACTTCTTCCAGAAAGCGGGAAGGCATGCTTAACTCCGGGGCGTCGTTGCCATAGCGGCGGCGATAGTGCGCGCGGGTCAGAATGAGCGTATTCATGGCGCGCGTCATGCCGACATAGCAGAGGCGGCGCTCCTCTTCCATTTCTTCGGGGCTGTTCAGGGTGCGGGAGTGGGGAAAAAGCCCCTCCTCCAGTCCGGTCAGAAACACCAGCGGAAACTCCAGGCCCTTGGCCGCGTGCAGGGTCATCAAAGTCACCCGCGCGTCGGGATCGATCTGGTCGGTGTCCGAAGCCAGCGCGGCGTGGTCCAAAAATTCGGCCAGCGTTTCGCCACGCGATTCGGCGTCGTGCGCGGCGTTTGCCAGTTCCTTCAGGTTTTCGATGCGGCTGAAGGCTTCCGGCGTGCCCTCGGTCTCTAGCGCCTTGATGTAGCCCGACCGGTCGATGATGAAGCGGATCAGCTCAGGCAAGGTGGCTGCGTCACCGGGTGCGCGAAAGGGCTTTTTTCCCGGCGTCTCTTCCTCATCGATCTCGGTATCGAAGTCTGTTTCATCGGCCGGTGGAACTGAGACCGGGACCTCAAGATCTCGCTTGGTCAGCTCTTCCAGGAAACTCTCTAATTCCTGCTTGGATTCCTGCCCGAATCTCCAGACCTCAGGCTTATCGAATTTCCAAATCTCCGGTTTGTCACCCAAGAACTTATGAATGCAATCGCTACCGACTTGCTTAAATCTCCCGTCGGTGTTCACGAGAATGAATGTGGTATTTCTTCTTCTCCGCGTATGGCAGTGCTCACAATTCTCCGGATCTTGCGAATAGCTTTGTGGAATTGGTTCCTTGCCAAATTGCTCGGTACTGTGCTCGCCGTGAATGTTGTGAATGATGCCGATCAGCTCCCAGCCGCCGATTCGCAACGGGTCGAAAAAGAACGCGACTTTTAATGGCTCTTCGTTCTTGACCACTGCCCTTGGACCGCTTACTCCGATTTCAAAGGCCTTATCTTCCAGCGCTTTCACCCGATGTTGCAGCTTTCTATATGCTGCTTCGCTGATTTCCCAAGTCTTTCCAGCGAGTGAAACCTCGATTTTCTTTTGGGAAAGCAGGGCCTCTCGATTGGCATCCCTGGGTCCCGGAGTTGGAGCCAGAGGTACCCGTACTTGAGGCTTGGCGGTGACTCTTTTGGCGGGCGCAGCGGCAAACGGAGAAAAGCTGGCTGCATCCAGGAACGAAAGCTGCGTCTGTGGCTCGGCCGCCTGGCCAAAGTCAAAGCTGGTGGCTTCGTGCGCATGAGGCTCCGCCTCGGCTGCTTCCCCGAACTCGAAGCCGGTATCGGCGTCCTCGTCTTCGGCCACATCCGCCGCCAGTTTCCCGGCAAAGTCCGGATCCATCATCGCCTGCGCGTCCACAATCAGCTGCCGGAACGACTCCAGCGACATCAGTGCGCGCGTCGGAATCAGCCGTTCTGCAATGGCGCGGCCGGTGATCTCCCAGGTCGAGCGGCCGGTTTCCAGCGCCAGCCTTTCCAGCGTCTCAAGAGTGGTCTTGCCGATGCCCCTGGCCGGAGAGTTGATTACCCGTTGCAGCGCCATCGAATCGTGCGGGTTGCACACCAGCCGCAGATAGCTGAGCAGGTCGCGGACCTCGGCGCGCTCGTAAAAGCTGAACCCGCCCACCATCGTGTAGCGGATATTGAAGCGCCGCAGCGACTCTTCAATCAGGCGCGACTGCGAGTTGGTGCGGTAAAGCACGGCGCAATGCGCGTCCTCGTTGTTCGAGCTGCACTCGCGCAGATAGGTCTGAATACGGTTGGCCACAAACAGGGCTTCGTTTTCGCCGTCCGGAGCCTCGTAGAAACCAATCGGCGATCCGCCCTCGCGGTCGGTCCACAGCTTCTTGCCCTTGCGCCTGAGGTTGTTGGCCACCACCGCCCCGGCGCCTTCCAGAATCACCTGGGTCGACCTGTAGTTCTGCTCCAGCCGGACGATCCTGGCCCGTGGGAACTCCTTCTCGAAGTCGAGAATGTTGTTGATGTCCGCCCCGCGCCACGAGTAGATGCTCTGATCCTCATCGCCCACCGCGCACACGTTCTGCGCAGAGCCGGCCAGCAGTTTCATCAGCTCGTACTGAGGGCGGTTGGTGTCCTGGTACTCGTCCACCAGCAAATAGCGGTAGCGGCGCTGGTAGCGTTCGCGGGTCTCGGCGGAAACCTTCAGCAGCCGCGCCGCCTCCAGCAGCAGATCGTCGAAGTCCAGCGCGTTATTCTTGCGCAGTTCGGTCTGGTAGCCCTTGAAGATGTGGGCGATGCGCTCGCCGTTGGGGTCTTTGGAGCCCAGGTAATAGGTCTGCGGATCGACCATGTGATTCTTGGCCCAGCTGATCTTCCCCAGCACCGTGCGCGGAGTCAGCTGCTTGGTGTCGATGCCCATCCGCTTCATGATCGCTTTGACAATGCCCTGCTGGTCGTTCTCGTCGTAAATCGCGAAGCTGCGGGTCAGCCCTTCATTTCCAACTTTCAGAGCTTCAATGTCGCGCCGCAGAATCCGCACGCAGAGCGAGTGAAAGGTGGCGATCAAAGGTTTTGAAATAGACCCGTGGTCGAGCAGCTTCTCGACCCTCTCGCCCATCTCCTTCGACGCCTTGTTGGTAAAGGTGACGGCCAGGATCGAGTCCGGCGCAACCCCTTTTTCGCGGATGAGCCATGCAATGCGGGTGGTGATGACGCGGGTCTTGCCCGATCCGGCGCCAGCCAGGATCAGCAGCGGGCCTTCGGTGGCTTCCACCGCGGCGCGTTGTTCGGGATTCAATTTGGCGATGAGCTGATGCAAGGCGGCGTCCGGAGGGAAGAGTCCTTCCTCTAGTGTACTGTTTGTTCGCCTTTTACTGGAGAAGAAGGGAGATTCCGCTGGCGGGTAGACGCGTAATTTTGTACAAAATGTTCATATTGTATAAAATGTTCATTTTTCTTATACTGTTTGTATGCCGACCGTCTCCGCCACTCACGCCAAACAGAACTTTGCCGCCATGATCGATCTTGCCCAGCGCGAGCCGGTGCGTATCCAGCGGCATGACCGGGAGGTGGCGGTAATCGTCTCTGCCGAAGAATATGAGCGCATCCACAAAATGCGCGTCGAAAACCTGGTCCGGCTGACAAATGAGATGGGTCGCTATGCCGAGTCCCAGGGCATGACCGATGAGGTATTTGAGCAGTTGATGGCTGACGAGCAATGAGTCAGCGGATCGTCATCGATACCAATGTTTGGATCAGCCGCGCCTTGCGTCCCCTTTCTGTTCCTGCCAAGGCTGTGGACAAGGCGTGGACCGAGGCAGTCCCTCTGCTCTCGATGCCGACCTGGACCGAATTGCAAATCGTCCTCACGAGGCCGAAGTTCGCTCGCTACGTCGATTCCAACATGGTGAGTTCCTTCCTGGATCAGGTTTGGGAAGTCTCGACTTTGGTCGAGATCCCCACTCCTATCCGTGCCTGCCGCGATCCCCGCGACGACAAGTTTCTGGAGGTCGCCGTTCACGGACGCGCCGAGCTGATCGTCACCGGCGATGCGGATCTGCTCGCTCTCCATCCCTTTCAGGGAATCGCCGTTCTGACTCCGGCGCAGTATTTGGTCGATGAAACAGGGGCCGGTTCGGGCGATATTCTGAAAACGCCATGATTCTTTCTGAAGCAACAGGCCGGGTGCCCCAGGTCCCTCGCTTTGAGGACCTGGGAAACCTCGAAACCCAACCCGCCGGGCCTTTCAATTGGGCGGCCGAGCTATCCTGAAAGCGCCATGAACCCAACCGGCAATTCCACCTCAATGGTCGCCGTTTACTGCGGATCGGCCAGCGGAACCGACCCCGCATTTCTGACTGAAGCCAAAGCGCTGGGCGCGGCCATCGCCCGAGCCGGGCTGGCCCTCGTCTACGGCGGCGCAAACGTGGGCCTGATGGGCGCGGTGGCCGATGCTGCCCTGACCGGAGGAGCGGAAGTCGTCGGCGTCCTGCCGGAAGTGTTGCGCGACCGCGAAATCGCCCACACCGGCCTCACGCGGCTCGAACTGGTGCCCACCATGCACAAGCGCAAGGCCCGCATGGCCGAGCTGGCCGACGCCTTCCTGATCCTTCCCGGCGGCTACGGAACCCTCGAAGAACTGCTGGAAGTTGTGACCTGGGCGCAGCTCCGCATGCATGCCAAGCCTTGCATCCTGATCAACGTCTCCGGCTACTGGGACGGGCTTTTGTCCTTCCTCGACACCGCCGTCGCTGCCGGATTCCTCAAGCCGCGCAATCGGGCGCTGCTGCAGGTTGCAGCCAAATCCGAAGAGGCAGTCCGGATGGCCCTGAGGTCCAGCCGGGCAGAAGCTTTGTAACAGGGCACGACTTCAGTCGTGCCGCAAGATGCCAGATAAGAGGATGGGGCTTTAGCCCCTGCTGGACGTGGTAACCTCAATCCAATCCTGTGGCTACCGAAAAGAATCAACTCTATTACGGCGACAATCTCGATGTCCTGCGGCGTTATGTGAAGGACGAGTCGGTGGATCTGGTCTATCTCGATCCGCCCTTTAACTCCCGGCAGGACTATAACGTCCTCTTCGCGGAGAAGGACGGAAGCCAGTCCAGCTCCCAGATTCACGCCTTCGAAGACACCTGGGAGTGGAACCTCGAAGCCCAGCAATCCTACGAGCAGATCGTTGAGCAAGGCGGCCGGGTAGCCGATGCCCTGCGCGCCTTCAAGACCTTCCTCTTCAATACCGACATGATGGCCTATCTGGCCATGATGGCCCCGCGCCTCGTCGAGTTGCGCCGCGTGCTCAAGGAGACCGGCTCCATCTATTTGCATTGCGACCCCACCGCCAGCCACTACCTCAAAATATTGATGGACGCGGCGTTCGGGCCAGAGAATTTCCGGAATGAAATCACATGGAAGCGGACCAATGGGCACAATGATGCCCGGCGCAAATTCGGAGATCAAAGCGACATCATCCTGTTTTTCGCAAAATCAGACTCATCCGTCTTCAACCGGGCCTACACCGCATATTCGGAAAGCTACCTAAAGTCCCATTACAACCAAAAGGAGCCAAACGGGAGGAAGTACAGAACAGACAATTTGCGCAGTCCCCATCCAAGACCAAACCTGACCTACGACTATAAGGGATTCAAGCCGCATCCCAACGGATGGTCAGTTTCAAGGGAGGTCATGGAGAGACTTGATGCTGAAGGGCGGCTGTATTTTCCAGCCAGCAGAGACGGGCGAATCGCTGTAAAGCGGTACCTCGATGAGATGCCCGGAAGCCCTGTCGGTAACCTGTGGGAAGATATCCCGCCAATCAACTCCCAGGCCCAAGAGCGTCTCGGTTACCCGACCCAAAAGCCCGAAGCTCTTTTAGAGCGCATCCTCAAGGCCAGCTCCAACGAAGGCGACGTGGTTCTCGATCCGTTCTGCGGCTGCGGCACCACCGTGCAAGTCGCCCAGCGCCTCAACCGCCGCTGGATCGGCATCGACATCACGCACCTCGCCATCGGACTCATCAAGAAGCGTCTTTCGGATTCCTACGGTCCTGAAATTCGACAAACCTACCAAGTTCTGGGCGAACCCACCGATTTGGCGGGCGCGGGACAGCTCGCCGAAGAAGACAAATACCAGTTCCAATGGTGGGCGCTTGGTCAGGTGGGCGCTCGTCCCGCCGATCAGAAAAAAGGCGCGGATCGCGGCATCGATGGCCGTCTCTATTTTCACGACGACGACTCCGGCCAGTCGAAACAAATCATCTTTTCCGTCAAGGCCGGGGGAGTTTCGGTTCCGCAGGTTCGCGATCTCGTCGGCGTCCTCACCCGCGAAAAGGCGGATATCGGCGTCTTCCTCTGCTTCGAGCCTCCCACCCGGCCCATGCTCAAGGAAGCCGCCGAAGCCGGGTTCTACAGATCCACCGATGGCACCACCTATCCCAAGCTGCAGATCCTTACCATTCAGCAGATTCTAGACGGCCTGCAGCCCAAGTACCCGCTCCACCGCCGCGACGCGACCTTCAAGAAAGCTCCGCGCAGCCGCCCGGAGGCAGCAAAGAACATGACCCTGCCGCTGTTGCCGATGGAGTAGAAGGCCAGCCGAATCGCCGGACGCGCAGTCTCCCCGGTAAGATATTGGCTGGACCCCCATGGCATTGCTTGACCCCATTCCGTCTCCCGTTGAACACGCCGACTTTGCCGCTCTCGAGTGGGAGCCGCTGCTGGCCCTGGTGGCCGGTTTTGCCGCCTCCCCGGTAGGCCGGCAGGCCATTCTCGATCTGCGCCCCAGCACCGACGAGGCCTGGATCGCCCGCCAGCACCAGCTCACCGGCGAACTCCGCCTGATGTTGGGAGAGCAGGTGTCCATCCCCATGGGCGGCCTCTTCGACCCCACGCAGATGGCGGCCAAGGCCCAGATCCCCGGCGCGGCGCTGGAGGCCAACGAGTTGCAGGCCGTCGCGAGGCTGGCCAACGACATCGCGGCGTGGCAGGGGTTGATGCAAGCCCCGCCCGCCCGCGTGGACGGCAAGATTCCCGGCCTGACCGAACTCTCCGAAGCGCTGACCAACAACCTGCGTCCGCTGGCCGAGTCCATCGAGCGCAAGATTCAGCCCGACGGGTCGCTGGCCGACGACGCCTCGCCCGAGCTGCACCGCATCCGCCGCGAGCAGGAGCGGCAGCAGCGCATCATCGAAGAGAGCCTGCGCGCCGCCCTGCGCAAGCTGTCGAGTGACGGCGCAACCCAGGAAGAGCTGATCACCATCCGCGGCGACCGCTTCGTGATTCCGGTGCGTGCGGAGCTCAAGCGGAGGGTCAGCGGCGTGGTCCACGGCGCAAGCTCCTCCGGCCAAACGGTCTACCTGGAGCCGCTCGAAACCATCGAGCAGAACAACGAACTCGTCCGCATGCTCGAAGAGGAGCAGGCGGAGATCCACCGCATCTTCATGGCCCTCACCCGCCAGGTGGGTGGTTACGCCTTCGAGCTGGCCCAGGGAGCCCGTGTTCTGGCCCTGGTAGACAGCCTGCAAGCCCGCGCCCGCTTCGCCCGCGACTACGACTGCTGCGCTCCGGACCTCTCGCCCGACCTGCTCAGCCTGGAAGGAGCGCGCCATCCGCTGCTGGAAAAGCGCCTGCGCGCCACCGGCGGCAAGGTCGTTCCGTTGACGCTGGAACTCACCGACGAAGGCCGCCAGCTCATCATCAGCGGTCCCAACACGGGCGGCAAGACAGTCACCTTGAAGACCACTGCTCTTCTGGCCATGATGGCCCAGGCCGGGTTGCCGGTTCCCGCGACGGGAGCCAGCTTTCCCATCTTCACGGCATTCCTGGCCGACATCGGCGACGCGCAGTCCATCGAGGCGGCGCTCTCCACCTTCTCCGCGCACATCACCAACCTCGACCGGCTCTCGCGGCTGGCCGGGGCGGGTTCGCTGGTGCTGCTGGACGAGCTGGGCTCATCCACCGATCCCGAGGAGGGCTCGGCGCTGGCGGTGGCCATCGCCAGCCACTTTCTCAACGCCCACGCCTGGTCGCTCATCTCCACGCACCATACCTCGCTCAAGGTTTACGCCGCCAACACCCCCGGAGTGCTGAACGCCGCCGCCGGCGTGGACGAGCTGACCCTCGCGCCCAACTACCAGCTGCGTCTTGGCGTTCCCGGTGCATCGGCCGGAATCCAGACCGCCGAGCGCCTGGGCCTGAACGCGACCATCATCGAAGCGGCGCGGCAGCGCCTGGGCTCGCAGCAGGTGGACATCGCCCGGTTCCTCGACAAGTTGCACAACGACCTGGCGCAGTTGGAAATCGACCGCAAGGCGGCCCGCGAGCAGCAGTATGCGCTCAACCAGCTGCGCGCCAAGCTGGCTCGCGAAGGCGACGTCGAGTTGCGCGCCCGCACCCGCGAGCTGGAAACCAAGCTGGCCTCCCTGCTCAAGGACTTCGAGTTCCAGATGCGCGAAACGGTCAAGGCCATTGAGGACCGCGTCGGCCAGCAGAAGCTCTCCAAGGAAGCCGAACGCCGCATCCAGCGTCTGCGCCGCGAGTTTCAGGAGAGCTTCAACCAGGTCGTTGTCGCCCACCGCACCGGCGCCGACCAGGGCGATCAGAACGCCCAGCCGCACGTCGTCAAACACCTTTCCATCGGCGACCAGGTCAAGCTCAAATCCATGGGAAAAATCGCGGTAGTCCAGCGCGAAGTCGAGAAGGACATCTTCGAAGTCTCTCTCGGCCCCATCAAGATGCGCGTCAAACGCGACGACATCGCCGAAGTGGTCAAATCCGCCGCCTCGGCCACGGACGACCGAAACGACCCTCTGGCTGCCGCGCGCCGCCAGAAGAACATCCACGTCACCGTCACCAGCTCCAACACCGACGACATGCGCATGGAGATCAACCTCATCGGCCGCACCGTGGACGAAGCCACCGAGGAACTGGAGCGATATCTGGACCGCGCTTTTCTGGCAGGATTGCCGCGCGTGCGCATCATCCACGGGCACGGCGCGGGAATTCTGCGCCGCGGTGTCCGCGAATTCCTCAAGGGCCACCCCCACGTAGCCACCCTCGCCGAAGCCCCCCAGAACGAAGGCGGCCAGGGAGCCACGTTGGTGGAACTGCGGCAGTAGTTGCAAAATAGCTGCAATGTAGCTACGCTGAACTCGCTGACCAGGAAAGCTGAGGCGGCATGAACGACGCTCTATTCGAATGGGACGATGCGAACATCCTCCATGTGGCCGAACACCATGTGGTGCCAGAGGAGGCTGAGGAGGTTATCCTCGGGGATCCGCTCGACATCGGGCTTGAATTGGTCAATGGCGAGGAGCGAAGTTCTCATGTAGGCGAAACAAACGAGGGACGGATTCTCCAGGTTGTAATTACCTTTCGGGGTGAGCGCATGAGGGTGGTTACAGCGTTCGAACCAGACAAGCAATGGAAGATCTTTTTTCTCGAACAAAGGGCGGGACTGCAATGACCAAGACAAAGGTTTTTAAGAGCGAGATGAAGGTTCCCAAATTCGCCACCGAAGCGGAAGAAGCAAAGTGGTGGTTTGATAACCAGGACATGCTGCTCGAAGAATTCAAGAAGGCGGCAAAAGCGGGCACTCTCGGCCGCGGCGGCGTCCGCCGACTCTTTGCGGAGAAGGGCATTCCATTCCCGGAGCCAAAGGCCCCCTCGCCCACTCCCACCACCACCATCCGTCTCGACCCGGAGGATATCGCCAAAGCCCGTATCCAAGCCGCAAAGCGAGGCCTGCGCTACCAGACCTACCTGAAGATGATCATTCACGAAGCGCTACGCAGCGAGGAACTTAACCAGGGCTCCGCTCAGGGCAAACGCATTTCAAAACATCTCCAATAACCGGTGGAGGAAGTCGTCGTC
>CAZQPY010000092.1:0-19049 GCA_964595345.1 uncultured Occallatibacter sp.
CCGCGCGAAAGAAGCCTGCATGACGGCAAGCGCCTGGAACTGGTTGTTGACCATCTTCGGAACCGTGGCAAGCACGGCCGGAGTTGTCTTCAGTTTCATGGCGTGGGTGCAGGCTAAAGGCGCAAAGAAGGCAGCCGAAGAAGCGGCAACCTCTGTTCGGATTCGGAATCTCTCGCACAGCTTCACGCAATGGTCGGTGGATGCGCGAGAATTGCTTCAATCGGTACGGGACTTGCGATTTCAAAACGCCCAACGATCTGCAACGGACTTGCTCGGCGCTTTGGCGCATAATAAGGGTTGGCAGGCCGGTCTGCGCAATGAGGCCCAGCCGACTGGACTCAATGAGGTCATCCGGCTGGTCGGCCTCGTGAATGGGTATTTAGCGGAGCAAGCAATTTTTGAAGGTAACCAGACGGAAATCGTACGGCATTGTGAAG
This sequence comes from uncultured Occallatibacter sp., assembly GCA_964595345.1. Classification (GTDB taxonomy): domain Bacteria; phylum Acidobacteriota; class Terriglobia; order Terriglobales; family Acidobacteriaceae; genus Telmatobacter. Next base: position 438 of record CAZQPY010000092.1, read on the forward strand.
TTATCTTCCGCAAACTCAAGGAGGCGTCCGGAAAGCTGGACGCAGCAATGGAGAAACAATGAGCGATGCTGAGTTGAACAAGGCGGCGGTCTTGATTGTGAAGCTCCTGCTCCGCACCCGCGAGGGAAGAATTCAGTGGTCGCCTTGTGCTCCCGCTCTCCCCGGGGGCCAGACCTTTATTGCCGGTTTAGAAGACCAGATGTCCGCCTACCTGAGCAGAAACGATAAGGAGTACGGCTTCGCTTTAATAAATACCAAGCTCCCGTCATCTGAGGACCTGGATGGAATCGATCTCGGTAGGTTCATCTCGGAGAGAACGATTATTAGCGTTACATTGGCTCATTCTTGGGATTCGGACGAAGATGTAACCCCTGAGAGCATTGTTTACTCAAATCTCAAACAGATCTTTCAACTCGCAGAGAGCCCGAGATCCGCCCCCGAGGATCGCCTTTACCAACAAGCAATAACGTATCTCAACAAGATTGCGGTCTAATCTGAATGATCGCTCACCTGCGCGGCAAACTCATCCTTAAGGAACCCGGTCAGGCCATCGTCGAGGCGGGCGGGGTGGGGTACGACGTGGCCATCTCCGTTCCCACCTTCACCGCGCTGCCCGCCCTCGGTGCTGAAGCTTCTCTCTTCATTCACACCCAGGTCAGCGAGGACCAGATCGCCCTTTTCGGCTTTCTGGAGCGCGAAGAGAAGCGGCTCTTCGAACGGCTGATCACGGTCAGCGGAGTCGGGCCCAAGCTGGCCATCAAGATGCTCAGCGGACTCTCCAGCGAACGCACCGTACAGGCCATCCGAGGCCAGGATCACGCGCAATTGACGCGCATCCCCGGCGTGGGCAAAAAGCTCGCCGAGCGGTTGGTGGTCGAACTCAAGGACAAGCTCGACGACTTCGCCGCCCCGCCCGCCTCCGGCCCATCTATCCAGGGACCAGCCGCCGAAGACGTGCTCTCCGCCCTGGTCAACCTCGGCTACCAGCGGCCGTCCGCCGAAAAGGCCATCCAGCAATCCGTGGCCAAAGACGCCAGTCTGGGCGCCGACTTCGACTCCCTCTTCCGGGAAGCTCTCAAGGTCATCCGCTGATCGGACCCACTCGAGAAAATGCCGCGCAGATTGCACCAGAGGTGGTCTATTCGGCTCTGGAAGTTTTCCACAGCGCGTGCTAGGGTTGTGAAAAGTGGAGGAGCGGACGCACAGCCGCTCCTCAAGGACCCTTCCCGAATGAACATCGAAGCGACCATCCCCTTCCCGGAGGTCATTTTGCCGGGCGCTGCAACTCCGATTCTTGGGGCTGCGCAATCTCCATCTTCTGAACAAGCCCGGGCTGCTTCCACTGGTCAGATCGTCCTGATGGGACGAGCCATCTCCGTCCCCGCGGGCATCAACTGGCTTACCCTTGTCGTGCTGGTCGCATTCCACATCGGAGCGCTGGCGGCATTCTTCTTCTTCAGCTGGCAGCGGCTGCTGGTCATGCTCGTTCTCCACGTTCTGGCCATCAACGTCGGTATAGGCATGTGCTATCACCGCCTGCTGACCCATCGCGGCTACCAGGTTCCCAAGTGGCTGGAATACGTGATGACGGTCTTCTCCACGCTCTCGCTGGAAGGCGGACCCATCTTCTGGGTGGCCACCCATCGCATCCATCACCAGCACAGCGACCACCTGGGCGATCCGCATACCCCACGCGAAGGCGGCTGGTGGGCGCATACGGGCTGGCTCATCTGGGGCAATGCCCAACATGCTCAGACCGAGGTGCTGGCCCACTATGTACCCGACCTGATCAAGGACCGCTTCCACCGGTGGATGAGCAAGTTTCATTGGATCCCGCTGGTGGCCAGCGGAGTCCTGCTGGTCAGCATCGGATGGCTCACGGGCGGGGTTCGCAATGCCTTGGGGATGTTGCTTTGGGGAGCGTTCCTGCGCGTCACGCTGGGCTTGCACTCCACCTGGCTGGTGAATTCCGCCACCCACTTGTGGGGCAGCCGCCGCTTCAAAACCCGCGACGACTCTCGCAACAACTGGTGGGTCGCCCTGGTTTCCGGCGGCGAAGGCTGGCACAACAACCACCACGCCAATCCGGTGTCTGCGCGTCATGGACTCGCATGGTATGAGTTCGACCCCAACTGGTATGGAATCTGGCTGCTTAAGGTGGTCGGCCTGGCCCGCAAGATCAGGGTCTTCCAACTGAAAAGCGGCAAGACAAGCGAGGCGTAGGCCTTAGAGCGCTCGTCCCGCCGCGACCGCCGAGGCCCAAGCCCACTGAAAGTTGAACCCGCCCAGGTGGCCGGTCACATCCACCACCTCACCGATGAAAAACAGCCCCGGCACGGCGCGCGCTTCCATGGTGCGCGCCTGCAGGCCATCGGTGTTGACTCCGCCGGCCGTGACCTCGGCCTTGTCAAAGCCCTCTGTGCCCACCGGATGAAATGCGAAGCGATGCAGCCCCCGCTCGCAGTTTTCCAGGGCGGCGTTCGACCATCCCTGGGGTCCGGCCGTCTCAGCCAGATGGCTGGCCAGCCTCTGCGGCAGCGCTGTGCGCAGCGCCTGCTTCAGCGCCGCCTCGTCCCGCCGCGCCTTCGGCTGCAGCAAGGCTGCCAGCAAATTGGGCTCGTCCGGCGCCAGATCCACCAGCAGCTCTTCGCCCGGCCGCCAATACGACGACGCCTGCAGAATCGCCGGCCCGCTCAATCCCCGATGCGTCACCAGCATGCTTTCGCGGAACTTTGCTTTGCTGCGGGCTTTGCTGCCCGCTTCGGCCACTACTTCGGTTGAGACTCCGGCCAGCGAAGACCAACCTGCCTCCGCCCCGCCGAGAAGGAGCGGAACCAGCGCCGGGCGCGGATCGACAATTTGCAATCCGAATTGCCGCGCCAGATCGTATCCAAACCCTGTCGCGCCCATCTTGGGGATGGAGAGGCCGCCGGTGGCAACCACCAGCGCCCCGGCCGCAAACTCTCCCTTGCCGGTCTCCAGACGGAAGCCGCTCGCGGCACTCTCGACCGTACGCACCCGAGCATCCAGGACTAACTCGACGCTTCCGGGACCGCGCTCGCACTCGGCCAGCAACATCTCCAAAATTTGCCGCGAAGACCCATCGCAGAAAAGCTGCCCGAGGGTCTTTTCGTGCCAGGCGATCCCGTATCGCTCCACCAATTCCAGAAAATGCCGCGGCTGATAGAGCGCCAGCGCCGACTTGGCGAAATGCAGGTTTTCAGAGAGGAAGTTATTGGCCGTGCAGTGCAGGTTGGTGAAGTTGCAGCGCCCGCCGCCGGAGATGAGGATTTTGCGCCCCGGCTGAGGATTCCGGTCGAGGAGCAGAACCCGTCGCCCACGCTGGCTGGCCACCGCAGCGCACATCAGCCCGGCCGCCCCCGCCCCCAGCACAACAGCATCGAACTTGCGCATATCGGTGGGCATGGTCTCTTCTCAGCATAGTCTGCGCAGGCCGGCACCGAAGCTGTGCGCTGAACACGCCCAAAGACGCGAATACCCTTCGCGCAATCAGCCGGAAAGTCAGTTTCCGACCGGTGCGCAAAGGGTACTCAAACAAAACAGCATTTCGCCAATTCGTGCGTTATTCGTGGGCGCCGTGCTTTTTGAGGTAATTGGCGATCGTGTCGTCAGAGCCAGCAAGCGCGTAGGTCAATGCCCGCTTGCCTGCCTGATCCACGAAGTTGACGTCCGCGCCCTTATCCACCAGCAACTGGACCATGCTTTGGAACTGCATGCCCACTGCAGCGCCCAGAACCGAGTCGAGGTACGCGTCGGCGGCGTTTACATCGGCGCCCTTGTCGAGAAGCAGTTTCACATCGTCTTTCTGGTTGCGCAAGACGGCAAACAGCAAGGGGGTTGCGCCGCTGGCCGCCTTCATATTCACATCCGCGCCCTTGGACAGCAAAAGGGTCACCATTTCCTTGTGGTGGACCGAGAACATGGCAAGATGGAGCGGGGTGTAGCCGTTTTGGTTGTTCTGCGTATCAAAGCCCTTGGCGTCAAGCAGGATCACCGGATCGACGTGGTTGGAGCCAGAAAAAACCGCGCCATATTCATCGGGCGTATAGGGCGCGAAGTGGTTCTTGGCATTCACGTCTGCGCCGGCATCGATGAGCGCCTGCGCGCAGGCAACTTCTCCGTGCAGAGCCGCCATGTGCAGCGGCGTATTGCCCTTGCTGTCCAGACTGGAAACCAGCTTGGGATCGCTCTGGAGCAACTCTTTTACCTTCTTCACATCGCCCTTGCGAGCCGCGTCATGGATGGGGCCGGCGAAGGCAACGCTGGTGCAGACTACCGCCGCAAGCAGAAAAGCGGCGAAACGAAAAACGCGGTTGCTGAAGAACCGCTTGGATGACGAATACGTTTTCATAGCTTCCTTCTGGGCGAATCCAATTACCGCTAAATTTTATCGCAGTACGGGAGGGTGATCCAGTACCCAGGAAATCAATTCATCCGCTAATTCAACGATTTTCTTCCCGACGCGGCCCGCGAATCACACAACAGTCGCGCAATCGGTCCGACCGTGAGGGAATCCTCTCGAGGGCTTCTTTGAGCCTTGACCAAGAAACGGAAACGGACCCATTGCGAGATCAGGATGACGAGCTTTTCTGGCGCGTCATCCCGACCGGCATAGCCTCTTCAAGGGATGGATGGCAGGGGTTTGCTAACCTAAGCCGATTCGTCCCGGAACATCGGGTGCGGGATCAGACGGCGGTAGTCCTCCGGAGTGGCTCCATCCAGGCAGGCTTCGATGATCTTCTTGCCGAGAGGATTGAGGTCCGGAACCAGGAATTGCTTGAGCTCGGAGGCAAAGAACTCACGCCACTGGCGCGCGCCTTCCTGATACACATCCACGCCGCCCTGGATTTGCTCTTCAACCCGCAGAAATACGCGCGGGATCATGGAGCCTTCCACACGGAGTTGGTTGGGGATATAACCCAGCAATGGGCAGAGCGCTTCGGTCACCTGTTCGCGGGCAAATTTGGCGCTGCCCCGGCGCGCCAGGTACTCACGGGCAATCCACTCGGCCATGAAGCCCACTTTCCAAGCTCCGATATGCTGGTTCGGGATCAGCACATAGCGGGTGTCGGGCGTATTCACAATCTGGTCGAGCAGCAGGTTGGCCTGGTCCACACGGCGGCCGGTGGCAAAGGCCCAATAGGAGCCGACGCCTTCCGACTGCATGTCCCTGCCTTTCTGTGTCTGAATGCTGGGGTTGGCGTGGCCGCGCGGAGCCACCAGACGCCACAGCCAAGCCAACGCAGGGCTGAGGACGTGCATCATGGCCAGAATGCCGTAAAGCTGGCTGTCCTTGTGCGTGGGAGGGCAACGCACGCCAAAGCTGCGTACATCCACCCGCTGGGGACCGGTGAGAATGTCTTCGATCATCCGCCGGGGCAGAATGACGCGCGGATTCGGGCAGAGCTTGCCGGGCGCGTCTTCCACGTGCTCCCAGGTGAGGCAATTGCCTCCGGGAACGATGTAGTGATTCAGGAAGATCAGGGGCTCGGGCGGATCGATTGTCAAACGCTCCAGATTCGGCGCGGTGCCATAGCTGTGAATGTGGTCCACGCGCACGAACCATGCATTCTCCGCATCGGCCAGGGTCAGCCTGCCGCTGTTGCCCTGGTAGCTTGGATGCGCCGTGGCCATGTCGTCCGCGATGGGCCGCAGGTGGCAGGCTTCGGGCAGATTCAGCGTGCGCTCTTCCTGGTTGACGACATTCTTGCCGATCAGCAGGCGTCCATCCTCCATGCGATGGATATGCTCGGTCATCTCACTCTTGCCACCGCCCGAAGCGCCTTCGTGCATGATGATCAGCTGGTTCTCGTAAGGCGTCACGACAGCTACGGCGGCGCAATGGTTGGTGACAAAGCCCTCGCGTTCGCCAATATCCAGGAGCATCGAATAAACGCCTTTCTTGGCGCTTGGCCCCGGATAGAGGTTGTAGGCGTAGATTTCCTGATGCGTGCCCTGACGGTCGTGCACCACGACCTGGCGTCCCTTGAAGTGGGTGTGGCGGAAAGGCGGAGCCACAAACAGCACGCCACCACTCACCTTGAAATTTGCGGGAACCTTGCTGCGCGGAATCATTCCCTGCAGGTCGGCCAGCGCCGCGGCGAAGAATGCCGCCTGGCGCGGCACAATCAGAAGCGCGCCATAGCCGAGGGTATCCGGCCCGGCATAAAAGGGGACAACCACCAGTTCCTGCGTTTTGAGCCAGTTCAGCGTATCCTGCCGGGTCTTGTCGAAGGGCTCACCAAAACGCTGTTCGTAGGTTGGCTTATCCGTGGGAAGCAAATCGCCGATCACCATTGCATCCGGATCGCGCCGGCGCATCGCCGGGTCGGGAAAATTGATCGCCACGCCATTGCGAGCCTTGGTGATTTCGGCCTCCACGATGCGGCCCACGCCCTTGGCCTGAAAAATGACCTCAAAGACGCCGTGATCGTCGCGATTTCCAAGACGCCAGTCGGTCGCTCCAGTCGTTCGTCCCAGAGACCAGTCCAGCAACTGCTGGCGGGTTTCTGGGAACTGCACCAGCGGCGAAGCACTGAGCACTTCGCGCACATGGGCGGGCAGTTCAAAATCAGCCCAACTTGCCTGGAAATCGACAACGGCCCTGGAATCGACACTGGATGGAACACTGGCGGCAGTGGTCATTACTCTCTCGCTTTCCGGAATAAGGATGAACGAACAGCACCTTTGGTAGGGATCGATTTGCTTTCACTGCGGCAAGAAGAAAGGATTTTCCTCTTGTGAACGGGGGGCGTTCAGAGACCCAAAACCCGCGCAGAGCCAGAAGGTGCTCATCTCTTTTATCTCACCAACCATCACACCTGGCAGTGCGCAGCGTCACAATATGGGATAGCGCCGCCGAATCAGCTCGATCGCCTCGTCCGCGGTCGCGATTTGCCCCTCCAACTGTGCATCTTCCACAGCGTGAAGCATTTCGCGGAAGCCGGCTCCGGGCGTGTATCCCGTGGCAATCAACTCGCGTCCGGTGATGAGCGGTTTGGGGCGCACGACCTCTGCCGGCATGGCCAAAAAACGCTCGCGTGCGTAGTTCCAGTGGTCCAGGTTGCCGCTGCCTGCCATGCAATCCATGCGGTGCAATTGCAAATGCTGCGGGAACTCCTCCAATTGGAAAAACCGCTTCAAAGTGGAGGCCTTCATGCGTGGAGCATCGGCGAAACGCATGTGATTCTCGACCAGCGCCAGAATCTGGCGGGTTTCGTCGTTGGAGAAACGGAAGCGCCGGCAAATCTCCGCCGACATGGCCACTCCCACCTCCACATGCCCATCGAAGCGGATCCGCTCGGCGCGGCGAAAGGTGGCCGGCTTGCCCACGTCGTGCAGCAATGCGCCCCAGGCCAGCGTCAGCGGAGCCCCGGCCTCCAGTTGCCGCAAGAGGCCCAGAGTGTGCAGCCACACGTCGCCCTCGGGGTGATACTGCGGCGGCTGCTCGACGCCCTTCATGCGGGCGATCTCCGGCAGCACTTCCGCCAGCAAACCGGTCGCGTCGAGCAGTTCAAAGGCCTGGCGGGCCCGGCCCTCGGTCAACATCTTTGTCAGCTCGTCGCGTACCCGTTCGCGACTGACCAGCGCAACCTTCGCCGCAAGCCGGCGCATGGCCTCGGCGGTCTCCGCTTCCAGTTCGAAGCCCAAGCGGGCCGCAAAACGCACGCCGCGCAGCATGCGCAGATGGTCCTCTTCAAAGCGCAGATCGGCGTTGCCGATGGCCCTGACGACTCTCCGCTCCAGGTCGGCGATTCCGCCCACATGGTCGATCACGGCGGAACGCAGATCGGACGGGCTTTGCAGCGGGTCGAGCAGAAGGCCGTTCAGGGTAAAGTCGCGGCGCTGCACGTCTTCTTCGGCGCTGGTTGTATAGCGCACCGCATCCGGGCGGCGTCCGTCGGAATAGACACCATCGGAACGGAAGGTTGCTACCTCGGTGATTACTTGCGCCGGGAATGGTGAGGTGTCAGCGGCCGAGGCTTCGTCGTCAGCTTTGCCGCTGCAAACCAGCACCACGCCAAAGTGCGCACCCACCGCGAATGTGCGCGGAAAAAGGCGCAGAACCACATCGGGGGTTGCCGCTGTGGCCACGTCGTAATCTTTCGGTGGATGCCCCAGCAGGAGGTCGCGCACGCAACCGCCCGCCAGATAGGCCTCAAAGCCGTTCTTGCGCAATGTGGTCAGGATGCGGCAAGCAGCTTCGAATTGAGGGCTGGTAAAGAGCATGGCGTCTGCACCTATTGTCGCGCAGACTTGCTGCCAGTGTAGCGAGTCTGAAGTTCATCGAAGAACAGCCGCAGGTTCTTCGACTCACCACCCCCGAACTGAAAGACGTTCGGGGCCCCGTTCGCTCAGAATGACAGCAATTTCAGGGGTTCCGGGGTATTGCAATTGTGGAACCACTGTAGTTTCTCTCAGGGTTTCTTCTCCACGACGGCCTTTGCGTCTTTCATCTGTTCTGCTTCCACGTGAAAGCGCTGGAAGTTGTAGTCGCGCTCCACATTGTGCTCGTGAATCCCCTTGAGCAGCAACAGGCGCGCTTGCATGTTGGCCTCGCCGCCGGTGGGAAGCCAGATCTCTCCATTGACGGGAGCCTGATCGAAATGGAGATTCGAGCCCTTTTCAATGGTGGCGAGCAGACCGCCCCCAACCCGAAAGTTGTCGTTGAAACTCGCCTCGAGATGCGCAACAACTCGATCGGCTTCATCGATCCAGACCGTTCCCTGAATCTTCTTGGAGACGTCCTCGGCCAGGCCGTGGGTCTTGACGTCCTTCTTGCCAATGAAATCGAAGACGATGGCCGGCCGGCCACGATAGTTCTCGCGACGGGGATTGCGAACCTCCATGATATCGAGGATGCGGCTCAGGCTGATTTGCTGCCCTTCGAGGGGCTGATCGCTGGCGGTGTTTTGCGCCTTCTCGACGAGTTTGGTGACGCGCTCCGTTTCCTTCTGCTGGTCATGTTCACTGAGCGGCTGGCCGTCCTTTTTCACTTTTCGCGCGATCAGGTGGCCGTTCACAAAAAACTTTTCGAACTCGAAGACTTCGGTCTTCTTGACCTGCCCTTTGGGATCAATTTCCTGCGTGGTCTGCGTTGAGCTGTATGTGTAGTTTTCGCGAACCTTGTCGAGCGCTCTCTGATGGTCGTGCACTTCGTTCATCAGTTGATGGATGTCGGGAAGCGGACCCTGACCAACCCTTTGCGCCGATGCGGCGGAGGGGAAAAGGAAGGTCAAAGCAAAGCAAACGGAATAGAATCGAGCGAAAGGCGTCATAGGTCGTTCTCGTGGACCCCCGATCGGTTGTGTCGCCGGATAACCGCAGAATCAGTTGCTTACATGGACGCCGGGATGGCAGGAAAGTCACTCGATCGCTCGATGTGGCCTCGTTTCTTGAAGCGGATGCAACCATTCACAGTGAAGATGCCGGGCCATCGCATTTCAGCTCGTCATTGCATACAACGATTGTCATCCTTAAACGAAGTGAAGGATCTGCGCTCCCTATGAACAAAAAATAGGGTTATATAGAATCAGCAAGTTGGCCGCGGCTTCGCCGCGATAGCAAGTTGGCGAGTTGGCGGCCTTTGCGGGTTGCGCCCATTGTTCATTTCAGCCGTAACTCGACGCGGCGAGTCGGCTGCTCAGGATGACAAGTCAAGGGGTCGATCTATGAATTCCAAATGCGATTACCCTGCCGATGATGCTGCCCCGACAAGGGCGCCAGTCCCGTTCATGCTATAAGGGGATGTTCAAGAGCAAAGAGATTTGGGTGGAAGAGAGAAAACGCGATGATTCGACTTTTGATGCAATGGATTTTGAGCGCGTGCGCGCTTCTGCTGGTTTCCAGGATCGTTCCTGGATTCTATGTGGAGGGGTTTGGGGCGGCAATGACTGCCGCGCTGGTGATCGGCTTTTTGAATGCCACGGTGGGCCTGATTCTGAAGATCGTTACCTTTCCCATCGGCATTCTCACGCTGGGCATATCCATGCTGTTCATCAACGGGCTGATGATCCTGGGGGCGTCAAGTGCCGTAAGGGGCTTTCATGTGCGCGGGATTGGACCGGCATTCTGGGGAGCGGTGGTTCTGACGCTGCTAGGGTTCGCGATCCGGGCCATCCTCGCGGACAAATAGTCCGACTGCACGAGAGGTCCGGGAACATATTCAGCTGGTCCGGTGTCGGTGAAAGATATGGACTCATCCCGCCGGATTCGTCTAAGCGCAGCCCTACTTCGTCTGTCCGTCCGCTTGATTCTTCGTCAGGCCGTCGTTCTGTGCGGGCAGCGTCGCGCTTTTTGCCTTCCGAATCGAAAGGGTCTTCGCTTCATTGCGGTTCGATGACTGAGCCTTATCCACCGGCGCGATCACCGGCCCGTTGAACGTCTGCGGCGTGCGCATGGCGCCGGCGCTGGAGAATCCACCCGGCCCGACAGCGCGAACCGGAGCAACCACGCCCCTGGCGGAAGACGCCGGCTGAACGCGGGATGCAATGCCCCAACCGCCGCCCACAACCACAGCAACGATTGCCGCAGCCGCGGCCATGCGCAAAGCGCCTCCAGCAAAGAGGACAGTACCGGATCCCGGGAAGGACGGCCACGCAAGGATACGAGCCTTGGGGATTTGCAGCCGTAAACCGGCGCGCATTTCCGCCCGCAGAGCTGCCTCGATACGCTCATGAATTCGCTCCTGCAGCCCAGCCGGAGGAGCCGATCTTGCGATCATCCGCAGAGTGGATTCCGGGCCGGCATCCAAGCGCTCGGAGATGCCGTTGCGCAGCGTCGCTTGGGCAGAATCGGGTTGGTGGGTATCAGGTTGATTCATTTCTGACTCCTTGCGTGGTTCAGCAGGTCGGCCATCAGGTTGCGTGCCCGGAAGAGCCTGGAGCGCACGCTCGATTCGGTGATCTTGAGCACCGAAGCGATCTCCACGCTGGTCAGTTCCTCGAAGGCAGACAACAGCAGCACCTCGCGCTCCTTGACGGGCAATTTATCAACACAGCGCAAGACCCCGGCATGATGCTGTGCGGCGGCGGCGCGCTCTTCGGCGCTCAGTCCCTCCACGGGCAGAACACGCGCCAGATCGGCGATATCGTCGGTCTCCGGACGGGTCTTGGCTCTGCGCTTACGATCGAGAACCACATTCCAAACAATGCGGATCAGCCAAACGCGGTGGTCACGGATTTCGGAGAGCCGATCGCGATGGCGCAAGACGCGCAAAAACGCATCCTGTACAGCGTCTTCGGCGTCGGTGGCATTCCGCAACACTGAAAATGCGACGCGATACAGCGTTCCGGCATACTCGGCGACAAGCGCCGCGACCGCAGCTTCTACAGCTTGCTGCCGTGCATGTTCAGCCACTGCGCTGTTTGCGTTCTCCATCCACCCCAAGAATACTGCCTGCCCCGCGCTCATATACAACCGACGCAAGAAGGGCCTTAATCGCTCACTGGCGAGCGCTTGCCAGGCAGAGGCCACCATTCGCCGGGCATAAAGAAGGACTCGCGAAGCCATTAGCCTCGCGAGTCCCGATTCAGTGCTTTCCTGCCGTGTTTACTTGGCGGCGAGCTTTTGCGTGGCTATCTGGCCAGCGGCTCCGTCCTTGTCGGCGTCCTTGACTTCAGCCCACAGCTTGCGGGCTTGATCGCGCTTGCCGGCCGCGGCATAAAGATCGGCGAGGTCCAGCTTTGCCATAACTGTGCTCACCGTCTCGGTGGGCTTGGCAGCCAGAGCCGTATACAGGTCGATGGCCTGCGCATCGCGGGCGGTCTGGTGATAGAGACCGGCGAGCGCAAGTTTTGCCAGACTCGCGAGATTGCGGTCCCATGAGTCGGCGGCAATTTTCAGCTCGGATTCGGCAGAGGCGTTCTGGCCCAGCTCGGCATCGGTAACGCCGGCGAAGTAGTGCGCCTTGACGCCCTCGGAAAGCCACCCATATTGGTCGGCCACCGCGACAAATTGCCGATTCGCAGCTTTCGAGCGGTCACCGGCGGTAGCGTATACGCCCTTCTCGGCGGGTGCGCCCGGTTGAGCAAGGGGCGCGGAATAAAGATCCAGCGCGGCACCGAGAGCGGTATTAGCAGCCGACGAACGAACACTCCAGTAGATCAGTGCCCCTACGCCCAGAGCAACAACCACAGCAACGCTGACGATCCAACGCACAACGCCTGAACGGTGACCACTGAGCCAACTGACGCTAGTCGCGGTGGCTTGGGCAAAGCTGTCCTTCTTGAGGGCATGACGGGTTTGAGTATCCACGGGGTCTCTTCTTGTCCTTCGCTCTTAAACTTGCACTTGCAGGCGGGTCCGTAGAGGTGGAGGTACCATGACTGCAACCCTTCTATTCTAGCAGTGCGTCAAGAGGGGAGTCCACACGGCGGGGATTTGGACTGCGTCCTAAATTCAATTTGGATTTCATGTGCAGATGTTAGCCTTGCTTAAATTGGCTGAACCAACGTCGAATCTGAGGTGTTCTCGATGAAAATGGCGCGCGTAATCCTTTTTACTGCTGAGATGGAAGCAATGAGCAAATTCTACGGAGAGGTTCTTTGCCTCCCCCAGGTCTCAAAGGAAAAAGGCTGGCTGGAGTTCGATGCGGGTGGCGCACGAATTGCGCTCCACTCCGGCCCGGCCTCGCCGGGAAAGAAGGGACCAAAGATTGTCTTTTATGCCGAGGATGTTGCGGCTTTGCGCCAGACCCTGGTGGCGCGAGGCGCAAGATTCGGCAAGGCCCGGCAAGGGGAGATATTGTGCCTTTGCGATGGCAAGGATCCGGATGGAAATCCCATTCAACTGTCAAATCGCCGATAATCGAATTGGGACATTGCCGGGATTGCCGATCGGAACGGGGATGCGTTCTTCCTGCACCCCTGGCTGCGATTCGAGGGGAAATGCCGTCGGAAACCGACACTAACGACGACCTGTTGCTGATTTCATTAGAATTTACTGGGGTTCCACCGTGAAGGCCGGCAGCATTTGCGCTCAGCGCTTGGTTGCGAGGGTTGCTTCGTGCAACGCGCGAATCCGTTGCATGGCGTCCGAGACTAGAGGGCGGTCTCTGTTTTCCCCCATTGCTTTCATTCCTTTGTCGATCATTGCTTCGACAAAATCTTCCACACTTTGACCTTTTTCCTGGGCAATACGAATGACAGCATCGGATACGGCAATAGAAATAAGCATGAGGGTTTCCTTTTTGAAGCGGTCCTTCTCGTTCTATCGGCAGGTGAGGCCTGACAATCAGAGCGATTCGCTGCGCAGTTCGTGATTTTCCGGAGAATGTTCCCGGGTGGAAGAGCCGAATGCGACTGCCCTCAAGGATTCCTTATCGCGCACTTGCCCTTGCGCACCGGGAACGATAGGCTGGTTGCATGTACGAAGACTTTCACGTAGCCGACCGCTGGACCGGCGAAGACCTGCATTGCCGCTGGAAAGCCACTCAAGTGGCTATAGCGACCCGTCACGCCGACGCGGTCGATGTGCGCTTCGATGTCAATGCCCGTCCGATGTGGATCGCTTTGCCGTGCACGGCATGGACCGAGCAGAAAAAGCGCTCGGGCATGGTGATCACCGATGCGATTGCCGTTCAGGTGGCCGGCCGCTATTTAAAGCAGTTGATCGACGAAGGCTTCGACTCCCGTCGCGAGATCTACACGATGACCGTCCCGGAGGTGCTGGAGGGAGTGGATGTGGTTGTCGACGAAGCGAGGCAGTTGGGCGGCATGCCGCAGTTGCCGGTGGGCATTTAGGAAGCAGGGATTAGGGTAGAGGGCTTTGCCTCGGCCAATTGAGATCGCGCCCGGCCGTTCGCAATGGAACGGAGCCGACATGGAATTGAAGATCTTCCATCGATTGCTTTGCGCGGTGGTCGCTCTTTTGGCGGCAATTCTTTTGTTCAGCGGGGTAATGACGCGTGCCGGCGGAGAATTTGGCTTTATCACCTGGATAACTCTTCGCTTTGCCGCTCCGGTCTGGATTATTGACTTGGCGATTCTGATTCCTTGGCGAAAGGTTTCCGCGTGGATGATCCCTGCGCTACCTATCGCTGGAGCAATACTTGGCCCAGCGAGCTTGTTCGCTTGGGCATGCGTGGATGCACAACTGCACAATAGCTGGTCCCGCCTCTGGGAGGCCGACGAAGGGCCGGGACTACAGGGTTTTCTGGTTTTTGCCGCTATTGTTGGCTTTGTAACGAACGCTTTTTATCTGCTCTTCCTGAAGATCGCGACAGTCCTTCAGGAGTCCCGATCAATCGCGCGAACAGAATCCGCCAAATCGAGTTCATAAACGCGTCTGCCTTCACTCGTGGCGTAACGCTTCCATTGGCTGCACTCCCGCGGCGCGGCGCGCGGGAATCCAAGTAGCAGCCATGGTTGCGGCAAGCAGCAGCAGAATCCCGAGAGAGAGCGTCACCGGATCCCAAGGCTGAATTCCGTAGAGCATGCTGCGCACGAGTCGGGTGAGAAGCAGCGCGGTTGCCGCCCCCGCTCCGATGCCCACCAGCACCAGCCCCGCGCTTTCGGTCATGATCATCTTCCGTACCTGCGCCGGTTGCGCGCCAAGCACCAGCCGGATTCCTATTTCGTTGGTGCGCTGTGCAACCGAATAGGCCATGATGCCGTAGATTCCCACGCATGCCAAAGCCAGCGCCAGCACGCCGAAGCCAGTCGTTAGGGCCGCAAACGTTCGTTCCATCTGCATATTGGCGTCAATCTGCTCCCGCTGCGTGCGGATGTCGATGATGGGCAGATCGCGGTCTGCTTGCCGCACTACCTGCCGCAGAGCAGGCACAAGCTCGGCGGGCGACAACTGAGTGCGAATCGCATAGGTCAGCCCGAACAGCTGCGCCTGCTGCACATAGGGCATGAAGAATTGAGGAGGAGAAGGATCGCGCAGATTTGCATAGCGCGTATCGGCACAAACGCCGACAATTTGGATCCAGGATTTGCTATCGCCATTCGATGTAAAACGCTTGCCCACCGGATTCTGGTTGGGGAATCTCTTCTTTGCGAGCGATTGGTTAATCACCGCGACCTTCTGCGAGCTTGCGGTATCCTGCGCGCCAAAACCGCGTCCGGCGACGATGGGAATGCCCATGGTGGAAAAGAAGGAATTGCCCACGAAGTTCACGTCTTCAGCCCCTTGATGACTGGTGTCCTTCTCGCCTTCCGGAACGAAGTCATCGTTGTTCATGTTGTCCG
Organism: uncultured Occallatibacter sp.; assembly: GCA_964595345.1. Classification (GTDB taxonomy): domain Bacteria; phylum Acidobacteriota; class Terriglobia; order Terriglobales; family Acidobacteriaceae; genus Telmatobacter. The sequence goes on from CAZQPY010000092.1 coordinate 15,653, forward strand.
CGATATAGGCTGTCGAACTCGGCGCGACGCTCTCAACGCCGGGCAAAGCTGCAAATCCCTGCTCCAAGCGCCGATGCAACTGCACGTCTTTCCCAGGGCCATAGCGCTTGGCGGGAGGAGCTACTTCAAAGAGAATCAGGTGATCGGTTCTGAAGCCGACGTCAATCGAGTTGAGAGCAAAAAGCGTCCGCAGAAATAGCCCCGCACCCACTACAAGCAACGTTGAAAGAGCAATTTGAAACGCTACAATCGCCTTGCCGGCCAGGCCTTTGCGGCGGCGCGTTGCGGTTTGTGCGCTCTCCTTCAGGCTGCTACCGATTTCGCTGCGCGCCGCGAGCCAGGCAGGAGCCAATCCAAACACCATCCCGGTCAGAAGCGTGACTGCGGCGGCAAATGCAAACACTCCCCAGTCCAGAGGAACAACCAGCCCGTTCCGATCCCAGGCGTTGGCCATCAGCTTCGGGATCGCGTTGCGGCCAACATATGCGAGCAGGACGCCGCCCACCCCGCCAATCCCCGCCAGCAGCAGGCTTTCTGTAATCAGCTGTCGAATCACGCGGCCGCGGCCGGCACCCAGCGCCAGCCGCACGCTCATTTCGCGCCGCCGCTGCGCTCCGCGCGCCAGCAACAAATTGGCGATGTTGGCGCATGCCAGCAGCAGAACAAAACCGGTCAGCGCCAACAGAACATAGACTGGTTTTTCGAAGATGCGCGCGGTAAAGCCCGTTCCGCGGCTGCCATCGTCAAGTTCCAGACGCGGCAGCGAATCCCCTGCCTTCACCGTCATGGTTCCTCGGATTGCCGCCGCCAGTTCCACATTCAACGCGGCCTGCGCCTGAGCGTCAACCACCCCGGGCTTGATTCGCCCCATGACGTTGACCCACCAAATATCCGGGTCATCCAGGAATCCGCCCTGATTGCCCTTGGGATCGATGAGCGGCTGCATTCCCAGCGGGACAAACACGTCCGGGGATGACTGCACGTTCTTGGCTCCCGTAAAGCCGCGCGGGTTCACGCCCACAATGGTGACCTGCGATTGATTCACGTTGATTGTCTGGCCCAATGCCGACGCGGATCGGCCAAACTCGCGTTCCCAGAGCCCATCGCTAATCACCGCGACCGCGTTGGTATTTCCGACACGATCGTCCGATGGCAGGAGGTTGCGGCCCAACTGCGGTCTGGTTCCGAGAACGTCAAAATAATTGCCGGAAACCATGGCCACCACCGCCCGTTGTGCATTGCCACGGACCGTCGCGTTCATGCTGTCTTCGTTGTATGCCAGCAAATCTTGCATTACCTGGTTGTGCGCGCGCAGTTGCTGGTAAACGGGGTAAGAAAAGACCGCGCCCCTCATCCCTCCGCCAGGAATCGGGTCAAACTCGCCCCACATCTCATGCACGGTATTGTGTTCGTCCCCGGTCCAACGGAGCAAACGCAACTGCTGCGCTTGCGGAACGCCCAGGCGCTGATAAAGCAGACTCTTTGCCAGAGAGAAGATCGTTGTATTTGCGCCAATCGCAAGCGCAAGAGACGTGGCCGCAATCAATGTAAACCCAGGGCTCTTTTCGAGAATGCGCACACCGTAGCGCAAATCGGTCCAGAACTCGTCCCACCAGCGCAGTCCCAGGGAAGCGCGCATCTCCTCTTTATGGATCAGCGCGGGTCCCAAGGCAATGCGCGCATTGCGGGCTGCTTCAGTTGGGCTCTGACCGGCTCGGATCAGGTCAGCGGTTAGTTGTTCGAGGTGAAAAGCAAGCTCGGAGTCCATCTCCGCTTCGAGGCGACTGCGGTGGGTCATCACCCGCGACCAGGAGCGCAGTTGAGAACGAAACTGCGCAACCAGGTGGCGGGTCGCGGTGAAAAAGCCTGCTGCTTGATTGCTGTTCGCTGCTTTGCTCATGCCTTCTCCGGAGTCGCGCGAAGGATGGTGGAGATCACACCGGACATGCGGTTCCACTTCTCGGTTTCGTCACCGAGGAGGGCGTGGCCGAGAGCGGTAAGTTGGTAGTATTTTGCCTTGCGATTGTTCTCGCTCTCTCCCCACTCGCTGGAGATCGCGCCCTTGTGCTCAAGCCGGTAGAGCGCAGGATAGAGCGACCCCTGTTGGATCGCGAGTTCTTCGCCGGAGATCTGCTGAATGCGCAGCAGGACCCCATAGCCATGCAATGGGCCGAGCGAGACCGCCTTGAGAATCAGCAAGTCCAGCGTGCCTTGCAGCAGGTCCATTTGTTTTTCCGATTTTTCCTGAACCATCCGGTCTCTCTCCTTGCACGTCTAGGAGAGAGATTATTACGGCTCTCCTAGATTGTCAAGGGGAGCGGGGGGCAGGCGAGCGGCCATTCGCATGCACCGGGATTTGGTGTGACGATCGGCTTGGACGAAGAGGAGGGGGCTTGAACCGGACACAGCGTTTGCAGGTCACACGCAATTCCAGCGATTCGCAGGCCTCAAGCCGGTCTCGGTCTCCATGCGAGCCACACCAGTGTTGCGGCCAGGATGGTCATCACCGAGGGAAAAATCGGATTGAACAGATCCATGGTGAAGCACAAGACGGTTCCCAGGCCCACGGTGCAAGTAATGATGACGGCACCGTAGGACGTCCAGCGTGGCACGAGGATGAGCAACGCCCCGGCCGTATCCATGGCTCCGGAAGCGTAACGGAACCATTGCCCCCAGCCAATGGCGTTGAAGAATGGGATTGTTCCCATGGTTCCGGTAAGCTTCTCGATTCCAATCGCCAGAAAAACCAGACCCAAAAGGACTCTGAGAAACCAGGTGAGAATCAGGCGCAGTTTGCCGCTGGTCGCTGAAGTCATCATCATCTGCCTCAAGGGAGAAGTGTCGAAGCCGCGAGGTGAAATCCCCGCGGATCGCGTCCAGATTAGCATCGTTGGAGCCCGCCGGGAAAGAGACTTTGAATGCTTTCCGAGAGCGCCGCTGCAATCGAGGACCCGGATGTGGAATGGCGGAAAGCAGGGAGGAGGAAGCCGCAAAAACAAAAAGACCAAACCCGGAGGCTTGGTCTTTTTGTTCAATTTAATGCCGGCGATCACCTAATCTCCCACAAGGTTGCCCTTGCAGTACCATCGGCCCAGCGAGGCTTAACTTCCGTGTTCGAGATGGGAACGGGTGATCCCTCGCAGTATGGTCACCGGCAAACTTGAATGGCGCTTGGCGGGTGGTTGCCCGCAGCCTGTCGCGGCGTCTACTTTGTTCCGGATGGTTTCTCCCGGAGGCCCGTAGGAACGCGACTGCAATCTGGCGCCAAACTTTGCTCTTTCGAGCTGACAACAACGAAATTGATTGGGTTTGATACAAGGCTTGTTCGAAGAGCTCCGTAGCGTACTGCGCGGAGTTAATTCTATGGACAAGCCGAACGGGCGATTAGTACTGGTAA
>CAZQPY010000093.1:0-11328 GCA_964595345.1 uncultured Occallatibacter sp.
TCGCCCTTCGCTAACCAGCTGAATCTATTCGACATCTAACCGGACACTAGTGATGGAATGTATAGATTCACATACTCATTTACAGGCATTGAGTCAAGCCGTTGCGGATCAAGCGAGGCAGTTAGAATCTGCTCTTGTTGTCGATCGGTGAAGCGACGGCGCAGGTTGGTCCGAAACTTTTCAATCAGCAAAGGCAACCCTTCGGCGCGGCGACGGCGATGGCCGATCGGATACTCGACGGTCTCTTGCAACACATTCCCGCCGGTCAACTCGATACGCAACGAGTTCGCAATCGACCGCTTCTCCGGGTCGTGATAGGCCGCCGAATAGGCATGCTCTTCCACACACTTGATCTTGTCGCGGAGAGAGTCGATGCGAGGGCCAAAAGCGGGATCTTCCGCAATGTTGTTTTCGTAGTCGGCAGCCGTAAGCCTGCCGAAGAGAAGCGGGATGGCGATCATGTATTGCACGCAGTGGTCGCGGTCAGCCGGGTTCCTGAGCGGCCCTTTCTTGTCGATGATGCGCAGGCAGGCTTCGTGGGTACGGAGTGTAATGCTGCGAATATCGTCGGGCGTTTTGCCGATCTCGATCAGCCGGGCCCGCAGCGTCATCGCGGCTTCGACGGCAGTTTGCGCATGAAACTCGGCGGGATAACTGATTTTGAACAGCACATTCTCCATCACGTAGGAGCCATATGGCCGCTGAAATTCAAACTCCTGACCTCGAAATGAGACATCGTAGAAGCCCCAGGTTTTTGCGGTCAGAGCGCTGGGGTAACCCATTTCTCCCGCGCGCGCCATGAGAGCCAGACGAACCGCGCGACTGGTGGCGTCACCCGCGGCCCAACTCTTGCGCGATCCTGTGTTGGGCGCATGACGATAAGTGCGCAGACTCTGTCCGTCTACCCAGGCCAGCGAAAGAGCGGCGATTGTTTGCTCGCGCGTCATCCCCAGCAATTGACTCACTACAGCAGTGGTGGCAACTTTGACCAGCACTACGTGATCGAGGCCCACCTTGTTGAACGAGTTTTCGAGAGCGATGCACCCTTGAATCTCATGGGCCTTGATCATCGCGGTGAGGACATGCTTCATGGTGAGCGGCGGCGCTCCCTCTGCAACGGCAATGCGCGAAAGCCAGTCGGCGGTAGCGAGAATTCCTCCCAGATTGTCGGACGGGTGGCCCCACTCGGCGGCCAGCCAGGTGTCGTTGAAATCCAGCCAACGAATCATCGCTCCGATATTGAAAGCCGCCTGTACTGGGTCAAGTTGAAAGCTCGTGCCGGGCACGCGAGCACCATGCGGAACCACCGTGCCAGGCACGATCGGTCCGAGCAACTTGGTGCAGGCCGGGTAATCCAGAGCCTCCAATCCGCATCCCAGTGTATCGATCAGGCAATAGCGAGCAGTGGTGTAGGCCAGTTCGCTTTCGATCCGATCATCAAGCGCGTAGTCGGCTATGTCGGTAAGTACCTTGTCGGGCGCGGGGCTTTCATTGGCGGCAAGCAAAGACACATATTCTCCTTATTGAACGAGCGAGTGCGAGTTCGGGATACGGATCTCGATCCACGAACCGGGCGAGCCTCATTCACGCTCGGCGATCGGAATGAACTTCAGGTTCTCAGGCCCGGTGTAAATCGCCGAGGGACGAATGATTTTGCCATCCTGACGCTGTTCGATCACATGAGCGCACCAACCAGCCGTGCGCGCCAGGACGAAAAGCGGGGTGAAGAAGTCGACCTGAATGTTCATGAGCGAATAAGCAACCGCGCTGTACCAGTCGAGGTTGGGGAACAAATGCTTCGCGCCGCTCATGGTGGACTCGATGCGTTCAGCAATCGCAAAGAGCCGTGTGTCACCGGCATCCACGGCCAGGCTGCGAGCCACCTCTTTGATGAGATCGCTGCGCGGATCTCCGAGCGAATAAACGGGATGGCCGAAACCAATGATTACCTCGCGATTGTCTACTCGGCGGCGAATATCGGATTCCGCTTCCTGTGGAGATGCGTATCGGTTTTGAATCTCCAGCGAAACCTCGTTTGCGCCGCCGTGCTTGGGCCCCTTGAGCGCGCCGATAGCCCCGCAGATCGCCGAGTAGATATCGGATCCGGTGCCCGCGATCACACGCGCTGAAAAAGTAGAGGCGTTGAACTCGTGTTCCGCATAGAGGATGAGCGAGAGTTGCATCGCCGCGGTCCACTTCGCACCAGGATTCTTACCATGCAAAAGGTGAAGGAAATTCGATGCGATCGACTTGTCGCCGTCCTCGGTTTCGATGCGTGTTCCACGGCGCGCAAAGCTGTGCCAGTAGAGCAGCATCGCCGGAAGCATGGCCAGCAGCGAATCGGCGATGGCGCGCGCGGTTTTATCGCTGTGACTGCTGTCTTCGGGCCGGACGCAACCCAACACCGAAACGCCCGTTCGCAACACGTCCATCGGATTCGTCCCAGCGGGCAGAAGTTCCAAAGCTTGCTTGACTTCAATGGGCAGCGCGCGAAGGGTTACAAGGCGCGCCTGGTATGCAGTCAGTTCAGCAGCGTTGGGCAGTTTGCCGTGGATCAGCAAATAAGCCACTTCTTCAAATGTGCAATGGGTGGCAAGATCCCGTATGTTGTAGCCACGATAGTGCAGATCATTGCCGCGTTGCCCTACTGTGCAGACAGCTGTTTCGCCCGCCACGGTACCTGAAAGAGCCACGGACTTCTTGGGTTTGAAGGCCGCGGGCGAGGGAGTGGATTCCTTTGTGCTCATCGAGATCCTCCAGAGAACATTCGACCAATGGTGCCCCCCGCCAGGTCTATTCCTCGCGCCTGTTCCTGGCGAAGAGCCGATCCAGTTTCTCTTCGTAAGCGTGATAGTCAAGATACCGGTAAAGATCCGCGCGGGTCTGCATCAGCGGAACCACCCTTTGCTGCGTTCCCTCGGAGCGAATGCACTCATATACCTTCAAGGCCGCGGCATTCATCGCACGATAGGCCGCACAGCAATACAAGATCATGTCCACGCCAGCGGCGGCAAGCTCGTCGCGCGTAAAGAGCGGCGTTTGGCCGAACTCCGTGAGGTTTGCAATTATCGGCACGCCCACCGCTTTGCGGAACTCGGTGTACATTGCAACTTCCGTCACGGCCTCGGCAAAGATCATATCCGCGCCCGCAGCCACGTAAGTCCGAGCGCGCTCGATGGCCGCCGCGAGACCTTCACTGGCCAGCGCATCGGTTCGCGCCATGACCACAAACTGCTCGTCGGTGCGAGCATCAACGGCCGCTTTGATGCGATCCGCCATCTCGCCGGCGGTTACCAATTCCTTGCCCGGCCGGTGGCCGCATCGCTTTGCACTTACCTGGTCCTCGATGTGCACCGCCGCAGCGCCCGCTCTGGTCATCAAGCGGATGGTGCGGGCGATATTGAATGCGCCGCCCCAGCCAGTGTCAATATCTACCAGCAAGGGCAGACCAGTCACATCCGTGATGCGGCGAACGTCCGTCAGCACGTCTTCCATGGTGCTGATCCCCAAGTCCGGCATACCGAGCGAATTTGCGGCGACACCGCCCCCCGAAAGATAGATCGCGCGGAACCCAGAAGCTTCGGCCAGGCGCGCGGTATAGGCGTTGATTGCGCCGACGATTTGCAGGGGTGTTTCCGCGCTGAGCGCGCTGCGAAACTGCTCGCCGGGCGACTGCCGCATTTGATTGCTTTCCATAGCACTTCCTTGATCCGCATCTTAACAGTCTGCGAGCCAGCTGCGGACCAGCGAAGATTCAGATTGGGCGCAAGCCCTGCGATATCCTACTAGGACCGTGACCGGGTAGATTTGTGCTTTCCCAGGTCCCCAAAGGCGAGGGATCTCCACCCCACGGACAAAGACCAGTCCGCGTGGCCCCCTGACATGGGGCACCCAACCTTCGAGGCGGATTTGCGGAAACACATGGTCACGACACTAGAAGCCATCTCATAAATGCAAAGAGCCCGAAAATGCGCCTCCGGGGCTAAAGCCCTCCGAGTTTTATTGGGCATTTTGCGGCACGGCTAAAGCCGTGCCCTTTCAAAACCGGTTTATGAGATGGCTTCTAACCATTCTTCAGAACCAGCTTGGCAATGGTAGCGAGTTGCATGAACGAGGTGCCTTCGTAGATCTTGCCAATCTTGGCGTCGCGATATAACTTCTCGACCGGATAGTCTTTGATAAAACCTGGACCTCCGAAGATCTCCACCGCGAGGCTCGCCACGCGCTCCGCTGTATGCGAAGCGAAATACTTGCACATGGCCGCTTCTTTGCGGAAATCGCTCTGTGTGTCCCTGAGTCGAGCTGCGTTGTAAACCAACAGTCTGGCAGCTTCGATCTCCGTCGCCATTTCCGCAAGCTGAAACTGCATGGCCTGAAACTCCACAATCGGCTTTCCGAATTGCTTGCGCTCCCGGGCATACTTCACGGCGTGACCCCATGCCCCTTCAGCCAGCCCGAGCATCTGAGCGCCGATTCCGATGCGTCCCTCATTCAACGTCTCAATTGCAATTTTATAACCCTGGCCCACAACACCCAGCACCTGGTCCGGCGGCACAGCGCAATCCTCAAAAACCAGCTCACAGGTGCTCGATGCGCGTATGCCAAGTTTGTCTTCCTTTCTGCCGATCTCGAATCCTTTCGTGCCTTTCTCCACTAGAAATGCGGTGATCCCTTTGTAGCCCGCGCCTGCATCGACGGTGGCGAAGACAATGAACAATCCCGCTTCCCTGGCATTACTGATCCAGAGCTTTCGCCCGTTCAGGATGTAGGCGTCGACCCGCTTTTCCGCGCGCATTTGAAGCGCAAACGCATCGGATCCGGAAGCCGCTTCGCTCAACGCATAGGCTCCAATGGTGTCTGCCGCCAGCCGGGGAAGATATCTCAGTTTCTGCTCCGCAGTTGCCCAGCGTAGCAATGCGTTGACAACGAGAGTATTCTGCACGTCCACGATCAGGCCAACGGCAGGGTCTACAGCGGAGATCGTTTCAACGGCCAGGACCGTATCGAAAAACGTGCCGCCGCTGCCGCCAAACTGTTCGGGAATTTCAATTCCCATCAAACCCAGTTCAAAGAGTTTGCCGATCAGTCCGGCGTCCATCTGCTGACCTTCATCCATACCGCGCACGAGCGGAGCGATTTCATGCTGGGCAAATTGCCGGACGGTATCGCGAAAGAGTCGTTCTTCCTCATTCAGGTGGGTAACAGGTGGGCTCGAAGAAGTTGAATTCACAGGAGTTTGTCTCCTTGTATCCGTTCAACAGGGGAGTATTATAGCAGACAGTTTGGCGGTGCAATACTTGGCCTAGCTGGAGGCTTCGAGGCAATCGCATGAACGACATCTCGATGACAGATTCGCCGTTTTGCACCGCTACGGGGCAATCGAGGAGGAGAAAATGGCCTCACACGATCCTATCGTTATTGTCGGCTCCGCGCGCACTCCTATCGGCGGATTTCAGGGCGATCTGAAAGACCTTGCCGCTCCCGAACTCGGAGCTATTGCGATCCGCGCGAGTTTGATGCGCGCCGGCCTTTCATTCGATTCCGTAGACGAAGTTCTGTTCGGTTGCGTGCTGCCTGCAGGCCAGGGGCAAGCTCCGGCAAGGCAGGCCGCGCTGGGAGCCGGACTTGCCAATTCGACGGGAGCGACGACCATCAATAAGATGTGCGGCTCCGGCATGAAGGCGATCATGCTGGCGCACGATCTGATTGTTGCCGGCAGCGTGCGGATTGCCGTAGCCGGGGGCATGGAGAGCATGAGCAACGCTCCCTATCTTCTGGACCGGGCGCGGGCCGGTTATCGCATGGGTCATGGCAAGGTGATCGACCATATGTTTCTCGACGGGCTTGAGGACGCCTACGAGCGGGGCAGACTTATGGGCACGTTCGCGGAGGATTGTGCGCAAAGTTATTCACTTACCCGAGAGGCGCAGGACGACTTTGCAGCAACCTCGCTGCTGCGCGCACAGAAGGCTGCAGTGGATGGAAGCTTTGCGGCAGAGATTGTTCCGGTGGTGGTGAAGTCGAGAACAACTGACCGCGAAGTAAGTTTGGATGAGTTACCGCAAAAAGCAAGCGTGGAGAAGATTTCGAGTTTCAAGCCGGCCTTTCACGAAGGCGGAACGGTAACGGCCGCGAATTCCAGTTCCATCTCCGATGGGGCGGCCGCGCTGGTATTGATGCGCCGATCCGAAGCGGAATTAAGGGGGATCAAGCCGCTGGCGGTTATTGCGGGTCACACCACCTACGCGCAGGCCCCCGCTCTATTTTCTACAGCGCCCGTCGGCGCGATCCGAAAGCTTGCCGAGCAGACCGGTTGGGCACTCCGAGACGTTGACTTATTCGAGATCAACGAGGCCTTTGCCGTGGTTGTGTTGGCGGCCATGCGAGATTTGAACCTGCCGCTGGATAAGGTGAATGTCCACGGCGGCGCCTGCGCTTTGGGACATCCTATCGGCGCCTCCGGCGCCAGGATTCTGGTCACCTTGCTTTCCGCGCTTGAGAAGTACGGACTTAAGCGCGGAATCGCTTCGCTCTGCATTGGCGGAGGAGAAGCGACGGCCATTGCTTTGCAAAGGATCGAGTAAGCCGAAAGATATTATCAAGCTGTTTATTCGGCGATCGATCCACTGGACGCAATATGCCGATGCCGGACGATCGGTCGCCCAACGCCTTCAACGCTTCATGGCGTGCGACAGAGGCCTCCGCGATCTGCTGCGTGACGACGAACCCAGAGTCCTGCGGTGCAGATACCGCCTCCTATATTCGACGATTCGGCCAAGAGATTCCGAGCGTGCCGTTGGCAATCGCTCCGGAGCCTTCAGACGGCGGTGAGGATTGCGCGGCCAAGTGCGCCGGTCAATCCATCTTGTGCGTCAAGGGCAACGTCCCGCGTAAGACCGCTGAGGCTCCGCAGGTGGTTGGCGAAGTTCCAGGCGAGGTCGCGGGCGCTGCAGATATCCCAGAAAGCAAGCAGGCGGCCGATTTTGCCGGTGTCTTGCGCGAGCACACCCAGCGTATCCGCAGCGAGCATGGCCAACGCCGAGGGCATAACAGTTTTGAGCAGCACGTTCACCGATTGATAGTCCGCGAATTCAGGGCCGTCCGGCGAGGGAGCCACATTCAACGCGCTGTCGGCGGCCAGAAGGGCCAGCGCAAGGTCGTGGTTGATGTGTGCGTTCATGCCCGCGAGCGCAAACTGGATGCGATCGACGCCGGTGCGGAAGCGTGCTTCAAACAGTGCGCTCCAAGCCGATGGCACGGAGCGGCCACCTAGAAAACTTGCAACCGCATCGAAGTAAAGACCAGCAAAAACAACATCCAGGCGGGTGAGCCAAACCGGACTCTGCCACGCGCCGCCTGGCGGTTGCAGATCAACCTGCTGCGTCACCATGAGATAGAGCCGGTTGAACCACTTGAGGCCGTCATTCGGCGGCAGGAGGGCATCCATGGCTTGCATGCGCACAATCACATCGGCGATTGTCGCCGGAGCCGGCCCGTTCAAGAGGTCACAGAGCTGCTGGTCTTCCGGGGAGGGCGCTGCTATGGGCATTCGAGGTCTCCCGAAGTGGTATGGAGCAGTATACGCAATCCGTTTGCCGGTTGGTGCGAAAGTTGGTCAATCCGGAGTTGGGGCGGGCAGTGGAACGCTGCATGGACTGGATTGGCGGCGAAGGGGAAGAACGGCGGTTTCCGATCGTATTTTGCACCATCGATGGTGCAGAAAACCGGCATTTCGTTTACTTTTGAGTCAACCTATTCTTGACATTATGTCGTTTGTTTTCTTTAGATTAGTCGCATACGATGCACCGATTTCGATGCAATCATACAGGAGGGGGGGTATGCGTGTTTTTTCGCGTATCCTCCTTGCTTTCAACGCGATAGGATGGATTTTAGGGGCAAAATGTGGCGCTCAAGCGCACTTTTGCGGGTTTTGCATTGCCGAAGGTCAATGGCGACTCCGAACAAGAAACCAAGACGGAAGTTCAATAAAGAATCAAGACGAGAAAGAACCGGGCCTAGAGGCTGCGGAAAAACGCCCGAATTCGAGGGAATTGCTGGGATGAGCCTAGCAGGGGCTAAAGCCCCCCACTCATTCTATTGGCCTTATCAGCACCCTTCGACAGGCTCAGGGCAGGCTAGAAGTCGTGCCCCAATCAGAAACTAAAGAGAGACTGGATTCCGACGATGCTGCAAGTTGCAGATTTCAAAAAGGACGGGTGTATTGTTTTCGATTTCGCAAGTTGGCCCCCGCTGACGCGGGGATGGCAAGTTGGCAGGTTGGCGGCTGCATCGCCAGGCTCCGTTTCATCCATCGCGGGTCGGAAACACCGGTGCCGGACTGTTACAAAGCCCGACGCATTGAGTTTTTCCGCAGCCTGTGAAGGCCGTCCAGATCGCACCTGTGCATTCGGGGGCCTCAAGGCCCCTGTTCCCTCCGCCCTGCTCCCGAAGAAAGCTGCACAGGACCGGTGCACCTCCGGGTCGCACCTACTCTGGTTCCGCTATGTCAACGATTGTGCGCCAGTGGGAAGAAATGATGTGCAAACGCAAGCCTGGCCGGGGAGAATCAATGTGCGACCTTCTGCGTCTGTCGGAGGAGGTATTGGAGGATGTATGGGAGGCTGAGGAGGAGAGCCGTCGCTTTGGCGATGGCCTGTAATCTCAATTCCCCGTACCTGCATCAACGCCGTGTCAGGCCGTCCGATTTTTTCGACGATTGCAAACGATATGTGTTCATATTGCTTCGTCCCTACGGGACTCCCGGTCCTTGGGGCTGCTCACCCAGCGCTAAAGCGCTGGGCTGGCGAACACTGCGCCTGCGGCGCGGTTCTTGTGATTGCGTTCGGCGCGGGTTTTCGCCCTGGCGTTTGGCGCAAGCTGTGGCTGGGGCCTGACCCGGGTTGAGCTTGGCCGATGGCGCGGCTTCGTGGCCCGGTTTTGGAGCGAGGTTCGAGGCTGACGCTCTGCATGATTTTGATCATTTAAGGCTAAAAGTGACAAGGAAAGTGGCCATATAGTAGCCTTACCTTCATTGGATTCGAGGAGAGAAGATATGCGGTGCGGATTTTCTTTGATTTGCCTGGTTGCCGTTGCTGCGAGCCTGCCGGGGCACGCACAAACCCCCACGTGCGCCGATCTGCATATTGTCCCTGCGGTAAGGGAATGCGAGGCGGTCAAGACTGTTCCGATTGGTCAGACTGGGTTGGAGATTTCCGCGGCGAGGGCGATTGGCGGAGAGTTCGCAGCCAAGGATCTGGGGGAATCGCTCAAGCAGCAGGGAGTCGAGGTCAAGGCAGCGCCGGGAGCGTTCTCCGTCTCTTTGCGAATGGCCAATGCGGAGGGTGTTATTCCTTCCGTGGAAAAGGCCCTGCTGAAGTTCAAGTTTGATCCGGAAATGAAGGATGAGGGGTATCTGCTTGTTCCGATCGGCGAGCATACACTTGCGGTTGTCGCGCAGACCCCCGCCGGCCTCTTCTACGGCGCGCAGACGGTGAAGCAGCTGATTCGCGGGACGGGCAAGGACACGGTGCTGCTGGTGCCTACCATTCGCGACTGGCCGGCGATGAAGCATCGCGGGCTTTCGGACGACTGGTCGCGCGGGCCGATGCCGAATATGGAGTTCCTGAAGCGCGAGATCCGGACGCTGGCAGCATATAAGGTGAACATCTTCTCGCCGTACTTCGAGCACACCTTTGCCTATGCCTCTTCGCCGGTGGCGGCCTATCCCGGCGGGGCGATGACGCCGGACGAGGCGAAGGAACTGGTGGCCTACGCGGAGAAGTATCATATCACGGTGATTCCGGAGCAGGAGTCGTTCGGGCACCTGCACCATTACCTCAAATTCGAGCTGTATTCCGGGGTGGGTGAAACTCCGCATGGAACGGTGTTGGCGCCCGGCGATCCGGGAACGCTGCAGGTGATTGCGGGCTGGTTTGGCGAACTGGCGAAGGTGTTTCCGGGGCCGTATGCGCACATCGGGGCCGACGAGACCTTTGAACTGGGTATGGGCCGAACGCACGACGAGGTGAAGGCGAAGGGGCTGGGCGCGGTTTATATCAACTTTCTCACCCAGATCCATGCCGCGCTGGCACCGAACAAGAAGCAGTTGCTGTTCTGGGGCGATGTAGCGGTGAACTCGCCGGAACTGGTGGGGACCTTGCCCAAGGACATGATCGCGGTGCCGTGGGACTACGACGCGAAGCCGGACTTCAAGCCGATCATTGAGCCGTTCACCAAGGCGGGACTGGAGACTTGGGTTGCGCCGGGGGTGAACAACTGGAGCCGACTGTATCCCAACAACAACGAAGCGCTGGGCAACATCCGCGCGTTTGTGCGCGATGGGCAGCTGCTGGGTTCGACCGGCGAACTGAATACGGTTTGGAACGACGACGGCGAGGGGATCTTCGACGAGAACTGGGTGGGCGTGCTGTTCGGAGCGGCGGCGGGATGGCAGAAGGGCGAAAGCTCCGAAGGCCAGTTCCTGGACTCGTTTGGGCAGGCCTTCCATCGGGACGCGACGGGAAAGATTAGCCAGGCACAGCGCGAGATCATGGCCGCACACGCGGCGCTGCGGAAGGCCGGCCTTTACGACGCGCAGGACGCTTACTTCTGGCTCGATCCGTTTTCGGCGGATGGACAGAAGGTCTCGGCCAAGATGAATCCCGTGGGAAGCGAAGTGCGGCTGCATGCGGAGCGCGCGATCACCTTGCTGGCCGAAGCGAAGGCAGCGGGGAAGCTGGAGAATACAGAGGCGCTGGACGCGCTGGAGTTGGGGGCCAGGCGCATCGATTTCATGGCTTACAAGTTTCAGGCGGGCGCGGATTGCATTGCCCTGTATAGCAAGGCCCGGGCACTGCCCAGCGACAAGGCTCACTGGGACGAGATTCAGGTTCTTCTGTCGACGATCGGCGAGAACAACGGACGGCTGAAGGACATTCGCGATGGGTATACCCAACTGCGGGTGTTATACGAGCAGGCATGGCTGCGCGACAACCGGGTGTATTCGCTGCAGAACAACCTGAGCCACTTTGACGCCGCCGCGCAGCTCTGGATTGGGCGCAGCGACCGCTGGGAACAGCTAGTCCCGCACTGGTGGGATACGCACACGTTGCCCGCGCCGGAAGAACTGGGGATACAGGCAGCGCCGATACCTGCGGCTATTTCGGCGAAATAGAATCGGCGGTAAACGGACGAAGAGCGTTCGTCAGGGGCGGAACAGGCCGCGGAAAAGGCCCGCTTTCGGGTGGTTCGCTGGAATGCGCATTTGCAGGGGCTAAAGCCCATTTCATTCTATTGGCCTTATCGGCACGACTCAAGTCGTGCCCTGAC
>CAZQPY010000093.1:11428-18812 GCA_964595345.1 uncultured Occallatibacter sp.
GCTTCTTGCCTTCCCAAGGAGTTTTTCCGCAGCCTGCAAGACCCACGCCGATTTTGGGGCGTCTTCGGCACGGTCGAAAACATCCGTAAGCCTTTTGGATTCAATGCGCATTTTTGAGGCGTTTTTATGCACTTGGGTGGGCCGCCAGCCCATGAAGGCACGACTCAAGTCGTGCCCTGACGCTTCTTGCCTTCCCAAGGAGTTTTTCCGCAGCCTGCAAGACCCACGCCGATTTTAGGGCGTCTTCGGCACGGTCGAAGCCGTGCCCTGTCGCTTCCAGAGCAGTTCCAGGAAGGCTGTGCCCAAATTGACTTCATTCAGGGTCGCCGCTCGCTGGGGCTCGCGTCGACTTGAGGGAATTGGCTCCCGCGTACACCATTCCTGGAACCGCGATAGCCCGCCCGATGAATTTTTTTGAAGCGTGTGAGACACCTGCTTCGAAGGGCTGGCGGGTTGCGGGGATGAACTCCGGCAACACTCAGCTGAAAGGCATACCGCAGCTTGGATCGACAAAGAGACAAGTCTCCGATTATGCCTGATGCCGCAGGAGCCAAATGAAGAGAGTTTCCTTGGGTTCGATTTGGCGAGTTCGCCCCGCTGACGCGGGGATGGCAAGTTAGCGAGTTAGCGTGCTGTGCGGTTTCTTGACCCGCGGGCGAACGAAGCCGGTGGAGACACAGTGGCGGGATCTCTGTCCGCGTTGGAGCATTCTCGGTCTGCGCCGATTCGACAACGGTCTAGAGCAGTTTCGGAATACACGTTGACTTTTTGAGAGCTGTGAAGGGTGGCCTTTTCTTGAGGAAAAAGCCACTTGAGCGTGTGCTTTCGGTTTACGCCAATTCCGAAAATGCTATAGCCACAACGAGGCAAGACGCAGGTTCCCTTCGGCTCCGCTCAGGGCAGGCGTTCGACTCCGCTGCGCTCCGCTCCCTATGAACAAAAAATAGGGTTATATAGAATCAGCAAGTTGGCCGCGGCTTCGCCGCGATAGCAAGTTGGCGAGTTGGCGGCCTTTGCGGGTTGCGCCCATTGTTCATTTCAGCCGTAACTCGACGCGGCGAGTCGGCTGCTCAGAATGACACTGGGGCGGCGGGGTAAAATCGGGCGCAAGGAGAAATGAGGGAAATCATGCAACCTATGCACACTTGTTCGATTTTTTGCCGCTTCGTGTTGATCGCACTGTTGGCGAGACTGCCGATGGGAATGCGAGCCGAGGCCGGTTCAGCCCCGCTTCGAGTAGCCATTGCCGGACTGGTTCATGGCCACGTGGATGGCTTTCTGTCGGCGCTCGCGCAACATAAAGACATTGAGCTGGTGGGAATCAGCGACCCCGACGCGGCGCTGTTTGCGCACTATGCGCAGAAGTACCATCTGCCGCAGGCGTTGTATTCGGCTAGCCTGGAAACGCTGATTACGGAGAGGCACCCGCAGGCGCTGCTGGTTTATACGTCGATCGCCGATCACCGGCCGGTGATTGAGATGGCCGCGGCACGCGGGGTTTCGGTGATGGTGGAGAAGCCGCTGACGATCTCGGTCGCCGACGCGCTGGCGATTCGCAAGGCCGCGCGGGAACACCATATTCAGGTGCTGACCAACTACGAGACCACCTGGTATGCGAGCAACAAGGCCGCGTATCACGAAGCGGTGGATGGCCACCTGGGCGAGATCCGGCGGGTGGTGATCCACGACGGGCACCAGGGTCCGAAGGAGATTGGAGTGGGGCCGGAGTTCATGGCCTTTTTGAACGATCCGGCCAAGGGCGGAGCTGGGGCACTGTACGACTTTGGGTGCTATGGCGCGGACCTGATGACGTGGCTGATGAATGGCGAGACGCCCCTGACGGTGACCGCTGTTCTGAATCACGACAAGCCGGCGCTGTATGCGGTAGACGACGACGCGACGGTGGTGCTTGGGTATCCCAAGGCGCAGGCGGTGATCCAGGCGTCGTGGAACTGGCCGTTTGGGCGCAAGGATATGGAAGTGTATGGGGCGACCGGCTACGCGATCACGGTTGGCGCGGACCGGATGCGCATCCGGCACGAGCACGACTCGGAAGAACAGCAGACGACAGCGAGTCCGCTTTCGGCGCCGCGCGGCGACTCACTGAGTTACCTGGCCGCGGTTCTGCGGGGGGAGATCACGCCGGATGGCGACCAGTCGGCACTGGATACGAATGTTGTGGTGATGCAGATTCTGGATGCTGCGCGGGAGTCGGCGCGGACGGGAAAGACGGTGCACCTGACGAAACTGACACCGCAGTAACCTGCAGGAGGAGATGCAGGTTCGAAATGTCCCGGCGAAGGAGTACGGTTATTGTTAGCAATCCATGTTCGGATGGCGCGCGCGGGGCGCAAGGGATCTTGTTTCAGTTCGATCCATTTGCGACAATTTGAGCACCGTTCTTGCGGGGCAAGCTTTGTGGGGAAAGGCAAATACGTGAACAACGCATTTCTCAGGTTACTTTCGCGATTCCAGATGCTGACGATGCGCGAGGACGGCCAGGACCTGGTGGAGTATGCGTTGCTGACCGGTTTGCTTGCCGCCGCCGCCGTTGCCACCATGAGGACTACGGCCACATCGGTAGCCCACGTTTTCACCAATATCAGCACTACGCTGAACGCTGCTTGAGCAGAGCAAGATAAAGACATCGGGCCAGGGCGATTGCCCTGGCCCGATGTCTTTATGGCTGTAAATTGCTTGGGTTAGGGGACGAAAAGTTTCAAGCGCACATGCCAGTGAGTGCTTTCGCCGGGCTTGAGGGTAACCATGCCGGTGTCTGTTTTGCCCCACTCCTTGCCGAAGGGATCGCCGAAGTTGTACTGGTGTTCGATGGCGACGAACTGCTTGGTGGGCGGGGCGTACATCTGGATCGCCTTGATCTCCGGCGAGAGGCCTTCGATGGCGACGCCGTATTTGGCGGCGGGATCGATGACCCGGACGGTGACGGTGTTGTTCTTCCAGGTGAGGTGGTTCCAGTTGTCGTCAAAGAAGTTGCTGCCGAGGGCGACTCCGCCAGGGGCGCGCAGATCGAAGCGGGTTCCTGCGACGGGCAGGATTTTGCCGGTGGGGAAGACGTTGTTGTAGCCGTCCACCTCGGCGATGGTGGAGGCGGGAATTTCGACTTTGACTTGGGAGCGGTCGCCGGAGGGCAGATTGAAGTAGGGGTGCCAGGCGATGGCCACTGGTTCGGCAGCCGAACCCACGTTCTTGGCCACGATGCTGGCGTCGAGGGCGTCGGCGGTGAGACGGATGGTCACGACGAGGTCGGACTTGGAGAACCAGCGCCCGGCGAAATCGCCGGCGTGGATGATGCCGGAAACTTCCTGACCGCCGGGGATCTGCTTGACCTCGACGTTGTCGGTTTTCGCCTTGAGGATGAGCCCGTGCATGGCATGGCGCTCAGCGCCCGGAGCGCTTCCGATGTTGTTGGCGGGAATGGTGATGGAGCGGCCCTGCCACTCGGTGGTGAGGGTCTTGCCGTCTGCCGAGAGCTTGCCGCGAATGCGGTTGGGATATGGGAAGAGGAAAGCGCTGCCGAGGCGGTAGCCGAGATCGCCAAAATCGTCGTCGTCGACATCGAGCATCTTCTTGGCGTCGGCCGGGGTACCGGGCATCAGGACGTCGACATTGCCCTTGCCGGGGAAGTTGGCGGTGACATAGAGCAATTCCATGCCGCGGCCGGGGAGAACGGTGACGCTGGTGAATTCAGGCTTGGTGGTGCTGACCGCCTTGCGGGTCAGGGTGACGATCTTCTGGCCGCCGATTTCGGTGACCGCCTGGGCCTGGCTATCGATGGCGAGTGAAGCCGCCAACGGCAGGGCAAGGGTCAGAAGTGCAAGTGCGAAGGAGCTTTTCATCTCAGTCCGTCCATTTCGTTCCAACAAGGGAAATACAATCGGATTCTCCGTTTCCGGCCGACGCGGGCAGATTTCGCAGCCCGTGAAAGCGTATACCGGAGGCGCAGCCATTTTACGTCAAGCGGGGTAAAGTCTGGAAAACGCCGAAAATGCAAAGAACAACTTTCCGGGCCTGGTTGGGTTTGTAGTGGAAGAGACCTCGTTTTTTGCCCAGGTGCGCCTCTGTCCGCTTGCAAGTTTACGAATTCAACGAGCAACTTACGGGGGAGTCTATGCGTCCGATGCGGATCTTTCAGGGATGTCTATTGGGCCTGACGCTGGCTACTTTGCCGCTGGCGAGCCAGTCGACAACCTCAGCCTCACCCCACACCGGCCGCGCCCGACATGCTTCCCCGTCCGCGAAGGCCCTCGATGACGATGAGCGCATTCTTCATGCTCTGAACCGATTCAGCTTCGGTCCGCGACCGGGGGATCTGGAGCAGGTGCGGGCAATGGGGCTCGATCGCTGGTTTGAACTGCAACTGCATCCAGCAACCATGGACTTTACGGATCTCGATCGGCGTCTGAACGAGTTTCCCGCCATGCGGCTATCGACGCCGCAACTTCTGATGGCGTTCCCTAGTGGAGCGATCATCCGGCAAGCGACGGATGGAAAGCTCCCAGTACCGAATACGCCGGTCCTGCGGATTATTTACGCCAACCAGATCGCCTTCGAAAAGGAGCGCCAAGCCAAAAAGGCCGAGGCTGCGATGGCCTCCGTAGCTCAGCCCGATTCTTCGATGGCGATGGGCGCGACGATGGCTCAAGGCAGTGGCGGCAAGGCTGTGGCACCCGAGGCGCAGAGCGCGCGGCCGTCCCCCGACGACGCGGAGATGTTGGCCATT
This sequence comes from uncultured Occallatibacter sp., assembly GCA_964595345.1. Taxonomy (GTDB): domain Bacteria; phylum Acidobacteriota; class Terriglobia; order Terriglobales; family Acidobacteriaceae; genus Telmatobacter. The sequence continues at coordinate 16,170 of CAZQPY010000093.1, forward strand.
CTCGCGCTTCCGCCCAGGCAGCGGGTTACGCGGTTGCTGGCGATGCCGCCGGATAAGCTGGAGAGTTTTCGTCAGAACCTGAAAGGGCCGCAACGCGCGCAACTGGTGGACAAGATGACCGCGGGAGAGCGCGAAGTTGTGGCCGATCTGGAGAATCCCAGCAAGGCCGTGATTGACGAGTTGAAAGAACAGCGCCTCACACGCGACGTGTACAGCCCGGCGCAGTTGCTGGAGGTGATGACGGACTTCTGGCTCAACCATTTCAATGTCTACCTGCACAAGGACGAGGAGACTCCGTATTACCTGGTGAGCTTCGAGCGGGACGTGATCCGACCGCGGGCATTGGGCAAGTTTGAAGATCTGCTGGTGGCTACGGCGCAGAGTCCTGCGATGCTGCTCTATCTGGACAATGCAAGCAGCATGGGGCCGGATTCGCCGGTTGCCGAAAAAGGTAAAGAACATGCGCAAAAACAGAACAAGCCCGCTCCCCCATCGGGATTGAACGAAAACTACGCCCGAGAACTGATGGAGCTGCATACGCTGGGTGTGGATGGCGGTTACACGCAGCGCGATGTGACCGAGATGGCACGCGTGTTTACAGGCTGGACCGTGGATCAACCGGCGCATGGCGGCGCGTTCCTTTTCGATGAGCGCAAGCATGAGCCTGGAACCAAGAAACTGCTGGGGATGAAGGTCAAGGACAGTGGATTGAATGAGGGGCTCGACATGCTGCATCAGTTGGCCATGCGGCCGGCAACCGCGCAGTTCCTGAGCCGCAAGCTGGCCATTCGGTTTGTCAGCGACGATCCGCCACAGAGTCTTGTGAATCGCATGGCAAAGAGTTATCTTGCGAGCGACGGAGATATTGGTTCCGTGCTTCGGACGATGTTCCAGTCGCCGGAGTTCTGGCAGCGCGATGTGTATCGCGCGAAGGTGAAAACACCGCTTGAATATGTGGTGTCGACGGTACGCGCAAGCGGTGCGGAGACTGGCAGCCTGATGCCGCTGTCGAATGAGCTTGACCGGATGGGAATGCCGCTGTACGGATGCGTTCCTCCGACCGGCTACTCGTCGGATGCGAAGGCCTGGGTGAACACGGGCGCGCTTGTGAACCGCATGAACTTTGCGTTGAATCTGACGGCAAACAAGCTAGCTGGGATTCGGACTACGTGGCCGACTGGTGACGGCGACGGCGACCTGGGGCTTGAAGTTGCCGGGCTCTTTACGCAAATGGATGCGACCTCCGATGAGCTGCGCCTGGAGAAGCGGCTGATGCAGAGCGAAGTCAGCGAGCAGACGCGCAAGGCGCTTCTGGAACAAGTGGAGAGTCAGAGCGAAACGCGGACCGACAACGCAAAAGCTGTGGGCGTGCCTGCGCAAGCTGTCAACGCGGCCGCGCAGGTTGCCGAAAAACAGAGATCGGCGGGCTCTTTTCCCGTCGCGCGCGAGAAGGAGGATGCATTGCTGGCAGGGTTGTTGCTTGGCTCTCCGGAGTTTCAGCGGAGGTAGTTGGCTTGTTGGGCCGGACGCACGGTTCAGGAGGCATCGAGCAAGTGTCAATGGGTCAAGGAGCACGTCCCTCAGGTGCTAAACAGGCTGCGGAAAAAGGCCCTCATTTGAGTGAATCGCGGGAACGGGCTTAGCAGGGGCTAAAGCCCTCCGAGTTTTATTGGGCATCTTGCGGCACGGCTAAAGCCGTGCCCTTTCAAAGCTAGGCTGAGTAAGTTTGCATGGCAAAGCAAAGCACGTTTCGGCACGGCTGAACAGGGTGCGGAAAAACCCTTGGGAATAGGTGAAAGGCCCAAAAGTACTCCGCAGGGGCTGAAGCCCACGCTGATTTTACGGCACTTGCGGCACGACTGAAGTCGTGCCCTGACGCTTCTTGCCATCCTGATGGAGTTTTTCCGCAGCCTGTGAAGCCGTGCCCTTTCAAAGCTAGGCTGAGTAAGTTTGCATGGCAAAGCAAAGCACGTTTCGGCACGGCTGAACAGGGTGCGGAAAAACCCTTGGGAATAGGTGAAAGGCCCAAAAGTACTCCGCAGGGGCTGAAGCCCACGCTGATTTTACGGCACTTGCGGCACGACTGAAGTCGTGCCCTGACGCTTCTTGCCATCCTGATGGAGTTTTTCCGCAGCCTGTGAAGCCGTGCCCCTTCAAAGATGGACGATGAGATGGCTTTCTGGGAAGGCACCCGGTAGAACCGCACGGATGGAAACGAGGACACGATGAGCATTACACGGCGAATCTTTCTGCGCAAAGGCGCGTTGGCGATGGTTGGAAGTTCGGTGGTTCCGGCATTTCTGACGAGGGCGCTGTTTGCCGAATCCGCAGAATCCAGCGCGCAGGGAAAGCGCCTGGTCGTCATCTTTCAGCGGGGCGCGGCGGACGGGCTGAATATCGTGGTGCCTTATGCGGAAAAGAACTACTACGCGATGCGGCCCAGCATCGCGATTCCGCAGAACCAGGTGCTCGATCTGGATGGTTTCTTCGGACTGCATCCCTCGCTTGCTGCATTTGAACCGCTCTATCGCCAAGGACATCTGGCGATTGTGCCGGCGGCCGGATCGACCGACACGACGCGCTCTCACTTCGACGCGCAGGACTACATGGAGTCTGGCACGCCGGGAAACAAGGGCACCGTGG
>CAZQPY010000094.1:0-18767 GCA_964595345.1 uncultured Occallatibacter sp.
CTTATTGTCAAAGATCCTTACAGCGGTCCGCCTAAGCGGCGCCGTTTGGATCGAGGCCTTAACCATTCGGTCAAGGTGTCCTCGAACTTGTTGCGTGGACTCGACTTAGCAGCTTCGCTGCACCGTCTCGTCACTCTCGCGACATCTCCAATTTTACCAGACTTTCATCTTTTCGTCAAGCTCCATCTTTTCGCTTCAGGGCCGCCCAACTCACTGTTGGCGGTTAGTTCCCTTCATCCGAATCGATCAGCCAGAAAGAGAAGTCTCAATCAGAGGCATCGTTCGCGCAAAATTTCCAAGAGCGACCAGCGTAGTACGCCTGAGCCGATAAGGCTCACAGGAGAAAGAACTCCTGGGTCTTGCGATGGCTTGTTCACTGTGGGATTCCCTACAGGGGTTCTGGGCTTCAACACCAGATCCACGAACCAGCTTTCCAACTCCCTCTCAGGGCAGGCCAAACGGCCACCGGAAAGCGCAACCAATCATTTACAACTTTTCAAGAGTATCACACGATCTCTTGCCTTGCAAGCTCAGTCGTTTGATCGACTTCGCTTTTTGCAGCTTTCCTAGACTACCAGAGACTACTTGTTTCTGCAAGCGCCACCGTTTTGAGCGGTTTTGCATTTCTGCAACCTCCTCATCCTACTAGAGATTGCCGTTCGCTGCAAGCTTGGCCGTTTTTCCCGGTTCCGCTTCAGCGCAACTTTTCAAGACTAACACGGTGATTCTTCGTTTGCAAGCGGCGTCCATATTCCAGGTTATTGCCGCGCTGAGCAACTGCAAGATTTGACCTGATGCCTGTCGTGATTCGCAACCAAGCTGGCGACAGAGCCGCTTCCGCCTCGTTGCAACTTTCCGAGAATAGCAAGCCCCCGGTTGCAACGCAAGCTTCGCAGCCTGTGGAAAGCGGGCAAGACTGTGGATAAAGCTTGCTCAGGGGCGCGCGATCAGCCCTAAGTCGGTCAATCCATTGACGAAGAACTGCATGGCCAAAGCAACCAGCAGGAGGCCCATGATGCGGACGAGGATACGGATGCCGGTTTCGCCCATCACCTTGCGCACCTGGCTGGCTCCCGACAGTACCCAATAGCTCACCAAGGCTGTGATTGCGATTGCGCCCACGATGGCCGCCATTTGCCAGTGCCAGAAGGCCGGGACCTGGCCAACCAGGACCATGACCGTGGAGATGGCTCCGGGGCCTGCCAGCATGGGGATTCCCAATGGCACGATGCCCGCGTCCTCCTTCTGTGAGCCTTCTTCGGTATCGCCTGAAGCTTCCTGGGTTGCCGATCTCTTGGCCTGCAGCATATCCAGGCCGATCAGGAGCAGAATCAGTCCACCCGCGATCTCGAAGGCGGGGATGGTAATCCCGAACATACGGAAGATCAGCTGCCCGCCCAGAGCAAAGCTCGTCAAGACGATGAAGCAGGTGAGGGCTGCCTTGCGCGCCATGCGCTGACGCCGAGCCGGTCCCGCGCTCTCGGTAATCGCGAGGAACGAGGGGATCGCGGCAAAGGGGTCTACCAGGAAGAAGATCGAGCTGAGAGCGAGCAAGGAGAAACGGACAATGGGCGCGGTGCGGATGGATTGCAGGGCCATCTCGGCAGGATTCGTCCAGATCATTCCTTGAGGCTACGCCATCCAAGCCGGGTCTGCCACCCGGTTGCCGTGCAGAAATCCGCTCTCGCGGCGTTCAAATACATGATTAAGGAGGCCGGAAGCCCAAGCTTCCGCGGACAGCGCACTACAATCATCTCTTGCTTGCTGATGAACAACGCGAACGGCTTGAAGTGGTGCTGGTGTCGGCGCGCAACCCACTCAATATAGGAGCGGCGGCGCGAGCGATGGCCAATTTCGGGCTATCGCGCCTGACGGTGGTGGATCAGTTTGCGCCGCCCTGGCGGGAGGCCAAGTCCGCGGTTGGCGCGCCGGAACTGCTGTGCTCGGCGCAAGAGACCGCGACACTTGCAGAGGCAGTGAGCGATTGCACGCTGGTGATCGGCACCGGCTCGCTCACCTATCGTAAGCCCGAGCAGCAGGTGGTGGAGTTGCCCGACTTGGCTCCGCTGGTGAAGAGGGAATTGGCGCGCGGAGGCCGAGTGGCCATGGTCTTCGGCTCGGAAAAGCATGGGATGACGCGCGAAGACCTTGCAATTTGCCACTGTCTTGCCGTGATCCCGACTCATGCAGGACAGCCCTCGATGAACCTGGGACAGGCCGTGGCCGTTTGCCTGTACGAGATTGCCGCGCGGGTCCAGAATCCGGAGACGGCGGCGGCGACCGATGAACGCGGCAATCGATCCCACAGAATTGGAGCAGACGACGCCGGCGCGGATCACGGACTGAGCACAACATCGGGGAATCTCGACATTCTGAGCGAACTGATACAGGAAGTGATGGAGGCCGCGGGATACTCGCCGCGTTCGATGCAGTCGGCCAACCGGCACGATTTGCACTTGATGTTGCGGCGCATGACCCTTTCGGCTTTGGATACGCGGCGGGCGCTGGGACTTTTCCGGCGCGTTCTTTGGCGTTTGCGGCATTCTGTCAATTCATCAGGACTGAATCGCCTGCCTTAACGGTGACGGGACACGAAGCCGGACTTGGGATATATAGGCGTTGAAACCGACGGTAATATCCACAATTGCAACAGAATCCTGATAGAGTGGCGGACGAAGGTGTCCCGATGCCCAGCTTCGCGCTTGTGTTCTCGCCCCGCATAACTGCTCATTTGCGGCAGGTGATCGTCCTGTGCGTGGGCGCATTTGCGTTGATCGCGGCTCAGCCTTTGCGGGGCCAGCAAGCAGATCAGGCACCGCCAACTGCGCAAGCGCCGACCGCTCCGGCTGCGAACCCTAGCGCCGGTGGGGCAATGCTGCTCGAAGGCGGAGGCACAACCGAAGAAGAACTGCGGAGCATGCTGGTGGGCAAGCCGCTGTATCTGCGGTCGGGGTCCCTGGAGAATACGCTGAGCTTCAATGAGCACGGCCAATTGCTGCAGAACTCTCCGCGCGGATCGTATACGCTGTGCGCACTGGAAATCGAGAAACTACACCTCACCAAGCACAAGCTGGAGTTGGAGGGCGCTCGCTACGGGCTTCATTTTGTGGGGCAACTGGCGTATGAAGATCCGTCGCATGCCGCCGAGCGGGTGCGCATCACACCGAAAAGGAAGATGGTGAAGATCAGCATCGACCGCGAGCTGGTGCTGACGCCAAAGAAGAAGAAGGATGGGAAGGAAAAGAAGGGAGCGGCGATAGCGACCACCGCGCCCGCTGGCCAGTCCGCACCCGAAGTCTCGGCGGCGGACGAGCTGGCGGCGGCGATTGCGGCTGCGCCGGAGGCGGAACGGCCTGCGGACGCGAAGAGCGTTACCACGACGTCATCGCCTGCCCACGCAGCGCGGGTGCTCAAAGAGGCTCTGGATAACATTTTCGCTTCAGGTCTGGATGAGCGGATGGTGGCGTCGCTGCCCGATTTCTGGAAGCTCTATTACGATGCGGCGGCTGCACATACGGACTATCGCCCCAAGGATCCGGCGGTGCTCCGGCAGAACACGGTGGACCGGAAGGCGCGGCTGGTCACCGTCTTCGAGCCGCCTTCGAACGAGTATGCGCAGGCGAATGGGGTGGCGGGGATGGCGCTGTACCACACGATTGTCGGCACAAATGGCTTGGCGGGAGAGATTGCAGTGGGGCGGCCGATCGGCTTCGGGCTGGACGAGAACGCGGTGGACTCGATCAGCAAGGCGCGCTTTGAGCCGGCGGTGAAGGATGGGAAGCCGGTTCCGGTGCTGCTGGACCTGGTGGTGCAGTTCCGCATTTACAGCAAGCGGACGGCAGTGGCCGGAGCGCCGGAGCGGGGAAGCAAGGCGGAGGAGCCGGGGCTTCCGGGACCCTACAGCTTGAAGCGGAACAATTGAAGCGAGCGGCGAAGCAGGGACCGTTCTTCCGAGCAAATGCACTATAAATGGTGCAAAATGCAGCCAAATTGCAACATTTCGGATGCGTTCCAGCAAAAGGCCTAATCGAACAACATCCTTATTTTCTTTGTTATACAGGCATTCATGCACCTGAAATGAGGCATGATCGTAGAGGAGGGGGGAGATCCCTCTTCCCTGCACAACACACTGAAAACACAACTGTTATGCCAAATATGAAGTGCCACAAAGCGGCGTTTAAGGGCATCGGCGGCTAAAACTAAAAAAGGATGGCAGCGTCGATTGCGGGGCCTGGAAGCTGCGGCTGCTTAAGCCATTGTGGCGTAGAGAGAAGAATTAATCCGCAAACGGCGCGGCAGATGGTGAAGTGCCACCCTATGAACAAACAAGAACTTGGCCGCTTCGCAAGATGAAGAATCCGAGCGATAACCGTGCGATGGGAGCTGTTTGGCGAGTTGGCCTCCGCTGGCGCGGAGATCGCAAGTTGGCAAGTTGACGGATTCATCGCCTGACGTGGTTTCATCCCCGATTGGTCGGTGCGCAGGTGGGAAACTTCGATGCAACAAGAATTCGATTGTTCCGCAAAATGAAGAATCCGAGGGATAACAGTGTTGGGAGCTGTTTGGCGAGTTGGCCTCCGCTGGCGCGGAGATCGCAAGTTGGCAAGTTGGCGGATTCATCGGCGGCGCGGTTCATTCGCGGCGAGCTTAGTACTACGGTTGCAGTTGCCTCGACAGTTCTTCATCCGGGCCTGAAGGCCAAGCGTATTGGACCTGTATTCAGGGGGTTAAAACCCCCTGTTCCCTCCGGAATTCCCGATCTACAGCTGCGGTGCCAGGATCGCGCTTTCCAAGACACCCACAAGCGAGGGATCTCCACCCTGCGGACGAAAACCGATCCGTGGGGCTCCGGTTTCCACCCCAGAGACGCAGTCCTGTCGCAGGGGGCCCCGGAGCCGATGGCCGCGTCGACTTTGGTGGAGTGCTTTTTGGGGATGCACCAGCTCTGGTTTCGCTGTAATGCTCGATTGCGGTAAGCTTTCATACGTCAGGCCGCTCGCATTCCTCAAAGGGGTCACTCCATTGCGTCGAACACGTGTTTTTGCTTGCATGCTTTTGTGTGCGGCCGAGGTCGTCCTGCTGCACGGCGCTACCCTGCCAACGCCGAAGGAACAGGGTCCGGTTCAGCCCGCCCGCATCACCATCGATTACCCGCTGGAAGGATCGGTCTTTCCGCCGGAGATTACAGCCCCTACCTTTCTGTGGCACGATTCCGCCGCAGGCGTAGAGCGCTGGGTGGTCGAGGTGGAATTTTCGGATCGCTCGCAAAGGCTGCGCATCGATGCTGCTGGAAATCTCTTCAAGATGGGCGCGCTCGACCCCCGGACCGGACCGGGCATGGAACTGACACCCGAGCTGGCCTCGACACACACTTGGCAGCCGGATGGGTCAACCTGGGACAAGATCAAGCGGCTCAGCGTAAAAGCACCGGCGAAGGTCGTCTTCAAGGGTTTTGCGAAAGAAGATCCGGTGCATCCGCTGTCGATCGGCACCGTCAGCCTTTCCACTTCCACCGATCCGGTTGGCGCGCCGGTCTTCTATCGCGATGTGCCCCTGATGCACCCGCCGCCGGGAGAACATGGCCCGATCTCGCCGATTCCTCAATCGGCGCTGCCTTTGATTGAGTGGAAGATCAGAAACCTTGCCGAACCGGAAAGCCACGTCGTGATGCAGGACCTGCCCACCTGCGCGAATTGCCACTCCTTCTCGCGCGACGGCAAGACCCTTGGTCTGGATGTGGATGGTCCGCGCAACGACAAGGGCCTGTATGCGCTGGCTTCGGTCGCCCCGCAGATGGCGATCCGCAACAAGGATGTGATTCGCTGGAGTTCCTTCCAGTTGAATGCAGAGAGCACGGACGCCGAGCCGGTGGTGAAGCGGTTTGGATTCATGTCCCAGGTGTCGCCCGAAGGCCGCTTCGTGGTGACCTCCATTGGCCCGCCCGACAACACGAATCGCAACCAGGACAAGACTCCCGGCTTTGCTTCGGGGCTTCTCGACCGGCTCTACAGCACCAACTACAAGGATTTCCGCTTTCTCCAGGTCTTTTATCCCACCCGCGGCGTGCTTGCGTGGTACGACAGGAAGCAAGGCAAGATGCAGGTGTTGCCCGGAGCGGACGACCCGGAATATGTGCAGGCCAGCGCTTTCTGGTCGCCGGACAGCAAGTATCTGATCTTCAGCCGGGCCAAGGCGAGGGACCCATTCCCGCCGGGCGCCGAGAAGCCAGAGTACGCCAACGATCCCAGAGAGACGCAGATTCAGTATGACCTTTACAAGATCCCGTTCAACGAGGGGAAGGGCGGCACGGCCGTTCCCGTTCTCGGCGCATCCGCCAACGGGATGAGCAACAATTTTCCCAAGGTTTCGCCGGATGGCAAGTGGATCGTCTTTGTGCAGAACCGTAACGGGCTGCTGATGCGCCCGGACAGCAGGCTGTTCATTGTTCCTTTCGAAGGCGGCACGGCGCGGCTGATGAAGTGCAATACACCGCTGATGAACTCCTGGCATACCTTCTCGCCGAATGGGCGATGGCTGGCATTTTCGTCCAAGGGGCGCTCACCCTATACCCAACTCATGCTGACGCACATTGACGCAGAGGGCAACGATACGCCGGCGATCCTGGTGGAGAACACCACGGCCGGCAATCGCGCCGTGAATCTTCCCGAGTTCGTCAACGTGGCGCAGGGCGGTCTTGAGTCGATCGATCCGCAGGCTACGGAGAGTTACAAGTTGATCGATCGGGCTTTCGCCTTGATGAAGAGCGACCACATCCCGGAGGCCATTGAGCTGATGCGGAAGGCGCTGGAACTGGACCCTGACGACTCCATGGCGCACTTCAATCTGGGCGTTCTGCTGGGCAGAAACAAGCAGCTGGTCGAGGCTCAGGAGGAGTTTCGGCGGGCCACGGTGCTGAGCCCGGCCAACGCTCTGTTCATTGAGAATTATGGAGCATCGCTGGCCACGAATGGCGATCTGAACCAGGCTTTGGTCGAACTGCAAAAGGCCGTTACCCTGCAGCCCGCTTCCGATCATTTCCAATTCACTCTCGGCTATGTCCATGAAATGAACGGCGACTACACTTACGCCGAGCCCGCTTTGCGCCAGGCCGTTCAGCTGAGCGGCGGCAAAAATGCGCAGTATCTCGAGGAACTGGCCAAGGTCTATGACGCTACAGGCCGCGCCGCCGAGGCGCTTCAAGCCGCACACCAGGCGCTGGATCTGGCTACCCAGCAGCACGATGAGACGAAGGAAAAAGATCTGCGACAACTGCTCGATCATCTGGAGCACAGCGGCGCCCCAGTGGGCTCGCAGTAGCTTGGAGCACTCGGCGGCAGGCGCGAAGCGGCCGAGCGGGTAGTCGCTGCAAGTGATTTGAACGGTCTCCTCTCAATGTTGCCCATCCCCGGGCGCGCATGGTGGGTACCCCATGGAAATGCAGCCACTTGAGCGCAGAGCGTTCGGTGTGGAGCGAATGGGGAGCCATTGCCACGCTTCTTGGGGCACAATAGAGAGAAGACGATGACAAACCTCCAGACGGAAATACCCACGCGCACGCAGGATTTAGTCGACCTCGAGAACGAATTTGGAGCCCACAACTACCGTCCACTCGACGTAGTCATCGAGCGCGCGGAGGGGGTGTGGGTGTATGACGTTGAAGGCAATCGCTACCTGGATTGCCTGGCGGCCTATTCGGCGGTAAACCAGGGACATTGCCACCCGGAGATTCTGCGCACTCTGCGGGAACAGGCCGGGAAGGTCACGCTGACCTCGCGAGCTTTCCGGAATGAGCAGCTTCCGCTGTTCTACAAGGAACTGCACGAGTTGACCGGCTTTGAGCAAGCGCTGCCGATGAACTCGGGCGCCGAAGCGGTGGAAACGGCGATCAAGGCCGCGCGCAAGTGGGGCTATAAGGTCAAGGGGATTGCTGAGAACCAGGCGGAGATCATTGTTTGCGCCGGCAATTTCCATGGGCGCACGGTCTCGATTGTGAGCTTTTCGAGCGACGAGCAGTATCGCGACGGCTTTGGGCCGTTTACGCCGGGATTCAAGATCATTCCTTTTGGAGACATCGAGGCGCTGCGCGCGGCGCTTTCGGCGAATACCTGCGCGTTCCTGGTGGAGCCGATCCAGGGCGAAGCGGGCATTGTGATTCCGCCGGACGGTTATTTGAAAGGAGCGGCCGAGCTTTGCCGCAAAAACCAGACCTTGCTGATGCTGGACGAGATTCAGTCTGGGCTGGGCCGCACCGGCAAGCTGTTCGCCTACATGCACGAAGGGATTACGCCGGATGTGCTGATTGTAGGCAAGGCGCTGGCGGGTGGTTTCTATCCCGTATCGGCCGTGCTTGCATCCCGCGAGGTGCTGGGGGTTTTCGGTCCCGGAGACCACGGCAGCACCTTCGGCGGCAATCCGCTGGGCTGCGCGGTTGCGCGAACGGCCATGCGGGTTCTGATCGAAGAGAAGATGGTGGAGCGGTCGGCGGAGTTGGGCGCTTATTTCCTGGCGCGGTTGAAGGAATTGCGCAGCCCGGCGATCAAGGAAGTGCGCGGGCGCGGCCTGTGGATCGGCATGGAACTGACCGGCATGGCCCGCCCCTACTGCGAAGCGCTGATGGAAGAGGGGATCCTGTGCAAGGAAACCCACGATCATGTGATCCGGCTGGCACCGCCGCTGGTTGTGACGCGGGAGGAGCTGGACTGGGCGTTTGAGCGGATCAAGAAGGTTGTGGAGCGGCTGGGCGCTTAGGCTTTTGGATTGGCGGAACGAAACGTACAGCCTCTTCCGCCGATTGCCGTCTTTTCTTTACCGCCTTGCGTCCAACACGATAAGGAATTCATGCCTCCTTCCATCAAGCTATGGCCCGCAGCCTCGCTCGCGTTGCTTGCCTCGCTGACGTTTGTCCCGGCGCGCGCTGCTCTGGCCGCAGAGGATAGGGAAAGTATTCTGCGCCGGTTGGATGCTGCCTCGGCCCGCTTTCAGACCACTGCCGCCGACTTCGAGTTCGACACCGTCCAAACCGACCCCATTCCCGACAAGGACACACAAAAGGGCAGGGTCTACTTCGAGCGCAAGGGTGTCAACTTCCAAATGGCGGTTCACCAGACCGAGTACAACAGCAGACCGGTGGCGAAGATATACGGGCGCTTTGGCGGCACATTCAAAATGTTTGACCCGAAACTGAACGAGGTCACCACCTCCAAGAAGTTCGACAAGTACGAGAGCTTTCTGATGCTGGGCTTTGGCGCCAGCGGCCGAGAACTGGCCGAAAAGTGGGAGATCCGGTACCTCGGCTCCGAGGTGCTGGACCGCGTGAGGACCGAGAAGCTTGAATTGGTGGCCAAGGACCCGGATGTGCGCAAGCTCTTCCCGGTTATCGTCGCGTGGATTGACCTGGAACGCGGGGTCAGCCTCAAGCTGCATTTGGACGAGGGCAGCGGAACCTACCGCGACTGCTTCTACTTCAACATCAAGGTCAACCAATTGCTACCCGCCGATGCTTTTGTGCTCAAGACGGACAAGCAGACCACGATTGTGAGCCGCTGAGTACGGAAGTCTCAGCACAGGGCGGTGCTCTTCAAAGCCGAGGCTTCAGAGAAGCTCCGAGATGCTTGAATGCACGGCAAAAACCACTTCATGGCGTCATGATTCGGTCTGCAAAATCCGGCGCTACTGCGCGGAAGTGCTTCAGGTTCCAAGTGTAAATGCGCTCAGCATTCACTTTTCGCGCGCTGGCAAGGTGCAAAGCGTCATAGATCATGCCGCCCGAATGCCCGCGGTCGGATGCGCCTCGTAGAGTCTCTATGTACTCTTCGGCAGAGAGCGCAACCGGTGCAAGGCGCAGGAGAAAAGTATCAATAGCCGCCACCGCATCGCGCGGAGAAATGCGCATCCCGGGCGGCATGGCAGTGAGAGCGCCATAAACCTCTGCCAGGGCGTGTGTGCTGATTGAGGCTTCTAAAATCGTGCATTGCTCCCACAGCTTCCGGCTGGGTGCTCGATGGATATGGTTGACCTGCGCGATCGCGATCAGGACTGACGTGTCGAGAAAGATCAAGCGGACTCCTCGATCTGGTCTTCTTCAACTCCCAGAAAGCGGCGCTCCCGTTCAAGATGGCCCTGGGCAACCAGTTCTTTTACCATTTCGTCGGTCAGAATGGGTGCATGGTCTGCCGGGAAGATCGACGGAACGCCATTTTCGATGACCAATCGGGCCTGATTGGTGCTCGGCAAAAGTGTGAGCCGATCACCGGAGCGCTCAATCCTGAGCTGAGTTCCGGGGACCAGGTGCATCGCATCCCGCAACTTCTTGGGAACAACAATGCGCCCGGCCTTGTCGATTTCCACCGTGGTATTCATGATGGCATTTTACCATTTAATTTGCTATTTTTGAAATGACTCCAAACCGACCACGAGCGACCAGCACCTTTCTGCCCTTCCTCGCGATAAGATTGCCTTGTGAGTCACTCCTTTGAAATCGGTCCGGTCCATGTGGGCGAGGGCCAGCTTTTCCTGATTGCAGGACCCTGCGTCATCGAATCCGAGGCCCATTCCTTGCGCATGGCCGAGGCCATCCAGCGCATCGCCGGCGATCTCGGCGTTCCGTACATCTTCAAGGCCAGCTACGACAAGGCCAATCGGACCAGCGTGAAGAGCTTCCGCGGCCCCGGGCTGACGGAGGGCGTACGCATCCTGAGCGCGGTGGCCAAGGCGACAGGCCTGCCGGTGCTGACCGATGTGCACGAGCCGGGGCATTGCGAGCCGGTTGCCGAGGCGGTGGATGTGTTGCAGATTCCCGCGTTTTTGTGCCGGCAAACCGACCTGCTGGTGGCTGCGGGCAAGACCGGGCGCGCGGTGAACATCAAGAAGGGGCAGTTCGTGGCTCCCTGGGACATGGCGAACGCCGTGGAAAAGGTGCGTTCGACGGGAAACGAGCGGGTGTCGCTGACCGAACGCGGCGCCAGCTTCGGCTACAACACGCTGGTGGTGGACTACCGCTCGCTGCCGGTGATGCGGGAGATGGCGCCGGTGGTTTTCGACGGCACACACTCCGTGCAGCAGCCCTCGGCGGCAGGCGGCGTGAGCGGCGGTCAGCCGCAATTCATTCCACTGCTGGCGCGGGCGGCGGTGGCGGCGGGGATCGACGGACTGTTCCTGGAGGTGCACGACGATCCGGCGAACGCGAAGAGCGACGGGGCCAATGCGCTGGATTTGAAGCTCCTGAAGCCGCTGCTGGAGAAGTTGCTGGCGATTCATGCGGCGGCGAGCTAGGGGAGACAAAACTGAGGATCTTCACCCGCGAAACCAGCGTTTTTGGACAAGAGCGGAGTTCGGGCGAATCTGGCTTTTCCTGCAAGTGGGCAGGGTTTACCGCGGAGTAACTGACGAGTGGCCGGTGATCCTGGCGTTGCTCTCAGATGAGGTCGGCTTTGTGCCCTTCCAAATGAGCAGCGATTGCTTGGCAAACAAAGCAGCCGTCTGAATTTCAGCACTTTGTTCCTATATGCTGTTCCGTATGAACGCAAAGCACTTTCGTTGGCTGTTTCTCCTACTCTTGGTTCTCCCATGGTTTGCAGGCCATTCCAAAACAGGCGTGATTGGCGCAACTCTGACTTGGGATAATGGCCAATATCGCTTCGCAGGCGGAACCGGCCCAAAAGAGATCGTCTATGCGGTGGGAATAATTGCGACATGCGCCCTGTTTTTGAGCCTTTCGTCTTCCCGGCTAGGCATGCCAATGCCCGGCATCTCTCGGCGGTTTGCGGCTTGTTGCCTCGATTTTGTTCTTTGCTTGTGCGCAATCGCACCACTTCTAGGAACCGTGCCGATCCTGTTTGAGTGGCGGAGAACCGGCGTTTTTGCTTGGAGCTTCCAGCGAGAAACACCAGCTTCGTTCGATGGGTGGGTTACGGGAACCCTTATCATCGCTGCATTTGCCTGCATGGCGCTCTATTACATGTTGCCGCTCGTTCTCCGCATGCCGTCCCCGGGCACATGCATCATGGGCTACCAGATTGTCGCCGACGACGGGAGGGCACTCACGCCGAGAGAGGCTCTTCGTAGGTTATATTTTGGCTTCAAGGCGCTATCGTTCCGAACACCATCTAGGCCGCGCGACAAGGTGAATGGGAAGTTTTGGCTTGATGAGAAATTCGGCACTCGCGCGGTCAAGCTTTTGTAACGCTCTACTTTTCCTGCAGGAGGAAACCTCAGGGAATGACCGGCCAATCGGGGTTGACGCACACTCCGGCCTCCGCACACAAGAGTTCCGCTCGGTTGGTCGCCTACTCGGAAGTAACGCCACTTTGAGGCCATCAAAGACAGCCGCAGATCCTTCACTACGTTCAGGATGACAGCGGTTTTGGTGCGAGATTCGGAGACATGAGATTAGCTAGAAGCAGTCGATCTGGTCGCAGGCGTTCATCAGAGGGACCTGCAGGGTTGAGTCGTGTTCGGGGTCGGAGTAGACGGTGATGGTGGCGGGCTGGTAGTCGCTCGGCTTCGCCGTCATGATGTTGGGCACGAAAGTCTGCGGGTTGCGGTCGTAAAGCGGGAACCAGGTGCTCTGGATTTCCACGACGACGGTGTGGCCGGCCTTGAAGACGTGGTCCACATCGTGCAAGCTGAAACGGTATTCACGCACGCTGCCGCTGCGCAGCGGCCGGGGATTTTCGAACGAATCCAGATAACGGCCGCGGAAGATCTCTGCGTTGGTCATCAACTGGTAGCCGCGCATCTTCTCGTCCGCATCGTCGGCCGGATACTGGTCAATCAGCTTGACCACCAGGTCGTTGTCCGTGCCGGTGGTCGAGGCATAGATATCGGCCTCGACTTCACCCGTCAGAATCATGTCTTTCTTCAGGGCGGGCAGCTTCCAGACGGCGACATCCTTTTGTTCGGTCGCGCGCCGGGTGGCGAAGCGCTGGTCTTCCGTCATCCAGTTGTACCACTGCGAGCCGTCGCCGTAGGTGGGCTGAATCGGCCTTTGACGGTAAAGGACCGGGTTCGCGGGGTCGCTCACGTAGCTGGTTTTGGCTTGCGCCGGGGAGTCGGCCCAGCTGAGCTTTCCGTCGCCCTGCAAGTGCAAGCTGGTGGGCGCGGCTTCTTTGGGCGGGAAGTGCGCGTAGCGCTTCCACTGGTTCGAGCCGGTCTGGTAGCTGGCCGTATCTTCGAGGTCGAAACCCGGCTCATCTTTCAGGTAATGGGCGAAGAACTTCGCTTCGATCTGGGCGCGGAAGTCCTTGCCGATGGGCTCGGTGTAGTCCAGGTTGCCCAGATGGCGGGAGTTGGACGCCCAGGATCCGTGCCGCCAGGGGCCGAGCACCAGGAAGTTGTGGTGATTGGCGTCCTGCGGTTCCAGCGTGGCGTACTCCTGCTGCGGTCCCCACATATCTTCCTGATCGTAGTATCCGCCCACAGTGAGCGTGGGCACGGTGACCGTTTGCAGGTGCGTCTCGACTGCGCGCGAGCTCCACACGCTGTCATAGGCGGGATGATCGAGGAAGAGCTTCCAGGTGGGCAGCAGCTTTGAACCGGATTTCTTCACATCCTCGGCAAAGGAGCCCCGCTCCAGAAAATAGTTGTAGCCGTCTTTCGGCTTACCATCCTTGTCTTTGCCATAGCTGACGTCGGTCTCTTCCTTGCTGGATTCTATCCCGAGCACATAGTCGTAGCCGTAGGTCTGGCGGAATGCTCCGTTATGAAAGAAGTCGTCGCCCATCCAGACATCGATCATGGGCGCTTGGGGAGAGATGGCCTTGACCGCGGGGTGTGGGTCGATGCCGGCCATCATGGCCAGAAAGCCCGGATAGCTGGTGCCGACGAATCCGGCGCGGCCATTATTGCCAGGAATGTTCCTCAATAGCCAGACCACGGTGTCGTAGGTGTCGGTGCTTTCGTCCACCGCCTTCGGGTTGCGGTGGTCGGCCAGGGGGCGCATCATCACAAATTCGCCCTCGCTCTTGAAGCGGCCGCGGATATCCTCTTCGACATAGATATAGCCATCGCGAGCCAACTCAGGGCGACTGTTGCTGAAGGTGGAGCGGGTCAATCCATCGACTCCATACGGAGTGCGTACGATCAGGAAGGGCAGGGGCTTGCCGATATCGGCAGGCTTGAGGACGATCGCGTGCAGCTTTACGCCGTCGCGCATGGGAATCATGACGTCGGCAGAACCATAGTCGTGAAAGATGTGATGAACGGCAGGGCCGGTCCGCCGATACTCGACGCTTTGATCGCCCAAGCGGGTGAGGCCGATGGCGTGGCCAGAGGCGTCCACCGCAAAACGAAAGGTGCTCTTCGAGCCCGATGTGCCGTATTCCAGCGCCGTTACCGCGTTGCATTCGACCGGAGTGTTGCGCTCCGTCTCAACCACCAGTTTGCCGCCTTCCACATAGAAGCTCAGGGGCGTATCGGGATCCGCCGGGTTGGTGTATTCGCCCGCGAGCAATTCCAGCTGGGCGGCCGTCGGCGCTGCATTCTGCTGGGTGGCTGCGCTGGCCGGGCGTACATGGATCGCTGAGAAACATAGAAGGGTGCAAAGAATGGCGAATGCAAGGCGCTGACGCGGCAAATGAAGATCCTCCACAATGACCTAACGTGTATCCGACATGAATTGATTCCGGTGGGTGGAACGGAGACATAAGCCTGGGGCAATTCCAACCGGGAATACGGGAAAGTGGCCAGACCTTTCTTTAGACGATAAACCTTGAAGCTGCATCGCCGGGCAAGATCAATGCGCGGCAGTCGCTTGGACACTTCGAGAACACGAAAAGCGAGGCTTGACAGAGCACGACTCGTGAAGCGGAAAAGGGTGTGTCCAGGGGAAAAAACTGGAAATACATCCCTCAGAGCCTAAAGGCCACGTTCGTTCTGCGGCTTGCGGCACGACTAAAGTCGTGCCCTGACGCTTCCTGCTATCCCGACAGGGTTCTTTCGCAGCTTGCAAAGTCGCGAACTTTCAAGGCCATTGCTACGCGCGGCTCCCCTGTTTCATGCGATTGCCCAGAGAATCAATGCGCGTGGCCGTGGTGACCGTGTTCGTGCTGGCCGAGGGACATCTCTTCCAACGGCACGACGCAGCCATCGAGCTCACCGCACCCCACGTGCTCAAACTGAATGGTGGAATGGCAAACGCCGAAGTGATCCTTGAGGACATGGTTGATCCGGACCAAGATGCAGGCGCTTTCGGACGGCGGAATGTCGGCAATGGTGATGTGGCAGGCCAGCGCGCGCGAGTTCGAGCCCAGGCTCCAGACATGCAGGTCGTGCACGTCCACCACGCCTTCGACGGCCCCGATGCCGGCGCGAATAGCATCAAGCGAGATGCCCCGCGGGGTGCCTTCGAGGAGAATATTCAGCGTTTCGCGCACGATTCCGACGCTGGACCAGAGAATCAGCACTGCGATCAGAATCGACAGGATGGGGTCGATCCAGTTCTGCCCGGTAAGCAGAATGCCCAGCCCGCCGGCGATGACCGCTGCCGTGGAGAGGGTGTCGCCCGCCATGTGGAGAAAGGAGCTGCGCAAGTTGACGTCGCGCGCCACGCCCCAAAGCAGCGCCGCGATCACCCCATTCATGAGCACGCCAGCGGCGGCCACAATCATCATGAGGCGGGGCTGCACAACGACCGGACTGCTGAGCCGGTGCACGGCTTCGATGCCAATCCACAGGGAAATGACGATGAGCGAGGCGGCGTTGATAAAAGCGGCCAAAACGCCGGCGCGCTGATACCCGAAGGTGCGCGCATTGTCGGCGGGGCGGTTCTGAAAGTAGACGGCGGCAAAGCTGAGCAGGAGGGCGAGGAAATCCGAGACGTTATGTCCGGCCTCCGAGAGAAGCGCCAGAGAGTGCGCGCGCAGCCCGGCGACGAAGGTGAGGACGACGTATGCCGCCGTGGCCACCAGCGAGAAGCGCAAGACAGCCTGGGTTCTGCGGGCGGCGGGGCCGGTCGGCCGGGCGTGGAGATGCATACGGGTAGTGTAACCGGGGTAGGGTATGCGGGGTCAATTCGGTGCGGCCCGGGTTTTCGGGTTTGACCGGACTATCTCCGGGCTAAACAGGCTGCGGAAAAGGGCCGAGCAGCGGCTGGAAAACGAGAAAACATACCTCAGGGGCTGAAGCCCACCCTGACTTTACGGCACTTGCGGCACGACTAAAGTCGTGCCCTGACGCTTCTTGCCCGCCCGATGCAGATCTCAACAGCCTGGTCATCCCCTGCAGGCCGGCAACCCCGGGGAGAATTATCTCCGACCTGGGGACAGGGGCTTGCCGTCGCGCAGGTGGCTGGTCGAGCAGCGGATGGAAAACGAGAAAACAGACCTCAGGGCTGAAGCCCACCCTGACTTTACGGCATTTGCGGCACGACTGAAGTCGTGCCCTGACGCTTCTTGCCCACCCGACGGAGTTTTCCGCAGCCTGTAAAGCCCCGGTCATTTTCAGGGCTTGATCGGCAGGGTTGAGGGCTTGATGGGCACGACTGAAGTCGTGCCCTGACGCTTCTTGCCGGCCCGATGCAGATCTCAACAGTTTGTTCATCCCCTGCAGGCCGACAACGCCGGGGAGAATTATCTCCGACCTGGGTACAGGGGCTTGCCATCGCGCAGATGGCTGGTGTCGAGGGGATCGGGATCGTCAAACGAGGGAAGCACAGGAAGCCCCTCGCGCAGTCCGGACCACTCTTCCGCGATGATGATGCTGTTATACGGATTGCCCGGCTGATAGCGCACGGAGCAGGGAAATCCCGCCCGGACACGCGCAGGGTCCACCACCTCGCGGATGTCTGTGATGTCCTGCGAGGACTCGTAGTCCACCCCGGCAATTCGATAGCTGAACAGCAGCATGGTCAGCGTGCGTCCATCATCGGCTTCCACCTCGCACAGGTCCAGGAGCATGCCGTCGACCAGGCGGCCAGATTGGGCCAGAAACAGCCGCCGGGCACGCTCGATTTCCTCGGCTGTGGGGCGCTTATGAAGAATCAGCCAGACGCCCACGACGACGAGGGCCAGAACAAGTCCCAGGCCGGCCGCGATTTCCCATGTGTAGGCGTGGAGGATGTTCATGTGGAGGCGAGGCGACCCTTTCGGTCCCTGACACTAAGGATACCGCAGCGGCGATTCGCGGAAAGCTGATCCGGGCGCAGTGCGCGACACCTTCTTCGGCGCGATCTCTCCCCCGCTGCGGGGCTTTGTTGCTGCGATATACTCGTGACTGCATCTTGAAGGAGTTCCGGTATGCCGGGCGCTTCAATCCGGAGGATTTTTCGTGGATTTGAAAACCGATTCCAGAGCGGCACAAGATTCCCATTCCGGGGAGCGGCCTCGCGCGCGCATTCGTTCCACAACGGTGATTTGCGTGCGCCGCAACGGGCTGGTGGTGATGGCTGCCGACGGACAGGTCACCCTCGGCGATCACGTGCTGAAGCACTCCGCGCGCAAGATCCGCCGCCTCTTTCAGGAGAAGATTC
This sequence comes from uncultured Occallatibacter sp., assembly GCA_964595345.1. GTDB lineage: Bacteria > Acidobacteriota > Terriglobia > Terriglobales > Acidobacteriaceae > Telmatobacter. The sequence continues at coordinate 17,465 of CAZQPY010000094.1, forward strand.
TTGCCGGTTTCGCAGGCTCAACAGCCGATGCGTTTGCGCTGTTTGCCCGCTTCGACACCAAGCTGGAACAGTTTGCCGGCAACCTGAATCGCGCGGCCGTAGAACTGGCCAAGGACTGGCGCACAGACAAGATGCTGCGCAACCTGGAAGCGCTGCTGGTGGTGGCAGACCAGAACCAGACCTTTTTGATCTCCGGCTCCGGCGACGTCATCGATCCGGACGAGCCGATTGCCGCTATCGGCTCCGGAGGCCCCTACGCCACGGCTGCCGCCCGCGCGCTGCTGGAGAACACCGACCTGAGCGCCCGGGAGATCGCGGAAAAGGCGATGAAGATCGCCGGAGACATTTGCATCTACACCAACGACCGCATCACGATTGAAGAGCTAAAAGGCTAGCTCACTTTGCAGTCACGGCAGGAACACTATGGCAGGCTATTCGGACACACCGCTGCTGAAGAAACTCGGGATCAAGGAAGGTCATCGCGTCCTGGTGCTCAATGCGCCTGCTGGCGTTCCCGAGGATCTGAAGGCCTTCGCCGAGACGCGGAAGCGCGGTGGATCAAACGCCGAGAAGCTGGACGTCGCAGTGCTCTTCGCGGGCTCCGTGGTTGAATTCAAAACACAATTCGCTGAACTTTTTCCGCACATCTGCTCTGACGGTGCGCTCTGGATCGCCTGGCCCAAGAAGGCCTCCGGTATCCGAACGGATTTGTCTGAAAACCTGATCCGCGATCACGCGCTCACGACGGCCTTTGTAGATGTCAAAGTCTGCGCCATCGATGAAACCTGGTCGGGGCTCAAATTTGTCGTCCGCAAGGAACGCCGCACCGCATTCGCCGCAGAGACCCGCGCACTACTCTAGACTGGAACAGAATGGCCATTTACCTTCCCGCATCCGCCGAAGAACAGGACCTCTCGCTCGACGAGCTGACTCCGCGCGAAATCGTCGCCGAGTTGGACAAGCACGTGGTTGGCCAGCGCGCCGCCAAGCGCGCGGTTGCCATCTCGCTGCGCAACCGCCAGCGCCGCCTGAAGCTGCCCCCCGACATTGCCGACGACATCATGCCGAAGAACATCATCATGATCGGACCAACGGGTGTGGGCAAAACCGAGATTGCTCGGCGGCTGGCCAAGCTGACCAACTCTCCGTTCCTCAAGGTTGAGGCGTCCAAGTTCACCGAGGTGGGCTATGTTGGCCGCGATGTTGAAAGCATGATCCGCGATCTGGTGGAGATCGCCATCGACATGCTGCGCGAAGAGCGCCTGGAAGAAGTGGAAGACAAGGCCGAGATGAACGCCGAGGA